>NZ_JAKCMV010000007.1 GCF_021440515.1 Enterobacter asburiae | reverse complement strand
GTGGGGACAATTGCGGTAGTGATTAAGAAGAAGTATTGCAGCGCGTGAGCCCCTCGCCCTGACCCTCTCCCACAGGGAGAGGGAACTATCCCAGCGACTCCAGTACCTGCAAATGGCACCCTGGTCCGGCTGAAAATCGCCGAAGCGTTTCCGTAATGCCGGGGCGAGGCGCATGGACGCGCCGAGAGGGCATAGCCTGCATGGATGCAGGCTGGTGCCCGACCCGATAGCCTGAAGGAATAAGCTGAGGGAATCGCGAAGCGACGATTTTCTTGCCGGGAGCCCGGGTTGCCAGGGGGGCGGCGGCGAGCCCCCATGGCACGTTCACACGTATTGTGGTGACAGAGAAGCAGTTAACGTAAGGTGAACGGAATGACCACCAGAGCCGTATGTTCCCCTCACCCTGACCCTCTCCCCAGAGGGGCGAGGGAATGATTTCGTGTCCACATTTCTCCGGGCAACCCCCAACTCTAATACACCGCCACCTCCCGCGCCATCTCGCGGGAATACCGCTGGCTGGCGTTCACCAGCATCTGCGTATACTCCGTTTTGGCCTGCCCGGCCACCAGCGCGTCCACGGTCAGGCTTTCGAGGATCTTACCGTACTGCATCACCGCCACCTTCTGACACAGGTGCGCTATCACGCCTAAATCGTGCGTCACCATCAGATAGGTCAGGTTTGACTCGCGCTGAAGCTCCGCCAGCAGGTTAAGAATTTCCGCCTGCACCGACACGTCCAGCGCCGAGGTGGGTTCATCCAGCAGCAGAACCTGTGGTTCCAGAATCAACGCCCGGGCGATCGCCACGCGCTGGCGCTGGCCGCCCGAAAGCTGATGCGGGTAGCGATCGCGAAACGCCCGGTTAAGCCCCACCTTATCCAGCAGGGTATGCACCCGCCGATCCCGGTCTTTGATGCCGTGAATGTGCAGCGGCTCTTCCAGAATATCGCCGATAGTATGCCGGGGATGAAGCGAGCCATAGGGATCCTGAAACACCATCTGCACCCGACGACAGCGCGCCCGGCTGATGCGTTTCTCCAGCGGTTTGCCGTCAATGGCGAGCTCGCCGTCCCAGTGGGTAAACAGCCCGGCCAGGCACTTCAGTACCGTGGTTTTCCCCGAACCGGACTCGCCCACCAGCCCGTAGATCTCCCCTGCCTGCACGCGAATGTTCACGTCATCCAGCACCTGATTGCGCTTCTCGCCCTCGCCGAACGCCAGGTTGAGGTGGTTAATCTCGATCATCTCTGCTCCTTACTCGGTCAGCCAGCTGGCCTGGCGCTGCAAGACCGGCAGCGTCGGGCGACGATGGTTAATTTCCGGCAGCGCGCTGATTAAGCCCTGCGTGTAGGGGTGCTGCGCGTTATGCAGATCTTTTGCGGCGATAGACTCCACCACCCGCCCGGCATACATCACCAGCACCCGGTCGCAGAAGCTGCGCACCAGGTTGATGTCGTGGCTGATAAAAATAAGCCCCAGCCCGCGGGACTGCACTAAGTCGTCGAGCAGCCCCAGCACCTGTAGCCGCACCGACACGTCCAGCGCGGAGGTTGGCTCATCGGCAATCACCAGCTCGGGGTCGGTGATGAGCATCATGGCGATCATGATGCGCTGCCCCTGCCCGCCGGAAATCTCATGCGGATAGAGGCGGTAAACCCGCTCCGGCTGGCGGATGCGCACCACGTCGAGCATCTCCAGCACTTTGGCCTTCGCCTCGGCCTTTCGCCCCGGATGATGGGTCAGCCAGGCCTCGGCAATCTGGTCGCCCACGCACACCACCGGGTTCAGGGAGTATTTCGGATCCTGCATAATCATAGAGATCCGCCTGCCGCGAACGGCGCGCATCTGCGCTTCGCTGACGTTTTGCAGATCGACGTCGCCAAACTGCATCCGCGTAGCGCTGATTTGCGCTTTCGCCGGATGCAGGCGCAGCAGCGCCCGCCCGACGGTGGATTTACCGGAGCCTGACTCCCCGACAATCGCCAGCTTTTCCCGGCCAAGCTGGAAGGAGACTCCGCGGACCGCGTGGGTGACCGCGCCGCCGTTGATAAAATCGACGTGGAGATCGCGCACGTCGAGCAAGGGGTTATTCGCTGCGAGGATCGAGGATGTCACGTAGGCCATCTCCTAAGAAGTTGAACGCCAGGCTGTTGATCAGGATCGCCAGCCCCGGAATAGTCACCACCCACCAGCACTCCATCATGTAGGTGCGCCCGCTGGAGATCATCGCCCCCCACTCCGGCTCCGGCGGCTGTGCGCCGAGGCCGAGAAAACCGAGTCCGGCGGCAGTCAAAATAATCCCCGCCATGTTCATGGTGATGCGGATAATCACCGACGGCAGGCACAGCGGCACGATATGCCGCCACAGCACGCGCGGCGCAGACGCGCCCTGCAACCGCACGGCGGAGATAAAATCGGCCTGGCGCAGAGAGAGCGTTTCGGCGCGCGCCAGACGGGCAATCGGCGGCCAGGCGGTGAGCGTAATGGCAATCACCACGTGCTCCAGCCCCGGCCCGAGCGCCGCGACAAAGGCCAGCGCCAGCACCAGGCTCGGGAAGGAGATAAAGATATCAGTGACGCGCATCAGCACCGCGTCGACCCTGCCGCCAAAATAGCCCGCCGTGACGCCGAGCAGCAGCCCGAGCGGCCCCACGGTAACGGAGACCAGCAGCACGATATACAGCGTGATGCGCGAGCCGTAGACCAGGCGGCTGAAGATATCCCGGCCAAACTCGTCGGTGCCGAACCAGTGCTGCGCGTTCGGGGCCACCAGCGCGTTGTTCAGGTCCTGCACCAGCGGGTTATAGGGCGCAATCAGTGGCGCGAAGGCGGCGACAATCAGCAGCAGCAGGATAATCCCGCCGCCGATGGCGGTGAGCGGGTTACGCGCCATCTTGCCGATAAAACCGGCGGAACGGCTGAGCGTGCGTTGGATACGCTGGCGGCTTTCGGACTGCCCCGCCCCCCGCGGTGTATCCAGAGAAACGGTCATGATTTCGTCCTCGGGTCAAAGAGTTGATACAGCATGTCGGAGAGCAGGTTGAGCATCACGAAGATCGCCCCTACCAGCAGCACGCAGCCCATCACCGCGTTCATATCCCCCAGCAGCAGGCTGCCGGTCAGATACGAGCCAAAGCCCGGCCAGGAGAAGACAGTTTCAATCAGCACCGCCCCTTCCAGCAGCGAGCCGTAGGCTAGCGCCACCACCGTCAGCAGCTGCACGAGGATGTTGCGAAACGCGTGGTTCCAGATCACCTGACGCTCGGTTAAGCCTTTTACCCGCGCGGTGATGATGAACTCCTGCGACAGCTGCGCGAGCATAAAGCTGCGGGTCATGCGGCTGATGTAGGCCAGCGAGTGAAAGCCGAGCAGCGACGCGGGCAGCACCAGATGGTTAATGGCGTTCCAGAACACCGCGCTATTGCCCGCCAGCAGCGCATCGACGGTCATCAGTCCGGTGCGGCGCGGCACGATGCCGTCCAGCCCCAGATCGAGCCGCCCTGCGCCGCCCACCCAGCCGAGCCAGGCGTAGAACAGCAGCAGCCCCATCATCCCGACCCAGAAGATCGGCGTGGAGTACCCCGCCAGGCTGATGATACGCACCACGTAATCGGACAGGCTGTTGCGACGCGCCGCCGCCAGCACGCCGAGCGGAATACCGAGCCCCGCGCCGACGATAATCGCCATCGTCGCCAGCTCCAGCGTCGCCGGGAAGACGCGCAGTATGTCGTCCAGCACCGGCTTGCCGGTCAGCAGCGCGTTGCCTAAATCACCGTGCAGCAGGTTGCTGAGATAAATGCCGAACTGGGCCAGCAGAGACCGATCGAACCCGAGCTGGTGATAAACCTGCTGGTAGGTGCTGTGGTCGGCATCCGGGCCGACAATCGCCAGCACCGGATCGACGGGCATTACGCGACCGATAAAAAAGGTCAGCAGCAGCAGGCCGAAGAGCGTGATCAGCACCTGGGTCAGCCGCTTTGAGAAGCGCCGGGTACGTGAGCCGGGAGAGAGGATCGCTACGCTCATTTGTCACCTCCGGTTTTATAGACGTCGCGCAGGAAGGTCGTCGCCGACGGGTGCGACTGGAAGTTCTTCACCTCGTTACGCACCACCACCGAATCGACCATCTGCGACAGGGGAACCATCGCCGGGATCAGTTCGTCGTAGCGCACCTGAATCTGCTGATAGTCGGCGATCTGTTTCTGCGGATCGCGCTCCAGCAGGGCGTTGTCGATCATCGCGTTAAGCGGCTTATCGTAGAAGCTGGTGCGCCAGCCCTGGAAATTGGTGAGCCGCGCCTCGTCGCTGTTGTCCGGGTTATAGACCAGCGCGCGCAGGCTGGAGTGCGGATGGGGCTCAACCCCGCTGCCCCCGCGCCCGACCAGCATGTCGAACCTACGCTCGCGCATCGCGCCGTATATCTGATTCCCGGTGCCGGTGATGATTTTGGCGTTAATGCCCGCCTGCATCAGCGTCGACTGTACGGCAATAGCGATGTTGAGAAACGGCTGATCCGCCAGCACCCGCAGGGTGGTATCAAAGCCCTCCGGGTAGCCCGCTTCCGCCAGCAGCTTTTTGGCGCGCGGGATATCGAGCCTATAGCCCGGATCCGGGAGCGTGGAGGGCATCCCCGCCTTGATCGGACGCTGGTGCAGCACGCCATACCCCGGCATCAGCGCCTTGTTGATCCCCTGGTAGTCAATCAGATAACGCACCGCTTCGCGCACCTTCGGGTTGGCGAAGTGCGCCTCCTTCATGCTCATCGCCACGTAGTACACCGTCCCCTTCTGCACCGCCTCAACGGTCAGCTGCGGGTCTTTGCGCAGGGCGTTGATGTCCGATACCGCCATGCTGTTGGCGATGTCGAGATCGCCCTTCTCAATCATCAGGCGCAGGGTTTGCGACTCCTGGAAATGGCGCAGCACCACGCGGCTCATCTTGGGCGCTTCGCGCCAGTAGTGCGGGTTGCGCTGCATCCTCAGCACGTCTTTGGCCTGCCAGGTTTCGAGCATAAACGGGCCCGACCCGGCCTCGTTGGTGGTGAGCCAGCGGTTGCCCCAGTCGTTGTTGACCGCGTGCTGCGACACCGTTTTGCTGTCGAGCACGCCCAGGTTGCCAAGCGCGCCGAGGGAGTAAATCACCAGCTGCGGATCGTTAGGCTTCGGTAGCACAATCTGCACGGTATAGGCATCCGGGGCGCTGATCTGGTTATCGATGTTCTTTTTGGAAAACCCGTAGGATTTCCACACCGATGCCTGAGCGAGGTTGAGGTGCAGCAGGCGGCGCATCGACCAGACCACGTCCTCGGCGGTCAGCGGGTTGCCGGAGTGGAAGGTCACGTCGTCACGCAGGTGGAAGGTCAGGGTTTTGCCGTCCGGGGCAATATCCCAGGACGTCGCCAGCGCGGGCCGCACGTTGGTGAGTTCGTTGGGATCCAGCTCCACCAGCGAGTCGTAGAGGTTAACCACAATGCCGACCACTTCGTTGCCGGTCATCGCCGCCGGATCGAGGGTCAGGAGGTTGTTCATATTCATGCCGATGATGAGCTGATCGGGCGGCGTTTTCGCGTACGTCGCCCCGCTCCCCATCATCAGCGAGAGCGCGAGCAGGCACGCCCCGGCTAAGGGAGATCGTTTCATGTATATATCGCCTGTAGGGTACGTTTTTATCTGTCAGTCGTGGCTGACGGTATTGGCTTCGATATATGCAAAATTAATGTCTTCGCCCAGTCCCGGGCGGGTCGGCAGGCTGACCATGCCGTCGTCATCCATCGGATCGACCAGGCTGTGCAGATACGCGGCCGGTTCGTCGTAATCCAGGAACGGGTGCAGCAGGCCGCGTTCGTACCAGCGGCAGTTTTTGATGGCGCCAATCACCGCAAGGCTTGCCGCGCCGTTGCCGTGGACTTCGCAATCCATGCCGAACGCCTCCGCAAGATTGGCGACCTTCAGCGTCGGGGAGATCCCGCCCACGCCGTTCGCGCCCGCGCGCAGAATGTCGCACGCCCCGGCTTTGACCCAGTCGGCGCGGCTGTGGTGTTTTCCGCCCAGGCTTTCCGGCCCGATAATCGGAATCGACAGGTTTTCCGCCAGCCAGGCGTAAGAGGACATGCTCTCTTCTTCCATCGGCTCCTCGAACCAGGCGAAGCTGAGTTTTTCCAGCTCTTTGCCGATCCACAGCGCCTCGGCGCGGCTGTACCAGTGGTAGCCGTCGATCATGAGATCGATATCCGGGCCCACCGCTTCACGCACGGCGGCGCAGGCTTTGATATCCATTTTGGGGTTCGGCGCAAAAGAGACCGGCGGCATCCAGGTGTGCAGCTTGATGGCCTTATAGCCGCGCGCCACCAGCGTTTCGGCGAAGCTGGCGTACTCGTCCGGCGTGGATAATCCGCCCGGCAGATCGTCGCCGCACATGGTGCTGCCGTAGGCCGGCACCCTGTCGCGGTAGCCGCCAAGCAGTTTCCACACCGGCATATTGAGCCTGCGACCAATCAGATCCCACAGCGCCTGCTCCACAAAGCCCAGCGCGCGCTCGGTCAGCTGATGCGCGCTCCCGCGCTGCCAGTGCGCCAGATCCTGCCAGATACGCTCGCGGTTGAACGCGTCCTGGCCGACCAGCACTTTACGAAAGAAGGTGTTCACCACAAAGGGGCGCACCACTTCCGGCGGCGCGAAGGAATACCCTTTGGTGCCATCGTCTGCGGTAATCGTGAGCATCGCCATTTTAGCCATGCTCTCCGGCCCCGGATGCGAATGCCCGGCGCTGTCGGATACGCGCCGCGTCGGGTACTGGAAGACGGTGACGTTTACGGATTCTATTTTCATGAAAAGTCCTTAGAACGGCATAATAATTCACGCTTCGACGATAAAATTCTTCGATTTCATCGCCTGGCAAAGAGGTTCTATGTAATTAAAAAGATGTTTCAATATCCAATCTAAGCACAAAAAAGCAACGCGTCCTTAGACATTCATCGCTATAGGATGGCTATTTTTTGGGCATACGCACGACTCTGCGTGACAATTTTCACAAAAACGCAACGAACTGTGAGCTGGATCGGGAGGGGGGTAAGCGCAGAGCGGGATGCATCAGACCGGTGCCATCCCCGGGGATCTGCGCTTACCTTTTGGTAGGTTATTCAGTGGATTCGAGGGCGATATCCCGTTCGGGCAGGCGCTGGGAAGTAAACCCCGGCTGATCGACCCGTATAAACGGACACAGCACGAAGGCCAGAATGTAGAGCAGCGTGTAGGCGATCACCACGCCAATCGTGCTGAAATACGGCAGCAGCACCACCGCAATGGCCGGGGCCAGGAAGTTCGACAGCCCGGCAGAGAGATTATAAACCGAGATGGCTGCCCCCTTATGCCTCGGCTCCAGCGCCGGGAAGACCGCCGCCATCGGCACGAAGGCTGCGACAAAAATCCCCAGCGCAATGGCCGGTATCAGCGCCATGGCAAAGTTGTGCCCGAAGTGAAGCGGGATGTAATAGAAGGCCAGGCTTGATGCCGCCATACCCAGACAGCCAAACCAGCGCACCACTTTCATCCAGCCCATTTTTTCGGCCAGCACGCCCCAGAAAACGTTGGAGAAGATGGTGGTAAAGAAGAAGACCGCCCACACCTGCAACCACTCAGAGGTGGTAAAGCCCAGCTCGTCAACGAACATCATCGGCATAATCACCGCAAAGCCAAACAGCGACAGCGTGTTAATGATGCGCACAATACTGGAGAGCAAAATGCTGCGGTTGGTGTAGAGCAGCGTGGCGGCGCGCCCCAGCTCGCTGAATTTTTCCCGGGTGGTGAGATTGAGCATATGGCGCGGGGTGTTGATGTTGCGCAGGGAGACCAGCGCAATGATCCCGCCGATGCCGCAGAACAGCAGCGATAGCCACAGGGTGCCCATTTCCCCGATCAGCGGGATGGTGAAGCTGGGGATATAGCTGCCGAAAACGCCGATGCCGATTGAGTAAACAGCCCAGAACCAGCCCAGCGCCGCGCTGGTGTTGTCGCTGCGCACGTTATGAACGATGGCGACGATAAACGCGTAGAGGAACAGCGGATAGGCCAGGCCGCGCAGGCCGTAAAAGAGCAAAATCAGCGCGTAGTTAGCGTGGCCGAGGCCAAAGACCATAAACAGCACGTGAAAAATGCACCACAGCACAAAGCCAATCAGCATGGTCTTTTGCGGGGTAATGATCTCTGCTACCACGCCAGAAACCCACGCCGACAGCGCTGCCGCCAGGCCATAGAGGGTAAAGGCCATTGAGGCCTGGGCAGGGGTAAACCCGAGCGATTTAATGTAATGGGAGAGAAACGCCAGCTCAAAGCCATCCCCGGTCATAAAAACGGCGATGGCGATATATCCCCAGACCAGGCTCAGGGGTAACCCCAGCCATTGTTTCGTGTTTAACGACATATTGACCTCTTCTGTAGGGTACAGGGCACCGCTCTGGCACTAGTGCCAGAGGGCGTTTTTTATAAATTAGTGAGTTCGATAGTTCAGGTCGTTTTGATAGAGGGTTTTGAATTGTTGATAGCGCTGCATCAGAGCGGCGTGTCGCGCCGGGTCGCTGCGCCAGATTTTATGCACTTCCGGTTTTTCGCATACCGCAGCCAGCGGTTTACCGGCGGCCAGGCATGCCAGCCGCGCGGCCCCCAGCGCCCCGCCGGTCTCGCCGCCTTTGTGGGTCATAACCGGCATGTCCAGAATGTCCGCCAGCAGCTGCGCCCAGAACGGACTTCTGGCCCCGCCGCCCACCAGCGAGCACTGTTCTACCCGGGTACCGCTCTCCTGGAGGACGCGCAGCCCGTCGGCCATGCCGAAGCTGACCCCCTCCAGCACCGCGTAGCCCATGGCGGGCCGCTGGCTGGCATGGGTTAGCCCCCAGAACATCCCACGGGCGTCGGGATCGTTGTGCGGGGTTCGCTCCCCGGAGAGATAGGGCAGGAACAGCGGGGCGGCGGCTTTTTCAGCCTCCGAAAGCTGAGCTATCTCTTCCAGCAGGTCAGCCTCAGTGGTGCCCACCAGACGGCAAAACCACTGAAGGCAGCTGGCCGCGCTGAGCATGACGCTCATCTGATGCCACAGGTTGGGCAGCACATGGCAAAAGGCATGCACGGCCGACTGCGGCGCAGGGCGGTAGGCGTCCGTCACCACAAACAGCACCCCCGAGGTGCCGAGCGAGATAAACGCATCGCCCGGCGATACCGCCCCCACGCCGATAGCGCTGACGGCGTTATCACCCCCGCCCCCCGCCACCACCACCGAGGCGTGCAAACCCCAACGTTCGGCAATGTCAGGATCGAGGGTGGCCGACACGTCGCAGCCTTCTACCAGGCTGGGCATATTTTCGCGGGATAAGCCGCATTTTTGCAGCAGCGCGTCGGACCAGTCGCGCTTGCCGACGTCCAGCCACAGGGTGCCTGCCGCATCGGACATATCGGAGATTTTTTTGCCGGTCATTTTGAAACGCAGATAATCTTTGGGCAGCAGCACACTGGCCACTTTCGCGAAGATCTGCGGCTCATGCCGACGCACCCACAGCAGTTTCGGCGCGGTAAAACCGGGCATTGCCAGGTTACCGGCCACCTGATGCAGCTCGGGGGCGATCTCTTCCAGCTCAGCGCACTCCTGCGCGCTGCGGGTGTCATTCCACAGGATGGCCGGGCGCAGGGTATCGCCCTTTTCATCCAGCAGCACCGCGCCGTGCATCTGCCCGGAGAGGCCGATGGCCTTAATGGCCTGCCAGTGATGGCCGCACTTCTCGCGCAGGGTCGCCATCAGGTATTCCGTCGCCTCCCACCAGGCCTCGGGAGATTGTTCCGACCAGTGGGGATGCGGCCGCTGGATAGTCAGCGGCGCGCTGTGGCTAACGACGATGTCGTTGTTTTCGTCAATGACCAGCGCTTTAACTTCTGAGGTGCCCAGATCGATGCCAAGATACATAGCGCCTCCTTAACCGATAAGCGTATTGACGGCGGCAATCTTCTCGCGCATGAGCGCAACAAAATCCGCCCGCTCGCACAGATCGCCAAACAGGGCTTTATCCCCGGCATATACCGCAACAGGATCGGCCGCCTCGAATATGGCGTGCACCGCGTCCGCGTCCAGGATGCCGTCCTGGTACTCATAAGGCAGTTTGCCGAGATGCCACTGCTGCATAAAGACGAAGAACAGCGCCGGCAGCATGGCGGTGGCCTCCGGGCGGGCGCCGCGCTGATAACATTCCCGCAGGGTTGGCGCGATCATCGCCGGGATCTTGGAAAATCCGTCGGCCGCGACCCGCTGGTTGGTATCCTGAATGTAGGGGTTGGTGAAGCGCTTAAGCACCACGTCGCGATAGAGGGGTAAATCGATGCCGTTATCGCCAAGGCTTGGGATAACATCTTCCGTCACGTAGCGATCGGCTATCTGATAGATGAAATCGGTGAGCGTGCTTTCATGGATATAGCGCTGGCCGATGAGCGTTCCCGCCCAGGCGATGCAACTGTGGGACGCATTAAGGATGCGGATCTTCGCCTCTTCGTAGGGAATGACCGATTCCACCAGCTCCACGCCGACGTTTTCCAGCGCCGGGCGCGCGTCGCGGAAGTTGTCCTCAATGACCCACTGGATAAAGGTTTCACCCATCACCGGCACGCGATCGTCGATGCCGGTTTGCGCTTTAATTCGCGCCGGAAGATCGGCGGCCGGGCGCGGCGTAATGCGGTCGACCATCGTGTTCGGGCAGGTAGCGTTAACGCGCAGCCAGTCGATAACCGCCTGCCGCCGGGTCAGGTGTAAAAACTCCACCAGCCCGTCGTGGAAGCGCTCGCCGTTATGGCGCACGTTATCGCAGTTCAGCAGGGTTAACGGCCCGGCACCGTTAGCCATACGCGCTTCAAGAATGCGGGCGATCGTGCCGTAGATGGTGTTGCAGGCACCCTGCAAGTCGCCTGCCAGATCCGGGTTGGTCACCTCCAGCTTATGGTGAGTGTTCAGGTAGTAGCCCCCTTCCGTCACGGTAAAGGCGATCACTTTGGTCTGCGGGCTGGCACCTTCGGCGATCAGCGGCTGGAGATCCGCCTGCCACGGCAGCAGTTTTTGAATAGAGGCGATCTCTTCGTATTCGCGCTCCCCCGCCGGGCTGACGGTTTCCAGCACATAGCGCCCCTGCTGAGCCGCCAGCGCCTGCACCACGTTCTCGGCATCGTTACGAATATTACCCGCCGCGATATGCCAGCGGGTGTCGCCTGCGGCGATCAGGCGATGTAAGTACCACGCCTGATGCGCCCGGTGGAAAGATCCTAATCCGATGTGAAGCCAGGTATTTTGCTTGTGCATTGTTCTGCTCTCCTGTGAGGTTATGTAAGCACTGTAGTTAATCATTTGTGTAAATTAAGAGCGTTAGATCACAAAAGAACAAATGCCCATAAAAATTACAAATGACCAATTACGAGCAAAACACTTGCCTCCCCGCTGAGCAGCCGCCAGAATGGCGCCTTATCGGTCAGGCATTAGGCCCTACTATCGAGGCAGCAAAGCGTGAGCAAAGAAGATGACATCAGGCTGGATCAGAAGGTCAGAGCCGCATGGATGTATTACGTCACCGGGTTAAACCAGAGCGAAATTGCCAGCCAGCTTGGGACATCAAGACCCGTTGTGCAGCGTCTGCTGGCCGCCGCCAAGGAAGAAGGCATTGTCTCAATAGGGCTGCATCACCCTGTCGCTCACTGCCTTGACTATGCACAGCTGTTGCAGGAGAAGTACCAGCTCAGCGACTGCACCATCGTGCCCGTCTACAGCAGCGAGAGCACGCTGGATGCGGTGACGTTCGGCTGCTATCAGCTGATGGCCCGCTACCTACAGGGCGACGCGCGCAGGGTGGTGGGGATTGGCTCCGGTCTGACGCTGAAAAAAACCATCAAACGCATCGATTTTGACAGCCCGAACAGCCGGTGCGTGGCGCTGATCAGCGCCATGAACGAGCACGGGCAGTGTAACTATTACGACGATGTGCCCCTGCTGCTGGCGAGTAAAATCCAGGGCAAATATTATCAGTGGCCCGCCCCACGCTACGCGCAATCTCGCGAAGAGCACAAGCTGTGGTGCGGCACCCGTCTGTTTCACAACGTTTCGTCGGCGGCGCAGGAAGCCGATGTGATTTTTGTCGGTATTGGCGCCCTGGGCGTGCAAAGCCCGATCTTCAAAGACGGGTTTATCAATCGGGCCCAGCTTGATGAATTAACCGCTCACGGCGGGGTGGGGGAAATTCTTGGCCGCTTTATTGACGCTGAAGGCCAGGTCGTCGATACCCTGATCAACAGCCTGATCACCAGCTACGATATTCGCCAGAATCCCTGCCCGCGCATTGCGGCGGCCTGCGGCGAGGACAAACGCCCGGCCATTCTGGCGGCATTAAAAGGCAAGTGGATCAATGGCCTGGTGACCGATGAACACACCGCCCGCTGGCTATTAACCCGCTAGTCTTCCGCGCTGTGTAGCCTCATTAAAACGGCCCGCACGAGGCGGGCCGCCTGCTCAGGCGATAGTAACCTTCTTATCCAGGTACACATCCTGCACCGCGTTAATCAGCTTCACGCCGTCGGCCATCGACTTTTTGAACGCCTTACGGCCGAGGATCAGCCCCATGCCGCCCGCGCGTTTATTGATCACCGCCGTGCGCACCGCATCGGTCAGGTCGGTTTCGCCGCCCGCCGCGCCGCCGGAGTTAATCAGCCCCGCGCGGCCCATATAGCAGTTCGCCAGCTGATAGCGCACCAGGTCGATAGGGTTATCGCTGGTCAGCTTGCTGTAGACGCGGTCGTCGGTGTACCCGAAGTTCACCGCCTTATACCCGCCGTTATTCTCGGCCATTTTCTGCTTCACGATATCCGCGCCGATGGTGGCCGCCAGATGGTTAGCCTGCCCGGTCAGGTCGGCGGATACGTGGTAATCCACGCCGTCTTTTTTGAACGCTTCGTTACGCAGATAGGCCCACAGCACCGTCACCATGCCCAGCTCGTGCGCGCGCTCAAACGCCGCAGAGATCTCTTCAATCTGACGGCGCGACTGCTCGGAGCCGAAGTAGATGGTTGCCCCAACCGCCACCGCGCCCATGTTGAACGCCTGCTCGACGCTGGCGTACAGGGTCTGGTCATATTCGGTTGGATAGCTCAGGGTTTCGTTGTGGTTCAGCTTCACGAGGAACGGAATGCGGTGCGCGTAACGGCGGGACACGGAGGCGAGCACGCCGTAGGTCGACGCCACGCAGTTACAGCCAGCTTCAATCGCCAGCTCAACAATGTTCTTCGGATCGAAATAGAGCGGGTTGGCGGCAAACGAGGCCCCCGCAGAGTGCTCAACGCCCTGGTCAACCGGCAGAATAGACAGGTAACCTGTGCCAGCCAGACGTCCGGTATTATAGAGCGTCTGCATGTTTCGCAGCACGGCAGGCGGGCGGTTATTGTCGACCATCACGCGGTCAACGTAATCATGGCCAGGCAGGTAAAGCTGGTCGGCTGGAATGGTCATACAACGATGCTGTAAAAGGCTGTCGGCGTCTTTGCCAAGCAACTGCGCAATATCAGTCATAGTGATGCTCCCGTAAGTCCGACGTGAGGTCGGAGCGTGTGATCCAAGCCTGGAGTGTGCAGGCAGACTAATCCTGGTACCGACTTAACAGATTTTCCAGCGTCTGCAACTTTTTTAAGCACAATCTGCTGGCTCGATTCATTTACAACAAAAATGTTACACCGGTCATACATTCACGCCAAAGGTATTTAAAAGGTATTATTGAGTGGTATGTTAAAGGCGTACCCTCTCTGACATGCAGGATTAAACAATGAAAACGAAAGTCCAACTGTCATTCATGATGTTTGTTGAATGGTTTATCTGGGGCGCGTGGTTTGTGCCGCTGTGGCTCTGGCTGAGCAAAAGCGGCTTTACCGCCGGAGAAATTGGCTGGTCTTATGCCTGTACCGCCATCGCCGCGATCCTCTCGCCTATTCTCGTCGGCTCGCTGACCGACCGCTTCTTCGCCGCCCAGAAGGTGCTGTCGGTGCTGATGTTCGCCGGCGCGATTTTGATGTACTTCGCCGCGCAGCAAACCCAGTTCAGCACCTTCTTCCCGCTGCTGCTGATCTACTCCCTGACCTATATGCCGACCATCGCGCTCACCAACAGCATCGCCTTCGCCAACGTGGACGATGTGGAAGCGGACTTCCCGCGCATCCGCGTGATGGGCACCATCGGCTGGATCGCCTCCGGCCTCGCCTGCGGGTTTCTGCCGCAGATGCTCGGCTACAGCGACATTTCGGATACCAACATTCCGCTGCTGATGACCGCCGCCAGCTCCGCGCTGCTGGGCGTGTTTGCCCTGTTCCTGCCGAACACGCCGCCGAAGAGCACCGGCAAGCTGGACTTCAAGGTGATGCTCGGCCTCGACGCGCTGATCCTGCTGCGCGACAAGAACTTCCTGGTGTTCTTCTTCTGCTCGTTCCTGTTCGCCATGCCGCTGGCCTTCTACTACATCTTCGCCAACGGCTATCTCACCGAAGTGGGGATGAAAAACGCCACCGGCTGGATGACCCTCGGCCAGTTCTCCGAAATCTTCTTTATGCTCGCCCTGCCGTTCTTTACCAAACGCTTTGGTATTAAGAAGGTCTTACTACTGGGCCTGATTACCGCCGCCATCCGCTACGGCTTTTTCGTTTACGGCGGCGCGGAGCAATACTTCACCTACGCCCTGCTGTTCCTCGGCATTCTGCTGCACGGCGTGAGCTACGACTTCTATTACGTGACCGCGTACATCTACGTGGACAAAAAAGCGCCCGCGCATATGCGCACCGCGGCGCAGGGCCTGATTACGCTGTGCTGTCAGGGCTTTGGTAGCCTGCTGGGCTACCGCCTGGGCGGCGTGATGATGGAAAAAATGTTCGCATACAAAGAGCCGGTGAACGGGCTGACCTTCAACTGGGCCGGAATGTGGGCATTCGGCGGGATCATGATTGCCGTGATTGCCGTGCTGTTTATGCTGTTTTTCCGCGAATCGGATAAAGAGATCACCGCAATTGAGGTGGTTGATGGCGATACCGCGCTGACACAAGGGGAAGTTAAATGAAACAAGAACGTGTTCTCGGTGCTCTTTACGGGCAGGCGTTGGGGGATGCGATGGGCATGCCGTCTGAGCTGTGGCCGCGCAAGCGCGTGAAGGCGCACTTCGGCTGGATCGATCGTTTCCTGCCGGGGCCTGCGGAGAATAACGCCGCCTGCTATTTCAACCGCGCCGAGTTTACCGACGACACTTCAATGGCGCTGTGCCTCGCGGACGCCATCATCGAGTGCGACGGCGAGATCAACGCCGACACTATCGGCAGACACATTTTGCGCTGGGCGGAAGGGTTCGACGCGTTCAATAAAAACGTGCTCGGCCCGACCTCTAAAATCGCGCTGAACGCCATTCGTGACGGCAAACCGGTAAGCGAACTGGAGAACAACGGCGTCACCAACGGGGCGGCGATGCGCGCCTCCCCGCTGGGCTGCCTGCTGCCGGCGACCCGCCTCGAACACTTTGTTGAGCAGGTCGCGCTGGCCTCCAGCCCAACCCATAAATCCGACCTCGCCGTTGCCGGTGCGGTGGTCATTGCCTGGGCGATTTCCCGCGCGATTGACGGGGAGCGCTGGCAGAACATCGTTGATGCCCTGCCGGGGATCGCGCGCTACGCTCAGGAGGGGAAAAGCACCACCTTCAGCGCTTCGCTGGCGGCACGTATCGAACTGGCGCTCAAGGTCGTGCGCGAAGCCAACGGCACGGAATCGGCCAGCGAGCAGGTGTATCAGCTGGTCGGTGCGGGCACCAACACCATCGAGTCCGTTCCGGCGGCCATCGCGATGGTCGAACTGGCCGGAACCGACCCGAACCGCTGCGCGATGTTATGCGCTAACCTCGGCGGCGATACCGACACCATCGGCGCGATGGCGACCGCCATCTGCGGCGCGCTGCACGGCGTACAGGCTATCGATCCGGCGCTGAAGGCAGAGCTCGACGCCGTCAATCAGCTTGATTTCGGCCATTACTGCGAAAAACTGCTGCACTACCGGGAGCAACGGGAGGGGGTATGAATTCGTTTGCCCGACACCTTGAGACATTGCAGGCCACGCGTCCGGTGACGGTGCTGGGCGCGGCGGTGATAGACGTCATTGCCGACGCCTACGCCCTGCCCTGGCGCGGCTGCGATATCGAGCTCAAACAGCAGGGCGTGAACATCGGCGGCTGCGCGCTGAACATTGCCATCGCCCTGAAGCGCCTCGGCATTGCGGCGCAAAACGCGCTACCCGTCGGCCACGGCGTGTGGGCGGATATAATCCGCAACGCCATGCAAAAGCAGGATCTGCACAGCGCCGTTGAAGCCGAAAATGGCGATAACGGCTGGTGCCTGGCGCTGGTGGAGCCGGACGGCGAGCGGACGTTTATGTCGTTCAGCGGCGTCGAGAACCAGTGGCAGCAGAGCTGGCTTGACGCGCTTAGCGTGCCGCAAAACAGCCTGGTGTATCTGTCGGGCTATCAGCTGGCCTCGCCGAGCGGCGAGATGCTGACGCGCTGGCTGGAAGATCTTCAGGACGTCACCGCATTTATCGACTTTGGCCCGCGTATTGCCGATATCCCCGACGACCTGATGGCGCGGATCATGGCCTGCAAACCGATTGTTTCGCTTAACCGTCAGGAGGCGCAGCTTGCCGCAGAGAGGCTCGGCGTGGAGGTAGAGTCGCTGGGCTCTCACTGGCAGCAGCGTTTCGGCTCGCCGCTGATTGTGCGTCACGACAAAGACGGCGCGGCCTGGTATGAGGCGGGACAGTCCGGCAACGTTCCGGCGTTTGCGGCCACCGTGGTGGATACCATCGGCGCGGGAGACAGCCATGCGGGCGGGACGCTTGCCGGGCTGGCGGCGGGCTGGAGCCTGGCGGAGTCGGTCAGGCTGGGTAACGCGGTTGCCGCCTGGGTGGTGAGCCACCGGGGCGGCGATTGCGCGCCAACGCGCGAGGAACTACTCCTCGCACACAAAGACGTATAGATCGCTGCGGCAGTAGCTGATGCTGTACTCAATGGGCCGGTGCTGCTGGTCGAGCGCAACCTGCTTGATCACCAGCACCGGAATTTTGTCATCCATCTTAATGTGTGTCTGAAATTCGCTGTCCGGCATCCGGGCGCTGACGCGGGAGCGGGTGCGCTGCGGGAAGATATTCTGGCTGCGGAAATAGTCGTAAAGCGAAATACCGATCGCGTCCGGGTCGTGAATTAACCCCACCGGCACCCAGGACTCCTCAATCGACACGGCATCGTCATCCACGTAACGAATACGCTTAAGCAGAAAGACATCGCTGTTCGCAGGCAGCGAGAGCTGGCTGGCGACCTCTTCCGGGCATTTCACCACCCGCTTGTTCACCCACAGCGTGTTGGGCGTTTTGCCGCGCAGCACCACCTGCTGAGAAAACCCGCGCGCCTCCTTCAGGGAGTATTCAAAGATATTGTTGATTTGCGTGCCGTAGCCGCGGGCGCGGGTTACCACGCCCTCTTCCTCCAGCGCCTGCATCGCCTTACGCACCGTAATGCGCGACACCCCGGTTAACTGACTCAGATCGCGCTCGCCCGGCAGGATATTGCCGTGCGCCAGCACGCCGCTGCGCACCGCGTTTTTCACCGTGTCGGCAAACTTCAGGTACAGCGGCGTGTTGTCCGGTGCGGAAATTCGCTCCAGTAACTGCTCGATTAACCGGGTATGCGCTTGTTCCATCTCTGTTTTTCTCAGGCGTGAGGTTTCCTGCCAGTATACGATCTACCACCATTCATGAAAATGATGAACCGGCCCAATACCGTGACCCACCTCCAGAGTATCGGCTTTGGCCAGCGCGGCAGAGAGCCAGGTCTTGGCCTCCTGTACCGTATCGCCCCAGTTCTGATGGCGCGGGCGCAGCGCCGCCAGCGCCGCCGAGAGCGTACAGCCTGTCCCGTGGGTGTTTTTGGTCTGCACGCGCTGGGCGGTAAAACGCACCTCGCCGTCGCGGGTAAAGAGCCAGTCCGGGCTTTCGGCATCATCAAGATGGCCGCCTTTCATCAGCACCGCCCCGCAGCCCATCGCCAGCAGCGCGTGGCCCTGGGCTTTCATTTCCCATTCGTTTTGCGCGTGCGGCGCGTCGAGCAGCGCGGCGGCCTCCGGCAGATTTGGCGTGATCAGCGCCACCTGCGGCAGCAGCTTTTTACGCAGCGTATCCACCGCCGAGGATGAGAGCAGCGGGTCGCCGCTTTTCGCCAGCATGACGGTATCGAGCACCACGTTTTGCACCTGATAGCGCCTGAGCCTTTCCGCCACCGCCTCGACGATATCCGTTTCCGCCAGCATCCCGATTTTGGTGGTATCAATGCGCACGTCGCCGAACACCGAATCGAGCTGCGCCGCCACAAAATCAGGCTCGATGCGGTAAACCGACTGCACGCCGCGCGTGTTTTGCGCCACCAGCGCGGTAATAACGGAACAGCCGTAGGCACCCAGCGCCGAGAAGGTTTTGAGATCGGCCTGGATCCCCGCCCCGCCGCTCGGATCGGTCCCGGCAATGGTTAATGCGTTAATCCGCTTCATGCACGATCCTCCAGCGCGTAGAGCGCATCGAGGAACGCGCTGGCGAAGCTGCCCGGGCCGCAAGAGTGGCTTATGGCAACCGAGCCGGCGCGTTTCATAAAGCCGCAGGCCGCCGCCACGTTGTCGAGCCTGTCGCCGGGCAGCGAACAGCTGGCCGCCACTACCGCCGAGAGCGCGCAGCCCGTACCCACCACGCGGGTCATCAGCGGATCGCCGCCCGCTATCGACCGGGTGCGCTGCCCGTCGGTGATGTAATCCACCTCCCCGGTCACCGCCACAATCGCGTTGGTCTGCCGCGCCAGCGCCTTTGCCGCAGGCAGCGCGCTGGCGGCGGTATCGGTGGTATCCACGCCGCGCCCGCCCGCGCTCATCCCGGCAAGTGCAAGGATTTCGGAGGCATTACCGCGAATGGCGGCAGGCTGGAGGGAGAGAACTTGCTGGCAAAAGCGGGTGCGAAACGCCAGCGCCCCCACCGCAACCGGATCGAGCGTCCAGGGCTTGCCTGCCGCCACGGCGCTTTCAATCGCCCGGCGCATGGACTGCGCCCGGGGCGCGGTGAGCGTGCCGACGTTAATGAGCAACGCGTCCGCCTGCGCGGCGAACTGCTCGGCCTCTTCGGCTTCAATCACCATCGCGGGTGACGCGCCAAGCGCCAGCAGCACGTTGGCCGTGAACGTCTGTACGACATCGTTGGTCATACAATGGGTAAGCGGAGAACGGGTTCGGAACTGATGTAAAACGTGTAGATCGAGCAGGTCAGGCTGCATGGTATCGCTCCTGCCTTGCGTGAAGAAGCGATGTCCGGGAAGGCATCTGACTTCCCTACGCTGGCATTATCCAGATCAGGTAATACGGGTATTTCTCAGCCTTCACAAGGAAGGGCACCCCGAGTCAAATTACAATTTATTCAATCAGTTACTGAAACATAAACTGTATGAATCATTCTACCCGGGGCAAAAGGCCGGGAGCAACACGTTTTTCACACATCGTTTTAATGCCTGGAAGGTTAAAAGCGTAATTTACGGCAGCAAGGCAGCTTTTTTTATTTGCCGCATCGTCCTTCCTGCACCTTCATTACTCACCCCAACCTCTTTCACCTGAAATATCCTGTTGCTATCAAACAGGTTAAAAAAACGGCATAATCAGAAGCCAATCAAGCCCTTATCCTCATTTAGCATCCGAAAGCGGCAACTCTCAACTCAATGTAAACATTAACAAAAACAACAACATGCCCTTAAACCTATTCAGTAGACACATGATTTAGATCAAGATCATCAGTTTGGCTTTAATTGATAGTTCATTCACGCAATTAAATAAGCGCTGGCGATGCGCCATGCGGTCTAGATAAACGGCGGAAGAAGACTCCCCGCTAGTTTAAGAGCGCCGCAATTAAATTAATCCATGTTGATAGCAAAAATATAACGACGTAAATATATGAAAATAAAAATCATGTTAATCGCCTTAGCAGGGGCTACCCTGTTAACAGGCTGCTCTACTCCGCAACAGCGGATCGCTGAATGCCAGGCCACAGGCGTCAGCCTGGATGCCTGTTACATTGGGGAGCAAACGCGGCAGGCGTCCATCAATAATGCCTCGATGGCGGCGGCTTATGCCAACGCCCATGATGCGGTAAACGATTCAAAAGAAAAGAAAAAGCACCACTGATATCTTTATCATTAAGGAACGTCGTTATGAAAATGAAACTAGCGCTGTTAGCTCTCTTATCTGTGGTAGCCATTTCGCCTGCTCACGCGATCAGCGCAAAATACCGCGCGCAGCTGGAGCACTCCGGCTGTACGCAGGTGAGCGATGCCAACGGGACCTGTGACATCACCAAAACCAAAGCCCAGAACGCCAAAGCGGGCTCAGGCTATAAAGCGCTGTCCGCTGATGCGGCGTATGCCATGAATAAACCCATTTCCGACGTGGCGGAATATTTGCTGTCTAAAGGCTGGAAGCCGAATAATGGCGAATGGCACAAGAGCGGGTATATTTTACGCTTAGTGGTTGAAAACGATAAGGTCGTGAATAGCCAGTTAACGAAATAAAATACTGGCGGCACGGGCCGCCACTATTTCAGCGCTGATAATCTCTTCCTCTGTAATGATCTCAACGTAATGAAATTAATCCTTTGTAGCACCCTCGTGTCGCTAGGGCTGGTTGCGGTTGGCTTTTTTATGGGCGTTATTTATTTTACGATAATAAATCAGTGTACTTAGCAGCATAAGAATCACCTCATCCCGCTTTTGACCGCCTCCAGCCGTCAGGCTACGCAGAAGTTATTATCTTCAGGGGGCGTCAAGCCTCTTTTTAGATCAAAAAAAGGCACGATTTGTAACACTCTAATGAGTACCTTTACACAGAGGTCAGAGGTGTTTCAACCTGCTGATTTTACACTATAAAACCCCTGCACTTATGACCGGAATTTATGATGCTGCCTCCCCTAACTGCTGCGTAACAAAACAGTAAACAAATTAACCATTGAGCCCCGTGGCAAAAGGCTCTATATTGGCGGCGTTTTTTTCAGGCCCCATCTGTTTTTTAACTTTTTATTCAATCGTTGCTCATAACGAAGCGGCGGTTGTAGGAGTGATATGATGACGGATAAAGTCCGTATTGACACTGTAGATGCCCATAAAAGCAACGAAACCTATCTGGCCCGTCAGGCCGAGTTTGAATCTAACGTCAGGAGTTATCCGCGCAAGCTGCCTTTAGCGATTACTAAAGCAGACGGCGTGTGGATTACCGATGCAGATAATAAAGAATACCTTGACTGTTTAGCAGGCGCAGGCACCCTCGCGCTTGGACATAATCATCCTGATGTGCTGAAAAGCATCCAAAATGTCATTACCAGCGGCTTGCCGTTACATACCCTGGATCTGACAACGCCTCTGAAAGACGCGTTCTCCGAATACCTGCTCTCACTGCTGCCGGGTCAGGGCAAAGAGTACTGCCTGCAATTCACCGGTCCTTCCGGTGCGGATGCCGTTGAAGCGGCGCTGAAGCTGGCGAAAAAAGTGACCGGTCGTAGCGGTATCATCAGCTTCTCTGGTGGTTACCACGGTATGACCCACGGCGCGCTGTCCGTGACCGGCAACCTCTCTCCGAAAGAAGCGGTCGACGGCATGATGCCAGAAGTGCAGTTCATGCCTTACCCGCACGAATACCGCTGCCCGCTGGGTATCGGTGGCGAAGCGGGCGTGAAAGCCCTGACCTACTACTTCGACAACCTGATTAACGATGTAGAAAGCGGCGTGCGCAAACCTGCGGCCGTTATTCTGGAAGCGGTTCAGGGCGAAGGCGGCGTGAACCCGGCTCCGGCCGAGTGGCTGCAACGCATCCGTAAAGTGACTCAGGAACACGGCATTCTGCTGATCCTCGACGAAGTTCAGGCTGGCTTTGCCCGTACCGGTAAATTCTTCGCCTTCGAACACGCGGGTATCGAGCCAGACATCATCGTGATGTCCAAAGCCGTCGGTGGCGGTCTGCCGCTGGCCGTTCTCGGTATCAAAAAGCAGTTCGATGCCTGGGCACCAGGTCACCACACCGGCACCTTCCGTGGCAACCAGCTCGCGATGGCAACCGGTCTGACGACGCTGAAAATCCTCAAAGATCAGAACATCGCCGGCAAAGTTGCCGCTCAGGGCGAATGGCTGAAAGGCCAGCTGAAAGAGATGGCGAAACGCTATCCGGTAATCGGCCACGTGCGCGGTCTGGGCATGATGATCGGTATCGAGATCGTCAAGCCAAACGAAGCGGCTGACCATATGGGTTGCTTCCCGGGCGACGGCGAGCTGTCTGCGCTGATCCAGAAGAAGTGCTTCGAAAATGGTCTGATTCTGGAACGCGGTGGCCGTAACGGTATCGTGCTGCGCCTGCTGCCTTCACTGCTGATCAGCGATGACGAGCTGAAAGTGTTCCTGGATAAATTCGAGCAGGCGCTGCTTGCTGCGGGCGTTCGCCCGGCCTAACCGGAGTTGTTGAATACGATGTCTGATTCAAACCCAATTTTGTTCTCCTCTGCTAAGAGCATCGACGCTTACCAGCAGGCGATTGAACAAAGCACTCAGGCTGTGATGCAGTGGCTGAAACAGCCTGAGATGTACCAGGGCAAAACGGTCGCCGAGCTGCGCGACCGTATCAAGCTGGACTTCAATGCGAAAGGTCTGGGTAACGAAGCGGCGATTGAACGCGCCGTTGAGTTCTTCCTGAAAGACAGCTTGTCCGTCCACCATCCTCAGTGTGTGGCGCACCTGCACTGCCCAAGCCTGGTCGTAAGCCAGGCGGCAGAAGTGCTGATCAACGCCACAAACCAGAGCATGGACTCCTGGGATCAAAGCCCGTCCGCAACCATCATCGAAATTAAACTGATCGAATGGCTGCGTACCCGCGTGGGTTATCAGGCTGGCGATGCGGGTGTCTTCACCAGCGGCGGTACCCAGAGCAACCTGATGGGCCTGATGCTGGCGCGTGACGCGTTCTTCGCGCGTCAGGGTCACTCCGTTCAGCAGGACGGTCTGATGGGCGATCTGCGCAAAATTCGCGTGCTGTGCTCCGAAAACGCGCACTTCTCCGTGCAGAAAAACATGGCGCTGATGGGTCTGGGCTACCAGTCCGTGGTGCAGGTGAAAACGGACGAATTCTCGCGTATGGATCTCAGCGATCTGGCCGCGAAAATCGAACAATGCAACGCGAACGGCGAGCAGATCCTGGCGATTGTCGCGACGGCGGGTACTACCGATGCCGGTGCTATCGATCCGCTGCGCGCCATTGCTGAGCTGGCGGCGAAGCAGAATATCTGGGTTCACGTTGATGCGGCCTGGGGCGGCGCGCTGCTGATGTCCGAGCAGTATCGTCACTACCTGGACGGCATTGAGCTGGTGGACTCCGTGACTCTGGACTTCCACAAGCAGTTCTTCCAGACCATCAGCTGCGGCGCGTTCCTGCTGAAAGAAGCGCGTCACTACGAGCTGATGCGCTATCAGGCGGCCTATCTGAACTCTGAGTTCGACGAAGAAGCGGGCGTACCGAACCTGGTCTCCAAGTCTCTGCAAACCACGCGCCGTTTCGACGCGCTGAAGCTGTGGATGAGCCTGGAAGCGCTGGGTCAGGAGCAATACGCGGCGATCATCGACCACGGCGTGACGCTGGCGCAGCAGGTTGCGGCCTGGGTGAAAGCACAGCCTGCTCTTGAGCTGGTGATGCAGCCGCAGCTGGCAAGCGTGCTGTTCCGCTTCCGTCCAGAAACGCAGATGGATGATGCAGGTATCGCCCTGCTGAACCAGAAGATCGGCGATGCGCTGCTTGAGTCCGGTCGTGCGAACGTGGGCGTAACCGAGCATAACGGTATCACCTGCCTGAAGCTGACCCTGCTGAACCCAACCGTGACGCTGGAGGACATTCAGGTCCTGCTGTCGCTGGTTGAGCGTACCGCGCAGGAAGTAATGGCGAAGTAATCGCGCTAACGGGTGTGGACCGCTGTCCGCACCTGTTCTTCACCCCCTCTCCCCTTCTTCATCTGCTTTTTCACCACTACGTCCGCGCTGTTAGGGTATTTTCTCCCGCCGTTTTAATATGTGTTTTTGTTATTTACGGCACGCGTAACAATTCACGCGTTGAAATAAACGGCAGATTAAAATGATTGCTTGTTAGTGGTTAATAATAACCACAGGGTCAAAATAAGAATAAGCAGGCATCGCCGGACAAATAATAAAACGTTGCAGAAGACTTTATTTCAGAGCAAACCGATAAACCCCTACTCAAAACTTTGTTACATTTTTTCTCGACCGGGCAAGACCGCCAGCCATAAAATGGACCGTCTTAAGGAAAGCCCTGGAACGGCAGACCCCACTTTTGCTCAATGAAGAAAAACCGGAGAAACAATGACTAAAGGTAAATTACTCCTTCTGGGTGCGTTAATGTCTTTTGCAGGTGCCGCCTTCTCCGCGCCCGCGACGACAGCCACCCCTTCAGGTATTCAGGCTTACGAAGAACAAGAATTCATCGCCGATTTCACCAAATTTAAGATTGGTGATACCGCGCCCGCGCTTTACCAGACGCCTGAATACACCATCAAGCAGTATCAGTTGCGCAACCTCCCGGCACCGGACGCAGGCACCCACTGGACCTATATGGGCGAGAATTACGTCCTGATCGGCGATGCCGACGGCAAAATCCATAAAGCCTATAACGGAGATATTTTCTATCACCGCTAATTCCGCGACCGTGCGTGCCTGGCAGGAGAGCGATCGCCCCTTCCTGCGCACGCTGTACTTACATGCGCGGCGTGAAGCCTGGCCGTGGCTCGCCAGCGACGCGTGGCAGCTTGAAGATTTCGATGCAGCGACCCTGGATGAACAGATTTGGGTTGCCGAGCAGGACGGGCACCGGGTGGGATTTGCCTCGGTCTGGACTAACGATAATTTTCTGCACAACCTGTTTGTCGACCCGCAGTATCAGGGACAGGGCGTGGGCAATGCCTTGCTGGAACAGGTGCAAAAGACCTTTACCAGTACCGGCGCGTTGAAGTGTCTGGTGAAAAACGAACGGGCGGTGGCGTTTTACCAGCGCCACGGCTGGCATATTGAAGCATCGGGGAGATCGCCGGACGGCGACTATTTTTTGATGCACTATCGATTGCGTTAAAGTCGGGTGGCGGCTTCGCCTTACCCGACCTACAAAACCGGGTAGGTCGGGTAAGCGAAGCCGCCACCCGGCACTCAAGCAAAGAAGATTTACACCGCGCGGAAGGCGATTTCGCTCGGGATAACCTCACCCTGCCAGTAAAGCTGCGCCGCAACGCGCCCTGCCAGCTGACGATAAATCTCTGCGAATTCACTTTCCGGACGGCTGACAACCGTCGGCTTACCGCTGTCGAGATCTTCACGCAGCGTGATATGCAGCGGCATCTGGCCCAGCAGCTGAGTATGGTACTGCGCCGCCAGTTTTTCCGCGCCGCCGGTGCCGAAGATAGGCTCGTGGTGACCGCAGTTGCTGCAAATGTGCATACTCATGTTCTCGACGATACCGAGCACCGGCACTTCCACCTTCTCGAACATCACGATGCCTTTTTTGGCGTCGATCAGGGCGATATCCTGCGGCGTGGTTACCACCACCGCACCCGTTACCGGGATGTTCTGCGCCAGCGTCAGCTGAATGTCCCCGGTACCCGGCGGCATATCCAGCACCAGATAATCGAGATCCGGCCACATGGTCTCTTGCAGCATCTGCATCAGCGCCTTGCTGGCCATCGGGCCGCGCCAGACCATCGCGTTATCGTCGGTCACCAGATAACCAATGGAGTTGGTCGCCAGGCCGTGCGCCATAATCGGCGCCATGTGCGTGCCGTCCGGCGAGGTTGGACGCTGGTTTTCCGCACCCAGCATATTCGGAACGGACGGGCCATAGATATCGGCATCCAGAATACCGACCTTCGCCCCTTCGGCAGCGAGCGCCAGCGCCAGGTTGACCGCAGTTGAGGATTTACCCACCCCGCCCTTGCCGGAGCTGACGGCGATGATGTTTTTCACGCCGTTCACGCCCGGCTGGTTTTTCACCCGCTTCAGCGTGGCGATGCTGTGGCTCAGCTTCCAGTCGATGGCTTTCGCCCCGGTGATGCGCAGCAGCTCGGCGCTGGTTTGCTCTTTCAGCACGTCGAACGCGCTGGTCCAGACAAACGGCATTTGCAGCTCGATGTGCAGCGTATCGTCCAGCCACGCCACGTGGTGCAGCGCTTTCAGGGTGGTGAGATTGTGCTTCAGGGTTGGATGCTGAAAATTAGCCAGCGTTCCGGCGACCATTGCGCGTAAGGCTTCCGGTGATTTGGCCTGGGATTGCGAACTCATCCCGACTCCTTTGTGGTTGTTCTAGAAAGACGTGTAATGAACAAGTTTACCCCAGAGGTGACAATTATTCATTTACGGATTAATGCCCTTATCGCTTGGCGTAGTTATTCCCTTTCGGGTAACATCGAAACCCCTTTTCACAGTTAAAAGAAGTAATGCCTACTATGACTCAAGTCGCGAAAAAAATTCTGGTAACGTGCGCCCTGCCGTACGCCAACGGCTCAATCCACCTCGGCCACATGCTGGAGCATATCCAGGCTGATGTCTGGGTCCGTTACCAGCGAATGCGCGGCCACCAGGTTAATTTCATCTGCGCGGACGATGCCCACGGCACGCCAATCATGCTGAAAGCCCAGCAGCTGGGGATTTCACCTGAGCAGATGATTGCCGAAATGAGTCAGGAGCATCAGACTGATTTTGCTGGCTTTGACATCAGCTACGACAACTATCACTCCACGCACAGCGACGAAAACCGCGAGCTGTCGGAGCTTATCTACACCCGTCTGAAAGAGAACGGTTTTATTAAGAACCGCACCATCTCCCAGCTCTACGATCCGGAAAAAGGCATGTTCCTGCCGGACCGTTTCGTGAAAGGCACCTGCCCGAAATGTAAATCCCCGGACCAGTACGGCGATAACTGCGAAGTGTGCGGCGCAACCTACAGCCCGACCGAGCTTATCGAGCCGAAATCCGTGGTCTCCGGCGCAACCCCTGTAATGCGTGACTCCGAGCACTTCTTCTTCGACCTGCCGTCGTTCAGCGAAATGCTCCAGGCGTGGACCCGCAGCGGCGCGTTGCAGGAGCAGGTCGCAAATAAAATGCAGGAGTGGTTCGAATCCGGTCTGCAACAGTGGGATATCTCCCGCGATGCGCCGTACTTCGGCTTCGAAATCCCGAACGCACCGGGCAAATATTTCTACGTCTGGCTGGACGCGCCAATCGGCTACATGGGCTCCTTCAAGAACCTGTGCGACAAGCGCGGCGACACCACCAGCTTCGACGAATACTGGAAGAAAGATTCTACCGCCGAGCTGTATCACTTCATCGGTAAGGACATCGTTTACTTCCACAGCCTGTTCTGGCCGGCGATGCTGGAAGGCAGCAACTTCCGCAAGCCAACCAACCTGTTCGTACACGGCTACGTGACGGTCAACGGCGCGAAGATGTCCAAGTCTCGCGGCACGTTCATTAAGGCCAGCACCTGGCTGAACCACTTCGACGCGGACAGCCTGCGCTACTACTACACCGCGAAGCTCTCTTCCCGCATCGACGACATCGACCTGAATCTGGAAGATTTCGTGCAGCGCGTGAACGCCGACATCGTGAACAAAGTGGTAAACCTGGCCTCCCGTAACGCGGGCTTTATCTCCAGGCGTTTTGACGGCGTTCTGTCTGCCGAGCTGGCCGATCCGGCGCTGTATAAAACCTTCACCGATGCGGCTGCAACGGTTGCGGAAGCCTGGGAAAGCCGCGAGTTCGGTAAAGCGATTCGTGAAATCATGGCGCTGGCCGACGTGGCTAACCGCTACGTTGACGAACAGGCTCCGTGGGTGGTGGCGAAGCAGGAAGGCCGCGACGCTGACCTTCAGGCGATCTGCACCATGGGTCTGAATATGTTCCGCGTGCTGATGACCTGGCTGAAGCCGGTTCTGCCACAGCTTGCAGAACGTACTGAAGCCTTCCTGAACACCGAGCTGACCTGGGATGCTATCCAGCAGCCGCTGCTCGGCCATAAAGTGAATACCTTCAAGGCGCTGTACAACCGTATCGAAATGAAACAGGTTGAAGCCCTGGTTGAAGCCTCTAAAGAAGAGGTGAAGGCTGCGGCGGCACCGGTGACCGGCCCGCTGGCGGACGATCCGATTCAGGAAACCATCACCTTTGATGATTTCGCGAAAGTCGACCTGCGCGTGGCGCTGATCGAAAACGCGGAGTTCGTTGAAGGCTCTGACAAGCTGCTGCGCCTGACGCTGGATTTGGGCGGCGAGAAGCGTAACGTCTTCTCCGGTATCCGTTCCGCGTATCCTGATCCGCAGGTGCTGATCGGTCGCCAGACGGTGATGGTGGCAAACCTGGCCCCGCGCAAAATGCGCTTCGGCATCTCGGAAGGGATGGTGATGGCCGCAGGCCCTGGCGGGAAAGATATTTTCCTGTTAAGCCCTGACGAAGGCGCGAAGCCGGGTCAGCAGGTGAAATAATAAAAAAGCCGGATTAATATCCGGCTTTTTTTTGGCATTTTGTTTTCCCCCTCTCCCCGTGGGAGAGGGTTGGGGTGAGGGCATCAGGCCGCCACCCGGCTAAAATCACCCCTTAGGGTGATGCACCCGGTGGGTCAACCCGCGCAGGAAGTTACGCATAAACTGGTCGCCGCACTCGCGGTAGTTTTTATGATCCGCCGCGCGCATCATGGCGGTCACTTCCGGCACGGACACGCGGAACTTCTGCTCGGTCATGATCGCCACGATATCGTCCGTTTTCAGCGAGAAGGCGATGCGCAGCTTTTTCAGCACCGTGTTGTTATTCACGCGACGCTCCAGCGCCAGCTCGGGCGCGGCCGGATCTTTGCCGCGTTTTTCATAAATCAGGCCGTTCAGGAAGCCAGACAGAATAATGTCCGGGCAGCGAACGAAGCCCTCTTCATCCTCTTTGGTCATCCAGGTATCGAAGCTGGCCGAGGTGGATTCCATGTCGGAGAGCGCAAGGATGCGCACCATGTCGTTATTGTTTGCTTTCAGGGTGTAGCGCAGGCTACGGAGAATATCGTTACTGAGCATAGAGCCTTCAACTGTCGGTGATGCAATGGGGCGCAGTGTACCAGTTTTACAGGCCAATCGCCTCTTTCAAACTCTTAAGATAGCGGCGGCTGACCGGCACGGTTTGCCCGGCGCGCAGCACCAGCTCGGCCTGGCCGTTATCTTCCAGGCGGATCTCTTTCAGATGCGCCATGTTCACCAGATACTGACGGTGGCAGCGGATCAGCGGCGTGCGGCTTTCCAGGGTGCGCAGCGTCAGCTCGGTGAAACCTTCGCTGCCCTCGGCGCTGGTGACGAATACGCCGCTCAGGCGGCTGCTGACAAACGCCACGTCGTCCATTTGCAGCAGATAGATCCGGCTGTGCCCGGTGCAGGGAATGAACTTCAGCGGCTGCTGGTTTTCCGCTAGCAGGGTCACGTCCTGAACCGTTCGCTCCTGACGCAGGCGGTTGAGGGTCTTCTCCAGACGCTTCTCTTCAATCGGCTTGAGCAGGTAGTCAAAGGCGTGCTCCTCAAAGGCCTTCACGGCGTATTCGTCGTAGGCGGTCAGAAACACGATATAGGGGCGATGTTCCGGATCGAGCATCCCGACCATTTCCAGACCGCTGATGCGCGGCATCTGGATGTCGAGGAACAGCACGTCCGGGCGCAGCTTGTGCACCGAGCCAATCGCCTCGATGGCGTTCGCGCACTCGCCCACCACCTCGATATCGCTTTGCTCCTGCAACAGAATGCGCAGGTTTTCCCGTGCTAACGGCTCGTCATCCACAATCAGCACTCTCAACATGCGTTCTCCTCCAGCGGTAGTCGTAAAGTAATGCGGGTAAATCGGTCCGGCTCGCAGGCCACGGTGATGCCGCAGTCATCACCGAAGTGGGCGCGAAGCCGCTTGTCCACCAGGCTCATGCCTAGCCCGCCCGAGGCGCTCGGCTGATACAGCCCGGCGTTGTCTTCAATATCCAGCACCAGATGGTGGTTAAAACGGCTGGCGGAAATAGTGATCTCCCCGGTGCCGAGCAGCTGCGAGGTGCCGTGCTTGATGGCGTTTTCCACAATCGGTTGCAGGGTAAAGGCCGGAAGATGCTGATACGCCAGCTCGTCCGGAACCGAAAGCGACACCTGCAAGCGCGACTGAAAACGCGCCTGCTCGATTTGCAGATAGGCGTTCACGTGCTCCACCTCATCGGCCAGCGTCACAATCTCGGACGGCCGCTTAAGGTTCTTGCGAAAGAAGGTCGACAAAAACTGCACCAGCTGCGCCGCCTGGTCGCTGTCGCGGCGGATCACCGCTTTCAGCGTATTCAGCGCGTTAAACAGGAAGTGCGGATTCACCTGAGCGTGCAGCAGCTTGATCTCCGACTGGGTCAGCAGCGCTTTTTGCCGTTCATACTGCCCGGCCAGGATCTGCGCCGACAAAAGCTGCGCAATCCCCTCCCCCAGCGTGCGGTTGATGGAGCTGAACAGGCGATTTTTCGCTTCGTAGAGCTTGATGGTGCCCATCACATGCTGATTTTCACCGCGCAGGGGGATCACCAGCGTGGAGCCCAGCTTGCACTGGGGATGCAGCGAGCAGCGGTACGGCACTTCGTTACCGTCGGCATAGACTACCTCACCGGTTTCGATGGCGCGTAGCGTGTAGGTGGACGAAATCGGTCGGCCCGGCAGATGGTGGTCGTCCCCGGTGCCGGTAAAGGCCAGCAGCTTCTCGCGATCGGTGATGGCAACCGCGCCGATATCCAGCTCCTGATACAGCACCTGCGCCACCTTCATGCTGTTCTCTTCGTTAAACCCCTGGCGCAGGATCCCCTCGGTCGAGGCCGCCACCTTCAGCGCGGTGGCGGAAAAGGCCGAGGTGTATTTCTCAAACATGGCGCGTTTGTCGAGCAGGATGCGCATAAAGAGCGCTGCCCCCACGGTGTTGGTCACCATCATCGGCGCGGCAATGCTGCCCACCAGATGCAGCGCGTCCTGGAACGGGCGGGCGATCAGCAGGATAATCATCATCTGCACCAGTTCCGCCACAAAGGTAATCGCCCCGGCGGTGAGCGGGCTAAAGACTTTATCCGGGCGACCGCGCTTGATCATGTAGCTATGAACCAGGCCGCCCAGCAGCCCTTCGACGATGGTCGAGATCATGCAGCTCAGGGCCGTCATGCCGCCCATAGAGTAACGGTGCAGACCGCCGGTTAACCCCACCAGCCCGCCCACCAGCGGGCCGCCGAGCAGGCCGCCCATCACGGCGCCAATGGCGCGGGTGTTGGCGATGGAATCTTCGATGTGCAGCCCCAGGTAAGTACCCAGAATGCAGAAAATGGAGAAGGTAACGTAGCAAAGCAGCTTGTGTGGCAGACGAACGGTGACCTGCATCAGCGGAATGAACAGGCGCGTTTTACTCATCAACCAGGCGATGACCAGGAACACGCACATCTGCTGGAGAAGCAGTAACACCAGGTTAAACTCGTACATACACAAACCGCACATTTTCAAAAACGCGTAACATACACTGATGCGATTAAACTTTCTTTGAAGCACACCAAAAAAGGTGTAATTCGTGCCCGGTATCACATCTTTTGCCGAATTTAGGCCACCCTTTGACTAATTTGTGCAAAAAGTCGCCAATATTTCCTGGTTCGGCAAACTGGGTCTACAGTTAAGCTGGGATGCGTGAGCCAGGGGGCGAAGAATATGGCGCTTTACACAATCGGTGAAGTGGCACTCCTTTGTGATATCAATCCCGTAACCCTACGGGCGTGGCAGCGACGATACGGATTACTCAAACCGCAGAGGACAGACGGCGGACATCGCCTGTTTAACGAGGCGGATATCGACCGGATCCGCGAGATCAAAAGCTGGATCGACAACGGCGTTCAGGTGGGAAAAGTCAAATCGCTGCTGAGCGAGGACGATCCCGACACCCGGCACATCTGGCGCGAACAGCAGGAGACCCTGCTGCGATTGCTCCAGGCGGGTAATCTGCAACGCCTGCGCGCCTGGATCAAAGAGCAAGGGCGCGACCACCCGGCGCAAACCCTTATTACCCATCTGTTTATCCCTCTTCGCCGCCGTCTTCAGTGCCAGCAGTCCACGCTCCAGGCGCTGTTGAGCATGCTCGACGGAGTGCTGATTAACTACATTTCCGTCTGCCTTGCCTCGGCGCGCAACAAAAACGGCAAAGACGCGCTGGTGGTCGGCTGGAACGTTCACGACACCACGCGCCTGTGGCTGGAAGCGTGGATCGCCACCCAGAAGGGCTGGCGCGTTGACGTGCTGGCGCACTCGCTGGCGCAGCTGCGGCCTGAGTTTTTCGACGGCCAGACGCTGCTGGTCTGGTGCGGTGAGGTGCCGTCCGCCTCACAGCAGCAGCTGCTGACGGAGTGGCGCGAACACGGTTACCCGGTGTATCCCCTTGGCCCGAATGGGTCGTAACGGCATTTAATGGTTCATTAACAGCTGCGCTTCACCGTATAATTGTTCCGTTAACAACAGGAGCACATGATGAAGGCAACCAAACTGGCCGTAATTACCCTTTTTGTCCTGATGGCCGTGAGCGGCATCGGCGGCGTGATGCTGGCGGGCTACTCATTTATTGTTCGCGGCGGTGTCGGCTGAGGTAAAGCGCCAGGCGCTCAAACCCGCGATCGACCAGGATTGCGGCAAGCGCAACCAGAATCGCCCCCTGAACGATGTAGGCCGTATTAAACCCGCTTAAGCCGATAATGATCGGCGTCCCCAGCGTATTCGCCCCGACGGTCGAGGCAATGGTCGCGGTCCCGATGTTGATAATCACCGACGTGCGGATCCCCGCGATAATCACCGGCGCGGCCAGCGGCAGCTCGACGTGACGAAGCCGCTGCCAGGCGCTCATCCCCATCCCCTGCGCCACGCTCGTGACCGAGGCCGGTACGGCCGACAGCCCCGCCAGCGTGCCCTGCAAAATGGGCAGCACGCCGTATAAAATCAGCGCAATAATGGCAGGCTGCTGACCAAAGCCAATAACCGGCACCGCAATCGCCAGCACCGCGACGGGCGGAAACGTCTGGCCAATTGCGGCGATGGTTTCCACCAGCGGGCGAAACTCCCGGCCAGCCGTACGCGTCACCGCAATCCCGGCCCCCACGCCGATAGCAATGGCAAAGACGCTGGACACCGCCACCAGCCAGAAGTGCGCCAGGGTCAGATTAATAAAGCTCTCCTGCTGATAAACCGGACGCGGCAGCCCCGGAAAGAGCGCGTTGAACACCCCGGCGCTGTAGGGCATCAGAAACAGCAGCAGGACAAACAATCCCACCAGCCAGAGCAGCGGATCACGCACCCACTTCACGCGTCACCTCCCCGGCCAGCAAATCACGGAAATAGAGCGTCCCGCACGGTGCGCCCTGCGCATCCGTAACGGGCAGCGCGTCGCACTGGTGCGCCACAAACGCCGACAGCGCATCGCGCAGGCTCATGTGATGGAGCAAGGGCTCACCCGGCGCCTGCACGCCCTCGCGGCGCATGTAATCCCCGACGGTACGCAGGGAGAGGAGCCGAACGCCCAGCTCGCTGCGCCCGAAAAACTCACTCACGAAATCGTTCGCCGGACGGGTGAGGATCTCCAGCGGCGTGCCCTGCTGGATAACTTCACCGTTATCCATTAATACCAGGCGATCCGCGAGCCTCAGCGCCTCGTCAATATCGTGGGTCACGAGGATTATCGTGCGCCCGAGTATTTTATGGATACGCGTCATCTCCGCCTGCAACGCGCTGCGCGTTACCGGATCCAGCGCGCCGAACGGCTCGTCCATCAGCAATACCTGCGGATTGGCCGCCAGCGCGCGCGCCACCCCGACGCGCTGCTGCTGACCGCCGGAAAGCTGGTGCGGATAGCGCTCGCGCAGGCTCGGATCTAACCCGAGCAGCGCCATCAGCTCGTCCACGCGGGCGTCGGTTTTCTGCCGCGTCCATTTTTCCAGCTGCGGCACCGTGGCGATATTCTGCGCCACCGTCCAGTGCGGAAAGAGGCCGATGGACTGGATGGCGTAGCCCATGCGGCGGCGCAGCTCCAGCACCGGCAGCGAGCGGATCTCCTCTCCGGCGAAGCGGATCTGGCCGCTGTCGTGCTCCACCAGCCGGTTGATCATCTTCAGGGTGGTGGATTTTCCCGACCCGGAGGTGCCAATCAGCACGGAAAACGCCCCCTCCTCAAAATTGAGATTGAGGTGGCTGACCGCCGCGTGACCGGCAAAGTTTTTGCTTACATCATGAAATTCAATCATCGTCCCTCTCCCCCGAGCAGCGCGAGCCACAGGGCAAACAGCGCATCAATCACCACCGCCAGGGCAATGGCGGGAACCACGCCAAGCAGCACCAGATCCAGCGCGCTGCTGAGCAATCCCTGGAACACCAGCGCACCAAATCCGCCAGCGCCAATCAGCGCCGCGATCACCGCCATCCCGACCGTTTGTACCGCCACCACCCGCAGGCTGCGCAGTAATAACGGCAGCGCAATCGGCAGCTGCACCTTCCAGAAGCACTGGCGGGTGCTCATGCCCATCGCCTTCGCGCTTTCCAGCACGTCGGCTGATACCTGACTCAGCCCCGCCACCACGCCGCGCACCAGCGGCAGTAGCGCGTACAGCACCAGAGCGATCAGCGCGGGCGTTAACCCGGTTCCTGCGATGCCGAGCGTGGAGAGCAGCGGGAAGGATTTCACCAGCCCGGCCAGCGGCGCGATGAGCAGGCCAAACAGCGCTACGGACGGAATGGTCTGGATAACGTTCAGCAGCGCAAAAATACCGCCCTGACGCGCGGGGTGGCGATAGCACCAGACCCCGAGCGGCACGCCAATCAGCAGCGCCGGCGCCAGCGTGCCGAACAGAATGGTCAGGTGTTGCGCCAGCGCGTCGTCAAAGATCTCCTGGCGGTTGGCGTACTCTTTTAGCAGCGACAGCGCATTCAGCTCGCCGCTGAACAGCAGAAACAGCGGGACAAGCCAGATTTGCGCGTTCAGCACCCAGCGCCATACGGGATGCGGCGTCAGGCGGCGAATGGCATCGCTGCTGGCCAGCAGGCACAGGGCGAGCCACAGCCACAGGCCGCTGCCGATGGAGGTGCGCGCCAGCGGGCTTTCGGCGGAGATCATCGCCGTTGCCGCCAGCCCCGCGCTCCAGAAAAGCCCAATAAACAGCCCTTCGCTGAGGATAAGCGTGAGCCAGCGCGCGGCGCGTCCCGGCGTAAAAGCCAGGGCCACCAGCGCGCAGAGCACCGCGAGCAGCAGAACGGGGGTAAACGACCAGAGCTGCCAGAGGGCGCGCCCTTCCCCCGAGACCAGGCGGTTGGGCGCAACGCTTACAAAGGGCAGCGCGGCGGCTGCAATGGCGACGATCGCCAACAGCAGCAGCACGCGGTTATGACATTTTATCGGCACATCCTGTCCTGTTACTTCACAAGCCCTTGTTGTTTCAGGAAGTCGGCTGCCACTTTTTTGGCATCCAGCCCCTCAACCGCAATACTGGCGTTAAGCTGTTGCAGCGTTTTCTCATCCAGTTTTTCGAACACCGGCTTGAGCCATGTTTCAAGCTCCGGGTAGGCCTTCAGCGTCGCTTCACGCACAACCGGGGTTGGGGAGTAAATTGGCTGGACGCCTTTCGGATCGGTCAGGGTTTGCAGACCCAGCGCCGCCACCGGGCCATCGGTGCCGTAGGCCATCGCCGCGTTCACGCCGGAGGTCTGCTGCGCGGCGGCTTTAATCGTCACCGCCGTATCGCCCCCGGCCAGCGACAGCAGCTGGCTCTGGTCGAGCTTGAAGTTATACGCTTTTTCGAAAGCGGGCAGCGCGTCAGCACGTTCGATAAACTCGGCGGAGGCCGCCAGCTTGAACTCGCCCTTCTCTTTCAGATAGCGGCTCAGATCCTCAAGAGAAGTCAGTTTGCCCTTTTCGGCAATATCTTTGCGAACCGCAATGGTCCAGGTGTTATTGGCCGGAGCCGGGGTCAGCCAGACCAGCTTGTTCTGTTCTGCATCCAGCTTTTTCACTTTTTCGTAGCCGGTTTTGGCGTTTTTCCAGGCCGGATCGTTTTCATCTTTGAAGAAGAACGCACCGTTGCCGGTATATTCCGGGTAGATATCCAGCTCGCCGGAGGTAATTGCCCCGCGCACCACAGGCGTGGTGCCAAGCTGCACTTTATTGACCGTTTTGACCCCGTGGCTTTCCAGCACCTGCAAAATAATATTGCCGAGCAGTGCGCCTTCGGTATCAATCTTCGATCCCACCTTCACCGGCTCCGCCGCCTGTAACGGCAAACTCAGCGCCGCCAGCAGGGCCGCAGATCCCAACATCCCCTTTGTAATCGTCATTCCGCTATCCCCAATTTTTGCTGCCTATTTCAGAGGCTTGAGAGAAAAGCGTAGCTTAAAACGGGGAAGTTAACCGTCAAAATGCCTTTTTAGCATAAGTTAAGAAGCATCCCCCGGAGGTCGGGGGATGCAGGGGGAAGGATTACAGCAGTTCGAACTCGCCTTTATTGACGCGGGCAGAGTCCACGCCGATAAACACGTTGAATTTGCCCGGCTCCGCATCGTATTTCATCTGCTGGTTCCAGAACTTCAGCGCGTCGACGTCGATCGGGAAGCTGACGGTTTTGGTTTCGCCCGGCTTCAGGGTGATTTTCTCGAAGCCGCGCAGCTGTTTCACCGGACGGCTCATGGAGGCGGTCACGTCCTGCACGTACATCTGCATCACCGTGGCCCCTTCGCGCTTGCCGGTGTTGGTCACCTCGACGCTGGCGGTCACGTTGCCGTCACGCTTCAGGGTCGGCGCGGACATTTTCACGTCAGACACCGTAAAGGTGGTGTAGCTCAGACCGTAGCCAAACGGATACAGCGGGCCGTTGGCTTCATCGAAGTAGCGGGAGGTGTACTTGTTCGGCTTATCGGCGTTATACGGGCGACCGGTGTTCAGGTGGCTGTAGTAAACCGGGATCTGCCCGACGGAGCGCGGGAAGGACATCGGCAGCTTGCCGGACGGGTTGTAATCGCCAAACAGCACGTCGGCAATCGCGTTACCGCCCTCTGTACCTGCAAACCAGGTTTCCAGCATCGCGTCAGCCTGCTGATCTTCTTTTACCAGCGCCAGCGGACGGCCGTTCATCAGCACCAGCACCAGCGGCTTGCCGGTGGCTTTCAGGGCAGCGATCAGATCGCGCTGGCTCTGCGGAAGGCTAATGTCGGTGCGGCTGGACGCTTCGTGCGCCATGCCCTGCGCTTCACCTACCACCGCGACGACCACGTCGGACTGCTTCGCGGCGTTAACGGCTTCGTCAATCATCTCCTTCGGCGTGCGGGAGTCGACCTTCACCGCCTCTTCGTACTGATTGAGGAAGGTGACGATATCTTTATCGTCCGTGACGTTCGCCCCTTTGGCGTACACCACTTTCGCGCTGTCACCCACCGCGCTCCTGATGCCGGTCAGGACGGTCACGGACTGATCGACCACGCCCGCGGCAGACCAGCTGCCCATCACGTCGCGCTTGCTGTCGGCCAGGGGGCCCACCACGGCGATGGTGCCGGATTTTTTCAGCGGCAGCGTGTCGAGGCGGTTTTTCAGCAGCACCAGGCTTTCACGCGCCACCTCGCGGGCCTCTTTGCGATGCAGGCGGCTTTCGGCGTTGGTGTCTGCCGGGTCGGACTCTTTCGGCCCCAGATGGCTGTACGGATCGTTAAACAGCCCCATGTCGTATTTCACGTTCAGCACGTGACGGGTGGCGTCGTCCAGCTCCGCCATCGTCACCTTGCCGTTCTTGACCAGATCCGGCAGGTATTTGCTGTAGTACTCGTCGCTCATGCTCATGTTGATGCCGGACTTGAGCGCCACGCGCACCGCATCTTCCGGATCGGAGGCGGTGCCGTGCTTGATAAGCTCCTTGATCGCGCCGTGGTCGGACACGGTGATGCCCTTAAAGCCCCACAGGTCGCGCAGCACGTCTTTCAGCAGCCACGAATCGGACGTCGCTGGCGTGCCGTTGAGGGAGTTCAGCGCCACCATCACCGCGCCGCTGCCCGCGTCCAGCCCCGCTTTGTACGGCGGCATGTAATCGTTAAACAGGCGCTGCGGGCTCATGTCGACGGTGTTGTACTCTTTACCGCCCTCGACCGCGCCGTAGGCCGCAAAGTGTTTGACGCTGGTCATCACCGAGTAGCGATCCGCCGGGCTTTTACCCTGCATCGCTTCGACCATGGTTTTACCCATTGTCGCGGTCAGGTAGGTGTCTTCACCAAAGCCTTCCGAGGCGCGGCCCCAGCGCGGATCGCGGGAAACGTCGACCATCGGCGCCCAGGTCATGTTCAGGCCGTCGTCTGCCGCTTCATAGGCCGACACGCGCCCCACGGTTTTCACCGCGTCGAGGTTAAAGGAGGAGGCTAAGCCGAGGCTAATTGGGAAGACGGTGCGCTGGCCGTGAACCACGTCAAAAGCGAAGAACAGCGGAATTTTCAGGCGGCTGAGTTCCATCACCTGATCCTGCATCGCGCGGATATCCTGGCGGGTGACGGTGTTAAAAATCGCCCCTACCTGGCTCTCTTTGATCATCTCGCGGATAGCCTCTTTCGGGTTATCCGGCCCCACGCTGATAAGACGGAGCTGACCGATTTTCTCGTCGACCGTCATTTTTTTGAGCAGTTCGGAGACAAACGCATCCCGCGCTTCAGGCGTGAGGGGATGATTGCCAGACAGTCCCTCTGCCAGCGCAGGTTGCAGCGCCAGGCTGACGGCGACACCTACAGAACATAGCCATTTCATGTCGTATTTACTCTCTCATCAATAACCGCCGGACGTTCTCGGCCAGACCCTGTGAAAAGCGCAGTGTGCCACAAACCCTCTGCGTGTTGCAGGGTTATTCTCTGATTTTTCTCATGAATACCAGCACCCTTAGCCGCTAATCGCGCTATGCTTTACAGCGAGAAATTTGCCCCACCACAAGGAGTGGAAGATGTCTTCTGTTCGAACTGACGATAACAATACTTTTATTCACGAACTGTCGCGCCTGGTTGGCTCCTCTCACCTGCTTACCGACCCGGCTAAAACCGCCCGCTACCGCAAAGGCTTTCGTTCCGGCCAGGGCGACGCGCTGGCGGTAGTCTTCCCCGGCACGCTGCTTGAGCTATGGCGCGTACTGAGCGCCTGCGTCGCCGCCGACAAGATTATTTTAATGCAGGCCGCCAATACCGGCCTGACCGAAGGCTCGACGCCGAACGGCAACGATTACGATCGTGACATCGTGATTATCAGCACCCTGCGCCTCGACAAGCTGCACCTGCTGGATAAAGGCGAGCAGGTTCTCGCCTTCCCCGGCACCACCCTCTATTCGCTGGAAAAAGCCCTTAAGCCGCTGGGCCGTGAGCCGCATTCGGTGATTGGCTCCTCGTGCATTGGCGCATCGGTGATTGGCGGGATCTGCAATAACTCCGGCGGCTCGCTGGTGCAGCGCGGCCCGGCCTATACCGAGATGTCGCTGTTTGCCCGCATTGACGAGACCGGCAAGCTGACGCTGGTCAACCATCTGGGGATCGACTTAGGCGTGACGCCGGAGCAGATCCTCAGCAAGCTTGACGACGACCGCGTGCGGGACACCGACGTTCAGCACGACGGCCGCCACGCGCACGACCACGACTACGTGACCCGCGTGCGCGATATTGACGCCGATACCCCGGCGCGCTATAACGCCGATCCGGACAGGCTGTTTGAGTCCTCCGGCTGTGCGGGCAAGCTGGCGGTCTTCGCGGTGCGTCTGGATACCTTCCCGGCGGAGAAAAAGCAGCAGGTGTTTTACATCGGCACCAATCAGCCCGAGGTGCTGACCGAAATCCGCCGCCATATTCTCGGCGAGTTCACCCACCTGCCGGTGGCGGGCGAGTATATGCACCGGGACATTTACGACATCGCCGAGCGCTACGGCAAAGATACCTTCCTGATGATCGACAAGCTCGGCACCGACAAGATGCCGTTCTTCTTCACCATGAAGGGGCGCACCGACGCGATGCTGGATAAGGTGCCGCTGTTTAAGCCGCACTTCACCGACCGCTTTATGCAGAAGCTCGGCAACGTCTTCCCGGCGCATTTACCGGAACGTATGAAAACCTGGCGCGATAAGTACGAGCACCATCTGCTGCTGAAAATGGCCGGGGACGGTATCGACGAGGCGCAGACCTGGCTGAGCGAATTTTTCAAAACCGCCGAGGGCGATTTCTTTGCCTGTACGCCAGAAGAAGGAAGCAAAGCCTTCCTGCACCGCTTTGCGGCGGCGGGGGCGGCGATCCGCTATCAGGCGGTACATTCCGACGAGGTGGAGGATATTCTGGCGCTGGATATCGCCCTGCGCCGTAACGATACCGAGTGGTTTGAGCATCTGCCGCCGGAAATCGACAGCAAGCTGGTGCATAAGCTCTATTACGGTCATTTCATGTGCTACGTGTTCCATCAGGACTACATCGTGAAAAAAGGGGTGGATGCCCACGCGCTGAAAGAGCAGATGCTTGCCCTGCTGCACGAACGCGGCGCGCAATATCCTGCGGAGCATAACGTCGGCCATCTGTATAAAGCCCCGGATACGCTTAAGCGTTTTTATCGCGAGAATGACCCTACAAACAGTATGAATCCCGGTATTGGCAAGACAACGCGGCATAAATACTGGAAAGAGAGTGATGAAACCGAGCCTCGCAATACGCAAGTCCCTGAATGAATACTACAGCCATATTTAAGAGATTGTTAAGCGCTCCTCAAACGTACTAGAGTAACTGCCTGTCGCCGGAGAAACGTTTCTCCGGCTTTTTCGACGAGGAGCAAGCACATCATGTCGGCTATCGATACGTTATCCGAAACCGAAGTTGAGGTGCGCGATGCCCTGCCCGACGACGTTCACGCCATTGCGGCCATTTATGCCTGGCATGTGCTTCACGGACGCGCGTCGTTCGAGGAGGTTCCCCCAACGGTCGATGAGATGCGCCAGCGGATGAAAAACGTCGCTGAGAGCGGTCTGCCGTGGCTGGTTGCCCTGTACCGCGGGATTGTCGTGGGGTATTGCTACGCAACGCCTTACCGCCCGCGCCCTGCCTATCGTTACACCCTTGAAGAGTCTATCTACGTGGACGCCAGCACCACCGGACGCGGTTTTGGTACGGCGCTGATGGACGCGCTGATTGCGCGCTGCGAAGAGGGACAGTGGCGGCAGATTATCGCCATCGTCGGGGACGGGAATAACAACGCCGGTTCGCTGCGCCTGCATAAAAAGCACGGTTTTGAGATTGTCGGGCAGCTGCGCAGCGTGGGTTACAAGAAAGGCGACTGGCGGGATACGGTGATTATGCAGCGTCCGCTGAACGACGGGGACTGGACGCTGCCGGAGTAGGTTCAGTGCGGTCTGGTGCCCTCACCCCGGCCCTCTCCCACGGGGAGAGGGAGAAAACAAAAGGCGGCTCAGTCGTTCTGCGCCGTCGCCATCTGCTGGGCTTTCTGCTTCTTATAGCTCAGCGCCGCAGCCGGAACGGGCTGTACCTTTCCGGTTTCAATCCAGGTACGCAGACGGCTCGCGTCGGCAAAGTGGGTATATTTGCCAAAGGCGTCCATCACCACCAGCGCCACCGGCTTGCCGTTAAACACGGTGCGCATCACCAGACAGTGGCCCGCCGCATTGGTAAACCCGGTTTTGGTCAGCTGAATGTTCCAGTTCTCGCGGTACACCAGATGGTTGGTATTGCGGAACGGTAACGTATACGGCGGGTTGGCGAAGGTGGCCATCTCTTCACGGGTGGTGCTGAGCTGGCCAATTAGCGGGTACTGTTTGGTGGCAATCAGCATCTTCGACAGATCGCGCGCGGTGGATACGTTGTGAATCGACAGCCCGGTGGGCTCGACGTAGTGCGTGTTGGTCATGCCCAGGGATTTGGCCTTGGCATTCATGGCACGAATAAACGCGTCATAACCGCCCGGATAGTGGTGGGCCAGGCTCGCCGCCGCGCGGTTCTCGGAAGACATCAGCGCCAGCAGCAGCATGTCCTTGCGGCTGATCTCACTGTTCAGACGCACGCGCGAGTAAATGCCTTTCATCTCCGGCGTATGGCTGATATCGACCTTCAGCTTTTCATCCAGCGGCAGTCGCGCATCAAGCACCACCATCGCGGTCATTAATTTGGTAATTGAGGCTATCGGGCGCACCAGATCTGGGTGGCTGGAATAGATCACCTTGTTGGTATTCAGATCAACAATCATGGCGCTGCCGGAGGCGATTTCCGGTTGTGCGGCGGCGGTGGTCACAGCAGGCGTTTTTGCTATCGCCGGCGCGGCAACGTTCGCCCCCAGGATCAGCGCAAGGCTAAGTAAAGAAACTCGGAATTTCAGCATGGTGAGGCTTCTGGTAATTATTCACGCACGTAATGACGTACACCGCCTGCGTTAAGATAAACCCAGGCTGGCTTCGGCATCATAGCCGCCTCAATGCGTTGTCGCCAGTAGAGAATAGTGAACAGATGCTGCACTGCTGGCATTTACGCCAGCAGTGCAATGAGCTTAAAAGAGGCGATATCCATAACCCCACAGAATAACCGTCAGCGCCAGTAGCGCCTCCAGCACCAGCACGCCGATGGCGAGCGTTGAGCTGGAGAAGCTCAGGCCCTCTTCTTTATTGATATTCAGGAAGGTTGGCACCCCCACATACAGCAGATAGCCCGTATAAAAGAGCGCCACGGTACCGATCAGCGCGCACAGCCAGACCAATGGATAGAGCGCAACAATACCGCTTAAGAACAGCGGGGTCGCGACGTATCCGGCAAAGACCATACAGTGATTCAGCGACGGGCGGTTCGGGTAGTTACGCGCCATCCAGTGAATGACGCGCCCCATCACCGCCACCCCGGCCAGCATAATGCCGTAGAAGAGAACGGCGAGGTAGAGCCCGGTAAACCAGGAGAGTTTTACGACGGTGCCATCACCGAAGTTCCAGCCAATTTGCGTGGTGCCGATAAATGCGCAGATTACGGGCACCGCCGCCATCAGCAGCACGTGGTGAGTGTAATGATGCGCGACCGTTTCGTTCTCGTTCCGGATGACCTGCATTTCACGATCGGGATGGGAGAAAAGTCCCCAGACATGGTTCATAACGCCCCCTTGTTGTCGGCCCGTCAGCGATACCTTAAGTATAATGCAGGCTTTAGATTATTTTATGTACAGTGGGAAATTTCCGTTGATTGCCGCGCTGTTGATTCATGGGGTATATGATTAACGTAGGCAAACGCAGGGAGACTACGGTTAGTTTATGGATATCAACGGTCTGATTGAGCAGTACGGGTACGCGGCGCTGGTTATTGGCAGCGTGGCGGAAGGAGAAACCATCACCCTGCTGGGTGGTGTCGCGGCGCATCAGGGGTTACTGCGTTTCCCGCTGGTGGTGGCCGCCGTCGCGCTGGGCGGCATGATTGGCGACCAGCTTCTGTACTTTCTGGGGCTGCGGTTTGGGCCGACGCTGCTTAAGCGCTTTGCAAAGCATCAGAAAAAAATTAAGCGCGCCCAGCGGCTTATCCAGCGCCATCCCTATCTGTTCGTGATTGGCACGCGCTTTATGTACGGCTTTCGCATTATCGGGCCGATCCTGATTGGCGCGAGCCGCCTGCCGCCGAAAATTTTTCTGCCGCTGAATATTGCGGGCGCGATCGCCTGGGCGCTGATTTTTACCACGTTAGGCTACGTGGGCGGCGAGGTGATTGGGCCGTGGCTGCATAACCTGGATCAGCATATTAAGCACTGGGCGTGGCTGATTCTGGTCGTGGTCGGCGTGATTGGGGTGCGGTTGTGGATGCGGCATAGAGAGAAGAGGCGCGATGAGGAGTGAGTGCGGTCTGGTGCCCTCACCCCGGCCCTCTCCCACAGGGAGAGGGAGTTTAAGTCCCCTCGCCCCTTTGGGGAGAGGGTTAGGGTGAGGGGACTTACTCCTTCGGCTTAAACTGCGGATTCGCCAGCATAAACCCGCCGTCCACGATAAACGACTGCCCCGTCGTGTAGCTGGCGTCATCGTCACAGAGCCACGCCACCAGGCTGGCGATCTCTTTGGTATGCCCCGGCCGCCCCAGCGGGATCTCCGGCATGGAACCCTCTTTAACCTCGGCGTTATCCATATCATTCATCGGCGTGGCAATCGCACCGGGCGCGACGGCGTTAACGAGGATTTTGTGATGCACCAGCTCCATCGCCATCGATTTGGTTAACCCGCCCAGGGCGTGTTTTGCGGCGGTATAGGCGCTGGCGTCCGGCAGCGGGGTGTGTTCATGCACCGAGGTGATGTTCACAATCCGCCCGCCTTCACCCTGCTTCACCATCTGGCGGGCGGCTATCTGGGAGCAGATAAACGCGCCGTCAACGTCGACGGTGAAAATGCTGCGCCACTTGTCGAACGCCATGTCGAGGAACGGCGCTTTGGTCATCGCCCCGGCGTTGTTCACCAGCGCGTCGAGGCGACCAAAGCGGGCTATTAAGGTTTCAATCGCTTTTGCCCCTTCCGGCAGGACGCCCAAATCCAGCTGGATAGCTTCCGCCCGCTGCCCGCGCGCTTCAACCTCGCGACAGGTTTCCAGCGCCCCTTCCTCGTCGGAATGCCAGGTCACGCCGATATCAAACCCGCGCTCCGCCAGCATCAGCGCCGTGGTTTTACCAATACCCGAATCCGATGCGGTCACAATGGCCACTCGCGTCATATTTACCTCCAGAAGTACCAAAAGAGGTAAGTATAGTTAATCCCGTTTTTTAGCCCTGATGATAGCCGCCGCCGAGCGCTGAAGTGAGCTGGAGCGTGGCGTCAACGTACTGCCCTTTCAGGGTCAGCGCGGCGATGTGCTCCTGCAATGCCGGAATTTTCGCTTCGTTCACGCGCGAACCGGCAATCAGCCCGGCGTTAAACCGCGCTTCGGCTAAGGTGACTACCCGCGCGGCGTCGCGCTCGACGCGCTGCTGCTGCTGCGCTTTGGTCGCCAGCGTGTCCACTTCGCTCGCGGTGCGCGCCACCTGGTTTACCGCATCCACCACCGCCTTGTTGTAATCCGCGACCGTGAGGTTGTTCTGCGCCTTCGCGATATCCAGCTCGGCGTTCAGACGACCGCTGTCAAAAATGGGCAGCGTAAACCCGGCGGTGACGCCCATCTGCTGGGCAGAGTGGCGGAACAGATCGCTCAGGTGCAGCGCGTCCTGCTGCAAAAAGGCCATCAGGTTGAAGTCGGGATAAAACGCGGCTTTGGCGGCATCGACGTTGCTCATGGACGCTTCGATATACCAGTGCGCTTCCTGCAAATCAGGACGACGCGCCAGCAGCGCGTAACCGAGCGTCGACGGCAGCGAGGCCTCAACGTCCGGTAAGTCACGAGGGTTCAGTTTGATCGAAGAGGAGTTGGTCAGCGCCTGCAAACGCGCCTCGATCGCCTTCATCTTGCCGTGTACTTCGGCAATGCGCTCGTCGGTCTTGCCCGCGTTAATATCGGTCTCGACCCCTTCCACGGACGACGTAATGCCGTGCTGATACAGCTCTTTATCCGCATCGATTATGGCGTGCTGATCCTGGCTGATAGTGGCGAGGACGGAATCGATCGCGGCCTCGGTCTGCCACTCCCAGTACAGCCGCGCCACGCTGGTGGCGAGCAGCTGTCGGGTCTGCTCCAGCTCGGCCTTCTGCGCGTTCACTTTTCCAATCCGCGCCTGCACTAAATCGCGGTTTTTGCCCCACAGATCCAGATCCCAGCCCGCCGTCAGTCCGAAGGTGCCGTTGGTGTACCACGGCCCGGTCGTTCCCGCCGCCGGATCGGTAATCGCAAACGGCCCCATCAGCCCTTCTGCCGACATTCTTTGCCGCTCGACGTCGCCGGACAAATCAATTTGCGGGCCGTCGGCCGCCATTGTCGCTTTGGCCTGCGCTTCCGCAAGCGTAATGCGCTGGCGGGCAATGTGCATATCAGGCGCGTCGCTCAGGGCTTTGGCAATAAGCGCCGTGAGCTGGGGATCGTTGTAATCCGTCCACCAGTCGTTTTTCGGCCAGTCGGTATGGCTGAGCTGCGTGCTCACCGACGTATTAATCGGCTGCGTTTTTTCTGCTGTTACGGTGGAATGCTGAGGCGCACAGGCCGTCAGAATTAAAATCAGTGGAGCACTCAGAGATAAAATACGAGAAGGTTTCATTACGCCATTCATCTGAAAAATAAAGGCGCAAATTACGCTGGCTGATACGCTTTTTTTTAGTAACGCGTGGCAATCCGTAATTTGTCATACATTTATACAGTCAGAAAATTATTCACCTTGTAAATAATTAAACCCAACACATTCAAATGAATCATAAATTCGCTGCTACACTTATTTTTGAACCAACAAGAGCAGGAGAAGGGAATGAAAATATTACTGTGGGCAGTATTAATTATCTTTTTAATAGGGTTATTAGTGGTTACCGGCGTCTTTAAAATGATTTTCTGATCGCTTTGCCCGGCTCAGCACCGGGCAAAGTCACTTCCGTTACGCCTTCAGCGATGCCCCTTTCGTGGCAATCACCTCTTTATACCAGTGGAAACTCTTCTTGCGGCTGCGCGCCAGCGTGCCGTTGCCGCTGTCGTCACGGTCGACGTAGATAAAGCCGTAGCGCTTGGACAGCTCCGCTTTTGAGGCGCTGACCAGATCGATTGGCCCCCAGCTGGTGTAGCCCATCACCTCAACGCCGTCTTCGATGGCCTCGCGCACCTGCACCAGATGATCGTTCAGATAGCTGATGCGGTAATCGTCCTGCACCACGCCGCTGGCGTCCGGCTTATCCTTCGCGCCCAGGCCGTTTTCCACAATGAACAGCGGCTTCTGATAGCGATCCCACAGCACGTTCAGCAGCGTGCGCAGGCCAACCGGGTCAATCTGCCAGCCCCACTCGGAGCTTGCCAGGTGCGGGTTAGGCACCATGCTCAGGATATTGCCGCGCGCCTGCTGGTTCAGCTCTTCATCGGTGGTGACGCACCCGGTCATGTAATAGCTAAACGAAATGAAATCGACGGTGGATTTCAGCGCCTCGCGGTCGGCGTCGGTGATCTCCAGCGCAATGCCGTTATCGCGGAAGAAGCGCAGCATATAGCCCGGATACGCGCCACGGCACTGGACGTCGCCAAAGAACTGCCAGGCGCGGTTCTCCTGCAACGCCTCCAGCACATCGTCCGGCTTACAGGTCAGCGGATAGACCAGGCCGCCGAGCAGCATGTTGCCGATTTTGCTCTCCGGGATAATCTCATGGCAGGCCTTCACCGCCAGCGCGCTCGCCACCAGCTGATGGTGGATCGCCTGGTACACCTCGCCTTTACTGCTGGTTTCCGGCAGACCGACACCGGTCAGCGGGGCGTGCAGAGACATGTTGATCTCGTTGAAGGTGAGCCACAGCTTCACTTTTTCTTTGTAACGGGCAAACACGGTGCGGGCGTAGCGATCGAAGAAGCCAATCACCTGACGGTTGCCCCAGCCGCCGTACTGTTTCACCAGCCCCCACGGCATCTCGTAGTGGGACAGGGTGACCAGCGGGGTGATGTTGTGGGCGGCCAGCTCGTCGAACAGCCTGTCGTAAAACGCCAGCCCCGCTTCGTTTGGCTGCTGCTCGTCGCCGTTCGGGAAGATGCGCGTCCAGGCAATGGAAACGCGCAGGCAGCTAAAGCCCATTTCGGCGAACAGCTGAATGTCTTCCGGGTAGCGATGGTAGAAATCAATGGCCACGTCCTTAATACCGCTGTCCCCCGCCACGCGCTCCACCACCGGGCCAAAGACCCCCTGCGGCTGGACGTCCGACGTCGACAGCCCTTTGCCATCTTCCAGGTATGCGCCTTCTACCTGATTGGCAGCAACCGCGCCGCCCCATAAAAAATCATCCGGGAAAGTCTTCATCACGTTCTCCTGTTATTGATGGCTTACGCTGAGCAACGGGGTTCCGGCCTGGGCGGAGGTTCCCGCCACGGTCGTTACCTCGCGATACTCATCGCTGTTACTGATAATAATCGGGGTCGCCAGGTCGTATCCGGCATCGATAATCGCCTGGCGGTCAAATTCCAGCAGCAGGTCGCCCGGCTGCACTTTGTCGCCCACCTTCACATGGGCGGTAAACGGCTTGCCGTCGAGCTTCACGGTGTCGATACCAACGTGGATCAGCACTTCAATGCCGCTATCGCTGAGCAGGCCGATGGCGTGTTTAGTCTGGAACAGCGAGGCCACCTCGCCCGCAAACGGCGCAACGACTTTGTTATCGGACGGAATGATCGCCGTCCCCTGGCCGAGCAGGCCGCTCGCAAAGGTGGCATCCGGCACCTCATCCAGCGCCAGCACGGTGCCGGTCATCGGTGACAGGACATCGTTTTCACCCACCGTCACCGGCACGGCGGCGGCTGGGATGGTGCTCTTTGGCATACCCGCAATCAGGGTCAGCGCGCAGCTCAGGATCAGCGCCACCACCGTGCCGAGAATGCCGCCCCACAGGGTCGCATCCACGCCGCCCGGCGGGATCATCTGGGCAAAGGTAAAGATGTTGCCGAAGCCAAAGGAGTAGACGTGGGTATCGCTGAAGCCAACGATCCCGCCGCCAATCGCCCCGGCCACGCAGCCGAAGATAAACGGACGGCGCAGCGGCAGGTTAACGCCGTAGACCGCCGGTTCGGTGACGCCGAATATCCCGGCGGTCACGGACGAGCCGGAGAGCATTTTCAGGCGCGCATCGCGGGTGCGCAGGAATACCCCCAGCGCCGCCCCGACCTGGCCGAACACCGCAGGCAGCAGCATAGGCATCATGGAGTCGTGGCCCAGCACCGCCAGGTTGTTGATCATCAGCGGCACCAGCCCCCAGTGCAGGCCGAAGATCACGCAGACCTGCCACACCGCGCCCATCGCCATACCCGCCAGCCACGGCGCCAGCGCGTAAATCCACTGGTAGCTGTTGGCCAGCATCTGGCTAAGCCAGGTCGCCACCGGGCCAATCACCAGGAAGGTCAGCGGCACGGTCAGCCCTACGCAGATCAGCGGGGCGAAGAAGTTTTTCATCGACGACGGCAGCACCGCCATGCTCTTTTTTTCCAGCCAGCAGCTGACCCAGGAGGCCAGAATGATCGGGATAACCGACGAGCTGTAGTTAAACCAGGTCACCGGAATGCCCATAAAATCATCCGGCACCGCGCCGGGCTGCTGGCTGGCGTTAAACGCCGCGATCATCATCGGGTGGGTCAGCGCGCCGCCAATCACCATGGTGATAAACGGATTTCCGCCAAATTTTTTCCCGGCGGTATAGCCCAGCACCAGCGGGAAGAAATAGAACAGCGCGTCGCTGGCGGCATACCAGATTTTGTAGGTGCCGCTTTCGGGAACAAGCCAGCCGCAGACCACGGCAAGCGCCAGCAGGCCCTTGAGAATACCGGAGGCGGCAAGGATGCCGATAAACGGGGTGAATATCCCTGAGATGATATCGATCAGGGTGCCGAGCAGGCTGCTTTTTGCACCTTTGTCATCACCGGCGGGCGGCGCGTCGTCCGTCAGGCCGCCCTCCCTGCGCACCGCCTCCCAGACGTCGTGAACGTGGTTGCCAATTACCACCTGGAACTGGCCGCCGCTTTCCACCACCATGATTACGCCGGGGTTTTGCTTAAGCCCTTCAGCGTCCGCTTTCTGATTGTCCTTCAGCTTAAAGCGAAGCCGGGTGGCGCAGTGAACGAGACTTACGATGTTCTCTTTTCCGCCAACGTGGCCGAGAATATCCTTCGCCAAATCCTGGTATTGCATCTCGATTTCCTTACATCCGATGCCCGCAGGCACCTGTTGACTGAGTTTAAAAATAAAAAAAACCCGAGAACGTCCTTCTTGCGAAGGCCGCGCTCAGGTTTTGCCTGCGTTATGCAGTAACAATCCAGTTTTCGGGCTTAACGCCCCTCTTTTCTCACTCGTTCAATGTGAATGGCGAGAAACATAATTTCTTCCGTCGTCAGCTCGCGCTGATAGCTTTTCTGCAAATGCTGCCCGATGGTCTCGGCGCATTTCCACGCTTTCGCATAGTTGTCTTTCACCGCCGTATGCAGCGATACATCGTCGTCCTCTACCACGGTGCGGGTCAGCATCCGCTGGGCAAAGAACTTCAGATGGGTGACAAAACGCTGGTAGCTCAGCGACTCTTCGTCGTACTCAAGCTTCAGTTGATACTTCACCAGTTGCAGGATCTCCTGCATCACCCGGGTCACGTGCATCACTTCCGGCATTTCGCTGTTGAGCTGCGCCGTGACCAGATGCAGCGCGATAAACCCGGCTTCGTCCTCGGCAAGCTCAACGTTGAGGCGTCTGGCGATAATGGCCCGCGCCTCCTGCCCCAGGCTGAACTCCTTCGGGTACAGTCGTTTAATCTCCCAGAGCAGCACGTTTTTGATTGCCAGCCCTTTCTTCTGCCGTTCAATCGCAAAGTTGCAGTGGTCCGTCAGCGTGATATACAGACTGTCCTGCAATTTGCCTAACCGCTGCGCCGCCAGGTCGATGATGCGATCGCAGGTGGTCATCACCTCCAGCGGGATTTGGTTTAACAGCTCCCCCAGCCGACGCACCAGCTCATCGCTTTGCAGCGCAAACACTTTTTCTATCAGTGCAGTATCCAGATCCTCACCGACGCGCTTCTGGAAGGCCAGACCTCGCCCCATCACGACCTGTTCGCGCCCGCATTCATCCTGAACAACCACCACATTATTATTTAGAATTTTGGCGATTTTCATCGGAACCCCAGAAACAAAAAAACCTGACCTCCGGCTTATGCCAGAAAATCAGGTTTTGCCTGCCGCAGCAGTAACAATCCTGTGTAGAAACAGTGGCACCTTACCACCGTCACGCCCTGTTGATAACAGCGATTGTTTTAAATTTTAAAAAAGTGTGAGCGGAGTAACGTTTATTATTTTCATGCACTCATTCAACTGATTAGGGTTCGTTGTAATAAGCGAGCAGCAGCCAGAGTAACGCTTGCAACGGTGGGAATCCGGCCGATTTTTTGGTCAGCGGGGCACTCGGGATAACTTACTCGTTTTCCCCGCCGTCGACACTTTGCGATAGAAACAATCTGAAAGCAGAGCGATCTACCTGACTGAATTTTATTAGTTTTCATTCTGGTGTAAGCTGGGTATAACCCTACTTTTTAATCAGCCACAACAGCGATCGTTCCAGGAATCACGATAGATAATATTACCCTCTGTATACTTCCAGGTGATCGCCTCATAACGTAATTCGAGCGTTTCCAGGTGAGTACTACTCGTACCGTTAGGAGACAGGAATGGCGCAACCGTTGTGAACTTGACGTTCTCAAGGATGATATTGAAATATTCGGACTCAATACCTGACTCCAGAATACGGTACATCTTGATTGTGGCCTTCTGCATCGTTTTGCCTTCACAAACCGCTCTGTACAAAAGTGGTGTTGTTTGATCGAACTCCTTCACTATGGTGACAGGTCGGTGGACACGCGTTCCTGTCAATTTTCCCCAGTGTGGGTCTACCGGAATAGTGACGCCGTGTGAGAATGATTTTAACTCGATTGAACCTAGGCGAAATGGCATAAGGCAATTACCCACAATCGGCGAACCATTTTCATCTTCAAGCCATAAGTGTGCTGGTGTAGACATCGTATTTCCTTATAAGATAAATTTCGAAGTTACTATTTCACATACCGATAAAAAACGACGATCACGAAAATGCAAAAAATGGGAACAGGCCATACCGGCCCGTCAGGAAAGATCTGAAAAAAGACTACCGCAAATAAAAGCGTCAATAAAGCAGGGCCGTACATCAATATTAACGACCTAAATATTCGTCTAAAAAATCTTTTAATAAAATTCATCATGATTATCGAATCATCCTTGAAATGATGTCGGCGATCTCATCATCCGATACCCATTGAGCTTTATACGCCTCAGCTCGTTCAAACAGTGGCTCAATCAGGAAGTACATCATTTCCAACTCTTGAGTATGCAGCGCTGAGTAATACTCTGGATAAATTAAATTAAGACGACGCGCACTATCTGCCGCTTTCTGTACAACGCCATATACGCCCATTACGCCAACAACCCCGCCAGCTCTTCGCCCTGTCAGGGCACTGAGTTCAAGGTTTAAATTCATGCCAACTGCGACAAAGGATGCTGTTGCAAAAGCAAATCCCATGTTAGTGAGTGAGCTCGCTGCGATATGAATATTTACGGCCATTAACAGTTTTTTGATGTGCTCTAGCTGGTCAGAAGTTTTATGTCGAAATATTCCTTCAAAGTATATTTTGAGCATTTCATAAACAATATCTGTATTGCTTATAATATGATAAAGACCTTTAGTAAATCGGATGTCTTCGGATTTTTGCTTTTGGCAAACGTCTTGATATTCTTCAGTAAAGCAGGATGTATAATACAGCGCACGTGTTGCACCTGCGCCGATCGTTTCAATCACATTTGATACAGCCTCCCCCACACCTGTTAATGCATGGTCGAGTTTTAACGCAAGAATTTTGTTTGCCTGTAAGTAACTTATAATTTCATTTCTATAGTACATAACCGCTCCTTGATTATTTCACTATATCCAATTCCCTTATTATCCACGGGCGGCGACCGGTGAACCCTTGTCTACAAAACTGAGGATGGTTCAGCGAGATAAGCTGACAGGGTATCGCGCTGCTTCCGTGTTAGTCACCGAGCATACGTTTAACCGACAGCAATTCGGTAAAACGTACGCTTAGTGACTTATACCTTACTGGATTTTGTTAATCGCGTAAGCAATCTCCGCCGACGTCTGCAACACGCGGATTTCCTGGAACAGCCCCAGCGCCTCGTCATACTCTTTGCGCAAATAGCTCAGCCACTGCTTGATGCGCGCCACGTGATACAGCCCGGTATCGCCCTGCTTTTCCAGGCGGCTGTATTTTTGCAGCAGCGTGACCACATCGGGCCAGGGCATGCGCGGTTCGTTGTATTTCACCACCCGGCTCAGGTTCGGCACGTTGAGCGCACCGCGTCCGATCATCACCGCATCGCAGCCCGTCTCTTTCATGCAGGCCTGCGCGCTGTCGTAATCCCAGATTTCACCGTTGGCGATCACCGGGATACGCAGCCTTTTGCGGATCTCACCGATCGCCTGCCAGTTGATGCGCTCGGCTTTGTAGCCGTCTTCTTTGGTTCGCCCGTGAACAACCAGCTCGGTAGCTCCGGCCTGCTGAACGGCGTCGGCGATTTCAAACTGTTTATCGCCGCTGTCCCAGCCCAGACGCACCTTAACCGTGACCGGCAGATGCGACGGCACCGCCTCGCGCATGGCTTTTGCGCCGCGATAGATAAGCTCGGGATCTTTGAGAAGGGTCGCTCCGCCGCCGCTGCCGTTGACCATTTTCGACGGACAGCCGCAGTTGAGATCGACACCGTAAGAGCCAAGCTCTACGGCGCGGGCGGCGTTTTCCGCCAGCCATTCAGGGTACTGGCCTAACAGCTGAATGCGCACCAGCGTGCCGGAGGTGGTGCGGCTCTGACGATGCAGCTCCGGGCAGAGCCGGTAGAAGGATTTTACCGGCAACAGCATATCGACCACGCGCAAGAACTCCGTCACGCAGAGATCGTAATCGTTCACCTCGGTTAGCAGCTCGCGCACGAGCGAATCGAGCACGCCTTCCATTGGGGCCAGTAAAACACGCATTCTGAGTACCTGTGAAAAAAGACGCGCTATAGTAGCCGCTCTCCAGGTATGTGGAAAGCCCGGCCGTTAACCGGGAATGGACTCTTCCGGGCGCAGCGTCAGCACCTCAAAGCCGTCTGCGGTCACGGCGACGGTATGTTCCCACTGGGCCGAGAGTTTTTTGTCGCGCGTCACCACCGTCCAGCCGTCTTTTTTGGTTTTGATGCGGCTGTCGCCCTGATTCACCATCGGCTCGATGGTAAACACCATTCCCTCTTTCAGCACCGCGCCTTCTCCCGGTTTGCCGTAATGCAATACCTGCGGATCTTCATGCATCTCCCGGCCCACGCCGTGTCCGCAGTATTCGCGCACCACGCTGTAGCCGTTGCCCTCAACGAAAGACTGAATCGCGTGGCCGATATCCCCAAGCGTGGCGCCGGGTTTCACCGCCTTAATACCTTTCCACATCGCCTCGTAGGTCTTTTTCACCAGACGACGCGCGAGGGGCGACACCTCGCCAATCAGATACATTTTGCTGGAATCGGCTATCAGGCCCTCTTTTTCAAGGGTGATGTCCACGTTCACAATCATGCCCGTTTTCAGGTGTTCGGACTCTTTCGGCATCCCGTGGCACACCACGTCGTTAACAGAGGTGTTCAGAACGTAGGGAAAGTCGTACTGCCCTTTGCTGGCCGGACGGGCGTGTAGTTCGTTAACGATGAACTCTTCCACGCGGTTGTTAATCGCCATGGTCGTGACGCCGGGCTTTATAAATCCGTCTAACATTGTAAAAACAGAGGCTAACAGTTCACCCGCATGACGCTGTTTTGCCAGCTCGTCGGCGGTTTTGATAATAATGGATGACATGGCGCATCTCCTGCGTTGCAAGGCTTAATTGCTTGATTCAACTGTAAATCACATACTGGCACTGAAACGCGGGGCTGTCCATTTGTGGAAATGCCCAACGTTCCATTCTGGAATGTCTGGTATGCTCAAAATTCATGATGTGATCCGTGGCACATTTTCGGGTTTAATTGTATGATGAATGCGTTTCTTCAAGGACTTTCACCATGAGAAAAACACTCAATACTATCTGGCAGTACCTGCGCGCATTCGTCCTGATTTACGCCTGTCTTTACGCCGGGATTTTCATCGCCTCCCTGCTTCCTATCACCATTCCCGGCAGCATTATCGGCATGCTGATCCTGTTCGTGCTGCTGGCGCTACAGGTTCTGCCGGCCAAATGGGTTAACCCCGGCTGCTTCGTGCTGATCCGCTATATGGCGCTGCTGTTCGTGCCTATCGGCGTGGGGGTGATGCAGTATTACGAGCTTCTTAAAGCCCAGTTCGGCCCGATCGTGGTCTCCTGCGCGGTGAGTACGCTGGTGGTTTTCCTGGTGGTGAGCTGGAGTTCGCACCTGGTACACGGCGAACGTAAAGTAGTCGGGCAGAAAGGAACAAAACAATGATGGCTAATATCTGGTGGTCTTTGCCGTTAACCCTGGTGGTCTTCTTCGCCGCGCGCAGGCTTGCCGTTCGTTTCAAAATGCCCCTGCTGAACCCGCTGCTGGTCGCGATGGTGGTGATTATTCCTTTCCTGCTGCTGACGGGTATCCCCTACGAGCGTTATTTTGCCGGCAGCAAGGTGTTAAACGACCTGCTGCAACCGGCTGTCGTCGCGCTGGCCTTTCCTTTATATGAGCAGCTGCACCAGATCCGCGCCCGCTGGAAGTCCATCATCACCATCTGTTTTATCGGCAGCCTGGTAGCGATGGTGACCGGCACCACCGTGGCCTTACTGATGGGCGCTTCGCCACAGATTGCGGCCTCTATTCTGCCGAAATCGGTCACCACGCCAATTGCGATGGCGGTGGGTGGCAGCATCGGTGGTATCCCCGCGATCAGCGCCGTGTGCGTGATTTTTGTCGGTATTCTGGGTGCGGTGTTCGGTCACACCCTGCTGAATGCCATGCGTATTCATACCAAAGCGGCGCGCGGCCTGGCGATGGGGACGGCCTCTCACGCCCTGGGCACCGCGCGCTGCGCCGAGATGGACTATCAGGAAGGGGCCTTTAGCTCGCTGGCCCTGGTCATTTGCGGGATCATGACCTCGTTAATCGCCCCGTTCCTGTTCCCGATTATTCTGGCGGTGGTGGGCTAAAATTTGCGATGCGTCGCGCAAATTTCATTTTGATTTCATAAGTTGCATAAATAATGAGAAGTGGATCACATATAAAGCCCCATCGGCTCCGTACACTACCGATCCATTAACCTTTATGAGGCTTCGCCATGCACCCACGTTTTCACGCTGCTTTTGCAGAGCTTGCCGAGAATTTGCAGTCAGCCCTGACCCCGATTCTGGCGGATGCACACTTCCCCGCCCTGCTGACGGCTGAGCAGGTCACGACGCTCAAAACGGCGACGGGACTTGACGAAGACGCGCTGGCCTTCGCGCTGCTGCCGCTGGCTGCCGCCTGCGCCCGCGCCGATCTCTCCCACTTCAACGTTGGCGCCATTGCGCGCGGCGTTAGCGGCACCTGGTACTTCGGCGGAAACATGGAGTTCCTCGGTGCCACCATGCAGCAAACCGTTCACGCCGAACAGAGCGCCATCAGCCACGCCTGGCTGCGCGGTGAAACAGCGCTTCGCGCCATTACCGTGAACTACACCCCTTGCGGCCACTGCCGTCAGTTTATGAATGAACTCAACAGCGGATTGCAGCTGCGCATTAACCTGCCGGGCCGTGCGCCGCATACCCTGGGGGATTACCTGCCGGACGCTTTCGGGCCGAAAGATCTGGAGATCAAAACGCTGCTGATGGACGAACAGGACCACGGCTTTGCGCTCTCCGGCGATGCGCTGAGCGAAGCGGCGATCGCTGCCGCGAATAAGAGCCATACCCCGTACAGCAAATCCCCGAGCGGCGTGGCGCTCCAGTGCCGCGACGGTCGCATCTTCAGCGGCAGCTACGCCGAGAACGCGGCGTTCAACCCAACCCTGCCTCCGCTACAGGGCGCGCTGAACCTGCTGAGTCTTAACGGTTACGATTATCCTGATATCCAGCGCGCGATTCTGGCAGAGAAAGCCGATGCGCCACTGATCCAGTGGGACGCCACCGCCGCGACCCTTAAGGCGCTGGGCTGCACCACCATAGACCGCGTGCTGCTTGCATAACGCCACTTTGTGCGGGCAGAAATGCCCGCGCATTGATGAAAAACACCTCACTTGATTCGCTGTTTCTTGCTCTTACCTGACGGGTAAAGTAGCCTGAGTTAATTCTCATCTCCGGAACGAGCCATCCGTATGTTAAAGCGCGTTTTTTACAGCCTGTCTGTCCTGGTCGGCATACTGCTGTTGATCGTGCTTGGCCTTGACCGCTGGATGAGCTGGAAAACAGCCCCCTATATCTTCGACGATTTGCAAGACCTCCCCTATCGCCAGGTTGGCGTGGTGCTCGGCACCGCCAAGTATTACCGCACCGGCGTGATCAATCAGTATTACCGTTACCGTATTCAGGGCGCGCTGAACGCCTATAACAGCGGCAAGGTTAATTACCTGCTGCTGAGCGGCGATAACGCGCTGCAAAGCTATAACGAACCGGTGACGATGCGTAAGGATCTGATCGCGGCGGGCGTGGATCCGGCAGATATCGTGCTCGACTACGCGGGTTTCCGCACCCTGGACTCCATCGTGCGTACCCGTAAGGTGTTCGATACCAACGATTTCATCATCATTACCCAGCGCTTCCACTGTGAGCGCGCGCTGTTTATCGCCCTACACATGGGCATTCAGGCGCAGTGCTACGCGGTGCCGTCACCGAAAGATATGCTGAGCGTGCGCGTACGTGAGTTTGGCGCGCGCTTCGGTGCGCTGGCCGACCTGTATCTCTTCAAACGCGAGCCGCGTTTTTTAGGCCCGCTGGTGCCAATCCCGACGATGCATGAAGTGCCTGAAGATGCGCAGGGGTATCCGGCGGTCACGCCAGAGCAGTTGCTGGATATTCAGAAGAAGAAGTAGATGTTCATCGCCGGGTGGCGGCTTCGCCTTACCCGACCTACGTACCAGAAAATGCAGGCCCGGTAAGCGCAGCGCCACCGGGAAGCCCCCCTCAAGTTAATGCGTAATATAAAACGCATTAACTACACAATTATTCAACAATGAGTGATATAAGTAACCTAATTTGCCTGAACGCGCTTTAATGAGTAATATTTCACCCATTACTTTATTAGGGAGAGGCGACGTGGAATCTCTGACGATACAGGCATGGTTGAATGAAACATGGAGAGATATTGCGCTTATCAACTACCCAGGCGCTGACAAGGGTGACTGGAACACCACGCAGGTCAATTATCTCACCGACTACGCCCTCGATTTTCTCGATCGCGATGATAATCACGCGGTTTCTCTCAATCATCCGGTATCACTTTTCTTTGATGATGGTGGACACCCCGGCTGGTTAAGATTCATTGATGACATTATTCCAAGCGGAGCGAGCCGCCGATACTGGGTAAATGCGCTCGATATCAGCGATTTGCCCGCGGCGCAGCAAAATTACAGGCTACTGAAATACGGGACGATGTCTCCGGTCGGGAATTTACGTATAAAAGAATCCGTACCTGAGTGGAGCGAATCGGCGAGCGCTAAAACATTCACCGTTAATGATGTTATTAATCGTGCCGCCGATTTTTTGGATTACGCACAGGAGCGAGGTGCCGCAGCGGGTGGCGCTACCGGTGCGGGCGGTGAAGCTCCTAAGCTTTTACTGCGTTGTAGTGAAGAAGACGCCATCTGGATAGATACCTGGCAAAACGAACCGTCCAGAGAAGATCGCTATTATCTGGTCAAGTATCCACGCGGCGGCAGAACGGAAGTTGACTGCAATATCCTCCGGGCTGAATTTCACTATTACCATGAACTCGCCGCGATGGGGTTTTCTACCATTTCTACGCAGACGATGCGTCTTGAGGAAGGTTCACATTACCCTTCCCTGTGGCTGCCGCGCTTCGACATCACAAGAAATGAGCAGGGCCAGTTGATCAGACTAGGTATGGAATCGGTGTATTCGCTGTTACAAAAAGCACCAGGCACTATCCTTGACCAGGAAACCACGCTGCGAAGGTTGATCGAAAAAATCACGGGCAGCAATATGGTTCAACAACAGGGCTATCATTTTGATACTCAAGATTTTGTCATTGAATGGGTACGCCGCGACCTGTTGAATATAATTTTTGGAAACAGCGATAACCATGGTCGAAACACAGCGTTTATAAAAGCCGAGAATCAGATCATGCTCTCGCCCGTGTATGATTTTGCCCCGATGAAAGCAGATCCAGAGGGAATACCTCGCACGCTTAAGTGGTCATTATCCTGTGAATCGGGAGGCGAATATCATTTCAATAACATTGCCCAGTCGCTGACGGAATGGGTTCCCGCATCCACTTTAATGGAAGCACTGCATGAAACGGCCGTTCAGCTTATAGACCTGCCCGAAAGGTTACATGCTCGCGGCGTACCCGAACAAATACTGGACATGCCCGCCATCGGTTTTCGATATGTTTCGGATAAGCTGGCTCGCTGGGGATTGCTATGAAAACGCCTGATAAGAAAGAGTCTGCCCTCGAACAGACATTGGCCCGCGTTCGAAAAACAGAGAAAAATCAGAAAAATAGCTCAACGGATAGTGCCGAGGCGATACCCGTCATAAGACAGCGCGTTTCGCCGGGTATACAGCGGGTCGGAACTCTGGAGCGACAGTCCGTGTTACATGCAGCGATTCGGGACATTTTGCTGGGCAACATCACCCAGGGAGCGGCCCTGAAACGGCTGAGGGTTGAAGTCCTCGGGCTTAAGCAGGATGAATACGTCAGGCTGGTCAATGTGTCACGAAAAACGCTGTCGGATGTGGAAAACGACAGAGGCAATTATTCCGCAGAGGTCATTAACAAAATCTTCAAGCCATTCGGCCTGGTAACCGGGCTGGTCCCGGTGTCAAAAACGTTGCTCGTTTCGCTCTTATCATAAAAAAAAGCCCGCTACACGAGCGGGCTTTTTCACATCACAGCACTTACTTCTTACGCGCGTATTTCAGTGAATCCAGCGCGACCGCGAAGATAATAATCGCGCCCTTGATGATGTACTGCCAGTACGGGTTCACGCCGATATAGGTCAGGCCGTAGTTGATAACGGTGAAGATGATTACACCGGTTACCACGCCAAGCACCGTACCCACGCCGCCGCTGAAGGAGACCCCACCCACCACGCAGGCGGCAATTGCATCCAGCTCGTACATAAAGCCGAGGTTGTTGGTGGCAGAGCCGATGCGGCCCGCTTCCAGCATCCCGCCGAAGGCGTAGAACACGCCGGACAGCGCATAAATCATCAGCAGGTTCAGAGCAACGTTAACGCCGGAGACTTTCGCCGCTTCCGGGTTGCCGCCGATAGCGAAGATATTTTTACCGAAGCGGGTTTTGTTCCACAGCACCCAGACGAAGGCCACCGCAATCAGCGCGTAGAAGGTGATGTACGACAGGCGGAAGCTGCCCATCGCGATAAACCCTTGCGTGAAGGTCGAGAACCCGCTGTCAAAGCCGGAGATTGGCGATGCGCCCACGAAGTCGTAGTACAGGGAGTTGATACCGTAAACGATGATCATCGTGCCCAGGGTGGTAATAAACGGCGTCACGTTCAGATACGCAATGATGATACCGTTAATCAGACCAATCACCGCGCCAATGGCGCAGACAATCAGGATCACCACGAAAATCGGCATGGTCGCCATTTCCGGGAACACCTTGTTGGCGTTCTCCATCGATTGCAGCATGGTTGCGGCGATCACCGCCGCCAGCCCCACCTGACGCCCTGCGGACAGGTCAGTACCCTGCGTTACAATAAGCCCCGCCACGCCCAGTGCGATAATAATACGCACGGAAGACTGGGTCAGAATGTTACTCAAGTTCAGCAGACTTAAGAACGTAGGATCCTGGAAAATAATAATCGCCAGTAATACTAAAAGAACAACGTAAATACCGCCTTCTTTCAGATAAGTGAGAAAACTTTTTTTATTTAACGCACTCATGAGGAGCCCCTGATCTTAAAGGTGCAAAGACGCAAGACGGAGAATTTCGTTTTGCGTTGTTGTTTTAGTGTCAACAATACCGGCGACGAGACCATTGCTCATTACCAGAATACGATCTGTGATCCCTAACAATTCCGGCATTTCGGAAGAAATAATAATGATCCCTTTATTCTTTTTCGCCAGCTCGGCGATCAGCTGGTAAATCTCGAATTTTGCACCCACGTCGATACCACGGGTGGGTTCATCCAGCATCAGAATTTCCGGCTGCGTTAACAACCAGCGGCCGATAATCACCTTTTGCTGGTTACCCCCCGAAAGGGAACCGATTTGCGTGCGATGGCCCGGCGTTTTTACGCGCATAGAGTCAATAACCCACTGGGTATCGCTCTTCATGCGGGAATTATCCAGCAGGCCAATTTTGCTTTTATAATTGCGAATATTCGAGATTAACGAGTTAAAGTTAATATCGAGATAGGCATAAATACCGGTCGAGCGGCGCTCTTCGGTCACCAGCGCAAAACCATTATTGATGGCTTCGTTGGCGTTGTGGTTATTAATTTTCTTACCGTGCAGCGTAATTGTGCCGCCCGATTTTTCACGGATCCCGAACAGAGTTTCCACGATATCGGTACGTTTTGCGCCGACCAGTCCGGCAATGCCCAGGATCTCGCCTTTGTGCAGGTCGAAGGAGATATCGCGAATAGAGGGCTGACGCAGAGAGGTAAGATTGCGCACTTCCAGAATCACTTCGCCCGGCTTGTTTTCTTTGTCCGGGAAGCGCTGGTTCAGGGAGCGGCCCACCATCATGGCGATGATCTTGTCCATGTCCAGCCCTTCAAGAGGCTGAGTAGCAATCCACTGACCGTCACGCAGAATGGTGATTTCATCGCACAGCTGGAAGATCTCTTCCATTTTATGCGAGATATAAACAATGCCGCAGCCGCGATCTTTTAATTTACGGATAATTGTAAAAAGGTGGTTAACCTCTTTTTCCGTTAATGACGATGTTGGCTCGTCCATGATGACGATTTTGGCATCATAGGAGAACGCTTTTGCAATTTCGATCATCTGCATCTGGGAAACGGATAATGTCCCGACGCGGGCGCGCGGATCGATATCAATATCCAGCTCGTCGAAAATGGCTTTGGTGTCGCGATACATTTTATCCTGATCGACAAACACACCTTTCGTTGGGTAGCGACCCAACCACATATTATCCATTACCGAACGTTGCAGTACCAGGTTAAGTTCCTGGTGAACCATGGAGATACCGTTTTCCAGCGCTTCTTTCGCTGAATGGAAATCGATCTCTTTCCCCTGAAAAAGAATGCTGCCAGAATCTTTTTGATAGATCCCAAAAAGACATTTTAATAACGTTGATTTACCCGCCCCGTTCTCCCCCATTAATGCGTGAATAGAGTGAGGACGAACTTTTAAATTAACGTTATCGAGTGCCTTAACACCGGGAAATGACTTGTTGATACCGCTCATTTCCAACAAGTATTCACCGGACGACTGAGTAGTTGTGCTGACCATAATTATACCTTGTTGGCCTCGCATATCGCGTTATAAAAGGGCGCAACGGATTGCGCCCAGTGAAAACAATACAGAAAATTTATTTACCGATAAACTCAGCCAGGTTGGACTGGTCTACGCCCACGTAAGGTACGCGAACGATTTTGTTTTCAATTTTCCAGTTAGTGCCGTCAGCCGCACCTTTACCGTCGGCCAGATTTTTCGCCAGGTCGAAGGTGGCTTTCGCCTGGTTGTTGGCATCGTTCAGCACGGTACCGGCCATTGCGCCAGATTTAACCAGCGCCAGCGCTTCTGGCAGTGCATCCACGCCGAATACTGGGATAGAGGATTTGTTGTGTGCTTTCAGCGCTTCTACCGCACCCATTGCCATCGCATCGTTGTTGGCGATAACCACTTCGATTTTGTTAGCGTTCGGGCCGGACAGCCACGCGTCCATCTTGTCTTTTGCCTGAGCGGTATCCCACATAGCGGTATCTAACGCCAGCTGCTGGGTTTTCAGACCTTTGTCGTTCAGCTCTTTGATCACGTAAGTGGTACGCGCTTCAGCATCCGGGTGGCCCGGTTCGCCTTTCAGCAGAACGAACTGGATCTGACCGTCTTTGTTCAGGTCCCAGTTAGGGTTTGCCGCCCAGTGTTTCGCGATCAGGTCGCCCTGGATAATACCGGACTCTTTAGAGTCAGTACCCACGTAGTACGCTTTGTCGTAGCTATCCAGCGCTTTACGGGAAGGTTCTTTGTTGAAGAAGACGATTGGCACGTTCTGGCCGCGCGCTTTCTCAATCACGGTGCCTGCTGCTGCCGGGTCAACCAGGTTGATAGCCAGCGCTTTCACGCCTTTTGCCAGCAGAACGTCGATCTGGTCGTTCTGTTTGGACTGGTCGTTCTGGGAGTCATTCATCAGCAGCTGAACGTCTGGCGCTGATTTGCCGTCTTTCTCGATAGCTTTACGCACAACGGACATAAAGTTGTCGTCGTATTTATAAATCGTTACGCCAATACGGGTATCCGCAGCGTGCGCTGCTGCACCAAAAAGCATACTTGCCATAACAGCGGACAGGGTCAACACCTTCTTGTTCATGGTATCTCCGGTTTTTTTATGCAGGGTAGTTCTTGTGAATAACGGACGGCGGGCAGGTGTTAATAAAACGTTACTGACAGCCGAAGTTCACTTATAAAATTTCTATCTTCCGTGTTCGGTAACGCTCCAGTAATGCGTTTTATTGGTTGTTTCGGGCACGTTGACTATGGTGAAACTGATTAATCACCGTTACATAGCGTTTCAGCCCCTAAAACGCTGACATCATAGTAAGCGTCTTGTTAAGATACTGTGAATTTACTCACAGATTGAAAACGGTTACATCACCTGATGTAATCAGTTAGTGATCGGAACCACAGTTTGCCGAATAGATACGGAATGGCGACGCACTAAAGTCGGCATGAAACAGTGTGTTGCGCCCGGATCCAATACCCCTGCCGCACCCTGTAACGCCAGCTCAGTCGCCAGTTTTGCCATCGAGGCAATCGGGTAACGCACGGTCGTCAGCTGCGGGTCGGTGTAACGGGCAATGGGAATATCATCAAAACCGATCAGCGATAAATGCTGCGGCACCGCAATGCCGTTATCTTTCAGGGCGGTAAGCGCCCCGGCCGCCATGCTGTCGTTGTAGGCAAAGACGGCGGAAAGTTGCAGATTACGCCCGAGCAGTTCGACCATCGCCGCTTCCCCGCCCTGCATATCCGGCGAGCCGGTACCTATCCAGCTATCAAGCGGCACGATGCCGTGCTCCTTCAGCGCCCGCTGCCAGCCTTCCCGACGCATATCATCGTCTTCAATATGGTGGCTGGAGGCCAGATAGCCGATGCGCTGATGCCCGTTGTTGATCAGCATCCGCGTGGCCATCATCGCCCCGCTGACGTTATCCAGCCCGACGCAGCGGTGGGCGTAGCCGGGCACGATACGGTTGATCAACACCATGCCGGGGATCTGCTCCATAAAGCCCGCCAGCTCCTCATCGCTCAGGGCTTTTGAGTGAACAATCAGGGCGTTACAGCGCTGGCGGATCAGCACCTCAATAGCATGACGCTCTTTTTCAGCCTCATGATAGCTGTTGCCGATCAGGACATATTTCTGGTGCTGCTGGGCGACCACGTCGACCGCCTTCACCAGCGCGCCAAAAAAGGCGTCGGATACGTCCATCACCACCACGCCAATGGTGTCGCTCACCTGCGTGGCGAGCGCCTGGGCATTGGCGTTTGGCCGATATCCCAGCTGCGTTACCGCTTTGGTCACGGCTTCGCGGGTATCAGGGCTGACCAGCGCGCTGTTGTTCAGCACGCGGGAGACGGTAGCAACGGAAACGCCCGCCAGGCGGGCGACGTCACGAATGGTGATCATATTCACCATCCTTCAAAGGATTGCAGCAACTCACAGACACCCCCTGTGTTAAGCAAGGTGGCTATTCTGGCAGCGAGAAGAAGGGGACTACGTGAAGAAGCTCACACAGATGAAAACGCTTACATCCGTTTTGTTAATGATTGTGATCCAGATCGTTATCTGGATGTATTATTCAATGATACACCCGAAGCATGTGCGGTTAATTGACGCCATAGCCATTCCAGCGGTCCCTGGCGGAAATAGCGCAGCCAGATAATGGAAAACGCCAGGTTCACGGCCCAGACCGGAATAACAAACGCCAGCAGTTCGAGCCGGTCGAATTTCATAAACAGACCGAAGCGGTAGAACAACGTGGTGCAGATGAGGGTTTGCAGGATGTAATTGCTCAGCGCCATCCGACCGACGCACGCCACGGCGCTGACCAGCCAGAAGCGGCACAGCTGCGGCCAGAAGCCGTAAATCAGGGCCGCATAGCCGATGGTCTGGAACGGCGCGCCCAGCTCGCGCGGCAGCTGGAGCAGGAAAGCGCACCAGCGGTAATCCCAGTGCAGATACCACTGCGTAATGATGGCCGGAACGTTAATCAGCACGCCGATGAGCACTAGTCCCGCCCCCGTGCGGCGATAGTGGCGCAGGCTAAACTCCCCTTTCAGCCACCCGGTGCGCATCAGGGAGGCGCCCATCAGCATCATCCCCGCCAGCTGCCAGCCGTACTGCGCCCCCAGCGCCAGCAGGTTATCCCCGAGCATGTCCACGCGATTGCTGATGGCCTCCGCGCCGCCCTTAAGCTTCCAGAACTGCTCATACTGAAGGTTTGCGGCGTCCGGGATCCACGAGCGGTTTGTTGCCTCGCCGGAAATCAGGCCGAGCAGCAGCAGGACCGCAAGCCCCATCACGTAGAGCATCACGCCGGTATTGAACAGGCTTTTCACGCCGGGCGCATCGCGGATCAGCCGCCAGCAGATCAGCCCCACCAGCCCGTAGGCCAGCAGAATATCGCCGTCCCAGAACAGCAGGCCGTGAATGAAACCGAGGATCGCCAGCAGGGTCAGGCGCGACTGGATCCAGCGGGTGCCGCGCTTAAGTAAAAGCTGCAACCCCGCGCCGAACAGCAGCGCAAACAGCGTGAGGAATTTGACCTGGGCAAAGAGATCGAGAATGGCCCAGGTCCAGGCATCGCTGCGGGTAATGTCGCCATACCACGCGGGATTCAGATAGGCGGCCTTCGGCAAGCCAAAGGCGCTGATGTTGAGCAGCAGGATACCGAGAATGGCGACGCCGCGAACAAAATCGAGCGTGACGTTTCGCTCCATGGTTCCTGCCCTGAAAATTAGTTGTGGTGACGTACCGCGCGCAGGAACTCCTGGCGAGTATTCTGGCTGGATTTGAACAGGCCACCCAGCGAGGTGGTGGTGGTTGCGCTGGTTGCATCGCGCACGCCGCGCGCCTTCACGCAGTAGTGAACGGCATCAATGGAAACCGCCACGTTGTTGGTCCCCAGCAGCGTTTGCAGCGCGGTGAGGATCTGCTGCGTCAGACGTTCCTGCACCTGAGGACGCTGGGCAAAGAACTGCACGATACGGTTGATTTTGGACAGGCCAATCACCGTATCTTTTGGAATGTACGCCACGGTCGCTTTACCGTCGATGGTCACAAAGTGATGCTCGCAGGTGCTGGTCAGGGTGATATCGCGAACCGTCACCATCTCATCAACCTTCATCTTGTTTTCGATAACGGTGATTTTCGGGAAGTTGGCGTAATCGAGGCCCGAGAAAATCTCGTCGACGTACATCTTGGCGATGCGGTGCGGCGTTTCCATCAGGCTGTCATCGCTCAGGTCAAGATTCAGCAGCTGCATGATCTCGGTCATGTGTTCTGAAATCAGACGTTTACGTGTTTCGTTGTCCATCTCATGAACCGGTGGACGCAGTGGCGTTTCGAGGCCGCGAGCGACCAGGGCTTCATGGACAAGGGCTGCTTCTTTACTGAGTGATGGCATGTTGTTCTCCGCAGGTGTAACTCTCTTTTGCCCTCGTTGTGGCAAAAGTGTGCGCTCATTGTGCGTGAGGCGGCGCACATAATCCAGTATTCACGACGATAATTATTGCAATTGACGCTGGCTTTCAGGATGACGATTCCACACCAGCGCGCCGCCGATAAACAGCGCAACACCCGCCAGCCCTAACGCCGGTTCCAGCTGATGCATAAGCCACGTGGATAATGCCGAGGTCATCGGGCCGACCAGCTGCCCCACCGCATAGCCGGTAGTAAGAAGCCCCGCCATATAGCGCGTATGGTTTGGCGCGAGCTCCCGGCCATACAGCAGCGAAAGCTGAACGGCGCAGAGGAAGCCGCCGCCCACCAGCAGTCCGCCGAGCAGCAGGCCCGCAATGCCCGGCACCAGCCAGGCCGCCAGCACGCCAATCCCCTGTAGCCAGAGCACAATCGCCAGCCTGCGGTTAGACGACGAGGCGTTACGCAGCAGGATGCTAAGCGCAATGCCGACTACCGACGCGGCGCCGAACAGCGGCCACACGAACTGGGCAAACAGGCTGCCGGGAAAACGCGCCACGGCCATTTGCGATAGAAAGGTGGCCGGAAGGATGTAGCCGAAGCCCGCCAGGCTGTAGCTCCAGACCAGGCGGCGTAAATCGGCGTTCAGCACCAGCGGCTCCGGCGCGGTTTCCGGGCGGTGAAGCTGTCCACCCCGGGGAAGATAGCGCGCCACAAGAGCAATCAGAACCAGCGCCAGCACGCCGTAGATTTGCCATGCCGCGCCCGCCGACAGCGATCGCGACTGGATGTAAACCGCCAGCAGCCCGCTCAGGGCGATACCCGCTCCCGGCCCGGCAAACACCGCCGCGCTGAGGCCCGGTTTACCGAGCTGCCCCAGACGTTCGTTGGTCCAGGCCGCTATAAGCACCATCGACCAGCCGCTCATGCACCCGATGACAAAGCGCAGCGCGCCGTGAACGAGCGCGTTATCGGCGGCGGCAGAGAGCAGCGTCAGGGCCACCGCCCCGCCGATCCCCAGCCAGAGGCGCCCTTCGACAAAGCGGTGCGCCCGCATCGCGTCCCACGCCCCCACCAGATAGCCCAGATAGTTCATCGCCGCCACCAGGCCGGCGCTCGTCAGCGTAAGCTGTCCGGCCGCAATCATCAGCGGCACCTGCGGCGTAAAGGCAAAGCGCCCTATCCCCATCGCCACAACCAGAACCACGAATCCACTGAGCGCAATACGCAGCGCCATGACCGCTCCAAATGTTAAAGAAAAGTAAATTTATGATGCCGCATCTGGCGGTCGAGCGGAAGTGAAAGTTGCTCACAGGTTAATGAAAACTCTGTATTATGGCTCTCATGAATACCCCTTCGTATAAGGAGCCCTGCATGGAACTGCTCGAAGAGCACCGTTGTTTTGAAGGTCGACAGCAGCGCTGGCGGCACGACTCCACCACGCTGAACTGCGCCATGACGTTCAGTATTTTCCTTCCTCCCGTCGAGAAAAACGCAAAGCCGCCGGTCCTGTTCTGGCTCTCCGGTTTAACCTGCAACGACGAGAATTTCACTACCAAAGCGGGCGCACAGCGTATTGCCGCCGAGCTGGGCATCGCGCTGGTGATGCCGGACACCAGCCCGCGCGGCGATGACGTCGCAGACGATGCCGGATACGATCTGGGCAAAGGCGCCGGGTTTTATCTGAACGCTACCGAGCAGCCCTGGGCAAGCCATTACCGGATGTATGATTACGTGCGCGACGAGCTGCCCGCGCTGATCCGGTCTGAATTTGCAGTGGGCGAGCGTTGCGCCATCAGCGGACACTCTATGGGCGGCCACGGGGCGTTGATTATGGCGCTAAAAAATCCGGGTAAATTCACCAGCGTGTCGGCATTTGCGCCGATTGTGAATCCATGCCAGGTGCCGTGGGGGCAGAAAGCCTTTACGCACTATTTGGGCGAAGATAGCGAAGCATGGCAGGCGTGGGACAGCTATGCGCTGCTGCTGGCAAGCGAAGCGGGCGATGCGATCCCGATGCTTATCGATCAGGGTGATGCGGATCCGTTCCTCGCCGAACAGCTTCAGCCTGCGGTGTTTGCCGAAGCCGCGCGCCAGAAGGCGTGGCCGCTGACGCTGCGCATCCAGCCGGGGTACGATCACAGCTATTACTTTATTGCGTCCTTTATTGAGGATCATCTCCGCTTCCATGCGGCGCATTTGCTGGGGTGAGTGCGGCCTCTCTTGCCCGGTGGCGCTTCGCTTACCGGGCCTACAAAACCAGGTATGTAGGCCGGGTCAGGCGTAGCCGCCACCCGGCAAGCAGGCCGCACAAGATCACATCAGAACTGATAATTCACGCCAACAAAGTAACGGCGGCCATCTTCCGTGTAGCTGTAATCGTCGCGGCTCAGGTCTTTATCCAGCAGGTTCTGCACGCCCGCGCGCAGCTTGACGCTTTTCGTTGCCTGCCATGCGGCACCGGTATTCCAGACCACATACCCGCCCGGCGTCGCTTCGCCGCTGGTCAGCGCACGTTTCTCACCGGTGTAGTTGCCCTGAACGTAGAACGACCACTCCTGCGTCGCCTGCCAGTCAAGCGTTCCGTTGGCGGTATGGAACGGCAGCTCGGACAGCGGCTTGTTGCCGCCGTTGCTGATGTCGCGTCCATCGTTATAGGTGTAGTTCAGCGTCATTTTCCAGTCTTCGGCAATCGGGAACTTCAGCTCGGTTTCCACGCCGCGGATACGCGCCTTGTTGACGTTGTAGTAGCGGAAAATCGGCTCGCCGTCGGCGTTCAGGCCCACGTAGTTCGGGTAGCTCTGCGCCTGGTTAACGTTGGCGGTGCGGCTGATGCTGATACGATCGTCCACGTCGTTCTGGAAGGTGGTGATGCTGGCCTGTACACCCTCTAACCAGCCCTCTTCCCCGCTGTAGTACAGTCCGAGTTCAAAGCTTTCGCTGGTTTCCGGCTTCAGATCCGGATTACCTACAATTTCGCAGGCGCCACGGCAGGAGCCGGTCACCCAGTCCGGGCTTAACTGCAACAGAGATGGCGCTTTAAAGGCCGTTGCCCAGCCCCCTTTCACCGTCAGGGTATCCGTTGCGTTATAGACCAGATACGCACGCGGGCTCCAGTGATCGCCGTAGGTTTCATGGTCATCCATACGGATGCCGGTGGTCAGCGCCAGCGGTTCGAAGATACGCCATTCATCTTCCAGGAACAGCGCGTACTGGCTGGCAGAGGTATTACTGCTGTTGCCGCCGGTCAGGTTCACCGGATCTTTCAGCTTGTCGTGACGCCATTCGCCGCCGAAGGTCAGCATCTGGTTGATCTCGCCCAGCGGCAGGACGTATTTACCGTCCAGGGAATTGCTTTCAGAGGTGATGGTGCCCGCGTTACCCGGATTCTTGTTATCGACCTTCTCGCCGTAGAATTTGAGTTCGCTGTTGCCCACGCCCCAGCGGCCGTTATGGCTCAGGGAGTAGTTCTGGCGCTCCATGCGGTTCTGATCTAACGAGTCGGAGTCACGGTCCTGACGATCGAAACCGTAGCCCGCCGTGAAGTCGTGGTCTTCCGTTGGGGTCCAGGCGAACTCGACGTTGGCATCCCGGCTGGTAAAGCCTTCGATGCGCGGCGTTTCGCCCGTGGCGGAGGTTGAGGATTTCTGCTGATCGTCTTTTTCGCGCTTAGAGAGGCTGCCGTAGGCCTTCAGCCCCAGCACGCCATCCACCAGCGGGCCGCTGGTATAGAACTGGCCGTTGTAGGTATCGCCGCGATCGCGGTGTTCCTGGAGGGTGGAATCTGCGCTCAGGGTGCCGGTCCACTTCTGGCCGATTTTTTTGGTGATAATGTTCACCACGCCGCCCAGCGCGTCGGAGCCGTAGAGAGAGGACATCGGGCCGCGCACCACTTCGATACGCTCGATGGCATCCACGGGCACCCAGTTCAGGTCAAAATCGTTGTGGCGGAATACGGCGTTGCGGGAGTTGACGCGTTTGCCGTCGACCAGGATCAGGGTATAGCTGCTGTCCAGGCCGCGAATACTGACCCCTTTGCGGTTATCCCCTTCGTTCGTGAGCTGCACGCCCGGCACGTCCTGTAACACATCTTTCAGATTCTGGACGGGTTTACGTTGCAGATCTTCCTGTGTGATGACGCTGATACTGGCCGGCGCGTCTTTCAGGTTTTGCTCAGTGGCGGCGGCGGTGACCACCATGGTGTCGCCGGATTCCGCTGCGATGACGGGCAGAGCCAGGGACATTGCAGACGCGCACAGTCCTCCCCGGACGAAGGGATTCAACCTAAACATTCCATATCTCCATGAGGTAAACACAACTAAATCAAAGAATTATTGCTCATATTGCTTTATCGCCCGCCCGCATCTCCGGCGGGTTTTGGCTGGGTCTTATTTTTCCGTAACGATAATGCAAACGATAACAATTATCAATTTAATTGTTAAAATTTATATCCGTTCTGCATACTGTGGAGACAAAAAAGCCCGCTCGAATGAGCGGGCTAAGAGAGAGGAAGTGCGATTATTTTTTAAATCGTTCAGGGAATTCCATTTCACTGTAGCGAACGAAGTGGGTTCCTTTCGTCAGTTTGTAGCCAAACCAGATGATCAGGAACAGCGGAATACCAATGTAGGTGGCCGTGACGGCGCCCCAGTCAATGGTGTCCGCAAGGAACGCTTCATAGTTCTGTCCCAGGGTAATAATCAGGCACAGAATGAAGGCGAAAATCGGCCCCAGCGGGAAGAAACCGGAACGGTACGGCAGCTCCTTGATGTCATGCCCCTGCATCACATAGCCGCGACGGAAGCGGTAGTGGCTGATAGCAATCCCCAGCCAGGCAATAAAGCCCGTCATACCGGACGTGTTCAGCAGCCACAGGTAGACGGTCTGGTTGCCGAACATTGAGGTCAGGAAGCAGAGACCCGCAATCACCGTGGTCGCGTACAGCGCGTTGCGCGGCACGCCGCCACGGGACAGTTTGGCGAAAATGCGCGGCGCTTTGCCGTCACAGGCCAGGGTGTAGAGCATACGGGTCGAGGCGTACATGCCGGAGTTACCCGCAGACAGCACCGCCGTCAGGATCACCGCGTTCATGACCGCCGCCGCAGAGAGCAGACCCGCGTGCTGGAAGACCAGCGTGAACGGGCTGACGCTGATGTCTTTCACATCGTTACGCAGCAGGCTCGGATCGGTATAAGGAATGATCAGGCTGATAATCAGGATGGCGAACACGTAGAACAGCAGGATACGCCAGAACACCTGACGCACCGCGCGCGGAATGTTCTTCTCCGGATCTTCAGATTCACCGGCAGCGATACCAATCAGCTCGGTGCCCTGGAAGGAGAAGCCGACAATCATCGCCACGCCAATCATCGCCGACAGCCCGCCGGCAAACGGCGCATCGCCGATTGTCCAGTTGCTCCAGCCCGCGGGCTGTGCCCCCTTAAAGATGCCGACGATCATCGCCACACCCACCACGATAAAGATGATGACGGTCGCGACTTTGATTAAGGAGAACCAGTATTCCGCTTCACCAAAACCGCGAACGGAGATGTAGTTCAGCAGGAAGATAACGCACAGGAACAATGCGCTCCAGATCCAGCCCGGCGTATCCGGGAACCACCAGTTCATCACTAGCTGTGCGGCGACGAGGTCAACGGCGATAGTTACCGCCCAGTTGTACCAGTAGTTCCAGCCCAGCGCGAAGCCGAAGCCTTCTTCAACGTATTTTTGGCCGTAGGTAGAGAAAGAGCCGGACACGGGCATGTATGCCGCCAGCTCGCCCAGACTGGTCATCAGGAAATACACCATCAGGCCAATCAGAATGTAAGAGAAGAGTGCCCCACCCGGGCCTGCTGCCGAAATCGTTGCGCCAGAGGCAACGAAAAGACCTGTACCGATTGAGCCGCCAATCGCGATCATCGTCAGGTGACGCGCCTTGAGTTCGCGACGTAGCGCGGGCGCTTCTGTGGTTTTAGTTTCTGAAACCATGTGAAAATGCTGTCCATTTATTAAATGAGGCGCGATTGTAGCAGACGATAAGCGTTCCTTCTGGCAGAAATACCCAGTTATAAGAGAGCTTCATGACGCGGCCTGGATTATAAGTAAAGCATAAATATGATGGTCTGTTTTAGGCGAGTGGCTAAGGGGAAAATGAGGCAGTCGTGGTCATTCCGTTCACCTTAGGTTCCTTGCTTCTCTGTCATCACAATACTTGTGAACGTGCCAGGGCGCCATTGGCCGACACTGTGGCCGCTGGAACAATTCCCTCTCCCCGTGGGAGAGGGTTAGGGTGAGGGCAAACAGTCACATCTCGCAGTAGCGCAAAAACCGCTGTAACGCGCTGGAAAGATGTTTCTGGCGATGATGAATACACCACAGCGTGCGAACCAGCTTCGGCAGCGGCAGCGGAATTTCCACCAGCGTGCCGGATTCAAGCTGCTCGGCGATCACCCGCCGGGAGAGACAGCTGATCCCAAGCCCGTGGCGAACCGCATGTTTGATAGCCTCGGAATTTCCAAGCTCCATCCCCAGCTGAAACTGCGGCAGATGCGACAGCAGCAGATAATCCACGATTTCACGCGTGCCGGAGCCCTGCTCGCGTAAAATCCACTGGGCCTGCGCCAGCCGCTCCAGCGTCACTTCGCCCTGTAATAAAGAAGAGGCCGGGGAGGCAAACACCACCAGCTCATCTTCCAGCCAGGGCTCCGCCACGATATCCACGTTATGACACGGGCCCTCGATGAGCCCGATATCCACGCGAAAATCAATCACCGCGTTTATCACGTCCTGGCTGTTGCCCACGCTCATCTCCAGCGGCAGCGTCGGGAAATCCCGACGGTAGCGGGCAATCACCTCGGGCAGAATGTAGTTACCAATAGTGCTGCTGGCGTAAACCCGAATAGCGCCGTTGTCTTCCCGGAAAAGCTGCTCTATTTCAACAGCCTGCTCCAGCAGAGCCAGCGCACGCGGGTACAGCAGGCGGCCGTGCTCGTTCACCACCAGCCGCTTCCCTACCCGGTCAAAAAGCTGAACGCCGAGCTGCCCTTCCAGATCGGTTAACGCGGCGCTGACCGCTGACTGCGATAAAGAGAGCATCACCGAGGCCTGGGTCGTAGACCCGCTTTTCAGTACCTCGGCAAAAACTTCCAGCTGGCGCAATGTAATGTGCATGGTTGCTTACCACTTATAAAGATTGATTATAAATATATAATCAATTTTATTTTTAAGCCAGAGCGCCGTAACCTTTTAGCCATTGAAAGGAGAAGGTTATGACAGACATCACCCTACAGAATCATCGTACAGTGTGGCACTTCGTGCCCGGTCTTGCGCTCAGCGCCGTCGTGACGGGCGTGGCGTTATGGGGCGGCAGTATTCCCTCAGTGGCGGGCGCAGGGTTCAGCGCCCTTACGCTGGCCATTTTGCTCGGCATGGTGGTCGGTAACACCGTCTATCCGCGCATCTGGAAAGCCTGCGACGGCGGCGTGATTTTCGCGAAACAGCATCTGCTGCGCCTGGGGATCATTTTGTACGGCTTCCGCCTCACCTTTTCGCAGATTGCGGACGTGGGCGTCAGCGGGATTGCCATTGACGTGCTGACCCTAAGCAGCACCTTTATCCTCGCCTGTTTTATCGGGCAAAAGGTCTTCGGTCTGGACAAGCAAACCAGCTGGCTTATCGGCGCGGGCAGCAGCATCTGCGGTGCTGCGGCGGTACTCGCCACGGAACCGGTCGTCAAAGCGGAATCCAGCAAGGTTACCGTGGCTGTGGCAACGGTGGTTATCTTCGGTACGCTGGCGATATTCCTCTATCCGGCCATGTATCCGCTGGTCGCCCACTGGTTTACGCCGGAAGCCTACGGCATCTATATCGGCTCAACCATGCACGAGGTGGCGCAGGTTGTGGCGGCGGGCCATGCGATTAACCCGGATGCAGAAAACGCGGCGGTGATTGCCAAAATGCTGCGCGTAATGATGCTGGCCCCGTTCCTGATTTTCCTGGCCGCACGGGTTAAACAGCTTGCTCCGGCGAACAGCACTGAGAAAAGCAAAATCACCATTCCGTGGTTTGCGATTCTGTTCATCGTGGTGGCGATTTTCAACTCCTTCCACCTGCTGCCAAAAGCGGTTGTGGATATGCTCATCACGCTGGACACCGTGCTGCTGGCGATGGCGATGGCGGCGCTGGGGCTCACTACCCACGTTAGCGCGCTGAAAAAAGCGGGAGCCAAACCGCTGCTGATGGCGCTGGTGTTATTCATCTGGCTGATTGTCGGCGGCGGCGCCATTAACCTGGCCGTTCACAGCCTGCTGGCATAACCCCTCTCGTCCTTCTCCTGTTAACCCGCTATCATAAGCGTTTTGGGTTAACAGGAGTTCTTGAATGAAATATGTTGGAGCGCACGTTAGCGCTGCCGGTGGCCTTGCGAATGCCGCCATTCGCGCCGACGAAATCGGGGCGACCGCTTTCGCACTGTTTACCAAAAACCAGCGCCAGTGGCGCGCCGCCCCGCTCACAACGGAAGTCATTGATGATTTCAAGGCCGCCTGCGAAAAGTACGGTTTCGGGCCAGGGCAAATCCTCCCTCATGACAGCTACCTGATTAACCTCGGCCATCCGGTTGAAGAGGCGCTGGAAAAATCCCGCGAGGCTTTTCTTGATGAAGTACAGCGCTGCGAACAGCTGGGGCTGACGCTGCTGAACTTCCACCCCGGCAGCCACCTGATGCAAATCGACGTGGATGCCTGCCTGGCGCGCATCGCCGAGTCCATTAACATCACCCTGGATAACACCAAAGGCGTAACCGCCGTTATCGAAAACACCGCCGGTCAGGGCAGCAACCTCGGGTTTAAATTTGAACAGCTGGCGGCCATCATCGACGGCGTGGAAGACAAATCCCGCGTGGGCGTGTGCATCGATACCTGCCACGCCTTTGCCGCCGGCTACGATCTGCGCACCACCGAAGCCTGCCGGGACACCTTTGCCGAATTCGAACGTATCGTGGGCTTTGAGTACCTGCGCGGAATGCACCTGAACGATGCAAAAAGCGCCTTCGGCAGCCGCGTTGACCGCCACCACAGCCTCGGCGAAGGCAATATCGGCCACGATGCGTTCCGCTTTATCATGCAGGACTCGCGCTTTGACGGCATTCCGATGGTGCTGGAAACCATCAACCCGGATATCTGGGCCGAGGAGATCGCCTGGCTGAAAGCACAGCAGACTGAAAAGGCGGTTGCGTAATAATGAACGACAGAGAGAAGCAGATACTCAAGATCCTGCGGCGCAACCCTCTGATCCAGCAAAACGAGATCGCGGATATTTTGCAGATCAGCCGCTCGCGCGTGGCGGCGCACATTATGGATCTGATGCGCAAAGGGATGATCAAAGGCAAAGGCTATATCCTGACCGAGCAGGAATACTGCGTGGTGGTCGGCGCCATTAATATGGATATTCGCGGCGTGGCGGACATTCACTATCCGCAGGCGGCGTCCAATCCCGGCAGCATTCAGTGCTCGGCGGGCGGCGTGGGTCGCAACATCGCGCATAACCTGGCGCTTCTGGGGCGCGACGTGCATCTGATTTCCGCCGTCGGCAGCGACTTTTACGGTGAAACGCTGCTGGAGCAAACCCGTCAGGCCGGGGTGAATATCTCCAGCTGCATGCGCCTGCACGGGCACAACACGTCCACCTATCTGTCGATTGCCAACCAGCAGGAAGAAACCGTGCTGGCGATTAACGATACCCATATCCTGGAAAAGCTCACGCCGCAGCTGCTGAACAGCTCGCGCGACCTGATTCGTCACTCAGGCGTGGTGCTCGCCGACTGCAACCTGACGCCGGAAGCCATCGAGTGGGTGTTTACGATTGCGGATGATATTCCGGTCTTTATTGATACGGTGTCGGAATTTAAAGCCGAAAAGATCAAGACCTGGTTCCCGCGCATTCATACCCTGAAGCCGACGCAAAAAGAGCTGGAGATCCTCTGGGGCAAGCCTGTCACCTCAGACGCGGACCGCGTCAGCGCGGTTAATTCTCTGCATCAGCAGGGCGTTGAGCACATTTATGTCTGCCTGAAAGATGAGTCGGTATTTTGCAGCCAGAAGAACGGCGAGCAGTTCCTGCTGACTCCGCCTGCGCATACGGTAGTAGACAGCTTCGGTGCCGACGACGGCTTTATGGCGGGGCTGATTTACAGCTTCCTGGAAGGGAGCAGTTTCCGCGACAGCGCCAGCTTTGCGATGGCCTGCGCCGCGCTATCGCGCGCCAGCGTCAGCATCAACAACCCGACCCTCTCCGCGGATAACGCGCTGTATCTGATCCAGACAGCCCAGGCGTAATGCCCGGGCTGCAATGCCTTACAACCCAATAAAGAATCCGGCTATCGTGGCGCTCATCAGGTTCGAGAGCGTTGCGGCGGCCAGCGCCCGCATCCCAAGCTGGGCGATTTCCGGCGCACGCTGCGGGGCGATGGCTGAAAACGCCCCCACCACCACGCCGATGGAGCCGAAGTTTGCAAAACCGCACAGGGCGAAAGAGATAATCGCGATGGTTTTGACGTCCAGCGCCCCCGCCGTTTGCAGATACGGTGAGAAGTTGAGGTAGGCGACGAACTCGTTAATCGCCAGCTTTTGCCCAATCAGGCTTCCGGCCAATGTTGCGTCGCTCCAGTCCACGCCCATAATCCACGCCAGAGGTGCAAGCACGTAGCCGAAAATCCCTTCAAGCGTCGCGTGGCCGAAGCCAAACCAGCCGCCAACGCCGCCGATAATACCGTTAATGAGCGCGATAATCGCGACAAAGGCCATCACCACCGTTGCCACACCCGCGGCGATTTTAAGCCCTGTCATCGCCCCGCTCGCGGCGGCTTCAATAATGCTTTTCGGCGGCGTTTCGGTAAACGACAGGTTTTCGAAGGTGACGGTAGAGGCTTCCGTCGCCGGGCTGAGCATTCGGGCAAACAAAATACCGCCCGGGATCGCCATCAGCGAGGCCGCCAGCAGGTAATCAATCGGAACGCCCATTCCGGCATAGCCAATCATCATCGATCCCGCAATGGAGGCCATCCCGCTACAGATGGAGGTAAACAGCTCGTTACGGTTCAGGCGATGGATAAAGGGCTTCACGATCGCCGGGATCTCGTTCTGCCCAAGGAAAATCGTAGTAACCGCGACGAACGATTCGATCTTGCTGATGTTGAGCGCTTTCTGGAAAATCCCGCCGAGAATGCGGATCAGCAGCCCCATCACGCCAATGTAATAAAGCAGACTGATCAGCGCGGTGACGAAAATGATGGCGGGCAGAACGCGAAACGCGAAAATAAAGCCCGCCCCGTCAAACAGCACGTCCATTTTTGGCCCCACCAGAGAGCCAAAGATAAAGGCGCTACCCGCGTCGCTGTAGGACATGACCTTATGCACGCCCAGCGCCGCCTGCTCCACCAGCCATTTGCCCGGCGGGAAGTAGAGCATGATCCCGCCGATAGCGATTTGCAACACCAGCGCCGCGCCGACGGTTCTCAGGCTGATACGCTTTTTGTTTACCGACAGCAGGAACGCAATTGCCAGTAAAACCACCATCCCCACAACACTTCTTACGATGTCCATAATGGATTCCCTTCATGCCAGGAAACCCGGCGTAACCGCCAGGTTTAGGTATGCTTGCTTTGCGTGGGCGACAGCTTACTGCCCGGACGGGTAACTCAAACGAGGCGCTGGTAAGCTTTTGCGATCTCGCAGGCCAGAATGGCGTTGTTGAATACCAGCTGGATATTGGACTTCAGGCTGTCGCCGCCGGTCAGATCCGCCACGCGCGCCAGCAGGAACGGCGTGCTCTCTTTGCCGACAATGCCCTGCTCTTCCGCTTCCTGCACCGCCTGGTCGATTGCCGCATTGATTTTCCCTTCCGCCATCGCAAACTGTTCCGGGATTGGGTTCGCCACCACCAGGCCACCGTTCAGACCGGTCTGCCATTTCACCGCCATCGCGCGGGCGATCTCTTCGGCGCTGTCGAGGCGAATGCTCACTTCAAACGGGCTGGTGCGGCAGAAGAAGGCCGGGAGCGCTTTGGTCTGATAGCCAATTAGCGGCACGCCGAAGGTTTCTAAATATTCTGTGGTTAACCCCAGGTCGAGAATAGATTTCGCACCGGCACACACGACCGTGACATTCGTATTTGCCAGCTCCTGAAGATCGGCGGAAATATCAAAGGTGTGTTCCGCACCGCGATGCACGCCGCCGATTCCGCCGGTCGCAAATACTTTAATACCGGCCAGCGCGGCAATAATCATCGTGGATGCCACGGTAGTTGCGCCATTTTTCTTTGCCGCAACAACAAAAGGTAAATCACGACGGCTGACTTTCGTTACGCTATGGCCTTCGCGACCCAGTAATTCTATTTCTTCCTGACTCAGGCCGACTTTCATTACGCCACCGATAATAGCAATGGTGGCCGGAACGGCGCCGTGATTACGAATGGTTTGTTCAACCTCAATCGCCGTCTGCGCATTTTGCGGGAATGGCATGCCGTGGGAAATAATAGTGGATTCCAGCGCAACAATCGGTTTATTTGCTTTTAGCGCTTCCTGTACTTCCGGGGAAATTTGTAATAATTCAGCGTTCAGCATTAATTCAGACATTCTGTGTTCTCCACTAAGGATGTAACATTTTCAACAGATAAATCAGGGTTATTGGTATAATCACAGGCCAGCGCCATGGATGAACAACCCTGTGCAAATCGAACGGAATCAATGAAGGTTCGGCCTTCTACCCAGCAGGAAACCAGCCCTGCCATCATCGCATCGCCCGCGCCCGTTACGTTCACCACCCGTGTTTTCACTGGGAGCGACCAGCCGCTTTCGCCGTTTGCGTGGCTGTAATAAAGGCCGTCGCCGCCCATGCTTAACACCAGGCGCGTGAGCCCGTTGTCGTGGAACCAGGCCGCTACGCGCGCCACATCATCCCGGCCGGACAGCGTGATGCCGCTAAGGGTTTCCGCCTCCAGACGGTTAGGTTTAAGGGTATGGATCTTGCCGAGATGCTCGCGAATTTTGACGCATTTCCAGGCCGACACCGGGTCGACAAACACCGGGGCATCTCCGGCATTTTCCAGCAGCCAGAACAGCGCCTCTTCACTGAGATTGCAGTCCGCCACAATCGCCGCCGCGCCGCGAATAAATTCCAGGTGCTGTTGTAAAAACGCCACGGAAATATGGTCTGAAATCGACATATCATTAATCGCCACCAGCATTTCGCCGGTATTATCGAGCCATGATAAATAACATGATGTGTTTTCCCCTGGCACCAGCAGACATTTATCAACATGTACACCGTGTTGACTGGTTTGTGCCAATAATGACTGACCATAAAAATCGCTGCCAACGGCCGTCAGCAGCCAGGAATTTTTACCGAGCAATGCCAGATTATGCGCGATATTCCGCCCCACGCCGCCTGGCGTAAATTTTATTTTTCCGGGATTTGAATCCGCATAATTTAATGAGGCATGAGAATACCCGGCGACATCCATATTTGCTGAGCCTATCGTTACTATGTATTCCTTTCCACGCATAGCACATCCTCTGGCAATAAACGGCCATAAAAATGAGTTAGTTAAGAATATTTACGACAACATCCAATAACTTTTAGAGCACATGTTCACCTGCGAACACGTGCTCATAATATGCGTGTTTTGAGTAAAGTAAATCCGTCGACAAGCGCCAAAGCAAATAGATATGAACAGAGTCACAATTTTTTATGGATACAGTTAAACAGGGAAAATAAAATTGCGAGGCAGGGCACAAAATGCAGAGATAAAAAAGGGCAGAGAAATCTCTGCCCTTTTGAAGAGGTATGAACTTACGCGGCTTTTGCTGCCGCAGCGGCTGCGTCCACTTCCGGACGTTTCAGCACGGCGTAGGACAAGCCTGCGACCAGCGTACCGACAATAATCGCCAGCAGGTAACCCAGAACCGGGGTGATTGCGCCAGGGATCAGCAGAACGAACAGGCCACCGTGCGGTGCCATCAGCTTCGCGCCAACCGCCATAGAGATAGCGCCTGTTACCGCGCCACCAACGATACAGCAAGGCAGTACGCGCATTGGGTCACGCGCGGCAAACGGAATCGCACCTTCGGTGATGAAGCACAGGCCCAGCACCAGCGCGGCTTTACCGCCTTCCTGCTGCGCTTTGTCGAACTTGCGACGCGCAATGATTGTTGCCAGACCCAGCGCCAGCGGCGGTACCATGCCCGCAGCCATGATAGCGGCCATCGGTGCGTAGGTTTGGGTACTCAGCAGACCCACGCCAAAGGCGTAAGCGGCTTTGTTCACCGGGCCACCCATATCGGTACACATCATGCCGCCGAGGATTGCACCCAGCAGTACCGCGTTCGCTGTACCCATGGTTTGCAGCCAGTGCGTCAGGCCTTCCAGAATGCCCGCAACGGGTTTACCGATGAGGTAAATCATGGCCAGACCCACCACCAGGCTGGAGATCAGCGGGATGATAAGGATAGGCTTCAGCGCTTCCATACTCTGCGGCAGTTTCAGCTTCGAGCTGATAAGCTTCGCGACATAACCCGCCAGGAAGCCCGCAATGATACCGCCGATAAAGCCGGAGCCGGTGCTCACCGCCAGCATACCGCCGATCAGACCCGGGGTCAGACCCGGACGGTCAGCGATGGAGAACGCAATAAAACCAGCCAGAACCGGGACCATCAGCGCGAAGGCGGAACCGCCACCGATCTGCATCAGCGCCGCGGCCAGCGTGCCCTGCTCTTTAAAGGCTTCAATACCGAATGCGAAGGAGAGCGCGATACACAGGCCGCCCGCCACCACCATCGGCAGCATATAAGACACGCCGGTCAGCAGGTGACGATAGGCACCCGCAGACTCTTTCTTGCCTTCGGTTGCCGTCTGCGCTTTACCCGCTGCCTGATACGGCTTAGCTTCTGCCAGCGCTTTATCAAACTCCTGCGCCGTCTTTTTCAGTGCCAGACCCGTAGAGGTGCGGTACATCGGCTTACCGGCAAATTTCGCCAGGTCAACTTCGATATCCGCCGCCACGATAACCAGATCCGCTTCAGCCACCTCTTCCGGGGTGATTGCGTTGCCTGCGCCCACGGAGCCGCGGGTTTCAACTTTTACCCACCAGCCGCGTTTTTTCGCTTCGGTTTCAATGGCTTCAGCCGCCATAAAGGTATGCGCCACGCCCGTAGGACATGCCGTTACCGCCACCACGCGTTTTGGACCAGAAGCCGCCACCGGAGCCGCAGCCACAGGCGCGCTGTAGACGGACGCGTGGCCTTTTGCTTCGCTCAGGAACAGTTCAGGGTGCGCCACCGCGCGATTGATATCGCCCAGCCACACTTTCTTGCCGTTCAGTGCATTGTCTGCCGGAACGCTATCGCCCAGAACAATCGCCATTTCGGCATCGCCCGGATTATCGATAAATTCCAGATGTGCTTTGCTTGCAGCCGCGCCCAGTAAGGTTTTCGCCATATAGGCGCGAGCCTGTCCCAGACCGGAGTCAATGATCAGCAGCGTTTTCATTATGCCTCTCCTGCTGTTAGTTAAAGGGTTTCAAGTCAACGCGCGCCATCATCGCGGCCAACTGTGGACGATCGGTAATGCCGACGTTGCTCTGGCTCACCGCCAGGGCAGCCACGGCGGTGGCAAGACGCAAGGTATGTTCGCTGGATTCACGCATCAGCAGGCCGTAAATCAGGCCGCCAACCATGGAATCCCCGGCGCCGACGGTGCTAACAACTTCAACCGATGGCGGCTTGGCAATCCACTCGCCGGAGGCGTTAACCCACAGCGCACCTTCCGCGCCAAGGGAGATCACCACGTGGGCGATACCCTGCTCGCGCAGCGCGTGGGCAGCTTCAATCACATCTTTTAATTCTGGCAGCTTACGGCCAGCCCAGATCTCCAGCTCGCGACGATTTGGCTTAACCAGCCACGGCGCGGCTTTCAGACCGGCAACCAGCGCGTCGCGGCTGCTGTCGAAGATGATGCACGGGCACTGGCTGCGCAGACGGGTCATCCAGTCGGTGAAGGCTTCCGGGCTGACGCCGGACGGCAGGCTGCCGCTGACGCAAACCATATCGAACTGACCCAGCCAGCTCAGGGAGTCGGTTACAAAACGCTCCCAGTCTGCCGGAGTCACTTCGAAGCCGGAGAAGTTCAGGTCAGTCACTTCACCGTCTTTCTCGGTCAGCTTGACGTTAATACGGGTACGGCCCTGCACCACCTGGAAACGGTTCGCAATGCCCAGCTCGCTGAACAGCTGCTGGAAGCCGTCCTGGTTATCTTTACCGAGGAAGCCGCCTACGGTGACGTCGATACCGAGATCTTTGAGCACTTTCGCAACGTTAATCCCTTTACCGGCAGCATGAAGGCCCGTGGTGCGCACGAGGTTTACTTCGCCGCGCTCAATTTCCGGGCAAAAGCCCACCAGGTCGTAGGCCGGGTTCAGCGTAATAGTCGCAACACGTCTGCTCATTATGCGCCCTCCCCAAGACCTGCCGCGATAGCATCGCCAATCGCCTTCAGCGCCTGTTCAGCATCAGGCCCCTGCGCGGTGAAGCGCAGACGGTGGCCCTTCTTCACGCCCAGCGCGACAACCTTCATCAGGCTGCGGCCGTTAGCCGGTTTGCCTGAGCCGTCGAGGTTGGTGACGGTGATGTCGCTTGAGAATTGTTTAATGGTGTTAACCAGCATCGTGCCCGGACGAGCGTGCAGGCCGTGTTCGTTACGCACCACAAACTCGGCGTTCAGCACGTCGTCGGTCAGCGCGTCGTCGCTGGTCAGCAGCGCCAGCACGGTTGCGGCATCTGCGGTCAGCAGTTTTTCAGCTTTGTTTGCCAGCAGCAGGTCGCTCAGGCGCTTCAGCACCGCAACCGGCTGGTCGTCGTTCATGGCAACGGTCACGAGCAGGGCAGCGCGCTCGCCGTCCACGTCGAAGGCGGTCGCAGCGCGGCTTACCGCCACGGCGCTGCGCAGGTTGCCTTCAGCGCTGTCGTTCAGCCAGATGCCCTGACCGAGGTTCAGCGGTTTGTCGTTAATCACGTGCGCCACAAACGCCGCATCCGCAGCGCCGGCCTCTTTCAGACGGCCCGCGTTCAGCGCCTGCAAGGTCACCAGATCCGATGCCGTGACGTCCAGCGTCAGCGTTTCGTTATCCAGCTTCAGCGCTTCGCTCTGTTTTTCGCCCATCAGCAGCGCGCGCAGCTCTTCTGCGGTGGTCGCGGTTTTCAGCTGTTCCGCTACGGAATCATCGCTCAGCACGTGCGTCAGCTGACGCAGGAGGCCCAGGTGTTCGTCGCTGCTCGCGGCGATACCGATAGCCACATACGCGACCTGGCCCTCGCCCCACGTCACGCCCTGCGGGAACTGATAAACCTGAACGCCGGTTTTCAGCACCTGGTCGCGGGTGTCGGTGGTGCCGTGCGGGATAGCGATACCGTTGCCGAGGAAAGTGGAGGTCTGCTGCTCGCGCGCAAGCATCCCGTTAACGTAGCCGTCAGCCACGTTGCCTGCCTGAACGAGAGCGGCAGCAACCTGGCGAATGGCCTCTTCTTTATTCCCGGCGTGTTCGCCTGGGTGAATATCCTGAACAGATAACTGGAACATGGTTCTCCTCTCCTGCTGAACTTGAATCGTTTCAGCTTAATTGAGAAAAAATGCGCTAACCTGCTCAGTTAGTCAAAACAAGGTAGCGCTGAAACGTTTCAAGAAGTCTTGCTCTTTCTGCTGAACCTTGCAAGAAAAGTTACAAACGGCTGTTCAGAATTTAGAAGTGCAGCACATTTCCTCAACGGATGGACAACATTTGCTGAAGGACGCAAGCGCGTCAGCAGATAACTTTCAGCAAGATTCAGCTTGTGAACTCGTTTTGAAATGCCATTTTGATTTTTTGTGGGGAATTTGACCGCACCGCCTGTTTATTTTCTGACAAGCGGCGTAAACTCCGCGACACTCAAGCAATCACTGATATTTGAACATGCACAACACCCCCGCTGCCGCCTCACCAAAGCCATTTGATTTGACGTCAACGGCGTTTTTGATTGTTGCCTTCCTCACCGGTATTGCCGGTGCGTTACAAACACCAACGCTAAGCCTGTTTCTGACGAACGAAGTCCATGCCCGCCCGGCGATGGTCGGCTTTTTCTTTACCGGAAGCGCCATTATCGGCATCCTGGTCAGCCAGTTTCTGGCCGGACGCTCCGACCGCAAAGGCGACCGTAAAAGCCTGATCGTCTTCTGCTGCCTGCTCGGCGTTTTCGCCTGTCTGCTGTTCGCCTGGAACCGTAACTACTTTATTTTACTGTTTGTCGGCGTGTTCCTGAGCAGCTTTGGCTCGACGGCAAACCCGCAGATGTTTGCCCTCGCCCGCGAGCACGCAGACCGTACCGGGCGTGAAGCGGTGATGTTCAGCTCGATTCTGCGCGCGCAGGTGTCGCTGGCCTGGGTGATTGGCCCCCCGCTGGCCTACGCGCTGGCGATGGGCTTTGGCTTCACGGTGATGTACCTGAGCGCGGCAGTTGCCTTTGTGGTGTGCGGCGCAATGGTGTGGTTCTTTCTGCCGACAATGCGCAAAGAGCCAAAGCTTGCGACCGGCACGCTGGAAGCCCCGCGCCGTAACCGCCGCGATGCGCTGCTGCTATTCATTATTTGTACGCTGATGTGGGGCACCAACAGCCTGTACATCATCAATATGCCGCTGTTTATTATTGATGAGCTGCATCTGCCGGAAAAGCTGGCCGGGATTATGATGGGCACCGCCGCGGGGCTTGAGATCCCGACCATGCTGATTGCGGGCTATTACGCGAAGCGCTTCGGGAAGCGTTTTTTGATGCGTATCGCGGCCGTCGCCGGACTGCTGTTCTACGTGGGCATGTTAACCGTGCATACGCCAGCGCTGCTGCTGGCTTTACAGCTGCTGAACGCCATCTATATCGGTATTCTCGCCGGGATCGGGATGCTCTACTTCCAGGATCTGATGCCGGGCCAGGCAGGCTCTGCCACCACCCTTTATACTAATACCACCCGCGTGGGCTGGATTATTGCCGGTTCAATGGCTGGCGTGGTCGCTGAAATCTGGAACTATCACACGGTCTTCTGGATTGCACTGGGGATGTGCGTGCTGACGATATCGTGCCTGACGCGCATTAAGGATGTTTAGGGCGCGGTAAGCGATTCCAGCTCAAGAAGCCAGGTTATCGCCTGCGCCCGCGTGGTGCCGCACATTTCAGCCGATGGCTGTAAACCGGCGCACACTTTCGGGCGCAGCGGCGAGCCAAAAATCAGGCACAGGTTGTTGTCAGAAAGCTGAACGCAGCGCGTGTTGGCAGGTTTGCCCTCCGGCATCCCAGGAATGGGGCTTGAAATGGACGGTGCGGTACAGCAGGCACCGCAGTCCGGGCGGCAATCCATAAGAGCTCTCTTCTGGCAACGGATACCCGCTCAATCGGGCGTGGCGCGCACAGTAACACCTTTTATGTATTGATAGCAAAAGCCACGAATTCCACTTGCCTGAACGCGCGCGCACGAGTAATTTGGCGCGATATTTTTTACCTCCCGTAGACAGGATTATTGCAATGCCAAGAGCGAACGAAATTAAGAAAGGTATGGTACTGAATTACAACGGCAAGCTGCTGATTGTGAAAGATATCGATATTCAGGCCCCGAGCGCCCGTGGTGCAGCAACGCTGTACAAAATGCGTTTTGCCGATGTTCGCACCGGTCTGAAGGTGGAAGAGCGCTTCAAAGGCGACGATATCGTCGATACCGTGACCCTGACCCGTCGCTACGTTGATTTCTCGTACATCGACGGCAACGAATATGTGTTCATGGATAAAGAAGACTATACCCCGTACATCTTTACCAAAGATCAGATTGAAGAAGAGCTGCTGTTCATTCCTGAAGGCGGGATGCCGGACATGCAGGTCCTGACCTGGGACGGCGTGCTGCTGGCGCTCGAACTGCCGCAGACCGTCGATCTGGAAATCGTTGACACAGCGCCGGGCATCAAAGGCGCGTCAGCAAGCGCACGCAACAAGCCAGCCACCCTGACCACGGGCCTGGTTGTTCAGGTACCTGAATACCTGTCAGCGGGCGAGAAAATTCGTATCCATATCGAAGAAAAACGCTATATGGGTCGTGCTGACTAATTGGTCATGTGTCGGGTGGCGGCTTCGCCTTACCCGACCTACAAAAACACGAAAACCGGCTCTCAGGCCGGTTTTTTTGTAGGCCCGGTAAGCTTGCGCCACCGGGCGACAGAGCTTAAAGAAGCTCAGGATATTTCGTCATCTTCAGCGCCAGCTCCACGCCGCGCACTTCCGCCATCCCTTTCAGGCGGCCAATCGCCGAATAGCCAGGGTTGGTTTTCTTACGCAGATCGTCAAGCATCTGATGACCGTGATCCGGACGGAACGGGATAGGACGCAGATCCCCGGCCTCCTTACGACGCTTCTCTTCAGAGAGGATCGCGTCAACCACCGCCACCATATTCACATCACCGGTCAGGTGAGCGGCTTCGTGGAAGGTTTTTGGATTCTCTTCACGGCACGTTGCGCGCAGGTGCGTGAAGTGAATACGGTCGCCGAAGGTTTCAATCATCCGCACCAGGTCGTTATCGGCGCGCACGCCGTAGGAGCCGGTACACATGGTAAAGCCGTTATAGATGCTGTTAACGGTCTCTTTCAGCCACTGCATATCTTCAATCGTCGACACGATACGCGGCAGGCCGAGGATAGGACGCGGAGGATCGTCCGGGTGAACCGCCAGCCGCACGCCCGCCTCTTCCGCTACCGGCACGATGGCGCGCAGGAAGTGGGCCATGTTTTCGCGAAGCTGGTTTTTATCGATATTGCCGTATTCCGCCAGACGCGCGCGGAACTGATCCAGGGTATAGCCCTCTTCCGCACCCGGCAGGCCAGCAATAATATTGCGGGTCAGTTTTTCGATGTCAGTCTCGCTCGCCGCGTTGAACCACGCCAGCGCCTGCTGCTGCTCTTCGTCGGTGTAATCCGCCGCCGCGCCTTCGCGCTTGAGGATGTGCAGCTCGAATGCCGCAAAGGCTATCTGGTCAAAGCGCAGCGCTTTTGAGCCGTCCGGCAGCTGGTATTCCAGGTCGGTACGCGTCCAGTCCAGAATCGGCATGAAGTTATAGCAAACCGTGTCGATCCCGCAGGCCGCCAGGTTGCGAATGCTCTGCTGATAGTTGGCGATCCAGGCGTCACATTCACCGGAACGGGTTTTGATCTCTTCATGAACCGGAATGCTTTCGACGACCGACCAGGTCAGCCCTTTTTCAGCCAGCAGCGCCTGACGCGCTTTGATCTCCTCAACCGGCCACACCTGACCGTTAGGAATATGGTGCAGCGCCGTGACAACGCCCGTTGCGCCAGCCTGACGCACATCATTAAGAGAAACCGGATCGTTTGGCCCGTACCAACGCCAGGTTTGTTCCATTGTCTCACCCTCTAAAGTTGTTATACCAATATGTGTTTGTGCAATGACGACTACCATACATGTTTCATAATAAGGGTCAATACAGGGCAGCACATTGATTGATCAAACTCACATAACGGCGATATTTACGGCTCACCAATTTTATTTGTTGTCATATAACTTTACACTGACCTTGTTAATTAATGGTTAATCAGGTGTGTATTTAATGAAGACTATCGCCACTGCCTCGCTTCCCGCCCACGTCCAGCTGCCGCGTTACGACCGCCAGCAGCTGCGCTCGCGCATCGTTCACTTCGGGTTTGGCGCATTTCACCGCGCCCATCAGGCGCTGTTAACCGACCGCGTGCTGAATGCGAAAGGGGGCGACTGGGGGATCTGTGAGATCAGTCTGTTCAGCGGCGATGTGCTGATGGGCCAGCTGCGCGCGCAAGACCACCTGTTTACCGTGCTGGAAAAAGGCGCCGACGGCAATCGGCCGATTGTGGTGGGCGCGGTACACGAATGTCTGAACGCGAAGCTTGATTCGCTGGCGGCGATTATTGAGAAATTTTGCGAGCCGCAGGTGGCCATCGTTTCCCTGACCATCACCGAAAAAGGCTACTGCATCGACCCGGCCACCGGAAAGCTGAATCTGAACAACGCCCGCATCATTCACGATCTGGAAACTCCGTCCGAACCCCATTCCGCACCCGGTATTCTGGTCGAGGCCCTCCACCGCCGCCGCGAGCGCGGCCTGGCGGCGTTTACCGTGCTTTCCTGCGATAACATCCCGGACAACGGCCACGTGGTGAAAAACGCGGTGCTGGGGATGGCGCAAAAACGCTCCGCTGAGCTGGCCGACTGGATAGGCGCGCACGTCAGTTTCCCGGGCACGATGGTCGACCGAATTGTGCCCGCCGCGACGGACGCCTCGCTGGCGGAAATCACCCGCGAGATGGGGGTAGAAGATCCCTGCGCCATCAGCTGCGAGCCGTTCATCCAGTGGGTGGTAGAAGATAACTTTGTTGCCGGACGCCCGGAGTGGGAAGCGGCTGGCGTACAGATGGTGCAGGACGTTTTACCCTGGGAGCAGATGAAACTGCGGATGCTTAACGGCAGCCACTCTTTCCTGGCTTATCTCGGCTATCTCGCGGGCTACGCGCATATTAATGAATGTATGGAAGACGAACATTTCCGCCAGGCGGCACGCCGTCTGATGCTGGATGAGCAGGCGCCGACGCTGCGCATCACCGATGTGGATTTAACGGACTACGCCGACAGCCTGATTGAGCGCTTCGCCAACCCGGCGCTACAGCACCGCACCTGGCAAATCGCGATGGACGGCAGCCAGAAGCTGCCCCAGCGGATGCTCGACGGCATTCGCGTTCACCTTGCCCGTGGCTCCGCATGGCCGCTGCTGGCGCTGGGCGTGGCGGGCTGGATCCGCTACGCGAGCGGCGTGGATGAACGCGGTGAAGTGATTGACGTTCGCGATCCGCTCAGCGAAAAGATCCGCGCAATCGTAGAGGCCAGCAGCGACGACACGCGCGTCACCGCCCTGCTGTCGCTCAGTGAAATCTTCGGTCAGGATCTGGCGCAATCCCCGGCGTTTGTCGACGCCGTCAGCCAGGCTTATCAGCGAATTGTGCAGCGCGGCGCGCGTCAGGCCGTTATCGAAACGTTAAATCTTTAGCGATTATTGCGCTTAAGGCGAACGGACATCAGCTCCGTTCGCCCTTCCCCTTCTCATTGCGCGCATTTTTAGCCAGGATGATAGCGACTTCTTATCGCATCACACGGAGCGCATGTGACCAAAACCAACCTTATCACCGGTTTTCTCGGCAGCGGTAAAACCACCTCTATTCTGCATTTGCTGGCCAATAAAGATCCCGCAGAGAAATGGGCCGTTCTGGTCAACGAATTTGGCGAGGTGGGCATCGACGGCGCCCTGCTGGCCGACAGCGGTGCGATGATCAAAGAGATCCCGGGCGGATGTATGTGCTGCGTGAATGGTTTACCTATGCAGGTCGGGCTGAACACGCTGCTGCGCCAGGGCAAACCGGACCGCCTGCTGATTGAGCCCACCGGGCTGGGCCATCCAAAGCAAATTCTCGATTTACTCACCGCCCCCGTTTACGAGCCGTGGATCGATCTGCGCGCCACGCTCTGCCTGCTTGACCCGCGCCAGCTGCTCGATGAAAAAGCCGTCACCAACGAGAACTTCCGCGACCAGCTTGCCAGCGCCGATATTATCATTGCCAATAAAACCGACCGCGCCACGCCAGAAAGCCAGGCGGCGTTTGACAGCTGGTGGCAGCAGGCTGGCGGCGAGCGTCAGTACGTTCAGACCACGCAAGGGGATATCGACAGCGCCCTGCTGGACCTGCCCCGACTGAACAAAACCGAGCTGCCCGCCAGCGCGGCGCACAGCCACGGCAGCGGTGCCAGACAGGGGCTTGCGGCGCTGAGCCTGCCTGAGCATCAGCGCTGGCGACGCAACCTGAACAGTGGTCAGGGCCATCAGGCCTGCGGCTGGATCTTTGATGCGGATACGGTGTTCGACACCATCGGCATTCTTGAGTGGGCGAGACTGGCCCCGGTCGAACGCGTGAAAGGCATTATGCGCACGCCGGACGGGCTGGTGAGGATCAACCGTCAGGGCGAGGACTTCTTTATTGAAACGCAAAACGTCGCGCCGCCGGATAGTCGTATAGAGTTAATTAGTGCGCTTAACGCTGACTGGAACGCCCTTCAGTCCAGCTTGTTGAAGCTTCGTTTAACTTCGGGCGGCTAACGTTGCCCCTGATTTCATAGCCTGCTGAAGAATGATGACAACTCGATTTCCCCTGATTTTACTGCTTAACGCCGCCGGTCTGGCGCTCTTTTTCTCCTGGTATCTGCCGGTGGATCACGGTTTCTGGTTCCCGCTGGACTCGGCGATTTTTCACTTCTTCAATGAAGAGCTGGTGAAGAGTCAGGCGTTTCTGTGGCTGGTCGCCATTACCAACAATCGCGCCTTTGACGGCTGCTCGCTGCTGGCGATGGGTGGTCTGATGCTCTCGTTTTGGCTGAAAGAAGACAAAACCGGGCGCCGCCGCATCCTGATTATTGGCCTGGTGATGTTGCTTTTCGCGGTGGCGATTAATCAGCTGGCGACGGCGATTATTCCGGTTAAACGCTCCAGCCCGACGCTGTTCTTCACCGATATTCATCGCGTGAGTGAATTGCTGCATATTCCCACCAAGGATGCGTCTAAAGACAGTTTCCCTGGCGATCACGGGATGATGCTGCTTATTTTTTCCGCAATTATGCTGCGCTATTTCGGCAAAAAAGCCTTCGCCGTTGCCCTGATTATTTTTGTGGTTTTTGCCTTCCCACGCGTCATGATTGGCGCACACTGGTTTACCGATATTGCCGTGGGTTCGCTCTCCGTCGCATTGATTGCGCTGCCGTGGTGCCTGATGACCCCGCTGAGCGATCGCTTAATCGGGTTATTTGAGCGCTATCTTCCGGGCAGAAATCAACAAATTCAAAACAAGTAATTAACTTAAATTAACGCTATCCATCAGGGATCATTTTCGATCCCTGATGGTTATCCCGCTTACTCCCACATCCGCTGTCATCATCCCGTCACATTTTTCATGTTGTAAATGAACGCGTTGCATGATTTTTAAGCTAAATTGACGCTATTTTACGCAAATCGATTTATTCACTTTCTGTATCACTTTTTCTTATAAAAAAAGGGATATTTTTGCTCGCAATACCCCTTGCAATCGGTTAATCTCGAACTCGTTTTGCCCCAGAGAGACAATTATTATCAGGGTGAATAATTTTGTGCGTTGTTCCACAAATTTGATCATAAAGAATTGTCTCATTGTGTACGGATAATTAGTCTCGTCACGTTTGGCATTTTTATAACGATATTTATCGTTAAGGACTTCAAGGGAAAATAAACAAAATGGTCAAATCTCAACCGATTTTGAGATATATCTTGCGGGGCATCCCGGCGATTGCAGTAGCGGTTCTGCTTTCAGCTTGTAGTTCGACGAATACCGCGAAGAATATGCATCCTGAGACGCGTGTTGTGGGAATGGAAGATTCCTCTTCACTGCAAGCCTCTCAGGATGAATTTGAAAATATGGTACGTAATCTGGACGTCAAGTCCCGCATTATGGACCAGTATGCTGACTGGAAAGGCGTGCGCTATCGCCTGGGCGGCAGCACTAAGAAAGGCATCGACTGTTCCAGCTTTGTACAACGTACTTTCCGTGAACAGTTTGGGTTAGACCTTCCGCGTTCGACCTACGAACAGCAGGAGATGGGTAAGTCGATTTCTCGTAATAAGCTGCGCACAGGTGATTTAGTTCTGTTCCGCGCCGGTTCTACGGGTCGACATGTTGGCATCTACATTGGTAACGACCAGTTTGTACATGCCTCCACCAGCAGCGGTGTGACCATCTCCAGTATGAACGAACCCTACTGGAAGAAGCGCTACAACGAAGCGCGCCGTGTACTGACCCGCAGTTAATCTGTCATGTTGCCGGTTATCCCTTGGCTGGTAACACGATAAAAAAAAGCACTGCTACGGCAGTGTTTTTTTTTGCCCGTTAAACTCTATACATTCAGCGGTAAACCAGGAACGACACACTCTATGTTCACCCGCTACTTTTCAAGCAACCGTAAAATACTGATGCTCAGTATTATTACCGGCTTAATCACCGCCCTGCTCCTCGGGACCTTGCAGTTTTTCTGGAGCTACCATAAGCGAGAAGCCAAATTCGATGCCCTGATCGTCGATTTGCGCGTGTATATGGAAAGCTATTTCGGTGAGCTAAAAACCTCTATCGACACCCTTCAGCCCCTCACGCTGAATAACTGTCAGGACGTGCGTGCGGAACTGACCTCCCGCGCGGCGTTTAGCATTAACGTCCGCGCCTTTTTGCTGGTCCGCGACAAGAACGCGTTTTGCTCTTCCGCTACCGGGCCGATGAACGTCCCGATGGAGGAGCTGATCTCCGATATACACATTAATAAGCAGCTGGATATGGTGCTGCTGCCCGGTACGCCGATGCTGCCCCACACACCCGCCATCGCTATCTGGTATCGCAATCCGCTGGTAAAAGACGGCGGCGTGTTTACCTCCGTTAATCTCAACCTGACGCCCTATCTTATCTATACCGCCCGTCAGGACGAGTTCACCGGCATTGCGGTGGTTATTGGCAACTACGCGTTATCGACGCGTTCTGGCTCACTGGTGAACGCTCAGGATTTGCCGGACGCCCCAACGCGTACCGCCTCGCTTAAAGAGGTGCCGCTGACGATCAGGCTGTATGCCGAGCCGTGGACCAGCGATGAACTCCTGTTTGCCCTTCTCTTCGGGTTGGTGTGCGGGATTGCCGCTGGCTCGCTGAATTTCTACGTTATGACCATCCGCCTTAACCCTGGAAAAGAGATTTTAACCGCCATTAAGCGCGGGCAGTTCTACGTGGTTTATCAGCCGGTGGTCGATGCCAAAGCGCTCAACATGACCGGCGTGGAAGTGCTGATGCGCTGGAAGCATCCGGTGATGGGTGAAATCCCGCCCGATGCGTTTATCAGTTTTGCCGAAGCCCAGCAGCTGATCGTGCCGCTGACGCTGCACCTGTTCGATCTCATTATTAAAGATGCGCCCGCGCTGCAAACGGTGCTGACGCCGGGTGCGAAGCTCGGGATTAACATCGCGCCGGGCCATCTGCATTCAGAGGGCTTTAAAGACGATATGCGCACCTTCAGCGCCGCCTTGCCGCCGGATCACTTCCAGACCGTTCTGGAAATTACCGAACGCGACATGATCCAGCAGCGCGAAGCCAGCCAGCTGTTCGAGTGGCTGCACCATGAAGGCTTTGAAATTGCGATCGACGACTTTGGTACCGGACACAGCGCGCTGATCTACCTTGAGCGCTTTACCATGGACTACCTGAAAATCGACCGCGGTTTTGTGAACGCAATCGGCACGGAAACCGTCACCTCACCGGTGCTGGATGCCGTGCTGACGCTGGCGCGCCGCCTGAATATGGTCACGGTCGCCGAAGGGGTCGAAACCCCCGAGCAGGCCGCCTGGCTGCGCGAACATGGCGTGAACTATCTGCAAGGCTACTGGATCAGCCGCCCGATGCCGCTGGAGCAGTTTGTAAAATGGCAGCCAGATCTGCCGTCAGGCGGTGAATAATTTCACAACCCCGGCGGCGTCACTTATTATTCAGCGTATCCACGTGCGCCGGTGCGCATGAGTCAGAATAAAAGAGGGAAACGCCGCGAGATGTTAATGCGCTCCGTGTTGCTGCTACTGGCGTTCGTGAGTTTTTCCGGCCAGTCGCAAACCATCAAAGAAAGCTACGCGTTTGCCGTGCTCGGTGAGCCTAAGTACGCGATTAACTTTAACCACTTTGATTACGTCAACCCTGCGGCGCCCAAGGGGGGAAACATTACCCTTTCCGCCATTGGCACCTTTGATAACTTCAACCGCTACGCCCTGCGCGGCGTGGCGGCGGCGAAAACCGACTCCCTTTACGACACGCTTTTTGTCACCTCCGACGATGAGCCGGGCAGCTACTATCCCCTGGTAGCCGAGAATGTTCGCTATGCCCACGACTTCTCGTGGGCGGAAATCGCCATCAACCCGCAGGCGCGGTTTCACGACGGTACGCCGGTGAAGGCCAGCGATATCGCCTTTACCTTCCACAAGTTTATGACCGAGGGCGTGCCGCAGTTCCGGCTGGTCTACAAAGGCACCACCGTCAAGGCCATCGCGCCGCTAACCGTGCGGATCGAACAGCCTGAGCCAAACAAAGAGAATATGCTGAGCCTGTTCTCCCTGCCCGTGATGCCGGAATCGTTCTGGAAAAATCATAAGCTGAGCGACCCGCTCTCCACCCCGCCGCTGGCGGGCGGTCCGTACCGCATCACCGACTGGCGAATGGGACAGTACGTGATTTACTCGCGGGTGAAGGATTACTGGGCGGCCAATTTGCCGGTAAACCGGGGCCGCTGGAATTTCGACACCCTTCGCTATGACTATTACCTCGACGACAACGTGGCGTTCGAGGCCTTCAAGGCGGGCGCGTTTGATTTGCGCGTCGAGAACAGCGCCAAAAACTGGGCGACGCGCTACATCGGCAAAAACTTCGCCAACGGCTACATCGTCAAAGACGAGCACAAAAACGAGTCCGCCCAGGATACCCGCTGGCTGGCGTTTAACATCCAGCGCCCGGTGTTCAGCGACCGCCGCGTGCGCGAAGCCATCACCCTGGCGTTTGATTTTGAATGGATGAATAAGGCGCTGTTTTACGGCGCCTACAGCCGCGCTAACAGCTATTTCCAGAACACCGAATACGCCGCGCGTCACTATCCTGATGCCGACGAGCTGACCCTGCTGGCGCCGTTTAAGGCCGATCTCCCGCCCGAGGTGTTTACCACCGTGTTTGAGCCGCCCGCGTCCGACGGTAACGGCTTCGACCGTGACAACCTGCTGAAGGCCAGCAGGCTGCTGGACGAGGCGGGCTGGCCGCTGAAAAATCAAAAGCGGGTTAACGCGCAGACGGGCAAGCCGCTGACCTTTGAGCTGCTAATTGCCTCAGGCGCTAACGATCAGTGGGTGATGCCGTTTAAGCAGAACCTCGCCCGGCTGGGGATCACGATGGATATCCGCCAGGTGGATATCGCACAGCTCACCAATCGCAAGCGCAGCCGGGATTACGACATGATGCAGAGCCTGTGGGCGGCGCAGCCCTGGCCGAGTAGCGATCTGCAAATCTCCTGGGCCTCCGGCTATATCAACTCCTCCTATAACGCCCCCGGCGTGAAAAGCCCGATTATTGACGCCCTGATCGCCAAAATCGTGGCCGCCCAGGGCAATAAAGAAAAGCTGCTGCCGCTCGGTCGCGCGCTCGACAGGGTATTAACCTGGAACTATTACATGCTGCCGATGTGGTATATGGGCGAAGACCGGCTGGCGCGCTGGGACAAGTTCTCTCAGCCCTCCGTTCGCCCGATCTATTCGCTGGGATTCGAAACCTGGTGGTATGACATTAATAAAGCCGCCAAACTACCCGCCGAGCGGCGCTAAGGAATCAGAATGGGTGCTTATTTAATTCGCCGCTTATTGCTGGTGATTCCCACGCTGTGGGCCATTATCACCATCAACTTTTTTATCGTGCAAATTGCCCCCGGCGGCCCGGTGGATCAGGCGATTGCCGCCGTTGAGTTCGGCGATCGCGGCGCAATGCCCGGCGGTGGTGGAGAAAGCATGGGCGCGACCCACGCCCGCACCGGGACGGGCAACATCAGCGAAAGCAACTATCGCGGCGGACGCGGCCTCGATCCGGAGGTGATCGCCGAGATCACCCATCGATACGGCTTTGATAAGCCGATCCACGAACGCTACTTCACCATGCTCTGGAACTACGTTCGCTTTGATTTTGGCGATAGCCTGTTTCGCAGCGCCTCGGTATTAAGCCTGATCAAGCAAAGCCTGCCCGTATCAATTACCCTCGGGCTGTGGGGGACGCTGATCATCTATCTGGTGTCGATTCCGCTGGGCATTCGCAAGGCGGTCTATAACGGCAGCCGTTTTGATATCTGGAGCAGCACCTTTATCATCGTCGGTTACGCCATTCCTGCCTTCCTGTTTGCGGTGCTGCTGATTGTCTTTTTTGCGGGCGGCAGCTACTTCGACATTTTCCCGCTGCGCGGGCTGGTGTCGGCCGATTTCAGCAGCCTGCCGTGGTATAAAAAAATCACCGACTATTTCTGGCACATCACCCTGCCGGTGCTGGCGACGGTGATCGGCGGATTTGCCGCCCTGACGATGCTCACCAAAAACGCCTTTATGGATGAGATCCGCAAGCAGTACGTCGTCACCGCCCGGGCAAAAGGGGTGGGCGAGAAACAGATTATGTGGAAGCACGTTTTTCGCAACGCCATGCTGCTGGTCATCGCCGGGTTCCCGGCCACTTTTATCAGCATGTTCTTTACCGGTTCGCTGCTGATCGAGGTCATGTTCTCCCTGAACGGCCTCGGTCTGCTGGGGTATGAAGCCACGGTTTCCCGCGATTATCCGGTGATGTTTGGCACGCTCTATATTTTCACCCTGATTGGCCTGCTGCTGAATATCATCAGCGATATCAGCTATACGCTGGTCGATCCCCGAATTGATTTTGAGGGTCGCTGATGTCGCGCTTAAGCCCCGTTAACCAGGCCCGCTGGGCCCGTTTTCGCCACAACCGCCGCGGCTACTGGTCGCTGTGGATCTTTGCCGTCATCTTTGTCTTAAGCATGTGCTCAGAGCTGATTGCCAGCGATAAGCCCCTGCTGGTCCACTTTAACGACCGCTGGTACGTGCCCGTGCTGAAGAACTACAGCGAAAGCGATTTCGGCGGCCCCTTCGCCACCCCGGCGCAGTATCAGGATCCGTGGCTTCGCGAACAAATTGATAATCACGGCTGGGCGCTGTGGGCCCCCGTCCGCTTTGGCGCAAACAGCATTAACTTTGCCACCACCGCCCCCTTCCCGTCGCCGCCTTCAGCACAAAACTGGCTGGGGACGGACGCCAACGGCGGCGACGTGCTGGCGCGCATTCTCTACGGCACCCGCATCTCGATTTTGTTCGGGCTGATGCTGACCCTCTTTTCCAGCGTGATGGGCGTGGTGGCGGGCGCGGTTCAGGGCTACTACGGCGGCAAACTCGACCTGTGGGGGCAGCGCTTCATTGAGGTGTGGTCGGGTATGCCGACCCTGTTTTTGATTATCCTGCTCTCAAGCGTGGTGCAGCCAAACTTCTGGTGGCTGCTGGCGATCACGGTGCTGTTCGGCTGGATGGCGCTGGTAGGGGTAGTGCGCGCGGAATTTCTGCGCACCCGAAATTTCGACTACATTCGCGCCGCGCAGGCGCTGGGGGTCAACGATCGGGGGATTATCTTCCGCCACATGCTCCCCAATGCCGTGGTAGCCACCCTCACCTTCCTGCCGTTTATTTTGTGCAGTTCCATCACCACCCTGACGTCGCTGGATTTCCTCGGCTTCGGGCTGCCGCTGGGCTCGCCGTCGCTCGGCGAACTGCTGCTCCAGGGCAAGAATAACCTCCAGGCGCCGTGGCTTGGCATAACGGCGTTTCTCTCCGTGGCGGTGCTTCTCTCGCTGCTGATTTTTATTGGCGAAGCGGTGCGCGATGCCTTCGATCCCAACAAGGCGGTATAAGATGACGCAGCTCCTTCTCAGCATCGAAAACCTGTCGATTGCCTTCTCAAAACAGGGCCAAAGCCAGACCGTGGTCAGCGATCTGTCGTTGCAGATCCAGCGCGGCGAAACGCTGGCGCTGGTGGGCGAATCCGGTTCGGGCAAGAGCGTGTCGGCGCTCTCTGTGCTGCGCCTGCTCCCCTCCCCGCCGGTGAGCTATCCGCAGGGCGATATCCTGTTTCACGGCTCCTCGCTGCTGCACGCGGACGAGCAGACGCTGCGCGGCATCCGCGGCAACAGGATTGCCATGATCTTCCAGGAGCCGATGGTGTCGCTCAATCCGCTGCACACCATAGAGAAACAGCTGTACGAGGTGCTGTCCCTGCACCGGGGAATGCGGAAAGAGGCGGCGCGGGGGGAGATCCTCGACTGCCTTGAGCGCACCGGCATTCGCAATGCGGCAAAACGGCTGACGGATTTTCCGCATCAGCTTTCCGGCGGCGAGCGCCAGCGCGTAATGATTGCGATGGCCCTGCTGACCCGCCCGGAGCTGCTGATTGCCGATGAACCCACAACCGCGCTGGACGTGACCGTGCAGGCGCAAATCCTCCAGCTGCTGCGTGAGCTGCGCGACGAGCTGAACATGAGCCTGCTGTTTATCACCCACAACCTCAGCATTGTGAAGAAGCTGGCGGATAGCGTGGCGGTGATGCAAAACGGGCGCTGCGTGGAGCAAAACGCCGCCCAAACGCTGCTCGCTAATCCGCAGCACCCATATACGAAACACCTGCTCGACAGCGAACCGTCCGGCTCCCCTGTTCCGCTGCCCGCGAGCGGTACGCCGCTGCTGAACGTGGAAAATCTGAAGGTCTCTTTCCCCATCCGCAAAGGCGTGTTGCGCCGTATCGTTGATGACAATCCGGTGCTGAAGAACATCAGCTTTTCCCTGCGTCCGGGTGAGGCGCTGGGGCTGGTGGGAGAATCCGGTTCCGGCAAGAGCACCACGGGGCTGGCGCTGCTGCGCCTGATTAGCTCACAGGGGCAAATTCTGTTTGACGGCATGTCGCTGCACGACCGCAACCGCCGCCAGATGTTGCCCGTTCGCCCGCGAATGCAGGTTGTTTTTCAGGATCCTAACTCCTCGCTCAATCCACGCCTGAGCGTGTTGCAGATTATTGAGGAGGGGCTTCGCGTTCACCAGACCGCGCTGACGCCAGCGCAGCGCGAGCAGGCGGTCATTGGCGTGATGGAAGAGGTCGGGCTGGATCCGGCCACGCGACATCGCTATCCGGCAGAATTTTCCGGCGGACAGCGCCAGCGTATTGCGATTGCCCGCGCGCTGATCCTTAAACCGGAGCTGATTATTCTGGATGAACCCACGTCGTCGCTGGACAGAACCGTGCAGGCGCAGATCCTGGCGCTGTTAAAAGGGTTACAGGAAAAGCATCGGCTGGCCTATATCTTTATCAGCCACGATTTGCAGGTGGTACGCGCGTTGTGCCATCAGGTGATTGTGCTGCGACAGGGAGAGGTCGTTGAGCAGGGCGAGTGCCAGCGCGTGTTTGCTGCGCCGACGCAGAGCTACACGCGCCAGCTGTTAGCCTTAAGCTAGCGCTTAGAAAGGGTATTGGCCGGAAAAAGGTTCCGCAATCGCCACGCCGAAGTTTTTCAGGCGGCAGGTGGCGGCAAACTCGTCCTGGCTGTTCACAAACAGGCAGGGCTCGCCTTCGCACTCCAGCACCGAGCTCACCACTTCGATATCGGTCAGCGCCTGGCTCAGGCGTTCCATGACCGGCCATGCAGATTCATCGCTCGGGCTAAGAAGCTTAAGCGCAACCAGACAATTCTCGCACCCGGTACCGTTTTGCGGAATCGGTTCAACTTTCGAACCTGCAAAACCCGCCGACCAGCGATAGCTCTGGGGCAAGCGATGGACTATGGAGAGTTGTAATGTATTCACGTTCGTTCCCCGGAAGCAAATTCACTTCACAATTTATTTACAATTATAGTAACACATCATTGTTAACCTGCACTCTTCTGCGGTTTTTATAGGCGTTACAGGCTGACGTCGGCGCTATATGTACCCGTTTCTGCGATCTAACTCAACCTTTTTAAATACAATGACGTGACTTTTTACACAAATATATTTTACATAAAAGAAACAAACACAGGGTAAACGAACGCATCTTTGGTTGATATGCGTCAAAAAAAAGGCCCGAATTGGGCCTTTAGATGCGCTAGCGTGCCGTTTTTCGCGGCCGACTGGCGTAGAGATAGAAGAGAATCGAGCTGGTCGCGCAGAATGCAATGGCCCACAGCATCGGCCAGGCGGTGTTAAAGGTCGCGAGAGAGAGCAGCGCGCCCACAATCGCGCCGATACCGAAACGGAACGTCCCCGCCAGCGATGACGCCGTGCCCGCCATGTGCGGGAACTCATCCAGAATCACCGCCATCGCGTTTGACGAGATCATCGACACGCATCCCACGAACGCCGCCACGCCGAGCACCAGCGCCCAGAACCCGATATCGAAGTAGGCGCTGACCACCAGCCAGACAGCCATCGCAAACTGGATCCACAGCCCGGTGCGGAACATGTTCAGCGCCCCTACCCGCCGCACGAAGCGGCTGTTGACGATGGTCAGCAGGAACAGGAAGACGATATTGAGCGCAAAGTAATAACCAAAGTGCTGCGGGGATACGTGGTTAAGCTCGATGTAGACAAACGGCCCGGCGCTCAGGAAGGAGAACATCCCGGCAAAGCTGAAGCCGCTCGCCAGCATGTAGCTCAGCACGCGCTTGTGGCGGAACAGCGAGGCAAAGTTGCCCAGCGTGGTGCGAATATGGAATTTCTGGCGATGCTCGGCGGGGAGCGTTTCATCTATAAAGAAGAAGATCATCGCCGAGGCCAGCAGCGCGGCAATCGCCAGGATCCAGAAAATCGCGTGCCAGCTGAACCACACCAGCACCGCACCGCCAACCATCGGCGCAATCAGCGGCGCGATAGTGGTCACCAGCATGACAAACGACATCATGCGCGAGAACTCCTCTTTCGGATAGATATCGCGCATCAGGGCGTTGATCACCACGCTCGCCGCCGCAGCCGCCAGGCCGTGGAACAGGCGCATGACGATCAGCTGATCGATACTCTGTGCCAGCGCACAGGCCACCGCCGCCCCGGCGAAAATCAGCGTCCCGCCCAGAATCACCGGCTTGCGCCCGATGCTGTCGGCCATCGGGCCATACAGCAGCTGGCCGATCGCAAAGCCGAGGATGTAGGTACTGAGCGTCATCTGCGCGCTGCCCGCCGGCACGCCGAACTGCGCGGAAATCACCGGCAGCGCGGGCAGATACATATCGATGGACAGCGGCATCAGCATGGCCAGCAGGCCAAGAATGAAGACGATTTTGAAAGACGAGTGTGGCCTGGTGGTCACAGAGTTCTCCTGAAATTAGCGCGAAGCCAGACCGACGCTGGCGATTTCTTCTTCCGTTAACGGGCGGTATTCACCTGGCTCCAGTTCTGGATCGAGTTCAATCGCGCCGATACGCTCGCGGTGCAGGCCAACAACATGATTTCCCACGGCGGCAAACATGCGTTTCACCTGATGATAGCGGCCTTCGCTGATGGTCAGGCGCACTTCGGTCGGGGTGATTATTTCCAGCACCGCCGGTTTGGTCAGATCTTTTTCATTATGCAGCTGAACGCCCTTCTCGAATTGTTCAGCCGTGTCATCGGCAACCGGAGATTCCAGCGTCACCAGATAGGTTTTTTCACAGTGATGGCGCGGGGAGGTAATTCGGTGCGACCACTGGCCGTCGTCGGTCATCAGCACCAGCCCGGTGGTGTCGATATCAAGGCGACCCGCCGCATGAAGCTTATGGGCAACCGGCTCATCGATGAAATAGAGTACCGTCGGGTGATCCGGGTCGTCCGTTGAGCAGACGTAGCCTTCCGGCTTGTTGAGCATGAAATAGCGCGGGCCATTTTGCTGAGTCAGCGGATTGCCGTCGTACTCCACCTGATGCTCAGGCAGAAGTTTGAATGAGGAGTCTTTTACAATGTCGCCATCCACGGTAACGCGGCTGGCGCGAATTTCACGCCCGGCAATAGCGCGGCTTACGCTGAGTTGCTGAGCGATAAACTTATCAAGTCGCATGAAGTCTTTTTAGCCTTAATGGTGCTGGAAGTCGGACGACGCGTCCGAAAAAAGAAGCAGTCAAGAAGGGTCCAGTATAATGGTCTGGTTGTGCCACTCAAGGGAAAAAGTTTCGTGGCATACTATAAGAGTGATAACAGAATAGAGACCCCATGACTTTTACACTTCGCCCCTATCAGCAAGAAGCCGTTGATGCCACCCTCGCCTGGTTTCGAAAACACACCGAGCCTGCCGCAATAGTCCTGCCGACCGGGGCGGGCAAAAGTCTGGTGATCGCCGAGCTGGCGCGCGTGGCGCGCGGGCGCGTGCTGGTCCTGGCACACGTTAAGGAGCTGGTGGCGCAAAACCACGCCAAGTACCGCGCGCTGGGTCTGGAGGCCGATATTTTTGCCGCCGGGCTAAAGCGTAAAGAGAGCCAGGGCAAAGTGGTGTTCGGCAGCGTGCAGTCCGTCGCGCGGAATCTGGAACACTTTCGCGGCGAGTTTTCGCTGCTGATCGTCGATGAGTGTCACCGCATCAGCGATGACGACGACAGTCAGTATCAGCAAATCCTCACGCACCTGAAAGAGGTGAACCCTCACTTACGTCTGCTGGGGCTGACCGCCACGCCGTTTCGTCTGGGCAAAGGGTGGATTTATCATTTCCATTATCACGGCATGGTGCGCGGAACCGAAAAAGCGCTGTTTCGCGACTGCATTTACGAGCTGCCGCTGCGCTACATGATCAAGCACGGCTATCTGACGCCCCCCGAAAGGCTGGATATGCCGGTGGTGCAGTATGATTTCAGCCGTCTGCAACCGCAGAGTAACGGTCTATTCAGCGAAGCGGATCTTAACCTTGAGCTGAAAAAACAGCAGCGTATCACCCCGCACATCATCAGACAGATTGAGGAGTTCGCCCAGACCCGTAAAGGGGTAATGATTTTTGCCGCCACCGTCGAACACGCGCGAGAAATCACCGGGCTGCTTCCCGCCGATAACGCGGCGCTGATCACCGGCGAAACGCCCGGGCCGGAGCGCGACCGGTTAATCGAGGCGTTTAAGGCGCAGCAGTTCCGCTATCTGGTCAACGTGTCGGTATTAACCACCGGGTTTGACGCGCCGCACGTCGATTTAATCGCGATTTTGCGCCCCACCGAATCGGTCAGCCTGTATCAGCAAATTGTCGGACGCGGGCTGCGCCTGGCGCCGGGTAAAACCGACTGCCTGATTCTGGACTACGCGGGAAATCCGCACGATCTATACTCCCCGGAAGTCGGAACGCCAAAAGGCAAAAGTGACAACGTGCCGGTGCAGGTCTTCTGCCCCGCCTGCGGCTTTGCCAACACCTTCTGGGGCAAAACCACCGCCGACGGGACGCTAATCGAACATTTTGGCCGCCGCTGTCAGGGCTGGTTTGAGGATGACGAAGGGCATCGCGAGCAGTGCGACTTCCGCTTCCGCTTTAAAAACTGCCCGCAGTGTAATGCGGAAAACGACATCGCCGCCCGCCGCTGCCGGGAGTGCGACACGGTGCTGGTCGACCCGGACGACATGCTGAAAGCGGCGCTGAAGTTAAAAGATGCGCTGGTGCTTCGCTGCTCCGGCATGGCGCTGCAAGCCGGAGCGGATGACAAAGGCGAGTGGCTGAAAATCACCTATTACGACGAAGACGGCGCGGACGTTAGCGAGCGCTTTCGCCTGCACACACCCGCCCAGCGCACCGCGTTTGAGCAGCTCTTTATTCGCCCGCACACCCGGACGCCGTGCGTGCTGCTGCGCTGGATAACTGCCGCCGATATCCTGCATCAGCAGGTGCTGTTACGCCATCCGGATTTCGTGGTTGCCCGCCTGAAAGGCCAGTACTGGCAGGTGCGCGAGAAGGTCTTTGACTATGAGGGACGGTTCCGCCGCGCCAATGAATTGCGCGGATAACGGGACTTTTCATTGATGTGAGGGGCGATTGAGTATAAAATGCCGCCCGCTTCACATCCGTGAGGCAGAACACTCACCTGCTGCTGGGTCGCCTGTAGCAGGGTTTTAAATACAGAGAGAAATCAATGTTCACTATCGAAGCAGAAGTACGTAACGTGCAGGGTAAGGGTGCGAGCCGCCGCCTGCGTAACGCTAACAAGTTCCCGGCTATCGTTTACGGTGGCGAAGCTGCTCCAGTTGCTATCGAACTGGATCACGACAAAGTATGGAACATGCAGACTAAAGCTGAATTCTACAGCGAAGTTCTGACCATCGTTGTTGGCGGTAAAGAAGAAAAAGTGAAGGTTCAGGCTGTTCAGCGTCACCCGTTCAAGCCAAAACTGTCTCACATCGACTTCGTTCGCGCGTAATCGCAAACACGTCGAATAAAAACCCCGCTTATGCGGGGTTTTTTTATGGCTGCTATTTACCGCCTGACGTCCGGCGTTGCAGCTGATCGCGCAGGTTTGGCGGCGTACCCTTAATCGTCAGGGTGTCGGTGGCCGGATCCCAGAAAATGCGTTCGCCAAGCAGCATGGCATCAAAGTTCACGGTTAATCCACCGCCGCTTCCGGCAAACTTGGTTAACTGACGCAGCGTACTGCGATCCGCCGGGAAGCTCTCTTCCAGCTCATAGCCCTTCTCAGCAGTGAACTCTTGGAAGCTCACCTCGCTGACGCCCGCCAGCTCTTTGGAAAGTGACTCCAGCTCAATCTCTTCACCCGCCTGCAACTGCTCGTTGCAGTAGCTGTACACCTGCTGGCGCACGGTCTGGCGTTCTGATTTATCAAGCTGCGCTTCAGCGGTGAAGTCGTCAACGGCCTGCAACAGACCTTTGTTCTGCGCTTTGGCGTTAAGTCCTTCGCTGGCACCGAGGAAGTCCATAAAGAAATCCGCCACTTTGCGCCCGACGCGCCCTTTCAGGAAGGTCAGGTAGCGGGTGGATTCCGGATTGGTTTCCCACTCGGTCAGATCGATACGCGCCACGATATCCGCATGGTTAATATCCAGATAGTGCGTGGAGCTGATGTCCAGCTGCTCGTTGACGCGCATACTGCTTAAGTTATTTAGCACGGTAACCAGCAGATATTCCACCGCCAGATAGCGGTACTGGCAGAACAGAACGATACCGCCGTCCGCGAACGGGTATTTCGCCAGCTCATCGCGCAGACGCCCGGTTGCCGCACGGCTGAACGCCAGAAAATCTTCCTCGCCCTGACGTTGCAGGCGCAGGCTATCCGCCAGTTCGCTCTCTTCACTGAACAGGCCATAGGCTTTATTTTTCGCGCTATAAACGCGATGCAGTTCCGCCATCATTTCAACGACGGTAGGCGTTGGTTCCAGTAACGAATCGCGCAGCACCACTTCAAGGGTTTGCTCATCACGCTTGATAAGCTGGTGCAAGGCAATCTGGTTGATATCCAGACTCATGATAAACTCTCCTTTTAGACCGGGCGGTATTCAACCACCACCAACGCATGTGTGCAACAAGAGATAAAAAAGGGGAAAAAAAGCCGTCGCTACGGTAATATGTTGCCCTTTCATCAACGAAATGATTTTGATTTATGCCACAACATTCCCGCTACAGTGATGAACACGTTGAACAATTGCTCAGTGAGCTGGTCAACGTACTGGAAAAACATAAAACGCCGACCGATCTTTCCCTGATGGTGTTGGGAAATATGGTCACCAACCTGATCAATACCAGCGTTGCTCCGGCTCAGCGTCAGGCGATCGCCAAATCTTTCGCCCAGGCTTTGCAGTCTTCCGTCAGCGACGACCAGGCCCACTAAGGGAAACGAACAACAGTTTATGGTGACGAATCGTCAGCGCTACCGTGAAAAAGTCTCCCAGATGGTTAGCTGGGGGCACTGGTTTGCCCTGTTCAACATTCTGTTGGCCACGGTACTCGGCTGCCGTTATCTGTTTGTGGCGGACTGGCCAACCACGTTAACCGGGCGTATCTACTCCTGGATGAGCGTCGTTGGTCATTTTAGTTTCCTCGTTTTCGCCACCTATCTGCTGATTCTGTTCCCCCTGACGTTTATCGTCATGTCGCAACGCCTGATGCGGTTCTTATCCGCTATCCTTGCGACGGCGGGCATGACGCTGCTACTTATCGACAGCGAAGTCTTTACCCGTTTCCACCTCCATCTCAACCCGATCGTCTGGGAACTGGTGATTAACCCGGACCAGAACGAAACCGCGCGCGACTGGCAGCTGATGTTTATCAGCGTGCCGGTGATCCTGCTCATTGAGATGCTCTTTGCAACGTGGAGCTGGCAAAAGCTCCGCAGTTTGACCCGGCGACGCCACTACGCGAAGCCCGTCGCGGCCCTGTTCTTCGTATCCTTTATTAGTTCGCACCTGATGTATATCTGGGCGGATGCGAACTTCTATCGCCCGATCACCATGCAGCGCGCAAACCTGCCGCTCTCTTACCCAATGACGGCGCGCCGCTTCCTTGAAAAACACGGCCTGCTGGATGCGCAGGAGTATCAGCGTCGTCTGGTGGAACAAGGCAATCCGGAGGCGGTTACCGTTCAGTATCCGCTGAGCGACCTGCGCTACCGTGATATGGGACGCGGGCAAAACGTGCTGCTGATTACCGTCGATGGCCTGAACTACTCGCGCTACGAAAAACAGATGCCTGCGCTTGCCGAGTTCGGCAATCAAAACGTCACCTTTACGCAGCATATGAGCTCGGGCAGTTCTACCGATGCCGGGATCTTTGGCCTGTTCTACGGTATCTCTGCGGGATATATGGACGGGGTGCTGTCGGCGCGTATTCCGGCCGCGCTGATCACCGGGCTGAATCAGCAGGGCTATCAGTTAGGGCTGTTCTCCTCGGATGGCTTTAACAGCTCGCTGTATCGTCAGGCGCTGTTATCCGACTTCTCGCTCCCAGCCGCGAAGAGCCAGTCCGACGAGCAGACGGCCAGTCAGTGGGTAAACTGGCTTCAGCGCTATGCGCAGGAAGACAACCGCTGGTTCTCCTGGGTGGCCTTTAACGGCACCACGCTTGTCGACAGTAATCAGAAAGGCTTTGCCCGTCGTTACAGCCGCGCGGCGGGCGACGTTGACGCGCAAATCGCCCGCGTGCTGAACGCGCTGCGTCAATCCGGCAAGCTGGATAATACGGTGGTGATGATTACTGCGGGTCACGGCATACCGTTGGGTGATGAAGCCAGGAGTATGACCTGGTCGCGCCCTAACCTTCAGGTGCCGCTGGTGATTCACTGGCCGGGCACGCCCGCGCAGCGCATTAACATGCTGACCGATCATAAAGATGTGATGACCACGCTGATGCAGCGTCTGCTGCACGTGAGCACGCCGGCGAATGAGTACTCGCAAGGTCAGGATCTGTTTAGCGCCACCCGTCGTCATAACTGGGTTACCGCCGCTGGCAATAATACGCTGGCCGTCACCACCCCAGAGCTGACGCTGGTGCTGAACAGCAACGGTAATTACCAGACCTATAATCTCCAGGGTGAGAAGCTGCACGATCAGAAACCGCAGCTCAGCCTGCTCTTACAGGTGCTGACGGACGAGAAACGCTTCATCGCTAACTGATTAATTTTAAATCAGTTAGCGTTAGGTTCCCTTGCAATCAAAACGGAATCGAGTAGTATTCTTGTCAATGCGTCGGCACGTAGCGCAGCCTGGTAGCGCACCGTCATGGGGTGTCGGGGGTCGGAGGTTCAAATCCTCTCGTGCCGACCAACTTTTTTTATGAACAAGCCGCATCAGTTCATAAACCAAACAAAAACAGCGAGTCTTATAGCTCGCTGTTTTTTTGTTCCTAAGGCTTATAATTAAGCACGCTTCGCGCAAAAGCTGACACCATCCTCTCCCAAGTCATTTATGCTTATCCGCACGCATAACGATATCTTAAATATTTTCAAACAGTCTTAAGTTAAGTCTTCTAATCATAATCAATAATAACTTCCTGAATTTTCGAAATGAATAATTTATCTTAAAAATTCAATTACGGACTTGACTCAACGTTTTGTTAGTAAAAATAAAAAAGAATCTGGTACCTTTCAAAAGCATGTCTGGATGCATGAATAATATCGATACGTGAGTTTTTTCGGAACGTATCCAGGGGGGATTTATGTCATTAAATGGACTACGTTTTACGTTGGAAGTTGATGGTCAAGAACCGGAAACTTTCGCAGTGGTGGCCTTTTGGCTTAGCCAGGACTACTCTTTTCCCTTTATTCTGGATGTCGATGTTGCCAGTTACTCATTTGATCGGCAAGCTAAAAACCTCCTTGAAAAAAATGCAAAACTCACTATCTGGGAAGGTTCAAAAGCGCTTAGATTAATCAACGGTTTCATTTCGAGCGTTGAAATTAAGGAGGATAATCACTGGCAAATGCAGTACCGTTTAAGAATACAGTCTCCACTTTCACGTTGCGATTTACGGCAAAATTTTCGTATTTTCCAACAACAGACTATCCTGACCATTTCAGATACGCTACTTAGGGAAAATGGTGTTACAAACTGGGTACCGATATTATATGAAAACCATTCCCCTCGTGAATTTTGCGTCCAATATGGCGAAAGCGATTTGGTTTTTTTGTCACGTATTTGGGCTGAAGAAGGTATTTTCTTCTACGACAATGTAAACGTAGATCGGTCAGAGCAAAAAATTACTCTTTGTGACAACGTAGAAGGCCTGAATCAGATTAAAGATGCGCTTCCTTTTATATCCTTATCGTCTACAGGAAACGTAAATGAATGTATTAGCGAATTTCATTACGAAGCTAATGTTCGCCCTTCATCCGTTTTGAGCAAAGACTACACCTTTAAAGCGCCAGGATGGTCGGGACAATGCATTCAAAAAGGCGAACATCTAAATAATCAGCTTACACAATATGAGATCGTTGATTATCCAGGGCGCTTTAAAGATGAGCAGTGTGGGCAAGATTTTACGCGCTATCAAATGGAAGGACTACGCAACGATGCCGAAATAGCAACGGGGACCAGTAACTCCCCTTCGCTGTGGCCGGGCAATTCCTTTTCACTCACAGGCCATCCTCAGGAAACACTGAACCGCGAGTGGCAGGTCGTTGGTTCAATGTTAAAGGGCCAACAACCGCAGGCATTGCACGATTGTCAGGGATATGGAACCACCTTAAGCAATCAGTTTGAGGCCATTCCGGCCGACTGAACCTGGCGCTCTCAACCGCTGGAAAAACCTAAAGTCGATGGCCCGCAAAGCGCCGTCGTCACCGGGCCAGCAGGAGAAGAAATTTTCTGCGACGAACATGGCCGGGTGCGGGTGAAGTTCCGCTGGGATCGCAATAGCCCGAAAAGCCCTGAAGACACCTCCTGCTGGGTGCGCGTATCCCAGGCATGGGCGGGCACGGGTTTCGGCAATCTCGCCATTCCCCGCGTAGGCCAGGAGGTGATTGTTGATTTTCTCAACGGCGATCCGGATCAGCCCATTGTAATGGGCCGTACCTATCATCAGGACAATCGCTCCCCGGGCGGGTTGCCCGGCACAAAAACCCAGATGACCATTCGCTCAAAAACCTATAAAGGCGACGGGTTTAACGAGCTGCGCTTTGAGGACGCCACGGGAAATGAGCAGCTGTACATGCACGCTCAGAAGAACATGGTGACGGAGGTGCTCAATGACCGGACCATGACGGTCAATCACGACCACAACGAAACGGTAAAGAACAATCAGTCGGTTACGGTGGTTGTTGGTCAGACGGTCAACGTGGGCAGCAAGAAAGAAGGCGGGCACGACCAGAAAGTGACCGTAGCTAACGATCAGACGATCGCGGTGGAAAATAACCAGACGCTGGATGTGTTGCAGGATCGCGCAAAGACCGTGGGCGGCAATCAGACGGCGACGATTACGGGAAATGATACCGAAACCG
>NZ_JAKCMV010000069.1 GCF_021440515.1 Enterobacter asburiae | reverse complement strand
CGGGCGAGCAGGGGCGCGGTTTTGCGGTGGTGGCCGGGGAAGTTCGCACTCTTGCCCAGCGCAGCGCCCAGGCGGCAAAAGAGATCAAAGGGCTGATCGACGATTCCGGCGAGCGCGTGAGCGCGGGCTCCCAGCTGGTGAACGAGGCGGGCGCGACGATGGCGGAGATCGTTAACGCGGTGACGCGCGTGACCGATATTATGGGTGAGATTGCGTCTGCGTCTGACGAGCAGAGCCGTGGGATTGACCAGGTCGGCCAGGCGGTTGCAGAGATGGATCGCGTGACCCAGCAAAACGCCTCGCTGGTGGAAGAGTCCGCAGCGGCAGCGGCGGCGCTGGAAGATCAGGCCGCACGCCTGAACGACGCGGTGGCGGTGTTTAAAATTACGCGCGGTCAGGCGGTGAAAGCCGCGCCGGTAAAGACCTATGTACCTAAAGCACAGCCCGTAGCGACATCTGAAGCGAACTGGGAAACGTTCTAAAGGCTGCCCGGTGGCGGCTACGCCTTACCGGGCCTACGAGGCGTTTTTGTAGGCCGGGTAAGCGTCAGCGCCACCCGGCAAAAAATCACATCTCCGACGCCGGAACGACCGTGGGTTTTTCCGGCTTTGCCCTGACCGCAACCACCACTCCCACCACCAGCAGCGCGATCCCGCAGGCCGTCAACAGCGGCGGCACGCTCTGGCGCATCAGGAAGGTATACAGCAGCCCGGCAAGCGTTTCGAAGACGATCAGCGGCCCGAGAATAACCGTCGGCAGCTTCTGGCTGGCGATATTCCAGCACAGCGCGCCCACCCACGAGCAGAGCACCGCGATAGCCACCATCAGCCCAACGAACAGCCACGGACGCGGCCCGAACGGCAGGGAAAACTCAGGCTGCTGCACCCCGAGCCACGCGCAGGCTCCCGCGTAACCCACCAGCGACACCGGGAGCGTCACCAGCGCCTGCGCCGTTGCCCACATCATCGGATGTTTGTCCGGGTTCTCCCGTAGCCAGCGGGCGTTGCGCAGGGCATACCACGCCCAGCAGACCACGGAAACGAACGCCAGCAGAATGCCCGACCCGTAGCGCCAGAGGCTAAAATCCTCCAGTCCGTGACTTAGCTCGGCCACGTTCACGCACGTCAGCCCCAGGGCAATACAGACCAGCGCCGGCACCATTTTCGACCACGCCAGCTTGCCGTCGCGATGGCTGTAGAGCAGGTTCGCGAACACCGGGATCACCACCGGCAGGGTGCCGATAATCATGGTCGACACCGGCGCGCCCGTGCGCTGAATCGCGCTCGCCAGGCAGACGTAATAGATGAGGTTTCCCATCATGGTTAACGCCAGCGCCGTTCCCCAGTCCCGGCGGCTCAGCTGGCGCAACCGCGCGCGGCCCAGACAGGCCAGCGGCAGGGCGATCAGCCCGAGCGCCAGATAGCGTCCGGTCGACTGCAATATCGCCGGGTACTCCGGAACAATCAGCGGGCCGACAAAAATCAGCCCCCACATTAACCCTGCCAGCAGGGCATACAACACGCCGCTAATCATGCGTCCATCCACGTTTATTAACTTGACGTTCAGTGTAGGAAGGGGCGCTGTCGCCGTATTGTATGAGATTGCGCATTAGCGCTTTACGACCTGCTTTTGGTAACGCACGGGGGTGATGCCGTAGCGGCGGGTGAAGGCGCGGGTCAGGTGCGACTGATCGGTTAATCCGGCTGCCGCAGCCACTTCGGCGGCGGGCATGCCGTGGGTGAGAAAGGCTTTGGCGCGCCACAGGCGGATGGCCATCAGCATCTGGTGCGGCGTAACGTGAAAATGGGCCTTAAACTGGCGCTGAAAATGGTACGGGCTGAGGGACACCACGTTCGCCAGCTCGTCGAGGGTCACCGGATGCATATAGTTGTCGTGCAGATAGTCGCGCACGCGCTCGAACCGGTGCGCGTGCTCCTGGATCACCGGCGCATGGTGGGCAAAAGGCTGGAAGGTATCGATCAAGTCCAGCAGCAGCCCCTTTTGCGCCAGCGGATCGTCCGTGTGCCACAGGCCGTAAATCAGCTGGCCGATTTGCCGGGAGCGCAGCGGATCGTAGCGCGTGACGTCGCTAAACCACCAGTGGCGAAGGCCGGTGACCTCTTCAAGTAGGTCTGGTTCGAGATAGACCATCCGGTAGCGCCAGCCGTCGTCGGTGGCGGATTCCCCGGTGTGGATCTCGTCCGGGTTCATGGTAACAACGGATTGCGCGGGGGCGAGGTGCTGGGTACCGCGATAGCGAAACCGCTCGGCACCGGTTTCAATCGTCCCGATGCCGAACGCTTCATGGGTGTGAGGCTCAAAGGCGTAGTCGGAGATATGCGCATGATAAAGCTCGAGGCCCGGCACCTGCGCCAGATGGCGAAAGCGCGCGCTGTCTCTCTCATCGATGAACTGTTCCGGTACGCCTTGCACGTTGAGCCTCCTCGTGGGTCATCCGTTCATTATCAGAGATGACCCGGGGGGATGCCACAAAAAATAACCAATCTGTAACAATTACAGGATGGTGCTGACGCTCTCTGATAGCGAGGTGGTCGGACGGCCGATCAGTTTGCTCAGGGTGCGGCTGTCGTCGAACAGGCCGCCTTTGGATGCGCCCGTGTCGGAATCTGCCAGCATATCCGCCAGCCCGGCAGGCAGGCCGACGCCCTTCAGCGCGGCGGCAAAGTCCGCTTCGCTCAGGTTCTGGTAGGTCACGGTTTTACCGCTCTGTTTGCTCAGTTCTGCCGCCAGCTCGGTCAGCGTCCACGCTTCATCGCCCGCCAGTTCATAGACCTTGCCCGCGTGCCCCTCTTCGGAAATCACTTTTGCCGCTGCCGCCGCGTAATCGGCACGGGTCGCCGAGGCAATTTTGCCGTCGCCCGCCGCGCCAATAAACACGCCGTGCTCCAGCGCAGGCGGCGCGCTCGCCAGATAGTTTTCGGTATACCAGCCGTTGCGCAGCAGGGCATACGGAACGCCGGACTCGGCCAGCGCTTTCTCGGTGTCGACGTGCTCAACGTGCAGGCCGAGCGGGGATTTATCCGCGTGCAGCAGGCTGGTGTAGGCGATGAACGTCACGCCCGCCGCCTTCGCCGCGTTAATCACGTTCTGATGCTGCGTGGCGCGCTGGCCCACTTCGCTGGATGAGATCAGCAGCAGCTTCTCCACGCCGTTTAGCGCGGTGGTGAATGCCGCCTGGTCGGTGTAATCCGCCTGACGCACGTGAATACCCTGCTGGCTCAGCGCGCTTGCTTTTGCCGGGTTGCGCACGATGGCAACAATCTGGTTCGCCGGAACGGTTTTCAGCAGTTGTTCGATAACGAGCTGGCCAAGCTGGCCGGTAGCGCCGGTAATTGCGATCATGAGAGAACTCCTTCGTGTTTGTCTGGTGTTGTGGCACACTATCACCATCACTAACTTTTAGTAAGTACGTACAAAAAGGTAAGTATGAAAACGACTCCTACCCTTAGCGAACAGCTGCGTGACGGAAACCTGTTTGCCGAGCAATGTCCTTCGCGCGACGTGTTAAAGCACGTCACCAGCCGCTGGGGCGTGTTGATTCTGGTGGCGCTGCGTGAGGGAACGCACCGCTTTAGCGATCTGCGCCGCAAAATGGGCGGGGTGAGCGAAAAGATGCTGGCCCAGTCGTTACAGGCGCTGGAGCAGGACGGGTTTGTCGATCGCGTGTCCTATCCGGTCGTGCCGCCGCACGTGGAGTATAGCCTGACGCCGCTGGGAGTGGAGGTGAGCGAGAAGGTCGCCGCGCTGGCGGACTGGATTGAGATTAATACGCCGCAGGTGCTGGCCAATCGGGGCGATCGTGCTGCGTAAAAGCCGGGTGGCGGCTTCGCCTTACCCGGCCTCCCCCTAATCTCCCATCCCGTAGGCCGGGTAAGCGAAGCGCCACCCGGCACAATCACCGCTATTTACTCAAATCCACCTGATAAATCGCGAACCCGATATCGTCGGTCGCGACCTTCTTCATTGGATACTGCGCCTTATCCTTGATAAACGCCGCCGCCTTGTCGGACGGTGAGGTTTCAAAGCGGATATCGAGCTTCGTCGCGCTGTGGATTGGCGCCAGACGCCAGTTGTTATCCACCGCCGGATGAATTTCCCCGGCTTTTTTCGACTCCGCGCCGATCCACGCCGCCAGCACCGAGCGGTTCTCGTCCGGCGAGGCAAAGGCGATGTGGCTGTCGCCGGTTCCGGCGAACTTGCCGCCGTAGGCGCGGTAGTTGTTGGTCACCACCAGGAAGGTGGCGTTCGGATCGATCGCCTTGCCGTTGAAGGTCAGGTTTTTGATACGCTCAGCCTGCGGGTTAACCGCCTGGCACTCGCCGTCGTATTTCGCGGGCTGGGTAACATCAATCTGATACTCCACGCCGTCGATCACGTCGAAGTTATAGGTGCGGAACCCGTCCCAGTTGATCAGCGACTGCGGCTTGCTGCTGTTCGGATCGATCTGGTTAAACTGCCCGGCGGAGCACTCCAGCCACTCTTTTACCTCTTTTCCGCTCGCTTTGACCACCACCAGGGTGTTCGGGTAGAGGTATAAATCGGCGGCGTTGCGGAAGGTGAGCTGGCCTTTTTCCACCTCAACGTAGCTTGCCGGATCGTTCTTACGGCCGCCCACCTTGAACGGCGCGGCGGCAGAGAGCACCGGAAGTTTTGCCAGATCCGGATCGCCCTGAATAAAGTGCTCGGCGTAGGCTTTTTGCGCCATGTTAACCACCTGCACGGTCGGGTCGTCCTGCACCAGCGCCAGGAAGCTGTACATGTTGTCGGCGGATTTGCCGATAGGCTTGCTGACGAACTCGCGCGTGGCGTCGTGGTCGTGCTTCAGCACGTCGACCAGCTTCTTATCTTCGCCCGCGAGGGACTTTTTGGCCGCGGCATCGTAGATCGGGCGGGCTTCGGCCTTCGACTGCGAGACCTTCCAGCTGCCGCCGTCGCTATTCAGCACCAGATCCACCACGCCCAGATGATCGCCCCACATGCCCGGCATCACCGACGGCACGCCGTTGAGCGTCCCTTTTTCGATGTCTGCCCCTTTGATGCTGGCGAAATCTTTGCCCGGGAAGACCGCGTGGGCGTGACCGAACAGAATGGCGTCCACGCCTTTCACTTCGCTCAGGTAGTAAACCGAGTTTTCCGCCATTGCCTGATACGGGTCGGCAGAAAGCCCCGAGTGGGCGACCACCACCACTAGATCCGCCCCTTTCTCACGCATCTCCGGCACGTATTTGCGTGCGGTCTCGGTGATGTCGTTGACCGTCACTTTGCCGTCGAGGTTGGCCTTATCCCAGGTCATGATCTGCGACGGCACAAAGCCGATGTAGCCGATTTTCAGCGTCTGCTTTTTACCGTCCCGATCGACGACTTCGGTCTCTTTAATCAGGTAAGGGGTAAATAGCGGCTTTTGGGTCTTAACGTCGATGATATTGGCGTTAACGTACGGGAATTTCGCCCCCGCCAGCGCGTCGTGCAGGTAGGTCAGGCCGTAGTTAAACTCATGGTTGCCCAGGTTGCCGACGGTGTAATCCAGGGTGTTCATCGCCTTGTAGACCGGGTGGATCTCGCCTTTTTTCAGCCCCTTCGCCGCCATGTAATCCCCGAGCGGGCTGCCCTGAATCACATCGCCGTTATCGACCAGCACGCTGTTTTTCACCTCATCCCGCGCGGCGTTAATCAGTGTGGCGGTGCGTACCAGCCCGAATTTTTCGGTCGGGGTATCTTTGTAGTAATCGAAGTCCATCATGTTGCTGTGCAGATCGGTTGTTTCGAGAATGCGAAGATCAACCGTCGCCGCCTGTACGCGGGCTGCAATCAGCGTCGCCAGGAGCGTTGCGCTAAACTTAATCATCAGTGGAGTCCTTTTTTCGATCCAAGCCACAAAAGAATATGTATGTATATTTTGTTGCTTACAGAATTGTGAATCCTGCCAGAAAAACGGCTAATGAAATCAGAAATGCCTCACAGATAGCGGATTTGCTTACATTACGATATAAATAAAACAACAAGTTATGCCCACTGCATTAACGAAGAGGTGGAGAATGTTAGATAAAATTTGTCAGCTCGCGCGGGACGCGGGTGATGCGATTATGCAGGTCTACGACGGTGCGAAGCCCATGGACGTGGTGAGCAAGGCCGATGATTCCCCGGTCACGGCAGCCGATCTCGCGGCGCACGCCGTGATCCTCAACGGGCTACAGGCGCTGACGCCGGATATCCCGGTGCTCTCGGAAGAGGCCCCGCAGGGCTGGGACGAGCGCCAGCACTGGCAGCGCTACTGGCTGGTGGATCCGCTGGACGGCACCAAAGAGTTTATCAAGCGCAACGGCGAATTTACCGTCAACATCGCTCTGATTGAAAAGGGCAAAGCGGTGCTCGGCGTGGTCTACGCCCCGGTGCTGAAGGTGATGTACAGCGCGGCAGAGGGGAAAGCCTGGAAAGAGGAGTGCGGCGTGCGCAAGCAGATTCAGGTGCGCGACGCGCGCCCACCGCTGGTGGTGATCAGCCGTTCCCACAGCGACAACGAGTTGCAGGAGTATCTGCAACAGCTGGGAGAGCACCAGACGACGTCGATTGGCTCCTCGCTGAAGTTCTGCCTGGTGGCAGAGGGCCAGGCCCAGCTTTATCCGCGCTTTGGGCCAACCAACGTCTGGGATACGGCGGCCGGTCATGCGGTTGCCGCCGCCGCGGGTGCGCACGTTCACGACTGGCAGGGCAAGCCGCTGGACTACACCCCGCGCGAGTCGTTTTTAAATCCGGGCTTCAGGGTTTCGCTCTACTGAGCCAGCAGCTTGTGCAGCAGGGCAACCACCTGCTGCACCTCTTCCTGCGTCAGCGCGCCGTCTTTCACCCACTGCACGCGTCCGTCTTTATCCAGCACCACCACCGCCGAGCTTTCCTCTTCCAGCTGCCACGCCTTACGCGTCACGCCGTTGCTGTCGACGATAAACTGCGACCACGGATAGAGCTTCTTGTTGCTCTCAAGGCTTGAGCGGACAAACATTCCCGAGCCGGGAATCGCGTCGTCGGTGTTCACAATGGTGGTGGTCTGGTAGCGGTCGTGCGGGAATTTGCCGGTCTTGATTGCTTCAATCAGGGTGGCGTTTTTCTCTTTTGCCGATGTACGACCGGCAATATGTTGTACAACTCTCACTTTGCCCGCAAGCTGCGCGCTATTCCAGGGTTTGTAGCTAAACTTATCATTGTCGAGAATCAATTCTCCCCGGTCTGCAATACCGACTGGCGGCACACGGTTTCCTTTTTCAATGTTGTGCGCGCAAGCCCACAGGGGCAGGAGCAGGGTCGCTGCTGCCAGGATGTTACGTAGGGTCATGGTGTTTCCTTATTGTAAGCAGGTGATCCGACCACTTGGTCATACGCTTTTAATCATAAGTGCGATCAATGGGGTTTTCCCGCAAGGCCGATGCCAGTTTGCGGGTTAACGCACATATCCATGAAAAAACGACGGCTTATACTGCTCTCAGTCACGGTTTGCAAAGATTATTCTGAATAATTGTAATCAAACGGTAAATAAACTTATGCACACTGGGTAACAACGTAGTTCTGGTCTATAGTCACTGGGCAATAAAATTTGCGCTCAGAACAGTCGGCCCGATTGTGGCGCCGCAAGAGCGTGTGATTCGCAGGAGATACAAGAATGAAAATTTTCCAACGCTACAACCCGCTTCAGGTGGCGAAGTACGTGAAGATCCTGTTCCGTGGACGGTTATATATCAAGGATGTTGGCGCTTTTGAGTTCGATAAGGGCAAAATCCTTATCCCAAAAGTGAAGGACAAACAGCACTATTCTGTGATGTCCGAAGTCAACCGTCAGGTTATGCGTCTGCAAACTGAGATGGCTTAACCAGCGTGCTATGCAGTAGTAGTTAAAAAGACGGCTCCCAGTGGGAGCCGTTGATGTATATGGCGGGTAGGAAACTTTACGCCGACACCTTCTCTTCCGCGTCCGGCAGCTTCGGCACCAGCACGGTCGGCTTATTGTCTATGCGCGTCACCAGCAGCTGGTCGATGCGGTAGTTATCAATATCCACCACCTCAAACTTAAAGCCTGAGAACTTCACCGAATCGGTGCGTTTCGGGATTTTACGCAGCATAAACATCATAAAGCCGCCGATGGTTTCATAGTTGCCGGACTGCGGGAACTCGTCGATATCCAGCACGCGCATCACGTCTTCAATCGGCGTACCGCCGTCGATCAGCCATGAGTTTTCGTCGCGCTGCACGATCTGCTCTTCCATGCCCTGACCGACCAGGTCGCCCATCAGCGTGGTCATCACGTCATTCAGGGTGATGATACCCACCACCAGCGCGTACTCGTTCATGATCACCGCGAAGTCTTCCCCCGCCGTTTTGAAACTTTCCAGCGCTTCTGAGAGCGTCAGGGTGTCGGGCACAATCAGCGTATTGCGGATCTGCACGCCGCTGTTCAGCGCCAGGCTCTGGTTTGCCAGCACGCGGTTCAGCAGGTCTTTCGAGTCGACATAGCCGATGATGTGGTCGATATCTTCGTTACAGACCAGGAACTTGGAGTGCGGGTGCTCCGCCACTTTGTTCTTCAGGCTCTGCTCGTCTTCGTGCAGATCGAACCAGATGACGCTTTCACGGCCGGTCATGGACGACGGCACGGTGCGCGACTCCAGTTCAAACACGTTCTCGATTAATTCATGCTCCTGCTTACGCAGCACCCCGGCCAGCGCGCCGGCTTCCACCACCGCGTAAATATCGTCGGAGGTGATGTCGTCTTTACGCACCATCGGCAGCTTAAAGACGCGGAAAATCATGTTCGCCAGGCCGTTGAAGAACCACACCAGCGGGCGGAAGACGTACAAACAGAAGCGCATCGGGTTGATGATACGCAAAGCCACGGCTTCTGGCGCAATCATACCGATGCGTTTCGGGGTCAGGTCGGCGATCAGAATGAACATCCCGGTCACCAGCGAGAAGGAAAGAATAAAGCTCAGCTGTTCGGCAAGCTCGGCGGACACGTACTGGATAAAGAGGCTATGGAATGCCGGAGAAAAGGCCGCATCGCCCACGATACCGCCCAGAATGGCGACCGCGTTCAGACCGATCTGCACGACGGTGAAGAACATCCCCGGGTTTTCCTGCATTTTCAGCACGCGGGACGCGTTGATATTGCCCTCATCGGCAAGCAGCTTAAGTTTGATTTTTCGGGAGGCTGCCAGCGAAATCTCCGAGATGGAGAAAAATGCACTGACGGCAATAAGACAAAGTATTACTAAAATACTGTTTAACATAGTTTATCCGGCTTCTCGCCAGATCCTCGGAAGGGAAGTTAATACCATTTGTGTGACGACACATTGAGCGTCAGCTCGTAGCGTTGAGCTGATAATTTCAGCGGTAGTATAGCGTAAAGAGATGTAAATCTGCCAGAGGTCACGTTTTGGACGGTAAACACGGTGTAATCGGCCGTGGGATGACCCTCGCAGACGGCGGTAAGGCTCCGCTCTCTTTTCCCGCTCTTGAACCATGCAGATGATGCCCTGCCGAAAATTAACATTCAATAGATTAATCTTAACGTATGATACTTTAAGTTTTAATAACCTGACCTTTTATTAAATTATGGTTTTTGTTGTCGATATTAATTTATTTATTAGCGTATTATCCTGTTGTGAATAGTGATGGAGCCGTTCCCGATATATTTATCGGGGGGGAAAGAGGTAGGCGGAATAAAAAAGAGGTATGGCCGTAAAATTGACACTTCTTTGAAAATCTTTGTGTTATATAACTGATGAAATTAACGCAAAAATGTACATCCAGCATTTTACAATATTTTCTTAAATAACAATGTGCTTAACATCGCGCGAAAATGTCGGCATTTCTTCTCTTTGTCTAGAAACCACAGGAATTTTCTGATTGTTAACACCTCGTTAACATTATGGGTATAGTTGTCACCGAAGCGTTTTGTTATGCTTAAGACAAATCTTAAGTACTACTAATCTAATTCCTGTTTTGAATTGGACGAATATCTACATCCTAAATTTAGGTATTTCGACATCAGGCCCGGATAAATAAGGAGTGTAACCATTGCGGTCGTTGTTATTATTTCAGATGGCTACAGCCTGTATTTTATTTTTGGGATTCACCTCAGTAGCCATTTCCAGTAATGGTTTGCCCGGGGCGGCAACCGTCGAGAAAACCTCGCTGAAAGAGAGCATCTTATTTGCGTTCGATCGCGATCCCTCTATTAACCAGCAGGCTGCACAGCTGGGTATTGGTCAGGCGCGAATCGATGAAGCGCGCAGCGGCTGGATGCCGCAAATTGCCCTGACCGGGAGCACAGGACATAGCCAGACAACCGACTCCAGCGGCTCGCTGAAAAACTCTGCGGCGTATGGATTAAGCCTGACCCAGCTGGTGTACGACTTTGGCAAAACCAACAGCGCCATCGACCAGGCTTCCGCCCAGCGCGATAGCTATCGCTATCAGCTGATGGGCACGCTGTCCGACGTCGCGGAGAAAACCGCGCTGAGCTACGTTGAAGTGCTGCGCTATACCGCGCTGACGCAGGCGGCGCAGGAAAACATCGTTGCGCTGCAAAACGTGCAGCGGCTGGCGAGGCTTCGCTCCCAGGCGGGGCTTAGCTCAACGTCTGACGAGCTACAGACCGAAACGCGCGTCGCGGGTATGCGGGCCACGGTAGAGCAGTATAAAGCCGCGCTGAATAGCGCCCGCGCGCGCCTGGGCGTGCTGACGGGAATCAACGCGAAGACGCTTTCGCCGCTGCCCGCCTCGCTGGAAGTGGAGGAAGGCTCGCTGGACAGTATCGATTATTCGCTGATCCCGGCAGTGCTTGCCGCGCAAACCATGGAAACGGCGGCGCAGTACGGCATTTCCCAGGCCCGCTCCCAGCATTGGCCGACCGTCAGCCTTCAGGGCGGCAGGACCCGCTACGAGTCCACCAACCGCGCCTACTGGGATGACCAGATTCAGCTCAACGTAAATGCGCCAATTTACCAGGGCGGAGCCGTTTCAGCCCGCGTCCAGCAGGCCCAGGGCGCACGCGCCATGGCCGCCTCGCAGGTGGATCAGGCGCGTTTCGACGTGCTGCAAAAAGCGTCCGTCGCCCAGGCCGACTGGGCGGGTGCGCGCGGGCGCATGCAGGCTGGCGTACAGCAGCTGAATAATGCCCTTCGCACGCGTGATGTTTATAAAAATGAATACACGCTCAGCAAAAGAAGTATCAACGATTTACTCAGCGTTGAGCAGGATGTCTGGCAGTCAACGCTGTCGAAAATATCAGCAGAATATGACGGCTGGAGCGCGGCAATTAATTACGCTTCGGCTATCGATAATTTAATGCCAATCACCGGGATTGAAAAAAACGCTGAAGCAAAACTACCTGATTTGAGTTAGGAAAAATGCGGAATATTCCGCAAAAAAATAAAACCGTAACGTATGGGAATATTTCCCAGGGACGACTATATCCGTTGGTCGGAAATATCCGTCTGACGCGTACGCCTGCAAGGAGTCAAAAAAATGAGTCACGTTAAGATTGTAGATGTCATCATTCGTAAAACGGCAGAAAAAACGGTACTGACGGGAGAGGGAAATCTTTCCGTATCCGTGGCTTCACCGAGCGTAATTGAAATTCACGGTTCTGCCCAGGACGTGGCGCGCTATATGCGCCAGGGCAAGGACCTGCTGATTTATATGAAAGATGGCAGTGTTATTCGATGCAATAACTATTTTCTTGACGATCCTGAGGGTAAAAACCACTCCGAACTGGTGTTTAACGACCAGCAGGAACTGACGCATATCTCTTTCGCGGACACGGGCGAAGCCAGCGGCCTGGCGATGACCGAACTCACCGCGCAGGCGACGCCTATCAGCAGTATTGAACCGCTGCTGGCACAAGAGGGCGTGCTTGGCGATGCGCCGTGGGGCTGGATTGCCGGTGCGGCGCTTGGCGGCGGCGCGATTGGCGCGCTGCTCGCGCACGGCGGCGATGGCGATACCAAAACCAAGGTGATCGACAACACGAAGGAAGTTGAAAGCGCGAAGCCTACCTTCCTGGTGACGGACAAGGCGGGTGACAAGCAGGGTGTGCTGACGGCGAAAGAGATCACGGATGATAACACCCCCACCTTCAGCGGGACCGGGCAGCCGGGCGCAACCATCCAGATTAAAGACGCCAGCGGCAGCACCATTGCCAGCACGATGGTGGGGGCGAACGGCGCGTGGACGGTAAAACTCCCGACCCAGACCGACGGCGAACACACCTGGTCCGTGGTGCAGATTGACGGCAGTAAAACCACCCCGGCGGGCAGCATTACCGTGACCGTTTCCACCGCTGACGCCGCCGTTACGCTGGCGACAACGGCAGGGGATAACGTGATTAACGCCAGCGAGCAGTCGGCGGGCTTTACCCTGTCCGGGGCGAGCAAAAACCTGGCGGCGGGCACCGATCTGACCGTGACCCTGAACGGCAAAACCTATACCGCGGAAGTGGGCGATAACGGCGCGTGGAGCGTGAAAGTGTCAGCCGCCGACGCTGCCGCGCTGGGCGACGGCACCTGGACCGCCACCGTGAGCGGCAAAGACGCGGCGGGGAACACCGTCACCGGCAGCAAGACGCTGACCGTCGATAGCGCCGCGCCGACGCTCTCCGTCGACGCCATTGCGCAGGACAATATCGTTAACGCCGCCGAGCACGGCCAGCCGCTGGCGATTACCGGCAAAACCAATGCCGAAGCCGGGCAAATCGTCACCGTGACCCTCAACGGCAAAAATCACACCGCTACCGTGGGCAGCGACGGCACATGGTCCGTCACGCTGAGCGCCAGCGACGTCAAGGCGCTGGCCGACGGCGATCATACCCTGACGGTAAACGTCAGCGATAAGGCGGGGAACGGCAGTTCCACCAGCGCCGAATTCAGCGTGGACACCGCCGCGCCGGTGGTGTCCATTAACAGCGTCGCGGGCGACGACATCCTCAACGCCACCGAGCAGGGCCACGCGCAGATTATCACCGGCCACGCCAGCGGCGCGGCGGCGGGCGATGTGGTAACCGTGACCCTGGGCGGTAAAATCTACACCGGCGTCGTGCTGGCAGACGGCAGCTGGAGCGTCGGCATCCCCGCATCGGGCATTAACGCCCTGGGCGAAGGCGGACATACCTTCTCGGTGACCGTTACCGACGCGGCGGGCAACACGGGCAGCGCCACGCACGGCGTGACCCTGAGCGGCAACCCGCCGGAATTTACCGTTGACGCCCTAAGCCATGACAACGTGCTGAACGCCCAGGAGGCGATGCAGCCCCTGACCTTGAGCGGTACCAGCAACCTGCCCGACGGCAGCGCGATTACCGTCACCCTGAACAACGTCGGCTATCCGGCAACGGTCACGAACGGCGTCTGGTCGGTCAACGTGCCGGTCACGGACGTGCTTAACCTGGCGAACACGCTTTACACCGTGAGCGTCAGCGGCACCGACAGCGTGGGCAATACCGGCTCCGCCGAGGCAAATCTGCTGGTCGATACCGCGCTGCCGCAGGTGGTGATTAATACCTTCGCGGGGGACAATCGGGTTAACAGCAGCGAAGTTAACGTCGATCACATCCTGAGCGGGCGCGTGACCGGCGCGGCGGCGGGCGATACCGTCACCATCAGCGCGGGCGGGAAAAGCTACACCGCGAAGGTCGGCAGCGATCTGACGTGGAGCGTGACCGTTCCGTCCGCTGATCTGAACCAGTTTGGCGACGGCGATCTGACCTTCACGGCGTCGGTGACTAACGCCCACGGTAACACCGGCTCCGGCGAGCGCGATATCAATATCAACGCCAACCAGCCGGGCCTGCGGGTGAACACCATTTCCGGCGATGACGTTATCAACGCCATCGAACAGCAGCAGGATTTGACCGTTACCGGCACCAGCAGCCATCTGGCGGCTGGCGCGCAGGTGACCGTCACCATTAACGGCATTGATTATCCGGCGGTCATTACGGCCAGCGGCAGCTGGCAGATCGGCGTTCCGACGGCAGATCTGCTGGGCTGGGCGGCGGGTGATGTTGACGTAAAAATTTACGCCAAAGACGCGTGGGGCAACGAAGCCTCCGCTGACCACCACATCGCGCTGGATCTGAACGACGTCGCGGTAACCGTCGATACGGTTAGCGCGGACGACATGCTCAACGCAGCCGAAAAAGGCGCTGACCTGACGCTCTCCGGCAAAACGCAGGGCGTGGAGGCGGGCCAGACCGTGGTGATTAAGTTCGCCGACCAGACCTTCACCGCGCAGGTTCAGCAGGACGGAAGCTGGAGCCTGACCGTTCCCGCCGCCGCGATGGACGGCCTGAGCGACGGCCGCGCGCAGATTAGCGTGAGCGTTACTAACGTCAGCGGCAACAGCGCCGACGCCTCGCGCGTGATTGTGGTGGACACCCAGGCGCCGGGGATCACCCTCGACAATCTGACGTCCGACAACATCATCAACGCCGCCGAAGCCCAGCAGCCGCTCACGGTGAACGGCACCACCACCGCCGAAGTGGGGCAGACCGTCACCGTGACCCTCAACGGCAAGCAGTACACCACCACGGTGCAAAGCGGCGGAACCTGGCAGCTGGACGTGCCGGCAGCCGACGTGGGCGCGCTTATCGACGGTAAAGTGACCGTGACCGCCAGCGTCAGCGACGTGGCGGGCAACAGCAGCAGCGTCGACCGCATCGGGCTGGTGGACGCCACCGTGCCGCAGGTGACGATCGACCCGTTCGTGACCAGCACCAACACCATCAACCACAGCGCGCATTCCCAGGCTCAGATCGTAAGCGGCTCCGTCACCGGGGCGGAGGCGGGCGATCGCGTCACGATTAACATCAATAACGTGGACTACACCACGGTCGTTGACGCAGCGGGCCGCTGGAGCCTGGGCCTGCCTGCGTCCGTCGTACAGGGGCTGGCGGACGGCACCTGGTCCGTTAACGTGACCGTTACCGATAAATCGGGCAACACCGGCAGCAACTCGCTGGACGTGGTGGTGAACACCTCCACGCCGGTCATTGCTATCGACACGCTGGCCGCGGACGACGTGATTAACGCCAGCGAAAAAGGGGCCGACCTGCGCCTCTCCGGCACCAGCAACCAGCCGCAGGGTACGACCATTACCCTGACCCTGAACGGCATCCACTACACCGCCACCGCGGCGGCCGACGGCAGCTGGAGCGTCAACGTTCCGGCCTCCGCCGTGAGCGCGCTGGGCGAAGCCAGCTATACCGTTACCGCCAGCGTCACGGACAGCGTGGGCAATACCGCTTCCGCTTCCCACGACGTGCTGGTGGACAGCTCCCTGCCGATTGTGACCATCAACACCCTGGCGGGCGACAACGTGGTCAACGCGGCGGAAGTCAGCGCGGGCCAGACGCTGACGGGCAGCGTCAGCAACGCGGCGGCGGGCGATGAGGTCACCATTACGCTGGGCGGCAAAACCTACACCGTCGTCGTGCAGAACGATCTCACCTGGAGCCTGCCGCTGACCGACGCGCAGCTCACCGCGCTGGGCAACGGCGAACTGACCGTAACGGCGAGCGTCACCAACGGCCACGGCAACAGCGGATCGACCTCGCTGGACGTCACCATTGACGCTCAGCTGCCGGGCCTGCGCTTCGACACCGTGGCGGGCGATGACGTGATCAACATCATCGAGCACGGCCAGAACCTGATTATCTCCGGCTCCAGCACCGATCTGGCGGCGGGCAGCATCGTCACCGTTAACGTGAACGGCAAAGACTACCCGGCGACCGTGCTGGCCGACGGCACCTGGCGCGCGGCGGTCCCGGCGGCGGACGTGGGCCAGTGGGCCGACGGCAAACTGACCATCACCGCCAGTGCGCAGGACAGCGCCCAGAACCCGGTAAACATTGGCACGATCGTGGATGTCGATCTGGCCCCTGTTGCGGTTAGCATCAACAGCGTCACCGCAGACAACGTGCTGAACGCGGAGGAAAAAGGCCTGGAACTCGTGCTGTCCGGCACCACGGCGAACGTGGAGGCGGGGCAGACGGTGAGCGTAACCTTCGGCGGTAAAACCTACACCGCCCAGGTCGATGCCGACGGCAACTGGAGCACCACCGTGCCGTCATCGGATCTGGCGGGCCTGAAGGACGGCGACGCCAGCGTGCAGGTCAGCGTGACTAACGTGAACGGCAACAGCGCCTCGGCGGGCCGCGAGTACAGCGTGGATGCAACCGCGCCAACGGTCACCATTGATACGGTCAGCGGCGACAACATGCTGAACGCCGCAGAAGCCGGGGCCGATCTGACCTTGAGCGGCACCTCCAGCGCCCAGGCGGGACAAACCGTTACCGTTACCTTCAACGGCAAGCCGTACACCGCGCAGGTGCAGGCGGACGGCAGCTGGACGCTGAACGTCCCGGCGGCGGATATGGCGGGCATCGCCGACGGCAGCGCGGCCATTACCGCCTCCGTGTCTGACAAGGCGGGCAACCCGGCCAGCGCCAGCACCTCGGTGCTGGTGGACACCACCGTGCCGAAAATCACCTTCGATATCCTCGCGGGCGATGACGTGGTTAACCTTGCCGAGCACGGCCAGGCGCTGATCGTTTCCGGTAAGGTGACGGGCGCACAGGCGGGCGACGTGGTGACCATAAGCCTGAACGGTAAAGACTACACCGCGATTCTCGACGCGGCGGGCGGCTGGAGCGTGGGCGTTCCTGCCGCAGACGTTGGTACGCTGGTTAACACCGACTACACCCTGAGCGCGTCAGTAACGGATAAGGCGGGCAACAGCGGCAGCGCAACGCACGATCTGGGTATCGCCCTGACCGCGCCGATGCTGGGCATTAACGCCATCGCCGGTGATGACGTGATTAACGCCCTGGAAAAAGGGGCCGATCTGCTGCTTTCCGGCACCAGCAACCAGCCGCAGGGCACTACCGTCACCGTGACCCTGAACGGCATCAGCTACACCGCCACTACGGCGGCGGACGGCAGCTGGAGCGTGACCGTTCCGGCCTCCGCCGTCAGCGGGCTGGGTGAGGCGAACTACACCGTCAGCGCCTCCGTGACCGACGCCGCGGGCAACAGCAGCAGCGCCGCGCAAGGCGTGCAGGTGGACAGCACTCTGCCGACCGTCACCATCAACGCCATCGCCACCGACGACGTGATCAACGCCGCCGAGGTGGCCGCGGGCCAGACCATCAGCGGCAAAGTGGCTAACGCCGAAGCGGGCAACACCGTGACGGTCACCGTTGGCGGCAACACCTACACCGCGACGGTGCAGAGCGATCTGACCTGGACGGTGAACGTTCCGGCTGACGTGCTGAAGGCGCTGGGCAACGGCGATCTGTCCGTCACCGCGAGCGTGACCAACGGCCACGGCAACACCGGAAGCGGCGAGCGCGATATTGCCATCGACGCGAATCTCCCGGGCCTGCGCGTGGACACCGTGGCGGGCGACGACGTGATCAACAGCATCGAGCACGGTCAGAACCTGATTATCACCGGCAGCAGCGACGGCCTGACGGCGGGCACGGCGCTGACCGTCACCGTCAACGGCAAAGCCTATCCGGCGGTAGTGCTGGCGGACGGCACCTGGAGCGCGGCGGTTCCGTCTGCGGACGTGGGCGCGCTGGCGGCGGGCAAGCTGGTGATTACCGTTGAAGGCGAAAGCAGCGCGGGCAATCCGGTCTCAATCGGCCATAGCGTGACCGTGGATTTGGCAGACGTTGCCATCAGCGTCAACGCCATCGCGACCGACGACGTAATTAACGCGGCGGAGAAAGGTGCCGATCTGGTGCTTTCCGGTCTTACCACAAACGTGGAGGAAAACCAGACCGTCACCGTTACCTTCGGCGGGAAAACCTACACCGCGACGGTGGACGCGGACGGCAAGTGGACCACTACCGTGCCGTCGGCGGATCTGGCGGGCCTGAAGGACGGCGACGCCAGCGTGCAGGTCAGCGTGACCAACGTGAACGGCAACAGCGCCTCGGCGGGACGCGAGTACAGCGTGGACGCCACCGCGCCGTCCGTGGTGATTGATATCGTCAGCGATAACAACATTGTTAACGCCCAGGAAGCGCAGTCCGATCTGAACATTCACGGCACCAGCAATGCCGAAGCGGGCCAGACCGTGACCGTTACCCTCGGCACAAAATCCTACACCACCACCGTGGGCGCGGACGGCAGCTGGACGCTGGATGTCCCGGTGGCGGACGTCGGCGCGCTGGCGGACGGCAGCTACACCATTGGGGCATCGGTAGCGGACAAGGCGGGCAACCCGGCCTCCACCGTGCGCGACGTGCTGGTGGATACCACCGTGCCGCAGCTCACCATTAACGCCGTTTCCGGCGACGACGTGATCAACAGCGTCGAGCACGGTCAGGCGCTGACCGTGAGCGGCAGCGCCACCGGCGCGGCGGCGGGCGACGTGGTAACCGTGACCATCAACAATAAATCCTACACCGCGACGCTGGATGCGGCGGGCAACTGGACCATTGGGGTTCCGGCGACCGACGTTGGCGCGCTGGCTGCCGGGGATTACACCATTACCGCCTCCGTCACCGACAGGGCGGGGAACCGCGATAGCGAAACGCACGATATTAACGTGAACCTGACCGCGCCGGTGCTGACTATCGACACCGTTTCCGACGATGACGTGATCAACAGCGTCGAGAAGACGCAGGCGCTGGTGATTAGCGGTACGGCGACCGGCCTTGCGTCAGGGGCCATCGTTACGGTGATGCTGAACGGCAAAGCCTACAGCGCGACGGTGGACGCTAGCGGCAAGTGGACCACCACCGTGCCGGCCGACCAGGTTTCCGGCCTGGGCGAAGCCCTTTACGCGATTACCGCCACCGCAACTGACACGGTGGGCAACAGCGGCAGCGCATCCCATACCGTAACCGTTGAGTCCGCGCTGCCCGGCGTGACCATCAACGCCATCGCAACGGATGACGTGATCAACGCGGCTGAAGTCGGGGCGGGTCAAACCATCAGCGGGAAGGTGATTAACGCGGAAGCGGGCAACACCGTGACGGTGACCGTGGGCGGCAAAACCTACACCACCACGGTACAGAGCGACCTGACCTGGAAGGTGGACGTCTCAGCGGACGATCTCAAGGCGCTGGGCAACGGCGATCTTACCGTCACCGCGAGCGTCACCAACGGCGTACAAAACTCCGGAAGCGGCGAGCGCGACATTACCATCGACGCCAACCTGCCGGGCCTGCGCGTGGATACGGTAGCGGGCGACGACGTGATCAACAGCATCGAGCACGGTCAGAACCTGATTATCACCGGCAGCAGCGATGGCCTGACGGCGGGCACGGCGCTGACCGTCACCGTCAACGGCAAAACCTATCCGGCGACCGTGCTGGCGGACGGCACCTGGAGCGCGGCGGTTCCGTCTGCGGACGTGGGCGCGCTGGCGGCGGGCAAGCTGGTGATTACCGTTGAAGGCGAAAGCAGCGCGGGTAACCCGGTCTCTATCAGCCACGGCGTGACCGTGGATCTGGCGGCGGTGGCCATCAGCATCGACGCCATCACCGCCGACGACGTGATCAACGCGGCGGAGAAGGGCGGGGACCTGGTGCTTTCCGGCACGACCGCGCAGGTGGAAGAAAACCAGACCGTCACCATTACCTTTGGCGGGAAAACCTACACCGCGACGGTCGATGCGGACGGCAAGTGGACCACCACCGTGCCGTCGGCGGAT
>NZ_JAKCMV010000068.1 GCF_021440515.1 Enterobacter asburiae | reverse complement strand
ACGTCAACCTGTCGCTGGTTTCCCAGATGCCGAAGGCTAAAGCGTAAGGCGAGGGAAAGTCAGGGATGAAAATTTATCGCCCGTTGTGGAATGAAGGGGCCTTGCTGGCCCCTCAGCAGTTTCAGCAGCAATCCGAGTGGGAGTCTTTCTCCCGCTCCGGGTTGTCACGGCTTTCCTGCCCGTTCCCGTGGGGAGTTGAGTATGTAGAACTCAATGATGCTCTCCTCGCATCCGGTCGGGTGCAGGTGCAAACCCTGCGTCTGTGGCTACCAGATGGCACGCTGATTGATACACAAAACAGCGATTTGCCGCCTGAGCCAAGGGAAGTGATGCTGCCAGATTCCGGTCGAGCGGATAGTGTGACCGTGCTTGTTGCCCTGCCGGTGATGCAGCCCGGCATTGTAAACGTTCAGACAGAAACCGTGCCTGCCGAACGCCCGCTGCGCTACCGCGAAGAGTGGGTGTCGATTCAGGATGTTTTCGGTCAGGAAGAAGAGCCAATCGCCGTGGCTCGTTTCAACCTTGCGTTCCGCTTCGATCACGAAAGCAACGATTCCTGGCAGACCTGTGCTGTAGCGCGTTTGTTGCGTGACGGGCGAGGAGGGTGGCGCCAGGACCCGGACTTTGTGCCACCGATGGCGATGTTCTCTGCAAGCGGCTTGCTGCGTGAACGCCTGGTGCTGCTCAATCGCCAGTTACGTTCACGTCGGCAGCGCCTGATGGCGATGCGTCGCGAAAGCAATGACCGCATGGCGGACTTTGCCGTTGCCGACGTTTCGCTGTTCTGGTTACTGAACGCTATGAATACCCATGCCCGGGTATTGACCGAGTTCGAACGCTTCCCTGACCGTCATCCTGAACAGGTATGGGCAGAACTGGCTCGACTGGCTGGCAGTATGCTGACGTTTTCACTGGATCGCGACCTGGATGCTATTCCGGGTTATGACCATCAGATGCCGGAAAAGACGTTTCCGCCGCTATTTGAACTTATCAGCGCGCTTCTGGAAGCCAGTCTGCCATCGCGTGTTGTTGCCGTGAACATGATCCGCCAGGACGAACAGACCTGGAAAGCCGTGTTGCACGACATCAGGTTGCGTGAAGAAGCTGATTTCTATCTTTCTGTCCGTTCAAATCTGCCAGCCTGGCAGGTGGCAGAGAAATTTGCCGAAATGGCCATGGCCGGTACCCCGGATGATGTAGGCCAAATCACCGGTGTGGCAATGGAAGGTATCGCCCTTATCCCACTGAGTCGTGTTCCGGCTGCACTGCCGGTGCGCCTGGAAAATCAGTACTTTGTGCTGGATATGGAGAGCCGTGCGGCGCACGACATGCTGGAGCAGGGCGTGTGTCTGTTCTACGTCCCGTCATTACTGGGTGAGCTTGAACTTGAACTCTTTGCGGTACTGCGCTCATGAGAAAGGATATCGATATCGACAGCCTGATGGCGGATACCTGGCTCACCGTGGCGCAGCTGCGTCACGGCGCTAAAGCCCCGGATGGTCAGGCACTTTATAAAAACTGTTGCGCTCAGGTCGAAAGCGTACGTGAAGCGCTGGAGCGCGCGGGTTATGACACCGAGAGCATTACGCATATCTCTTATGCGCAATGTGCCTTGCTTGATGAAGCAGTGATGAACCGTAAGCCCGTGTCTGTAGATGCAATCGCGGATCCTCTGGACGCTGGAGCGGACATTGAGTCGTTGAACAAAGCTGAGCTGGACGATGGCGTTAAAGCCTGGCGCGCAGCTCCTTTGCAGGCCCGATATTTTGGCTCCTTGCGTGCAGGTGGCGCTTTGTATGACCGCATTGCCGAAGTGCTGCGCCAGCCATCACCCGTACCGGCGGTGCTGACCTGCTACCAGCGCGTTCTTGCGCTGGGGTTCCAGGGCCAATTTAGCCTGTCAGGTGTAGGACAAGAACAGCGCGCAGAAGTGATCAACGCGTTGAATGAGCGGGTTCAACCTCTTGAGACAGGTGTTGATCTGGTCGTACAGAAGACAGGCAAACGTCGGTACAACATTCTGCGATCGGTGTGGTTTTGGATCATTCTCTCGGTGGTACTCACTGTGCTGGTCTGGGCTGGTGGTCATCTGTGGTTGCAGGATCTTCTGCGTCAGCAATTACCGGAGCTGCGTTAATGCGTAAAGCTGCACTGTTACGGGCTGCATTACCGGTGCTGATCTGTCTGGCTGCCGCGCTCTGGCTTATCTGGGGATTTTTTAATGTCTCGGTACTGGCTAACGGCCTGCTGACGCTGGCTGGAATAGTGGTGTCGCTGGCGATCGTGCGTCGCCGGTATCGCCGCCAGCAGCCTGCTGGCTACCGTGCTGACGAGGGTGTTTATCCACCTTCAGGTTTTACCGGGCCGGTTTTGCTGGTGTGCGGCGATCTCAACGATCGCCTGTTTGATGAAAGTGGATGCCGTACCAGGGTTCAGGGCTGTTATCTAAAAGTGGGGTCAGCGGATCGCTTAAGCAAATTTGCAGAACGATTAATCGCATGTGAACCACGAATGGCTGGCCAGCTGGTGGTGATGTACCGCTGTTTGCCGGATTTACATCAGGATGAAGGGGAACTGCGTGCTTCCCTGAAAGTTCTGCGCCAGCAGGTAAAACAGTTGAAGAGCCTTTCCGGCTATCAGCCTCCTGTCGTGCTGGTCGGTGAATTTTCCGGTTCTGAAATTCCGTGGATTGTGGTTCGCGGTAAAACGCCGTTGGTCTGTCCGACTGATGAGCCAGCACAGACGTTGGAAGAATGGTGTGCTTTGCCGGAGAACGTGGTCCGTCTGCCGTATTTGTCACATTCCATGGACATGTTACAGCAGGTCGTGATGGATGAATTGACGAAAGTGGACAGGCTCTGCCCGCCTCTCAGCGCTTTTGCCGTGGTCGCGCGTTTCGGCGCTATCCATACTCTGGCCGAGGGTATCTGGCCACAGTGGTTGTTCCGTCATTCGAAATTATTACCCCAGTCTGAAAACGCAGATTATCCGGCGTTGTGGCATTTCCCCGATCCGGTTCTTCCCTTGCTTGCCCCTTATGCCATGCCTCTTCAGGGGGGTAAGACCGGGCGGCGGGTGGTGATGTTCCTGCTGCTTTGCATCGTTTGTGCTCTTGGCTTGTCCGTGATGCATAACCAGTCTCTTATCGGTCGGATTGCTTCCGATTTGCAGCGCTGGTACGCCATCCCGATGACGCACTATGCACCGAAAGCGCAGTCCCTGCATGCCCTTCAGCAGGATGCCTTGCTGCTGGAACGTTGGCAGCGTCAGGGCGAACCACAGCGTTATGGATTGGGACTTTATCCAGGTGAGCGTTTATGGCTGAGCATTCAGCAGGCCATTGATACGTACGTACCACCACCACCGCCGCCAAAACCAGTGCCTAAGCCGGTGCCGGCTATTGTTCGCCTCGACAGCATGTCGCTGTTCGATTCGGGCAAGTCGGACCTCAAACCCGGCTCCACCAAAATGCTGGTGAACTCGCTGGTTGGCATTAAGGCGAAGCCCGGCTGGCTGATCGTGGTCAGCGGGCATACCGATAACACCGGTAATCCACAGCTCAACCAGACGCTCTCCCTTAAGCGCGCCGAAGCGGTGCGTAACTGGATGCGCGACACCGGTGACGTACCGGAAAGCTGTTTTGCAGTACAGGGTTACGGCGAAAGCCGCCCTGTCGCCACAAATGATACGCCGGAAGGGCGAACGCTCAACCGTCGTGTCGAAATCAGTCTTGTACCGCAGGCAAACGTCTGTCAGATACCGGACAACAAACTGGCGTCCTCGCAGGATGAAGACGCATCACTACACAATGGAGAATAACTCATGGCAATTCCTGTTTATCTTTGGCTGAAAGACGACGGCGGCGCGGACATTAAAGGTTCTGTAGACGTTCAGGATCGTGAAGGCAGCATCGAAGTGGTTGCACAGCAGCATAACCTGTACATCCCGACCGATAACAATACCGGCAAACTGACCGGTACCCGTATCCATACCCCGTTCCTGTTCACCAAGGAAATCGACTCCTCCAGCCCGTATCTGTACAAGGCTGTGACCACCGGTCAGACCCTGAAATCAGCGGAATTCAAGTGGTACAAAATCAATGACGCAGGTCAGGAAGTTGAGTACTTCAACACCAAGCTTGAGAACGTAAAAGTGGTCAAAGTGAACCCTCTAATGCACGACATCAAGGATCCTTCTTTCGAGAAGCACAACCACCTGGAGCAGATCGAACTGCGCTACGAAAAAATCACCTGGACCTACAAAGACGGCAACATCATTCATTCCGATTCCTGGAACGAACGCGCCACCGCGTAAGCCCGATGCGGACAGGATTCCTGTCCGCAGTTTTTTGCCGAGCGCCTGTTGCTGCGGGCCTTCTGCAAAGAATCACACAACCTGCCCGCCTGACCTGATGCGCTTTGGTAAGTAGACAGCGACGGGCGGTAGCGTGCCCGGGAATCATGAAGAGAGAGAAAAATGGAAAACTCAGCCATCCTGTTACGTCGCCTTAATCCTTACTGCGCCCGCGCGCTGGAAGGTGCTGCATCCCTGTGTCAGACCCGCGCGCACGCCGAAATCATGCCGGAACACTGGCTGCTGAAGCTGCTTGAGCAGGGAGAAGGCGACCTCACCGTGCTGGCGCGTCGCTACGAATGGGACATGGACGGCATGTGGCAGGCGCTGCTGAGCTGGCTGGATACGCTGCCGCGCTCCGTCCGTCACCGTCCGCAGCTGTCTGACTCTCTGGGCGCGCTGCTGAAACAGGCGTGGATGGTAGCCTCTTTGCAGGGCGAAGATCAGATCCGCAGCCAGCATCTGCTGATGGCGCTGACGGAAAGCCCAAAACTGCTGCGCTGCGATGGCCTGTGGCCGCTGCTCACCCTCGGCCAAAGCCAGCTCGAACGCCTGCGTCCGCTACTGGATGCCCAGTCAGACGAGCGCCCGGAAGTACAGCAGGAGGCCGCGCTCCAGGCCTCTTCTGGCGATGGCGTCGAGTTTGTGGGGCGTCCGGCTGATGCAGACGTAAAAGAAGGAGAGCTGAATCCGGCCCTTCAGGGGGCGCTGGACAAGTTCACCCTGGATGTCACCGCCAAAGCCAAAGAGGGCAAAATCGACCCGGTGTTTGGCCGCGACACGGAAATTCGTCAGATGGTGGATATTCTCTCCCGCCGTCGTAAAAACAACCCGATTCTGGTGGGTGAGCCGGGCGTCGGTAAAACGGCGCTGGTGGAAGGTCTCGCGCTGCGCATCGCCGAAGGTAACGTGCCCGAATCCCTCAAGCCTGTGGTGCTGCGCACGCTGGATCTCGGCCTGTTGCAGGCAGGGGCGGGCGTGAAGGGCGAGTTTGAACAGCGCCTGAAAAACGTTATCGATGCCGTTCAGCAATCCCCTGTTCCTGTGCTGCTGTTTATCGATGAAGCCCACACCATCATCGGCGCGGGCAATCAGGCTGGCGGCGCGGATGCGGCCAACCTGCTGAAACCGGCGCTGGCGCGCGGGGAGCTGCGTACCATCGCCGCTACCACCTGGTCTGAGTACAAACAGTACTTTGAGCGCGATGCCGCCCTGGAGCGCCGCTTCCAGATGGTCAAAGTGGACGAGCCGGACGACGACACCGCCTGCCTGATGCTGCGCGGCCTTAAGTCCCGCTACGCCGAACACCACGGCGTGCATATCACCGACGATGCGGTGCGCGCCGCCGTGACGCTCTCCCGCCGCTATCTGACCGGGCGCCAGCTGCCGGATAAAGCCGTCGATCTGCTTGATACCGCGGCGGCCCGCGTGCGCATGAGCCTCGATACCGTTCCGGAAGCCATCGTGCGCCTGAAGGCGCAGCTGACCGCGCTCGAGCTGGAAGAGCAGGCGCTGCTGGCGGATATCGCCGCAGGCAGCAACAAGCACGCCGATCGTCTGAGCGACATCGCGCTTCAGCGTGCCGAGCTGGAAAGCCATCTGGAAGAGCAGGAAAGCCGTTTCGCCACGGAGAAACAGCTCGCGCGTCAGCTGATGACCCGCCGCGAAGAGAGCAGCCCGCAGGCCGATATCATGGCGCTCCAGCAGGAGCTCGAGCAGGTGCAGCAGGGCGACGTGCTGGTGCAGGTGGATGTGGATACCCGCACCGTGGCAAACGTGATTGCCGACTGGACGGGCGTGCCGCTCTCCTCGTTGATGAAGGACGAGCAGACCGAGCTGCTGAGCCTTGAACACGACATCGGCAAGCGCGTGGTGGGGCAGGATACCTCGCTCACCGCGATCGCCCAGCGCCTGCGCGCGTCAAAAACGGGGCTGACTTCTGAAAACGGCCCGCAGGGCGTGTTCCTGCTGGTGGGACCAAGCGGCGTGGGCAAAACCGAAACCGCGCTGGCGCTGGCAGACTGCCTGTACGGCGGCGAAAAGTCGCTCATTACTATCAATCTTTCCGAATATCAGGAACCTCATACCGTTTCCCAGCTGAAGGGCTCCCCTCCGGGCTACGTGGGTTACGGCCAGGGCGGGATCCTGACCGAAGCCGTGCGCAAACGTCCTTACAGCGTTGTGCTGCTGGATGAAGTCGAAAAGGCGCACCGTGACGTGATGAACCTGTTCTATCAGGTGTTCGATCGCGGCTTTATGCGCGATGGCGAAGGACGTGAGATCGACTTCCGCAATACCGTGATCCTGATGACCTCCAATCTGGGCAGTGACCATCTGATGCAGCTGCTGGACGAACAGCCGGAAGCCTCCGAGGCCGATCTGCATGAACTGCTGCGTCCGATCCTGCGCGATCATTTCCAGCCCGCGCTGCTGGCTCGTTTTCAGACGGTGATCTACCGCCCGCTGGCGGAAGCCGCGATGCGCACGATTGTGGAGATGAAACTCGGCCAGGTCAGCAAGCGCCTGCATCGTCACTACGGCCTGACCACGCATATTGAGGAAAGCCTCTTCGATGCCCTCACGTCCGCCTGCCTGTTACCGGACACCGGCGCACGCAACGTCGACAGCCTGCTTAATCAGCAGATCCTGCCGGTCCTGAGCCAGCAGCTGCTCGCCCACATGGCGGCGAAGCAAAAACCCGCAACGCTGACGATGGGGTGGAGCGAGGAGGAAGGGATTGCGCTAGCGTTCGATGAACCTGCAACTGAGTCAGCAAGAGGATAAACATGATGAGTGATTCTGTTATTACCCTTGCGAAGAATAAAATCGACGAACTGCTGGGAATGTCTCGCTACAAGCTGGATGTTCATGAATGTCCGCATTTTCTGGATGTTTTCAATTTCAAAGCAGAGGAGAAGCTCAGCGAACCCTGGCATTACAACGTAAAAGTGACCTGCTCAGCAGGAGATATTGCCAGCGAAAGCATACTTCTCAAACCGGCATCATTTACATTCCAGGTTCCATTGTTCAACGGTTTGCCTGCCACACCTGTCCGTACGGTTTACGGCGTGGTGCAGTCATTTCAGCGCCTTTCAACTTCTGCCGACGAAACCTTTTATGCGTTGAAGATTGTGCCGCGTATTGCGCTATTGCATCACACCCGGCGCAGCGAAATTTACCTTAATCAGTCTGTGGTTGAAGTCGTTGAGAAGATCCTGCGGTCTCACGGGCTGGAGGGGGCAGATTTTGAGTTCCGTCTTTCGCAAAATTACCCGGCACGTGAGCTGATTACCCAGTGGCGTGAAACCGACCTTGAGTTTGTGCAGCGTTTACTGGCCGAGGTGGGTATTTTCTGGCGTTTTGAAATGGATAGTCGCCTCGAACAGGATGTGGTGATTTTCCAGGACAGCACAGAACAGTATCAGTTTGGCGTAACCTTGCCGTTGATTCAGCCGTCGCGCACCAACGATAACGGACAGTTTAGCGTCTGGGATATCAAAACCGGTCATCAGGTTGTGTCAGGAAGCGTGGCCAATCGCGACTATAACTATCGCGAGGCGCTTACCCCGCAGGATAGTTCCGCGTCGGTAAGCACCGTTGATGGCATCACTACGGGAGAAGTTTATCACTACTCAGAGCCATTCCTGAGTGAAGGTAACCCTGATACACCGGAGAGTGGGGCGTATTATGCCCGTCTGCGGCATGAACGCATTCTGAATGCTCAGCAGGTTGTGTCGGGTAAAACAACCAGTCCGGTGCTGGCGCCGGGCGAAGTACTCGAAATCAGCGGTGTACTGCCTGCAAACCTGAAAGACGGTATTGTCATAACTGGTGTAAAAAGCAGTGGTTCGCGTAAGCAAAGCTTTAAAATGGCCTTTACAGGCATTCCTTACAGTGAAGCCGTGTGCTATCGCCCACCGTTGCACAAACGCCCGATCATTGCCGGTACGTTGCCTGCCCGGGTAGAGAGCACCGAAAAAGGGGACACCTACGCCTGGCTCGATAATCAGGGGCGTTACCGTACAAAGCTGGACTTCGATCGCAACAGTACCGAACAGGGATATGCCTATCTTTGGTTACGCATGGCAAAGCCGTATGCCGGTGATAATTATGGCTTCCATGCCCCGTTGCTTGACGGTACTGAAGTTTCAGTGATGTTTGATGCGGGCGATCCTGACCGTCCATATATTGCTCATGCCCAGCACGATTCTGAACACCCGGATCACGTCACTGACGATAACCACACGCGTAACGTCCTGCGAACACCTGCGAACAACAAACTTCGCATGGAAGATAAGCGTCAGGAAGAGCACATCAAGCTCGCGACGGAATACGGAAAAACTCAGCTAAATATCGGTCACCTGGTTGATTCCGGACGGGAGAAGCGTGGTACGGGATTTGAACTCAGGACCGATGAGTTTGGTGCCGTGCGTGCCGCCCGGGGGATTTATCTGACAGCGGATGCTCAGGTCAAAGGCCAGGGGCAGGTGCTGGAAATGAGCCCGGCGATAAGTCAGATAACACAGGCTAACAGCCAGATGCAGGCCCTGAACGGTGCGGCTGAACAGGCTAAAGCGCTGACATGCGACATTCAGACGCAGAATAACCTGCTGCAAAACCGCCTGAAGGATTTGCAGGCTGCCGTGGTGCTGGCCACTGCGCCTCAGGGGATTGCTCTCACTTCTGGTGAGCATTTGCAGCTGACCAGCACCAAAAACACCATGATAACCGCAGGGCAGCATGTTGATATCGGGGCAATGAAAAATGTCACGGTGAGTGCTGAACAGTCTCTGGGGCTATTTGCTCATAAAGCCGGAGCAAAAGTTATCGCTAATCTTGGGAATGTAGAAGTCCGCGCTCAGCACAGCACGCTTGAAATGAGCGCCGATCAGCAGTTCACGGTCACCAGTAGTAAAGATGAAATCACCATCAGTACCCCGAAAACCCTGACGCTAAATGGAGGCGGCTCCTACCTCAAGCTAAGCGAAAGCGGGATTGAACACGGGACTACCGGAGATCTCATTATAAAAGCTGCCCGTTATCAGGTGCCGATGGCGGCGGCGAACATGCAGTTTAAGCCGCCTGTTTTCGATAAAACGACTCTTGAAGTTAAGCCGCCAGAGTCATATGGAATTATGTCACGCTAAGGATAGCCCAAATGAAAACCAGTTTTCCTGCCTGTAAACAGGACGGAACCCAATACACCTCTCTGGATGAGATAATGACGGCGCTAGTTAGCGAGCCGCATGGCTCCTGGCTTGCCGGAACAAACCGTATGTGGCACGGCGGCATTCACCTGACAGAAGTCACGGCACCGGGTTCGCTTCTTAAGCCCGATGCGTCGGAGAAAGTTGTCCCGCTGCAATGCATAGCGGAGGGGGAGGTGGTGGCATGGCGGCTGAATAATGATTACATCAAAAGCACCTGTCTCGGTCAGCCGGTGCAGTATTCTTCAACCTTCCTGCTGGTGAAGTCGACTTGCAAACCCGATCCTGCAAAAGAAAGCTCATGGCTTGAGTTTTATTCACTTTATATGGGGCTGGCGCCGCTTTCCGCATTTAAAAAATGCAAATGTATGAAAGCGAAAACGTTGCTCTCAAAGCGTAAAGCCGGAAATTATGAAAACAGCCAGGGAGCGAAGGGAGTCCCTACCGTTCCTGAAAAAGAGAAGGAAAAACTGGCAAAAGACAGCCGGGTAATCATTCTCAAAGAAACGACCTTTAAGAACGGCCCTGAAGAGCAGCCTTTTGGTCTGGCTCAGCAACTTGATAAAGACGGTAAAGCTACCGGCAACATGTTCTGGGTCACGATGCTCCCGAAATATATGGAAGAAGATGGTGAGGAATATGCTCATCTTCCTGCATGGATGCATCAGGCGGCCAAAAAGGGGACCTTTAATGAAGTCGTTAAACCAGACGCAACGATGAAAATTAATGCGGGCGACCCTGTTGGTTTTCTTGGAGAGGACGTTGCGCCTCTTGGGGGAGGGCAGACGAGCAGCAGTGCATATGCGCATATTGAAGTCATGACCTCAGATAGCCGGATGCCAGCGTTTCTTGATAATCCTGAGGGTGTCACATCAGGACGGAAATTCATCCGTATTAAACCCGGCGCTGATATCTATACCAGTTTTGGTAATATTTTTATTAAGGCCTCCACGGTAGTTGAAAAAGATATACATACAGTTCTGCCCGAGGATAAATGTCATCCGAGGGAGGTTGAGGGTAAGAAGTACTATCAGCTCAGTGAACAAACCTGGGTTATCAGTGATGATGTGGATATATTTTCCCAGTACGACCTTAAGAAGCTTGGCTTTACTGCTTTTGCGCAAGAATCCACGCCTGATATGGCGGAGTCGCTGACAGAAGAGTGGGTTAAATCAACCTTTGAAACATATTCGGAGCAGGTTGTCCCACAGCGTGGAATTAAAGAGCAGCAGATATCCGATTTTTATAAAGGCATGATTGATAAATTGGATAGCGATAATAATGGCGAACTGTCCGGACAGGAGCTTTACGAGGCAGTTCACAACCCGGCATTAGGCATTCGTGATATTGCGGGACGATTAATAGTTAAGCACGAAAGTGAATGGTTTGGTGGTAGCGGTCATCCTAAATGGATGAAGTTTTTCGAAACGTTTGATCCTCTTCGTAAAGATTTTGCGAAGAAGTGGTTGAATGATATGGAATGGATGAGCCAGGTTGAGCCGTTTGTGTCGGGTGGGGCTGTGTGGCATATGCATCCTGTTAGTTTTTTGGAAACACTATCTCAGCTTAGAAAGAAGGAAGTCATATTCCCATTAAAAGTTAAACCAAAAAATGATATTAATGGTGTATGGGAACGTTACTATTGGGCTGCACTGCTTAATGAAAAGAATGCCTCGCAAGCAATATTTGGTATGAGCCGCTCGGCAGGGAAACGTAAACACGCTGCGCGAGATCTTTATACTGAGCCATATTCAGAAATTGTTGCGGTAAGCGATGGTATAGTAAGAAGTATATCACATTATTACTTTGGAACATGGCAAGTCACACTTGAGCATACAACAGAAGATGGTCGTCATTTTTATATTAGATATGGTGAGGTGGACCCAAAAAGCATAGTCGTTAGGGTTGGTGATCATTTAAAACAAGGTGCAGACATTGCTAAAACTGGATTTATGATTGATCCGGCTACAGGCAAGTATCCAAAAATAATCCCAGGTCAAGTAGTATATATGTTACATTTTGAATATTACCCCGGTAATTCAACAACACCTCCACCAAATAATAATTCTTTACCTCCTTTTTTACGTCGAGAAGATTTGTGTGATCCACTCGATCTTCTTCAAGAAGGATATCGGAACACATTCTCTGATGGTATGTCTGATGAGGGGGCACGCATTCCGATTAATGATCTTTCAGTTTCCAATGAGGGTAAGTTATTTATCAAAGGGTGGGAGAGTTTTAGGTCTAAAGCTTATAATGATTCGGAGGGGTTCTGTACAATTGGCTACGGACATCTTATAGCACAGGCGAGTTGTGAAAACATTGTGCTTTCGGAGGAGTTTGCAAATGGAATAACGATATCAAAAGCTGATGAACTATTTGAGTCGAGATTATCAGTATTTGTAAGTGAACTCAAGAAGTCTGTGTCAGTAAATCTTTATCAGCATGAGTTTGATGCTTTAATAAGCCTTCTGTTTAATATGGGACTCATGAGTAAGGCACCGCAATTGACAGCAAAGCTTAATAACGCTGATTACACTGGGGCTGCAACTGAATTCCTTGATATTACTAACGGTGGAAATGCTGGTCTTGTCACAAGGCGTAAAAAGGAAAATAATTTATTTTCGAAAGGCGTATATGATTCATCACATTAATGAGGTTTCAAAAAAAATACTATGATTCATCGAGTTATATTTATTGTACTAATGTTGTATAGCTTCGTTGCTCAAAAAGCTTGGTCAGATATTCATTCAAAAGAGAGAGTGTGGGAGTTCGATAAAATATCTGAAAAGAATTTATTTGGTAAGAAAGATAATGATACTATTAATCATCTCAATGCAATTTATGGTAAGGTCACAATTCATATTGGGGAAACAAAAATCCACATTGATAATGATCTATTAGAAAGCAACTATGTTTGCTCGAGTGATTATGTAAATATAAAAAAAACACCATTATCATACTTTTTTTCACAAAAAACGGTTGATATATATGATCAACTCCTCAAAAACGAAGGTGTGCACTTTTCAAGATATATATCTATTATTAAGTCTTTGTATCCTGAGCAGTCATGCCCTCCACCATATGATGAGTTGATGAAAGTTAATGAAAGCTTGATTTTTTTTGATGATAATTTTGCAGTTATTTTCAAAGAAGTAAACTCATCTAACAAAGTAAGTGCAGATAACGCAGCTAAAGAAAGCTTTTCAACATATTGTCATAACAAAACAAAAAATGATGCATATGATGGTATATCCAAATATACATGTCTTTTTACTGGTTTGGATTTGAAGGAGGCATTTAAAAAGCTGAACTCTTTCAAGGTGTTTACTTATGATTTAAAAGATAAGTTGCCTTTAAAAAATGAAAAAGAAGTTATTAACGGTGGTTTTATAAGTTATGTCTGGATGGGAGATAAAACTTTAAAAATATCTATTAGCTATGATGGTGAAATGGCTGAGTATTCTTTTGATGAAAAATCATCAGGTACTGAGCTGGAAATTACAGAAACTACACAGTATTAATATATATAGAATAAGGGCATGTTAACGATAATTAACTTACTGATTTTATTGCAGTATTTATTTTTTATTTGGAATCGGCTTAACTGATAGTTCTATAAAAGATTAAAGTATGACTAAAAATCCTAATAAATTAGTTTCGAGGTAGAGCAGTACTTTAATTCTTAATGGTTGATAATAGTTATCTATTTCCGTTTTTTGTCGTTAAGCAGGATGAAACCCAGTCCTCCATCAAGGGATGGTAGTATGACAATATTTGTCAGTGAGTCACATGGCTCCTGGCTTGCCGGAACAAACTGTATATGGCACGGCGGGATTTACCTGACAGAAGTCACGGCACCGGGTTCGCTTCTTAAGCCCGATGCGGCGGAAAAAGTTGTCCCGCTGCAATGCATAGCGGAGGGGGAGGTGGTGGCCTGGCGGCTGAACAATGATTACATCAAAAGCACCTGTCTCGGTCAGCCGGTGCAGTATTTTTCAACCTTCCTGCTGGTGAAGTCGACTTGCAAACCCGATCCTGAAAAGGAAAGCTCATGGCTTGAGTTTTATTCACTCTATATGGGGCTGGCGCCGCTTTGCACATTCAAAAAATGCAAGTGTATGAATGCCAAACCATTGCTCCCAAAAAAAGAGCAGCAGATGTCCGATTTTTATAAAGGCATGATTGATAAACTGGACAGCGATAATAATGGCGAACTGTCCGGACAGGAGCTTTACGAGGCAGTTCACAACCCGGCATTAGGTATTCGTGATATTGCGGGACGATTACTGGTTAAGCACGAAAGTGAATGGTTTGGTGGTAGCGGTCATCCTAAATGGATGAAGTTTTTCGAAACGTTTGATCCTCTTCGTAAAGATTTTGCGAAGAAGTGGTTGAATGATATGGAATGGATGAGCCAGGTTGAGCCGTTTGTGTCGGGTGGGGCTGTGTGGCATATGCATCCTGTGATTTTTTTATCGATCTTATCGGGAAATAGTGGCTCACTCATTACATATGAGCAATTAAAAGCAATGCTTCCAGCAGACCGTGAAAGCGAAGCTCAAACTTATTTGGAACCTTTAAATGAGGCAATGAAGTTGTTTGAAATCAATACACCGTTACGTAAATCTCATTTTATGGCTCAGATCCTTCATAAAACAGGTTTTTTTAACATAGTGAGGAAATAGCTTCAGGAAGTGCATATGAAGGTCGTATTGATCTTGGGAATACTGAAACTGGCGATGGCCCTTTATTTAAAGGGCGGGGATTACTACAGATTACTGGTCGTGATAATTACACTAAATGTCAGGCATATCTCCGAGATAAACTAAGTGATGAGTTTTTTGATATAACATCGTCTAAGGACAAAGCGCAACAGCTTTCACTAGTACCCCGGTATGCGGCACTTGCATCAGGTTATTTTTGGAAGTACATAAAGCCTAAACTAAACGCTACTGCTGATAAAGATGATATTTTTTGGGTTTCAGTATATGTAAATGGATGGGGGAAACAAAAAAAACTTATTATCCTGATAAAGCCAAGGAGCCTAACCATATGGCTGATCGAATCGATAAATTATTTATTGCTAAAGATGTATTTGGATTAGAGGATAACCAATGAAACGGATTTTAATTCACATTTTATTATGTGTCATTCCTGTATGTGTTAATGCTTCAGAAAATAAAGATGATGAATATTCTATTTCTTCATTATATACTGGGCTTATAGGCAAAAGTGTAGTGACAATGAATCTTACAAAGACAGGGGATGTTATTTCCGGGAGTTATATATATGACAAATATAATAAGAAAATTTTGATTGATGGAACGGTCAAATCTAACTTAATTGAACTGCGTGAAAAAACTAAAAACGGTTTTGCTCTTATAACACTTAAACAACAGGATAAAGGTTACACCGGTACATGGTGCGATGATAAATGTGTCTCAGCAACAATCAAAACAAATAATTCATTTCGAGATGGTGATTTAAATAATATCGAAATTATAAATTCGGATATTGATACAACTTTTATTAAAATGAATTTTGCAAAAAAAAATATTGAATTGACTATTCCTGAAGCAATCGATCGACCAACTCTCGAGTTTGTGGATATTAATAACGATGGTTTTTATGACCTTATTGTCACAACCGATCACAGGCCAAATAACGGCAGTCAAACTATTTACCTTTCAGAGGATAATGGTTTTTTAGAAAGTAACATTTTATCTAATGAAAATGGAACTGCTGTGTATGATTACTTCAAAAAGACCATTGTTTTTAATACTAAAGATGATTGCTGTAGTGCTTTTAACAAAGTTATTTATTCTTTTGAACACGGAAATGTAATTGGGAAAAAAAGTATTTCTTATAATTACTCAACCAAGAAAGGTATATCCTCCACCGGTCAGGATATCTCTAAAGCTGAATTTGAATCATATTAGATTTAAATTTTTTCTTACAGGGTTATGCTCAAATATAGTGTAAAGAGATGTGTTTTACATGTTGGCGCCATGAATCCATTCTCTTTGGCTCTTCAAAGATATCCGAGATGAAGTTTTTAATTCATAAAATAGCTTCAATGCGTAAGATTATGATTGAACGGTAGCTAAACTCATAAGACCGATTCTAACCGTTCTGTTATATATAAAGGTATTTAATGAATAAATTATTATTATTATT
>NZ_JAKCMV010000067.1 GCF_021440515.1 Enterobacter asburiae | reverse complement strand
GAGCGTGCTGATCGTCAACAAAGACAGCCCCATCAATAACCTCAACGACCTGCTCGCGAAACGCAAAGACCTGACCTTTGGCAACGGCGATCCGAACTCCACCTCCGGCTTCCTCGTCCCGGGCTATTACGTCTTCGCCAAAAACAACGCCTCTGCCAGCGACTTCAAGCGCACCGTCAACGCCAGCCATGAAACCAATGCGCTGGCCGTGGCGAATAAGCAGGTGGATGTCGCCACCAACAACACTGAAAACCTCGACAAGCTGAAGACCTCCGCGCCGGACAAGCTGAAAGAGATCAAGGTTATCTGGAAATCGCCGCTGATACCGGGCGACCCGATCGTGTGGCGTAAAAACCTCTCCGAAACCACCAAGGACAAGGTGTACGACTTCTTTATGACCTACGGCAAAACGCCGGAAGAGAAAGCGGTGCTTGAGCGTCTGGGCTGGGCGCCTTTCCGCGCCTCCAGCGACCTGCAACTGGTGCCGATTCGCCAGCTGGCGCTGTTTAAGCAGATGCAGGGCGTGAAGGACAACAAAGGGCTGAAGGACGAAGAGAAGACCAGCAAAGTGTCTGAGATCCAGGCCCAGCTGGACGATCTTGACCGCCTGACCGCCGCGCTGGGTGCAATGACCAGCGTGAATAAAGCGGTGCAGTAACGCTTTTCTCCCTCTCCCTGNNTCTCCCTCAAGGGAGAGGGAATAAAAAACACAAGGAGACAACATGCAAACCATCACCCTCCCACCGCCAAAACGCAGCTGGTTCTCGCTCTTTAGCTGGGCCGTTCTGCTGGCGGTGCTGGTTATCTCCTGGAAGGGCGCGGAGATGGATCCGCTGCTGCTTTTCAAAGATTCCGGCAACATGGCGACCTTCGCCGCCGACTTCTTCCCGCCGGACTTCAGCCAATGGCAGGACTACCTCGGCGAAATGGCGATCACCCTGCAAATCGCCGTCTGGGGCACCGCGCTGGCGGTCATCCTCTCCATTCCCTTTGGCCTGATGAGCGCAGAGAACATCGTGCCGTGGTGGATCTATCAGCCGATGCGCCGCCTGATGGACGCCTGTCGCGCTATCAACGAAATGGTCTTCGCGATGCTGTTCGTGGTCGCCGTCGGCCTGGGGCCGTTCGCGGGCGTCATGGCGCTATTCATCCACACCACCGGGGTGCTCTCTAAGCTGCTCTCCGAGGCGGTGGAAGCCATTGAACCCGGTCCGGTGGAAGGCATTCGCGCGACGGGCGCTAACAAAATCGAAGAGATCCTCTACGGCGTTCTGCCTCAGGTGATGCCGCTGCTGATCTCCTACTCGCTGTACCGCTTTGAGTCTAACGTTCGCTCGGCGACGGTCGTCGGCATGGTGGGCGCAGGCGGCATCGGCGTGACCCTGTGGGAAGCGATTCGCGGCTTCCAGTTCCAGCAAACCTGCGCCCTGATGGTACTTATCATCGTCACCGTCAGCCTGCTGGATTTCCTCTCTCAACGTTTGCGTAAGCACTTCATCTGAGAAGCGAGGCTTTGATTGATATGCACTTATCCAGACATCCGACCAGTTACCCCACGCGCTGGCAAGAGATTGCCGCAAAGCTCGAAGTGGAGCTGCGCACCCACTACCGCTGCGGGGACTACCTGCCCGCCGAACAGCAGCTTGCCGACCGCTATGAGGTCAACCGCCACACCCTGCGCCGCGCCATCGACCAGCTGGTTGAACGCGGCTGGGTGCAGCGCCGTCAGGGCGTAGGCGTGCTGGTGCTGATGCGCCCGTTCGACTACCCCCTCAACGCCCAGGCGCGCTTTAGCCAGAACCTGCTCGATCAGGGCAGCCACCCCACCAGCGAAAAGCTGCTCTCGGTGCTGCGCCCGGCCTCCAGCCACGTCGCGGACGCGCTCGGCGTGCAGGAGGGCGACAGCGTGGTTCACCTGCGCACCCTGCGCCGGGTCAACGGCGTGGCGGTCTGCCAGATAGATCACTACTTCGCCGACCTCAGCCTCTGGCCGGTGCTGCAACCCTTCGCCAGCGGTTCGCTGCACGACTTCCTGACCCACGCTACCGGGATTGTGCTGAGGCGCACCCAGACGCGCATCAGCGCCCGCCGCGCGCAGGCCAAAGAGAGCAAGGTGCTGGAAATTCCCAACATGGCTCCCCTGCTCTGCGTGCGCACTCTTAACCACCGTGACGGCGAGATCGACGCGACGGAGTACTCCGTCAGCCTGACCCGCGCCGACATGATTGAATTCACCATGGAGCACTGAATGCACCACGACACCTCCACCCGCCAGCGCTGGATGCGCGTCCTGGCCCACAGTCGGCCCGAGGCGCTGCGCAGCCGCATGAACGCGCTCGGCCTCACGCCCGACTACGACATCCTGCGCGCCCCGGAAATTGGCCTGGTGCAGATCCAGGCGCGCATGGGCGGCACGGGCGATCGCTTCTTCGCCGGGGATGCCACCCTCACCCGCGCGGCTATCCGCCTGAGAAGCGGCACGCTCGGCTACGGCTACGTGCTCGGGCGCGATAAAGACCACGCCGAACGCTGCGCGGCGATCGACGCGCTGATGCAGGAACCCGCGCATTTTCACTCCCTGATGGAAACCTTAATTGCCCCGCTGGAAGCCGACCGCGCCGCACGACTTGCCGCGCGTCAGGCCGAAGTGAACGCCAGCCGGGTCGACTTCTTTACGCTCGTTCGCGGAGATAACGCATGACGCTTCAACCCGCTTTTACCCTGGCCGTCCAGGACGCCCAGCACAGCTTCCGCCGCCTGCTGAAGGCCATGAGCGAGCCCGGCGTGATCGTCTCGCTGCACCAGCTGTCACAGGGCTGGCTGCCGCTAAACCTCGCCACCACCAGCGTGCTGCTGACCCTTGCGGATAACGACACCCCGGTATGGCTCTCGGGGGCGCTGTCGAACGACATCGCCTGCCAGAACCTGCGTTTTCACACCGGCGCCCCGCTGGTCGAGCAGCCCCGGCAGGCGGTGTTTGCGGTCGCCGACGAGCAGATCGGCCTGGAACAGCTTAACGCCCTGAGCGAAGGCAGCGCGGTGGCTCCGGAGACCAGCGCCACGCTGATTGTGCAGGTATCGAGCCTGAGCGGCGGGCGCATGCTGCGCCTGACCGGGGCGGGGATCGCCGAGGAGCGCATGGTCGCGCCCCGGCTGCCGGAGTGCATTCTTCATGAGCTGACCGAGCGCCCGCACCCGTTCCCGCTCGGTATCGATCTGATCCTGACCTGCGGCGAACGCCTGCTGGCTATCCCGCGAACCACCCATGTGGAGGTGTGCTGATGTATGTCGCCGTAAAAGGGGGCGAGAAGGCGATAGCCGCCGCCCATGCGTTGCAGGAGCACAGACGACGGGGCGATGAGCGGCTTCCCGCGCTGAGCGTTGCCCAGATAGAACAGCAGCTTAACCTGGCCGTCGGCCGGGTGATGACCGAAGGCGGCGTGGCGGACCGGGAGCTGGCGGCGCTGGCGCTGAAGCAGGCCAGCGGCGATAACGTCGAGGCCATTTTTCTGCTGCGCGCGTACCGCACCACGCTGGCAAAGCTGGCGGTCAGCGAGCCGCTGAACTCGGCAGAGATGCGCCTGGAGCGCCGAATCTCTGCGGTTTACAAAGATATTCCCGGCGGTCAGCTGCTTGGCCCGACCTGTGATTACACCCACCGCCTGCTCGATTTCACCCTGCTGGCGAACGGTGAAACGCCGCCGCCTGCCACCTCCGACGCCCCGCACGAGGCGGCGCCGCACGTCTTTAGCCTGCTGGCCGGTCAGGGGCTGGCGAAAGCCGAAGAAGACACGGGCCGCACGCCTGACGACATCACCCGCACGCCCCCGGCGTATCCCTGCTCCCGCTCGTCGCGCCTGCAACAGCTGATGCGCGGCGACGAGGGCTACCTGCTGGGGCTGGCCTACTCCACCCAGCGCGGCTACGGGCGCAACCACCCGTTTGCCGCAGAAATTCGCAGCGGCTATATCGACATCGAAATTGTGCCGGAAGAGCTGGGTTTTGCGGTGAACGTCGGCGAACTGCTGATGACCGAGTGCGAAATGGTGAACGGCTTCGTGGCCCCGGAGGATGACGCCCCGCACTTCACGCGCGGCTACGGGCTGGTGTTTGGCATGAGCGAGCGTAAAGCGATGGCGATGGCGCTGGTCGACCGCGCCTTGCAGGCCCCGGACTACGGCGAGCCCGTCGCGGGCCCGGCGCAGGACGAGGAGTTCGTGCTGGCCCACGCGGATAACGTCGAGGCCGCAGGCTTTGTCTCGCACCTCAAGCTGCCGCACTACGTCGATTTCCAGGCCGAACTGGAACTGCTGAAACGCCTGCAACGGGAGCGCGAAAATGGCTAACTTAAGCGGCTACAACTTTGCCTATCTGGACGAGCAAACCAAACGCATGATCCGCCGCGCCATTTTGAAGGCGGTGGCGATACCGGGCTATCAGGTGCCGTTTGGCGGCCGCGAAATGCCGATGCCCTACGGCTGGGGAACCGGCGGTATTCAGCTCACCGCCAGCGTGATCGGCGAGCCCGACGTGCTGAAGGTCATCGACCAGGGAGCGGACGACACCACCAACGCGGTCTCTATTCGCAACTTCTTCAAGCGCGTTACCGGGGTCAACACCACCGAACGTACTGAGGACGCCACGCTCATTCAGACCCGCCACCGCATCCCGGAAACTCCGCTCGCGGAAGATCAGATTTTGATTTTCCAGGTGCCGATCCCGGAGCCGCTGCGCTTTATCGAGCCGCGCGAAACCGAAACCCGCACCATGCACGCGCTGGAGGAGTACGGGATCATGCAGGTGAAGCTGTATGAGGATATCGCCCGCTTCGGCCATATCGCCACCACCTACGCCTATCCGGTGAAGGTCAACGGGCGCTACGTGATGGACCCCTCCCCAATCCCGAAATTCGATAACCCGAAGATGGACATGATGCCCGCGTTGCAGCTGTTCGGCGCCGGGCGCGAAAAGCGCATCTACGCCGTGCCGCCGTACACCCGCGTTGAAAGCCTCGATTTCGACGATCACCCGTTTACGGTGCAGGAGTGGGACGAGCCGTGCGCCATCTGCGGCTCGAAGCACAGCTATCTGGACGAAGTGGTGCTGGATGACACGGGCAAACGGATGTTTGTCTGCTCCGATACCGATTTCTGCCGCCAACAGAGCGAGGCCAACAGCCAATGAAACCGCTGCTTTCGGTTAATAACCTGACCCACCTTTACGCGCCGGGCAAAGGCTTCAGCGACGTGTCGTTTGAGCTGTGGCCGGGGGAAGTGCTGGGGATTGTCGGCGAGTCCGGCTCCGGCAAAACCACCCTGCTGAAGTCTATCTCGGCGCGCCTGACGCCGCAGAATGGCGACATTGTGTATGAGGGCCAGTCCCTGTACGGCATGAGCGAGGGCGAGCGCCGCCGCCTGCTGCGCACCGAGTGGGGCGTGGTGCATCAGCATCCGCTGGACGGCCTGCGCCGTCAGGTGTCGGCGGGCGGAAACATCGGCGAACGGCTGATGGCGACCGGCGCGCGGCACTACGGCAACATCCGCGCCACCGCGCAGCGCTGGCTGGAGGAGGTGGAGATCCCCGCCTCGCGCATCGACGATCTGCCGACAACCTTCTCCGGCGGGATGCAGCAGCGTCTGCAAATCGCCCGCAATCTGGTGACGCACCCGAAGCTGGTGTTCATGGACGAACCCACCGGCGGGCTGGACGTGTCGGTGCAGGCGCGCCTGCTCGACCTGCTGCGCGGCCTGGTGGTGGAGCTGAACCTGGCGGTGGTGATTGTCACCCACGATCTGGGCGTCGCCCGCCTGCTGGCGGACCGTCTGCTGGTGATGAAGAGCGGCGAGGTGGTGGAAAGTGGGCTGACCGACCGGGTGCTGGACGATCCGCATCATCCGTACACCCAGCTGCTGGTGTCGTCCGTTTTGCAGAATTGAGGGCGCTGTTTTGCCGGGTGGCGGCTGCGCCTTACCCGGCCTACACGGTGCGATATTCGTTTTGCCGGGTGGCGGCTTCGCCTTACCCGGCCTACAGGTGCGCTATTCGTAGGCCGGGTAAGCGAAGCGCCACCCGGCATAAAAACCCCGCGAGGCCAACATGATCCACGTTGAAAACGTCAGTAAAACCTTCGTACTCCACCAGCAAAACGGCGTACGGCTGCCGGTTCTGCAAAACGCCTCTCTTGAGGTCACCCACGGCGAATGCGTGGTGCTGCACGGCCACTCCGGCAGCGGTAAATCCACCCTGCTGCGCTCCCTGTACGGCAACTATCTGCCGGACGAAGGGCATATCCATATTCGCCACCGCGACGAGTGGGTCGATCTGGTACAGGCTCCGGCGCGCAAGGTGCTGGACGTGCGCCGCTCGACCATCGGCTGGGTCAGCCAGTTTTTACGGGTCATCCCGCGCGTGTCCGCCCTCGACGTGGTGATGCAGCCGTTACTCGATCTCGGCGTGCCGCGCGATACCTGCGCCGCCAAAGCCGCCAGCCTGCTGACGCGCCTGAACGTGCCGGAACGCCTGTGGCACCTCGCCCCGTCGACCTTTTCCGGCGGCGAGCAGCAGCGCGTCAATATCGCCCGCGGCTTTATCGTCGACTACCCGATTTTGCTCCTCGATGAACCCACCGCCTCGCTGGACGGCAAAAACAGCGCCGCCGTGGTGGAGCTGATCGAACAGGCCAAAGCGCGCGGTGCGGCGATCGTCGGGATCTTCCACGACGACGCCGTGCGCTCGCGCGTGGCGGACAGACTGCACCCGATGGGGACAACCGCATGATTATCAATAACGTTAAGCTGGTACTGGAAAACGAGGTCGTAGACGGCTCCATTGAAATCCATGACGGCACGATCCGCGCCTACGCCGAAACCCAGAGCCGTTCCCCCGAGGCGATGGACGGTGAAGGCGGCTGGCTGCTGCCGGGGCTAATCGAGCTGCACACCGATAACCTGGATAAATTTTTCACCCCTCGTCCGAAGGTCGACTGGCCTGCCCATTCGGCGATGAGCAGCCACGACGCGCTGATGGTCGCCAGCGGGATCACCACCGTGCTGGACGCGGTGGCTATTGGCGACGTGCGCGACGGCGGCGATCGTCTGGAAAATCTGGAGAAGATGATCAACGCCGTCGAGGAGACCCAAAAGCGCGGCCTCAACCGCGCCGAGCACCGCCTGCACCTGCGCTGCGAGCTACCGCATCACACCACCCTGCCGCTGTTTGAAACGCTGGTCGGGCGCGAGCCGGTCACCCTGGTCTCGCTGATGGATCACTCACCGGGGCAGCGCCAGTTCGCCAACATCGAGAAGTATCGCGAATATTATCAGGGCAAATATTCTCTCAACGATGCCGAGATGGCGCGCTACGAAGAGGAGCAGCTTCAGCTTGCCGCGCGGTGGTCGCAGCCCAACCGCCTCGCCATCGCGGCGATGTGCCGGGATCGAGATATCGCTCTTGCCAGCCACGACGATGCCACACACGATCACGTGGCGGAATCCCACCGGCTTGGCAGCGTAATCGCCGAATTTCCCACCACGTTCGACGCGGCAGCAGCCTCAAGACAGCACGGCATGAACGTGCTGATGGGCGCGCCCAACATCGTGCGCGGCGGCTCGCACTCCGGCAACGTGGCGGCAAGCCAGCTCGCCTCCCTCGGCCTGCTGGATATTCTCTCGTCAGATTACTACCCCGCCAGCCTGCTCGATGCGGCGTTTCGCGTGGCCGATGATAAAGACAACGCGTTTACGCTCTCCCAGGCGATTCGGCTGGTAACGAAGAACCCGGCGGACGCGCTCAATCTTTCGGATCGCGGGGTGATTGCGGAGGGGAAACGGGCGGATCTGGTGCTGGCGCATCGTAAAGGCGAGCACATCCATATCGACCATGTCTGGCGTCAGGGAAAACGGGTGTTTTAATGGGAAAACTGATCTGGTTAATGGGGCCGTCCGGCTCCGGTAAAGACAGCCTCCTGTCGGCGCTACGAGAGCGGGAACATACGCGGCTGTTGGTGGCCCATCGCTACATCACCCGGGCGGCAAACGCCGGAAGCGAGAACCATATCGCCCTGAGCGAACAGGAGTTTTTCACCCGCGCCGGGCAGAACCTGCTGGCGCTCAGCTGGCACGCGAACGGCTTTTACTACGGCGTGGGAATAGAGATAGACCTGTGGCTGCACGCCGGGTTTGACGTGCTGGTGAATGGCTCCCGCGCCCATCTGCCGCAGGCGCTGGCGCGGTATGAAGCGGCGCTGCTGCCGGTCTGCTTGCAGGTATCGCCCGAGGTGCTGCGCAGCCGTTTGCAAAGCCGGGGGCGCGAGAACGCCAAAGAGATTGAACAGCGTCTGGAACGCGCGGCGCGCTATACCCCGTCGGCGTGCCACATCCTCAATAACGACGGAAGTTTGCTACAGTCAGTCGATAGCTTTTTATCGCTTATCCGCCAGAAGGAGACACAGCATGCCTGACTGCCAGCTTCGCCCCGCCGCTGCCGACGACGCGCAGATCGTCTACGCCCTGATCTGCGAGCTTAAGCAGGCGGAGTTCGATCATCAGGCCTTTCACGCCGGCTATCTTGCCAATTTGCAGGATCACAACATCCGCTATCAGCTGGCGGAGGTGGACGGGCAGGTTATCGGCATGATCGGCCTGCACATGCAGTTTCACCTGCATCACGCGCGCTGGATCGGCGAGATCCAGGAGCTGGTGGTGATGCCGCAGGTGCGCGGGCTGAAAATCGGCAGCCAGCTGCTGGCGTGGGCCGAAGAGGTGGCCCGTCAGGCGGGCGCCGAGCTGACGGAGCTGTCCACCAGCGTCAAGCGCACCGACGCGCACCGTTTTTACGTTCGCGAAGGATATACGCAGAGCCATTTCCGATTCACCAAACCGCTGTAGAGGTGCGTTATGAGTCTGACAATCACGCTGACGGGTACGGGTGGGGCACAGCTGGTGCCGGTGTTTGGCTGCGACTGCGCCGCCTGCCGCCGGGCGCGTTTACAGGAGGCCCATCGCCGCCGCCCCTGTAGCGCGGTGGTCAAATTCAACGACGCGGTGACGCTGCTGGATGCGGGCAGCCCGCACCTGATGGACGACCGGGCGGCGGGCAGTTTTCAGCAGTTTTTACTGACCCACTACCATATGGATCACGTCCAGGGGTTATTTACTCTGCGCTGGGGCGTGGGGGCGACCATTCCAGTATATGGGCCGCCGGACGAGGCGGGCTGTGACGACCTGTTTAAGCATCCGGGCATTCTTGATTTCAGCCATAGGGTTGAGCCGTTTGTGGTGTTCGAGCTTCAGGGACTGCGCGTCACCCCGCTGCCGCTGAACCACTCGAAGCTGACCTTCGGCTATCTGCTGGAAAGCGCCCACAGCCGGGTGGCGTGGCTGTCGGACACCGCCGGGCTGCCGGATAAGACCCTGAAGTTTTTGCTCAACAACCAGCCGCAGGTGATGATCATCGACTGTAGCCATCCTCCACGCGATGAAACCCCGCGGAATCACTGTGATTTAAACACCGTCAGGGCGTTAAACGAGGTGATTGGCTGTCCGCAGGTGATCCTGACCCACATCAGCCACGAGTTCGACGTGTGGATGATGGACAACCCGCTGCCCGAGGGCATCGAAGCGGGGTATGACGGGAGGGTATTAGTGCTGGATTAGCGTGCCGGGTGGCGGCAACAGGCCGCCCTTAACCTCTGTCGTAATCATCCTCTAGCCGACGCTCGTCATCTTCCAGCTGGCGCCGGTCCTCATCAAGCTGGCGCTGGCGCTCGTCTAACCGCCGACGCCGGTCATCAAGCTGCCTGCGCCGCTCGTCGTACTGTTGGCTGTCGGTTTGACGGCTGCGATCGTAACGCTCGTCGTCATCGTCATTATTGCTGCGGCTGCTGTTGGGGTTATAGGCGTCGTTGATCGCCTGCTGAATGTTGCCAATAGCATCATCAATAACATCGGCAAGGGCCAGCTGGCTGGTTAAGGTCAGCGAAGCAAATAACAGCGCGGTTGAGTAACGTTTCATAAGGCCAGTCTCGCAGGTGGGCTGGCTTTACGGTAATTAAGGGCCGGGGAGAGGTGTAGCGGAGGAATCTCAAATTCGGGTTTGGGCCATTCTCATTCGTCCTCCGGCATCTCCATTGAGCGAATGACGAAAAAGTCCTGCGAGATACTCGCGCCTCTCTCCACCGTTTGCAAATCGTGGACAAACCACGCGTACATTTCAGGCGGCGCAGTATCTATTGGCAGCGGTTGCGGTTTACCGAGATTTGCCGCGTGGAAATACGAGAGAAACAGCTTCGCACGCCACAGTGCGGGCTCGTACACCTCCGGTAAAATATATAAGCGTCTGTCGGCACTATTTTGTTCCATACTGTTGCGCATCCTTATTGCCGCATCCTTCACATCGTCCAGCCATCCCCAGTTTTTCTTCAATATAGACAGTTCATTCGCGTACTGCCCGGCGAGGTCTTTAGCCTCGTTAGTGAGGCCTGCAAATCCCGCTGACGCCCCCGCAGAGGCCAGCGTATCGCCACGCTGCTTTTCATACTTTATGCACTCTGTCCGGTAATGGTAATACTGACATCCCAGCCACTCGATATAGCTATCCAGGTGGCAGTTCTGATTGGTAATACTTAATGAGGAATAAGGCAATGCACGCTGATACGCCTTCGCCCATTGCAGGACGGATTTTTTTTTGACGTTGTCCTGGATGACGAAATAAGCCGCAATAACGGGGTTGTTTTCATTCAAAGTTTGGAACGATTGAAAAGGCACACCTGCCATTGTCGCCTCGCGATACATGCGATGAAGCGCAACACGGCAGAGTTCAGCGCTGGGCTTTTGTTCATCGGGTATCAGCCCCCCGCCAACGTCCTCAGCGCACCCCGGATAGAGTTCTTCTTTGTGATCCGGGTTATTCCCGGTCCTGTAAAGACAGCGCCAGACGCGCGTTTCATGGGCGGCGACCAGATGCAGGCTTTTCTTCACCGCCGCTGGCAGCGGCGTTTCCTGCTCGATGGACTTATCCCCCGCTAATACGCTGATTCCTTTTATCGGCCCGCCAAAGGTGGAGATAAAATAATCTACACCGTTATTATTACTGGCTGATGTGCGCCGTGAACAATCAAACAGTCCGGTAAACACAATATCGACAGGTACACCCTGGTAAAAATATTTATCGCCCTGCTTCTCGCAGATACCGTCCAGCAGTTCATCGAGAAACTTTCGTGCCATAGTAGCACCGAGGTCAAAGCCAAACAGTGAAAGTGAAATAAGCTTAATGGGCACCTCGCTTTTTTTAACAGCTTCGGCGTATCCCTCTTTAAACATTATTTTTGCGGAGGTAATGCGGGTATCAACACCTGTAACCAGCATATCTGCAATTGTGGGGTTATCCCGGATGCAGGGAGAGGCTTCGATCGACACTTTTTTGGCGGTATTTTTTACGGTATCGATGGCCAGATCTTTCCACTCTGTCGGGCTGATAAGCTTCTTGCCCTGATTTTTTAGAATCTCATACCAGTTCCCCCCTTTTATCAATTCAACGCCCGCCTCTTCCACCATTTCCCCGGGCTGACCTTTTATATCATCCATTATATGGCTTAGACTGCCGTCCATCATTGTGTGAAGTTTTTCCACAACCGTTTCGTTAAAAGGCGTGCCTAGTCCAGAAATATAAAATTTATCGTAGCTAATATAAGAAGTATTTTGTTGAACACTAGGAAATGCACGAAATAAACGAGAAATGTTGCTGAGCCGACGCTGTGGTGCATCCTGTTCTATATTGCGATGAATCCCATCAAAAAAGAACCCCACGTGCCATATCCGTGAGCAATTCCCTAAGCCATGTTCGAATGCCTGATGTGCCCGACATGCTGCTGCGAAAATACTTTCCATATCCATATATTAATTCTTCCGTTTTAATTCTGAAGCGTGACCTTTAATATCTTGTGAATCTTGATGGTTAAGTCCTGTGCTCCACCATAAAAGAATTTCGTCATCTGGCAGGAAATAAACATGCAGAAAGTTTTCTCCCCACTGACGTGCAGGCATAGTCATTTCTTTACGGCGGGTCTCAAGTCTCATACCTTTGAGATATTGTTCGTGAGTAATATCCAGTGTCCAGATCACCTCAGCCTTATCCCCACTGATACTTCCGCAACAGGTGACTTTTCCTCCACCATGAGCAAAGGCATTCGCACCTGCCACACCGTTTACGGTAAACTCCAGAACAGGTCTGTCGAGTTCATTGTGAATAACCAGTTTCACCGCCCCTGACGGCGGCCCCCAGATTGCAGCCCATACCGACCAGCCAAGATAAATCACCACCGGCAGTAACAGCGCACCCCAGATCCATTTACCCCAGCGGGCATACCCCCGGTTAACTGCACCGTCTATTTTGTCGAAGCTTTTAAAAAAAACCATTTTAATCCCTTAATTTCACTGCTTGTTTTGACGACGCTTTTGCTCCACCTGCGCGGCAATGTCGTCAGCCGCAGGGCTGTTTAAACCTGTGCTCCACCATAAATAGACTTTGTCTTCTGGCATGAAGTAGACATGGAGAAAATTTTCGCCCCATTCTCGCTTTGGCATGGGGATTATTAACTTACGTATTTCTCTACGCAGCCCTGCATCGTACTGGGCTCTTGTAGTGCTAAGTGTCCAAATAACTTCGGCCTTATCCCCACTGATACTTCCGCAACAGGTGACTTTTCCTCCACCATGAGCAAAGGCATTCGCACCTGCCACACCGTTTACGGTAAATTCCAGAACAGGCCTGTCGAGTTCATTGTGAATAACCAGTTTCACCGCCCCTGACGGCGGCCCCCAGATTGCAGCCCATATCGACCAGCAAAAATAAATCACTACAGGCAGTAACAGCGCACCCCAGATCCATTTACCCCAGCGGGCATACCCCCGATTAACTGCACCGTCTATTTTGTCGAAGCTGTTAAAAAATCCCATTTTAATCCCTTAAATTTACGGCTTGTTCTGGCGACGCTTTTGCTCCACCTGCGCAGCAATGTCGTCAGCCGCAGGGCTGTTAAGCCCCGTGCTCCACCATAAATAGACTTTGTCTTCTGGCATGAAATAGACATGGAGAAAATCTTCACCCCATTCTCGCTTTGGCATAGGAAGTGTTACGTTGTGGATTTCTGTGCGTATACCTGATTTGTATTGCGCCATCGTATAGTCAACAGTCCAGATAACTTCGGCTTTATTTCCACTGATACTTCCGCAACAAGTTACTGCACCGGGCCCCGTCCCATAAGGATTACTTTTATCGCGCGCAAACGCATTTCCGCCAGCAACGCCATTCACGGTAAACTCACTTATTGGTCTGTCGAGTTCACTATGAATAACCAGTTTCACCGCCCCTGACGGCGGCCCCCAGATTGCAGCCCACACCGACCAGCAAAGATAAATCACTACCGGCAGTAACAGCGCACCCCAGATCCACTTACCCCAGCGGGCATATCCTCGGTTAACTGCGCCGTCTATTTTTTTATACGTTTTGAAAAAAGCCATTACGTTCTCTCATCCATGACCGTGATTCGATAATGAAAAGCTTGGCGATACCCGGTCCACCTTCATTTTTCACACGGCTAAATCATGACATGCCGTACTCCAGCACAAAGACGTGGGTTGGGGGAAATCATTACTGCGTGTGATACAGCAGGTCTTTCTGTCAAATGCTTTAACCAGCTATTCATAACAAAGACCTGTTTTAATTTAGGGTTAAAGCAGAATATTTGCATGTCAGCACTAACCTGTAAATGACAGAGACAGCAGTCAAATTCTGAAAAATGCGTTTGAGTCTCAGCAGCTTATGATGTTTTTTGTCAGTAAACGGTTTGTACAGTGCCGCCCATGATTCGTTTTCGATAAACGACGTAACTTCTGTCCGCGTCGACACGTCAATTTTGACGATTGTCTGTTTTTCGTCAGGGTTTTTCGTGCATATCGCCCGTAAAGTCTGGAGATACCCACAATAAAAACATGGCATAGAAGCTGCATAATGGGTGTGAAAGAACTGATTAACTGGAGCGAAAGCGATGAAAAAAGTCGTCACGGTCTGCCCTTATTGTGCCTCAGGCTGCAAGATAAACCTGGTGGTCGATAACGGCAAAATCGTCCGGGCGGAAGCGGCGCAGGGTAAAACCAACCAGGGCACGCTGTGCCTGAAGGGGTATTACGGCTGGGATTTTATTAACGATACCCAAATCCTGACCCCGCGCCTGAAAACCCCGATGATCCGCCGCGAGCGCGGTGGCAAGCTGGAATCCGTTTCCTGGAACGAGGCGCTGGACTACGTGGCCACGCGCCTGAGTGCCATCAAGGCCAAATACGGTCCGGATGCCATTCAAACCACCGGCTCCTCACGCGGTACGGGTAATGAAACCAACTATGTAATGCAAAAATTCGCGCGCGCCGTTATTGGAACCAATAACGTCGACTGCTGCGCTCGCGTCTGACACGGCCCATCGGTTGCAGGTCTGCACCAGTCGGTCGGTAACGGCGCAATGAGTAACGCGATTAACGAGATTGATAACACCGATCTGGTGTTTATCTTCGGCTATAACCCGGCGGATTCTCACCCTATCGTCGCGAATCACGTCATTCGCGCTAAACAGAACGGGGCGAAAATCATCGTCTGCGATCCGCGTAAAATTGAAACCGCGCGCATTGCGGATATGCACATCGCACTGAAAAACGGCTCGAACATCGCGCTGTTGAATGCGATGGGCCACGTCATTATTGAGGAAAACCTGTACGACAGCGCCTTTGTGGCGAGCCGTACCGAAGGCTTTGAAGAGTATCGCAAAATCGTCGAAGGCTATACGCCAGAGTCGGTAGAAGCGATCACCGGCGTCAGCGCGCTGGAGATCCGCCAGGCAGCCCGCATGTACGCGGGGGCAAAAACGGCCGCCATTCTGTGGGGCATGGGCGTCACCCAGTTCTATCAGGGTGTCGAAACCGTACGTTCCCTGACGAGCCTCGCCATGCTGACCGGCAATCTGGGTAAAGCGCACGTCGGCGTGAACCCGGTGCGTGGGCAAAATAACGTTCAGGGTGCCTGTGATATGGGCGCACTGCCGGATACCTATCCGGGCTATCAGTACGTGAAGTTCCCGGAAAACCGCGCCAAGTTCGCGAAGGCCTGGGGCGTGGAGAGCCTGCCGGAACATACCGGCTATCGCATCAGCGAGCTGCCGCACCGTGCGGCGCATGGCGAAGTGCGCGCGGCCTACATCATGGGTGAAGATCCGCTGCAAACCGACGCCGAGCTGTCTGCGGTGCGTAAAGGCTTTGAGGATCTGGAGCTGGTGATCGTCCAGGATATCTTTATGACCAAAACCGCGGCGGCGGCGGATGTGATTTTACCGTCAACGTCATGGGGCGAGCATGAAGGGGTCTATACGGCGGCGGACCGTGGCTTCCAGCGCTTCTTCAAAGCGGTAGAGCCGAAGTGGGACCTGAAAACGGACTGGCAGATCATCAGCGAAATCGCCACCCGCATGGGTTATCCGATGCACTACAACAACACGCAGGAGATCTGGGACGAGCTGCGCGGCCTGTGTCCGGACTTTTACGGCGCAACCTATGAAAAAATGGGTGAGCTGGGGTATATCCAGTGGCCGTGCCGCGATGAGTCAGAGGCCGACCAGGGAACGTCGTATCTCTTTAAAGAGAAATTTGACACCCCGAACGGGCTTGCGCAGTTCTTTACCTGCGACTGGGTCGCGCCTATCGATAAGCTCACCGATGAGTATCCGATGGTGCTCTCCACCGTGCGTGAAGTGGGCCACTACTCCTGTCGTTCAATGACCGGCAACTGTGCCGCGCTGGCGGCGCTGGCGGACGAACCGGGCTACGCGCAGATCAATACGGCGGACGCACAGCGTCTGGGCATTGAAGATGAGGCGCTGGTGTGGGTGAACTCGCGCAAAGGGCGGATCATCACCCGCGCGCAGGTAAGCGACAGGCCAAACAAGGGGGCGGTCTATATGACCTACCAGTGGTGGATTGGCGCCTGTAACGAGCTGGTGACGGAGAACCTGAGTCCGATAACCAAAACGCCTGAATATAAATATTGCGCCGTTCGCGTCGAGCCGATTGCCGATCAATATGCTGCCGAGCAGTATGTGATTGATGAATATAACAAGCTCAAATCCCGACTGCGTGAAAGCGCAATGGGGTGATGCTGTTAATTAAACGCTGAATAAATGGGGTGATATATTCACCCCATTTTTATTTATGCGCATTTTATTAAAAATACCGATAAATATTGTGGAAGCCGGCTCGCAAAATAATGTAAATAGCGGAGTAAAAGAATTACATCTTTGCATTTTAATTCAGAGGGATAAGATGTGCGGCGGGTGCTTAAGACTTTCTGTCTTGAGCATGGTTGAGGGACAGAAAGTGGAAAGCCCCGGGAAATTTGCATTTACCCGAGGCTACCCCTCAACAACCAACAGGTTGAGAGTAGCCTCTTATTCTTTTTTACACAAGGAGTAAAAGGCATGACGCCATTAAAAACTGCGTTAGGCATTGTTGTTATTATTTGCTTGGCCATAGTGATATTCACCTTTATTAATCGCGGTAGATTATGCGAATAAAAATATACCCTAAATAATTCGAATTGCATGAAGGCGGCGACGCAGCGAGTCCCCAGGAGCGTACATAAGTACGTGACTGGGGTGAGTGAGGAAAGCCAACGCACAGGCAATTTGAAGTATGACGGGTATCAGGAGGTGGCGGCAAAATTAGCCTACCTCGCAGGCTAACCTCATCGGGCGGAACCGTTGTTCCGCCCGGCTTGTAGGATGCTGAGGTCTTAATGCACCCGTTTTTTTCTGCTGTCCGCGCGACTATACTGCGCGGCATGTACCCTAATGATAAGAATCCATGAGACACATTTATCTGCTGTTGTTCCTTTTTACCTCGCTTGCCCGTGCCGATGAGATTGGCAGTCAGTATAAAGCGCAGGCTGAAGCCGGCGATGCGCGCGCCCAGTATTATCTTGCCGACACCTACTTTAGCTCTGGCGACAGCGCACAGGCGGCGCTGTGGGCAGAGAAAGCGGCGAAAGGCGGGGATGTCGACGCGATGGGGCTGCTCTCGCAAATCCTCTTTACCGAGGGAAATTACGCGCAGGCGAAATCCCTCGCGCAGCAGGCCAATCTGGCAGGCAGCAAGCGTGGCGCCATTATGCTGGCGCGCCTGCTGGTTAATACTCAGGCAGGCAAGACCGACTATCCGCAGGCCATCCAGCTGCTGCAAACGGCGATGGAGGACATTGACAACGACTCGGCGGTCGACGCGCAAATGCTGCTCGGGCTGATTTACGCCAACGGCGTTGACGTGGCGCAGGATGATGTCAAAGCGGCGTCGTGGTTCAAACGCAGCTCGTCGCTGTCGCGCACCGGTTATGCGGAATACTGGGCGGGGATGCTGTTCCAGCAGGGTGAAAAAGGGTTTATCACGCCGAATAAACAGAAGGCGCTGTACTGGCTGAACCTGAGCTGTACCGAAGGGTTTGATACGGGATGTGAAGAGTTTGATGCGTTGAGCGGGGAGTAACATGTCGGGTGGCGGCTTCGCCTGACCCGACCTACAAGACCCGTAGGCCCGGTAAGCGCAGCGCCACCGGGCTTTTTTACATTACTGGTCGGCCGTCTTATCAAAACGACCCAGCACCTCGCGTTCATACGCCAGCGCTTTTTTGCGGTCGAATTTGTGTTCCCACTTGGCAATCACCAGCACCGCCAGCGCGTTACCCACCACGTTCAGCGCGGTACGCGCCATGTCGAGGATACGGTCAACGCCCGCGATAAACGCCAGCCCTTCCAGCGGAATACCCACGCTACCCAGCGTTGCCAGCAGCACCACAAACGACACGCCCGGCACGCCGGCGATACCTTTTGAGGTCACCATCAGGGTCAGCACCAGCACGATTTCCTGCCACAGGGACAGGTCGATGCCGTACAGCTGGGCGATAAAGATAGCGGCGATACTCTGGTACAGCGTTGAGCCGTCGAGGTTAAAGGAATAACCGGTCGGCACCACGAAGCTGGTAATCGAGGCAGGCGCGCCGTAGGCCTCCATTTTCTCGATAATACGCGGCAGCACGCTCTCGGAGCTTGCCGTGGAGTAGGCCAGAATCAGCTCGTCTTTCAGGATACGGATCAGGATCCAGATGCTCAGCCCGCACAGGCGCGCCACGATGCCCAGCACCACCAGCGCGAAGAAAAGGATCGCGAAGTGAACCAGAATCACCAGCTTCGCCAGCGGCCACAGGGAGGCGAAGCCGAAATTCGCCACGGTGACTGCGATCAGCGCAAACACCCCGACCGGCGCGTAGCGCATCACCATGTGGGTCACTTTGAACATGGTTTCAGAGATAGAGCGAAACACGGTCACCAGCGGTTCGCGGTGCGTGGCAGGCAGAGAAGAGAGCCCCAGACCAAACAGCACCGAGAAGAAGATGATAGGCAGCATCTCGCCCTTCGCCATAGAGGCGATAATGTTGGTCGGCACCAGCGACAGGATGGTTCCCATCAGGCCGTGCGCATGGCTTTGCACGTCTGCGGTCGTACTTTGGTATTTCGAAATATCCACCGTCGCCAGCTGGGACATATCAATGCCCGAGCCCGGCTGGAACACATTCGCCAGCGTGATGCCAAGAATGATGGCCACCGTGGTGATCACTTCGAAATAGATAATGGTTTTCGCGCCGATGCGGCCAAGCTGTTTCGCATCGCCTACGCCTGCGATACCGACCACCAGCGTCGAGATCACAATGGGCACGACAATCATCTTGATCAGATGAATAAAGATGTCACCCGCCGGAGAGAGCAAATTGGCAATCAGCCACTCGCGGCTGTCGCTGTGATAGTGAAGATAGCTGCCCAGCAGGATGCCCAGCACCAGAGCCAGCAGGATTTGCCAGGCCAGGCTGATTTTAACGTTTTTCATAGAAACTGACTTCCTCAATGAAGCCCTCACATCACCTGAACTGCATGAATATGAAGACATACTGAAAGGGTATGAATTGTGTTGCGTTGGTTTATGGGATTTTTTAACGCGGCGTATGAGTATCATTTGCACGGCCTGCTGCGCAAGCCTTAAAGAACGGGGCATTTGACTGCGAAAAGTCACTATGACGCTAATTTGTAATAATTCGCATAAATAACCTTTTGTTATAAAAAAGATTTTTTTCACCTAAATGTGAATAATATTTCCGCTGAACTATTTCCCTTCAAAGTTTCATTCGCTCATTTTTCATACTCTTCAGACAATGCGTGATCTGCCGCCCAAATAATAAACAAAGCTTGTAAAGCCCCTACTCTTAACGTTTTTGCGACATATTATTAACATCTTACAAGGAGAAAAAAAGCCATGAGCCAAATACATAAACACGAGATTCCCGCCACTATTGCGGAACGTTGCCTGATCACCCCGGAGCAGTACCACGAGAAGTATCAGCAATCCGTTTCCAGTCCTGACGCATTCTGGGGCGAGCAGGGCCACATCCTTGACTGGATAAAACCCTATCAGAAGGTCAAGAACACCTCGTTTGCCCCCGGCAATGTCTCGATTAAATGGTATGAAGACGGCACGCTGAACCTGGCGGCAAACTGCCTGGATCGCCATCTGGCCGAGCGCGGCGACGAAACGGCGATTATCTGGGAAGGCGACGACGCCTCTCAGAGCAAACACATCTCCTACAAAGAACTGCACCGCGACGTCTGCCGCTTTGCCAACGTACTGCTGCAACAGGGCATTAAAAAGGGCGACGTGGTGGCGATTTATATGCCGATGGTGCCGGAAGCGGCGGTGGCGATGCTGGCCTGTGCGCGTATCGGGGCCATTCATTCCGTCATTTTCGGCGGCTTCTCGCCGGAGGCGGTGGCCGGGCGTATTGTCGACTCCAGCTCTAAGCTGGTGATCACCGCTGACGAAGGCGTGCGCGCCGGACGCGGCATTCCGCTGAAGAAAAACGTCGACGACGCGCTGAAAAACCCGAACGTTACCACCATCAGCAACGTCATTGTCCTTAAGCGCACCGGCGGCAAGATCGACTGGCACGAAGGCCGCGACCTGTGGTGGAGCGACCTGATTGAAAACGCCAGCGACCAGCACCAGCCGGAAGAGATGAACGCGGAAGATCCGCTGTTTATCCTTTACACCTCCGGCTCCACCGGCAAGCCAAAAGGGGTGCTGCACACCACCGGCGGCTACCTGGTGTATGCCGCCACCACCTTTAAATACGTCTTCGACTACCATCCGGGCGACATCTACTGGTGTACCGCTGACGTGGGCTGGGTCACCGGCCACAGCTACCTGCTTTACGGCCCGCTGGCCTGCGGGGCGACCACGCTGATGTTTGAGGGCGTGCCGAACTGGCCAACCCCGGCGCGCATGTGTCAGGTGGTGGACAAGCACCAGGTCAATATTCTCTACACCGCGCCAACGGCGATCCGCGCCCTGATGGCGGAGGGCGACAAGGCTATAGAAGGTACTGACCGCTCGTCCCTGCGCATTCTTGGTTCCGTCGGCGAGCCGATCAATCCGGAAGCCTGGGAGTGGTACTGGAAGAAGATCGGCAACGAGAAATGCCCGGTGATGGACACCTGGTGGCAGACCGAAACCGGCGGCTTCATGATTACCCCGATGCCGGGCGCGACCCAGCTGAAAGCGGGCTCAGCGACCCGTCCGTTCTTCGGCGTGCAGCCTGCGCTGGTGGATAACGAAGGCAATCCGCAGGAGGGCGCAACCGAGGGCAACCTGGTGATCGTCGACTCCTGGCCGGGCCAGGCGCGCACGCTGTACGGCGACCACGAGCGCTTCGAGCAGACCTACTTCTCGACCTTCAAAAACATGTATTTCAGCGGCGACGGCGCGCGTCGTGATGAAGACGGCTATTACTGGATCACCGGGCGCGTGGACGACGTGCTGAACGTGTCCGGCCACCGTCTGGGCACGGCGGAAATTGAATCGGCGCTGGTGTCGCATCCGAAGATCGCCGAAGCGGCGGTGGTGGGCATTCCGCACAACATTAAGGGCCAGGCGATTTACGCCTACGTCACGCTCAACCACGGCGAAGAGCCGTCGCCGGAGCTGTATACCGAGGTGCGCAACTGGGTACGAAAAGAGATTGGCCCGCTTGCCACCCCGGACGTGCTGCACTGGACCGACTCGCTGCCGAAAACCCGCTCCGGCAAGATCATGCGCCGCATCCTGCGCAAAATCGCGGCAGGTGACACCAGCAACCTCGGTGATACCTCGACGCTCGCCGATCCTGGCGTGGTGGAAAAACTGCTCGAAGAGAAGCAGGCCATCGCGATGCCGTCTTAACCTGTTTTCCCCCTCTCCCTGTGGGAGAGGGCCGGGGTGAGGGCATCAGACTTCACCTTCCTCCCCTCACCCTAACCCTCTCCCCATAGGGGAGAGGGGATAAAATAAACCAACCTTACCTCTGGAGATTTCTGTGATGAATAACGATATTTGTCAGCAGATAGAGAACAGTGCGCACTACAGGGAGCTCGTCGAAAAACGGCAACGGTTTGCCTTCTTACTGTCCATCATCATGCTGATCATCTACGTCGGCTTTATTCTGCTGATCGCCTTTGCTCCGCACTGGCTCGGCACACCGCTTCATGCAGGCACCAGCGTCACGCGCGGCATCCCGATTGGGATCGGCGTGATTGTGATTTCGTTTGTGCTGACGGGCGTCTACGTCTGGCGCGCCAACGGTGAATTCGATCGTCTTAACAACGCGGTTCTGCGTGAGGTAAAAGCATCATGAAGCGAGTCCTGACGGCGCTAGCCGCCACACTTCCCTTTGCCGCGAACGCCGCCGATGCCATCACCGGCGAGGTGCAGCGTCAGCCGACCAACTGGCAGGCGATTATCATGTTCCTGATTTTCGTGCTGCTGACGCTCTACATCACCTACTGGGCGTCGAAGCGCGTGCGTTCGCGTAACGATTACTACACCGCGGGTGGCAACATTACCGGCTTCCAGAACGGGCTGGCGATTGCGGGCGATTTTATGTCGGCGGCGTCGTTCCTCGGGATTTCTGCGCTGGTTTACACCTCCGGCTACGACGGGCTGATTTACTCCCTCGGCTTCCTCGTGGGCTGGCCGATCATCCTGTTCCTGATTGCCGAGCGCCTGCGTAACCTGGGGCGCTTCACCTTTGCCGACGTGGCGTCGTATCGCCTGAAGCAGGGGCCGATCCGTATCCTCTCCGCCTGCGGTTCGCTGGTGGTGGTCGCGCTGTACCTGATTGCGCAGATGGTGGGTGCAGGCAAACTTATCGAGCTGCTGTTCGGCCTGAACTACCACGTTGCGGTGGTGCTGGTCGGCGTGCTGATGGTGATGTACGTCCTGTTCGGCGGGATGCTCGCCACCACCTGGGTGCAAATTATCAAAGCGGTACTGTTGCTGTTCGGCGCAAGCTTTATGGCCTTTATGGTAATGAAGCACGTCGGCTTTAGCTTCAACAACCTGTTCACCGAAGCGATGGCGGTTCACCCGAAAGGGGAAGCGATCATGAGCCCGGGCGGGCTGGTTAAAGACCCGATATCCGCGCTCTCGCTGGGGCTGGGTCTGATGTTTGGTACGGCGGGGCTGCCGCACATCCTGATGCGTTTCTTCACCGTGAGCGACGCGCGCGAGGCACGTAAGAGCGTCTTCTACGCCACCGGCTTTATGGGCTACTTCTACATCCTGACCTTTATCATCGGCTTTGGCGCGATCATGCTGGTGGGAGCGAACCCGGCGTTTAAAGACGCGGCGGGCGCGCTGATTGGCGGCAACAACATGGCGGCGGTACATCTGGCTGACGCGGTGGGCGGTAACCTGTTCCTCGGCTTTATCTCCGCCGTGGCCTTCGCCACCATCCTCGCGGTGGTTGCCGGGCTGACGCTGGCGGGGGCGTCTGCGGTATCGCACGATCTCTACGCCAACGTGTTCCGCAAAGGGGCAACCGAGCGCCAGGAGCTGAGAGTCTCCAAAATCACCGTGCTGATTCTGGGCGTGGTGGCGATTCTGCTGGGGATCCTGTTCGAGAAACAGAACATCGCCTTTATGGTGGGGCTGGCCTTCTCGATTGCGGCAAGCTGTAACTTCCCGATCATTCTGCTCTCCATGTACTGGTCAAAACTGACCACCCGTGGCGCGATGATTGGCGGCTGGCTCGGCCTGCTAACGGCGGTGATCCTGATGATCCTCGGCCCGACCATCTGGGTGCAGATCCTCGGTCACGAAAACGCCATCTTCCCGTACGAATACCCGGCGCTGTTCTCAATCGCCGTCGCGTTTATCGGGATCTGGGTCTTCTCCGCCACCGACAACTCGCCGGAAGGCAACCTGGAACGCGAGAAATTCCGCGCCCAGTTTATCCGTTCACAAACCGGCCTGGGCGTTGAGCAGGGCCGCGCGCACTAACCCTTTCTCCCCGGCCGTCTGGCCGGGGAATTCAGAACATCACCCACGCCACCAGCGGCGCAATCAGTACCATCACCACGCCTGAGAGCATCATCACCAGGCTTGCCACCACCCCTTCCTGCTGACCGAGCTCATAGGAACGCGCGGTGCCCGCGCCGTGTGAGGCCGCGCCAAACCCGGCCCCTTTTGCCATCCCTTCGCGGATCGACAGGCGCAGAAACAGCATATCCCCTACCGCCATGCCGAACACCCCGGTGACCACCACAAACAGCGCCACCAGATCCGGCTGTCCGCCAAGCGGTTTGGCCGCCGCCAGCGCAAAGGGCGTGGTAACGGAGCGCACGGCCAGGCTGCGCTGGATTTCATCGGAGAGGGTAAACAGCCGCGCCAGCCAGACGGAGCTGCACACCGCCACCACCGTAGCGGTCACTACGCCCGCGCTGAGCGACATCCAGTGGCGTTTGATAATCGCCAGGTTGTCGTAAACCGGAACCGCAAAGGCGATGGTCGCCGGGCCGAGCAGCCACAGCAGCCAGTGGGATTCGCCGATGTAGTTCTGCCAGGAGATGTGCCCGAACACCAGCATCAGCACCAGCAGGATCGGCGTGAACACCAGCGGCATCAGCGGCAGCGCGTGAAAGCGGCGATAGAGGCGTTTGTTGGCGAAGTAGATAACCAGGGTGGCAATCAGGCACAGGACGCTTATCTGGAAGTTAGTCATGCTTCTGCCTGCTGATTTCAAAGCGATAAACTTTATCCACCACCCAGGCGGTAGCGCCCAGCACCATCAGCGTGCTCAGGGCGATCACCGCGAAGATGCGCCAGCCGTCCACCATCAGCAGCTGGGCATAGTTCACTACCGCCACCACCGCCGGAACGAAGAACAGCAGCATTTCCGCCAGCAGCCAGCGAGCGCCCGCGCGCACCCAGTTAAGCGGGATTACGCGGCACAGAATCAGCGTCAGCATTAAAAGCATTCCCACCAGGTTGGCGGGCAGCGGCAGGTGTAGCCAGGTGACAAGATATTCCGCAAACACGAACAGCGCGGCATAGAGCAGTACCTGAACCGGTACCTGAAGTCGTTGCACAACGGCAGGCGTAACACGACTTAACGCCACGGCCATGGGGGATTTCCTCAAAAATGAGATGGAGCGCCAGTATAGCGATCGCACGGAGTGGGCTGAAATGAATTAAAATCATCGAATGCATAGTTCCGAGGAATAATCATGGACATAAGAACGCTGCGCTATTTTGTCGAAGTGGTTCGTCAGCAGAGTTTTACCCGCGCAGCGGAAAAGTTGTTTGTGACCCAGCCTACCATCAGCAAGATGCTGAAAAACCTCGAAGATGAGCTGAACTGCACCCTGCTGATCCGCGACGGACGCAAGCTGCTGCTGACCGACACCGGACGAGTGGTGTTTGAACGCGGGCTGGCGATCCTCGCCGAATTCCGCCAGCTGGAGGCCGAGCTTGGCGATATCAATCATCTGAACAAAGGCATTCTGCGCCTCGGCATTCCGCCGATGGTGGGGATGATGATGGCCGGGCCGATTAGCCTGTTTCGCCAGCGCTATCCCGGCGTCGAGCTTAAAATATCCGAGTTCGGCGGCCTGACCGTTCAGCAGGCGGTGATGAACGGCGAGCTGGACGTGGCGATGACCGCGCTGCCCGTTGAAGAAGAGAGCGGGCTGGCTTCGCTGCCGCTGTTTAGCCATCCGCTGTGCGTGCTGGTGCCGCGCTCCGGCGAGTGGCTGCATATCGATTCGGTGCAGCCTGAGCGCCTCGGCGAGCATCCGCTATTAATCTACAACGAAGATTTCGCCCTGAGCCGCCAGCTGATGGCCCTGTTCAGCCAGCACAACGTTAAACCACGCATTGCGGTGCGCAGCGGCCAGTGGGATTTTCTCGCGGCGATGGTGCAGGCGGGCGTGGGGATTGCCATTTTGCCGCAGCCGATTTGCGAGCGTCTGGACAAGAACACGCTGCGCTGGATCCCGCTTGAGAGCGATTTGTACTGGCAGCTGGGGATGATCTGGCGGGAAGGGGTGTATTTGTCGCACAGCGCGAAAGCGTGGCTGGAGTGCTGTGAGGGGTTTTGGGTTTCCCCTCGCCCCTCACCCTAGCCCTCTCCCATAGGGAGAGGGAACCGATCGAGCACGTAGGCCCGGTAAGCGCAGCGCCACCGGGCAAAAAACGGACTACTGATTCTCTATCAACAGCGCTTCCAGCAGGTCCAAATCGTGCAGCAGCTTTTGCAGCGTTTCGTTGCTGATCTGTCGCGTAGCGCGCAGGTGGTACAGCTCTGCACGCTCCGAACGTAACGCTGCCAGACGGAAGCGGCGCTCCAGATTCTCTTCCTGAAGCGAACTCTCCACGTCATTGCGCCCGTCCGCACGGCGGCGCAGGTTACCGATGACGCGCGAGCTCACCTCGGTCAGCAGCTGGTTATCGATGTTCTCTTCGGCATCGGCGGCCAGACGTTCTTCCATTTTCTGGATCGCCACAATCGCCACTTCAGCCGTTGCCGCGCGGGCAATACGCTCCTCTTTATGCTGCTGCGATGAGTCGCCGGTGTCGATATGCTGAAGCAGGATCGGCAGCATCACCACGCCGACAAACAGGGAGAACAGAATCACCCCTGCCGCCAGGAACACCAGCTCGTAACGCGCCGGGAAGACGTCCCCGGTCGGCAGCAGCAGCGGAATGGAGAGCACACCGGCCAGGGTGATTGCCCCGCGAACCCCGGCGAACGAGGCGATCAGCAGTTCACGCGTGGTCCAGGAGCCAAACTCCATCGGCTTTTTCTTCAGGAAGCGCTTGCTGAACTTCTGCATTGTCCACAGCCAGCCGAAGCGCACCAGCATCAGCGCGATATAAATCAGCACGATATCGGTGAACAGCATCCAGGTTTCGACGTTTGGATCGGCCTCTGCCGCCACCAGCGAAGACTCCAGAATGCCCGGCAGTTGCAGGCCCAACAGCAGGAACACCATGCCGTTAAACACGAACTCGAGCATCGCCCAGGTGCTGTTGGCACGCAGGCGCATCGCCAGCGGCGCGCGGCGCATCACGCCAGAGCGGGTGATGGTCATCCCTGCCGCCACCGCCGCCAGAATGCCCGACACGCCAATGTGTTCAGCGATCAGGTAAGAGGCGAACGGCAGCAGGAACAGCAGCACGATCTGCGTAGCGGGTTCGTCGCCGCCCCAGCGGCTGAGGAAGCGCAGCGAGCGGCCATACAGCCAGCTCACCACGAAGCCCGCCAGAATACCGCCGATGGCGACCTTGAAGAACTCCAGCGTCGCGCCGCCAACGGTGAAGACCATCGTCCCCATCGCTACCGCCACGGCAAACTTCAGGGCGACCAGGCCGGAGGCGTCGTTCATCAGCGCCTCGCCCTGCAAAATGCCCATGATTTTTTTCGGAATGCGCCCTTCCCCCACGATGCCGGACAGCGCCACGGCATCGGTCGGCGAGAGCACGGCCGCCAGCGCAAAGGCCGGAATGAGCGGAATGCCCGGCACCGCCCAGTAGATCAGGAAGCCAATCCCGACGACGGTAACCACCACCAGCGCCAGCGCCAGACCTAAGATCTCTCGACCGTGTTCGAGGAATTCACGCGTTGGGGTTTTCCAGCCGTCGGCGAACAGCAGCGGCGGAATAAAGAGGACCAGGAACAGTTCCGGATCGAACTCGACGTGTAACCCAAACGTCGGCCAGGCCAGCAGCGCACCAATGGCGATTTGCATTAACGGCAGGGGTAACTGGAAGGGCAGTACGCGAGTAACTACCCCGGACAGAGAGACCACCAGGGTCATGATGAGTATTGTGAAGAAAATTTCCATGCGTTCCCTGTTTGCAATGTGTCTTATGTACAACGGAAGGCGTCGTGCCTTAATTCTATCTTCCTGAGAGTAACGCAAATGACAACAATCTGTGTTCCGAAAATAAAAACGGGCGGCCAAAGCCACCCGTTTTCGCATAAATCGATAACTTAAATCGCCCAGCCGCCCGCGTAGAAGGCCACCAGCGCGATGGCAATCACCACCGTGCCGATGTTCAGCTTGCGCCATTCGCCTGACACCAGACGACCAATCACCAGAGAGGCAAAGCCAATCATGATGCCGGTGACGATGTTGCAGGTGAGCACGATGAACACCGCGGTGATCAGGCCGGACATGGCGTCGACGAAGTCAGCGAAGTCGATTTTCGCTACGTTGCTCAGCATCAGCAGGCCAACATACATCAGCGCAGGCGCCGTTGCATAGACAGGCACGAGGTACGAAAGCGGAGAAAGGAACAGGATCAGCAGGAACAGCACGCCGACGGTGATCGCCGTCAGGCCGGTTTTGCCGCCCGCCGCCGTACCCGCTGCGGATTCGATGTATACCGCCGCAGGCGCTGCGCCCACCAGGCCGGAGAAGACGCTGCTCAGGGAGTCGGTGGTCAGCGCTTTGCCGCCGTCGATGATCTGGCCGTCTTTATCAAGCAGGTTCGCCTGACCGGCCACCGCACGGATGGTGCCGGTAGCGTCAAACACTGCGGTCATCACCAGCGCCAGAACGCTTGGCAGGATCACCGGGTTCAGCGCGCCCACGATATCCAGGCTGCCAATCAGGGAGTTGCCGTTTTCATCGCTCAGGGATGGCATCGCGAAAATGCCGGAGAAGTGGACGTTCGGATCGAAAATCAGACCGACAACCGAGATACCGATGATGGTCAGCAGAATGCCGCCCGGCACCTTCAGTTTTTCCAGACCGATAATCACCGCCAGGCCAATCAGGGACATGATCACCGGGAAGCTGGCGAAGTGGCCCAGCGCAACCGGCAGACCGTCCAGCGGGTTCTTGATGACCAGACCCACGCCGTTGGCGGCGATCAGCAGCAGGAACAGGCCGATACCGATACCTGTGCCGTGCGCCACGCCCTGCGGCAGGTTGCGTAAAATCCAGCTACGAATGCCGGTGGCGGAAATGACGGTGAACAGCACGCCCATCAGGAATACCGCGCCAAGGGCAACGGGCACGCTGATGTGCTGACCCAGCACCAGGCTGAAGGCGGTAAACGCGGTCAGCGAGATGGCGCAGCCGATAGCCAGCGGCAGGTTCGCCCACAGGCCCATCACGATGGAGCCGACGCCGGCGACCAGACAGGTCGCCACGAAGACGGCCGCAGGCGGGAAGCCCGCTTTACCCAACATGCCCGGCACCACGATGACGGAGTAAACCATCGCCAGAAACGTGGTCAGACCGGCAACGACTTCCTGTCGCACGGTGCTGCCGCGAGCAGAAATTTTAAACATGGCGTCGAGTGAACCGCCATTACGCGCAGAAGGCGTAGACATAGAAAACATCCCCTGAGAATTTTTATAGAGCGTCTGTAAGTCGTGGTGGAGACTCCACTGCCAGCAAAACGTCAAATCCTTGTGCTACGTTTGCGACGAATAGGGGCGTCACAAAAAAAGCAAACGTTTAGCTCCGCGCTTACAAAACGGGTGGTCAAAAAAGGCAAACGATTATCTAGCCTAATCACCGCCCTTTTCAACTGAACTTTCTCCTTTTTCGCTAAAATTCACATCCAAAGATGAAGAAATAACCAGAGGATGCGCAAACGTTATCGTTGGTGCGCAATTTAGTTACATTTCACGCCTCGCCGGGAAGGGTTAACGGCCCACCCTGCTCCAGCGTTTTTTGCCAGGCCGGCAGCGCTTCTACCTTTTCCTTCCACGCTTGGATATGCGGCAGGTTGTCGATCCCCCCGCGCGCCAGCAGGGCAAAAATCGGGAAGCTCATCTGGATATCGGCCATGCTCAGCGCGTCACCGGCAAACCAGCGGTTCTGCGCCAGATGCGATTCGATAAAACGCGCGTGGGTTTCAAGCTGGCGGTTAAGGTAGGCTTTTTGCACCCCCTGCCCCAGCGCCTTGCCGATGGTGCGCAGCCCGAACGGAACGGGCGGTTTACCCAGGCTGTTGAACACCAGCTTCATGAGCAGCAGCGGCATCAGGGACCCTTCGGCGTAGTGTAGCCAGAAGCGATACTGCACTTTGTCGGCAGGATCCTGCGGCTTGAGGCGCGATTCGCCGTCGTAGGTCTCTTGCAGGTACTCAAGAATGGCCCCGGACTCGGCAAGGACCAGGCCGTTATCCTCAATGACCGGCGATTTCCCCAGCGGATGCACTTTTTTGAGCGACTCCGGCGCAAGCATGGTTTTTTCGCGCTGGTAGCGAACAATCTCATAGGGCAGAGCGAGTTCTTCCAGCGCCCAGATTACGCGGTGAGAGCGCGACTGGTTAAGATGGTGGAGCGTTAGCATCGGTTTCTCCTTAATGGCTACGCCTTAACTATAGAAAATCGAACAACATCGCGAAAAAATTTTGGCTAAAAAGGAACCGTCTGCGCTGGCGAAAAACGGGGTCTTGCATAGAATTAAAGTGTCGGCACAATCCGGAACCTCACCAACTTGCTCGACACGAGGGGTGCTGATGTCGGGGGAAATCCTCCTGTGAACCAGCGGGATAGAGAGAAAGACAAAGACCGGGAAAAACTAAAGCGCCCTTAGTGGCGCTTTAGTTCTTTGTGCGGTAAGCGGTTTTTTGCCGGGTGGCGCTTCGCTTACCCGGCCTACGTTCGTGCGGTGCGGTTTTTTTGCCGGGTGGC
>NZ_JAKCMV010000066.1 GCF_021440515.1 Enterobacter asburiae | reverse complement strand
GCCTGCATGGATGCAGGCTGGTGCCCGACCCGATAGCCTGAAGGAATAAGCTGAGGGCACCGCGAAGCGGCGATTTTCTTGCCGGGAGCCCGGGTTGTCAGGGCGGTGGCGGTGAACCGCCCTGACACGTTCACAAGTATTGTGGTGAAAGAGAAGTAAGGAACCTAAGGTGAACGGAACGCCTCCTGTTCTTGCATATTCACATGGCCTCTTACAACCGGGAGACAACTCAAAGCTTCTCTAAAAGCTTCTTCACATCCTTCCCTTTTTGGGAATCCTTATTCTTATCTGCCCACTCGTTCAGGCGACGCTTCGCTTCATCCTGCAAATGCTTGCGCAGCACCTGATCCACCTGGAGGCTGTAGTTCAGCGCCTGCCATTTCCCGTATACGGTCAGCGGGATCGGCGTTTCTTTCAGGAAATCGACCAGCTTGCCCTCGCCTTCCCAGCCGGACAGCACGCGAACGTTAAAGCGCGTATCCGCCGTTTCTTTTACCAGGTCAAGAGAGCCTTCGCCGGTTAAAGAGAGCATCTGCGAGGCGCCTTCCATACCGTTCAGGGTAAGCGTACCGCTATCAAGCGTCAGGTCGCTGACGAAGGAGTCCAGACGCGTGGCGCTATCGTAGTTCTCTTTCGCGGTAACGTTGCTGCTGCGCTCAACCGCCTGCTGCACCAGCTGCTGGAAGTTAAGGCCTTCCATGCGGGTGTTTTTCAGCTCGACGTGCGCCTGCCCCTGCCAGTCATGGCGGAAGGCATCGGCATCAATTTTGGTGCCGGAGAAATCCCCCGCCAGCGCCATCTTCCCGGTAAGGGAGATTGGGTAGTTGAAGGCTTTCAGAATGGTGCCAATCTCGACGTTGTCGAGGCGCGGCTGGAACTCAGCGGTGGGATTATCGTTACGCACGTCCAACGTGCCGGGTAACGAGATATGCCCGTCGCCCATCCTGCCGCTTAGATCTGAGATAACCAGCAGCCCGTTATGGTTGAACATCTGGCTGCTGACGTCCGTGAAGTCGATACCGCGCCAGCGCACGCTGTTGGCCTTAAGCATCACGTCCGCGGTAAATCCGCGCAGCCCGTTGTAATCCGGCTGGTCAAGGTTTGAGGAGATCACCGGGCGCGGCTGTTTAGGCTGGTTTTGCCCGGTTTGCGGCGCGTCTGCGCCATTTCCGTCCGCTGCCGGGACGGCGAGCAGGTTTTCGAGATTGAGTTTGTCGAATTGCAGGTTAAACACCCACTTTGGTTTTTCGGCAAGGGAGACACTCGCCTGCCCTTTCAGGCTGCTGTCATTCGCCTGGAGATCGAGCTTATCCAGCTCAAGCTGCTTTTGTTCTTCGCGCCAGATGGCCTGTAGCGAGCCCTGCCCGGCGATCCCCTGCGAAGGCAGATCGGCCCCCGTCAGCTGCCAGTTTAGCTGCTGAATATCCGCCGTCAGCTGATGCGGATAATCGGCGGCGTTGACGTTGGCGTTGAGAGAGAGCGTCAGATCGCGCTGATCGCGGTTGACGCGCCCGGAGAAATCAATAGTGGCCTGATGATTCTCGTCCTGCTCCATCTTCAGGCTGATATTGCGCACCGTGACCTGTTCATCACCTTCATGCTGGAAGACCAGCACGCTGTCCGCCACCTTCAGGCTGCCGATATCAAACGACCAGCCGGTATCAGAGGGTTCATCCGGGAGGGTGTTTTCACGCGGCGCAACCGGGGCATCCGCCTTGCGGACGGCTTCGGTTTGCGGCGTAAGCTGGATCACCGCCCCTTTCAGCATCACCTGGTTCACCTGAAGCTGATGCGAAAAGAGCGGGATAAGGGCAACATCAAGGCGCATATTGTCCGCCGACACCAGCGGCGCAGCGGCCCCCGGCGCGGTGAGCGACATGCGGCCAGAGAGAATGCTGAGCTGCGGCCAGACGTGCCAGCGCAGCGGGCCGTCCAGCTTCAGTTCATAACCGCTACGCGCTTCGACCTGACGCACCATGTAGGCGCGAAAATCGTTAGGGTTAACCAGCAGAACTAACGCTGAAAGGCCAGCAACCAGCACCACCAGCAAAATCATCAGCGTCGTCAGAACTCTTCTCATGGCATCCTCAATGGACTCACTGTCAGTCTTTATCGATACGGCTTGCGACGGCACCCTGCTGATCGCGATATTTTGCATCCTGGCGACGATTATAAGGACGCGCGGCCGGCCCGGTCAGCGGCTCGAAGCTCAGGGCGCCAATCATCATACCAGGACGCAGCGCCAGCGGCAGTTTGCCGGCGTTGAAAAACTCCAGTACGATGCGCCCAGACCAGCCCGGATCGATACGGTGCGCGGTCACGTGAACCATCAGCCCCAGACGCGCCAGCGAAGAACGCCCGTCCAGCCAGCCCACCAGATCCGCCGGAAGCGTGACCGATTCATAGGTCACCGCCAGCGCCAGCTCGCCCGGATGCAGGTAAAACGCGTCGCCGTCCGCAAGCACGATTTCGTCGCTCATCACGCGATCGAGCGCCGCGCTCACTTCATCTTTCGGCCCGCTAAGATCGATAAACGGCGCGGTATGGCCGCTAAAGGTACGGAATTTATTCCCCAGCCGAACGTCAACGGTCACGCCGTTGATACGCTCAACCGGCGGGCGAGGCGTGATAGACAGACGGCCTTCATCCAGCCAGGCTTCTATATCTTGGTCACAAAGACGCATGGCACTTTCTCCTTTCGTGCATCGTTCCCTGAAGCCGTTGAAGCGTCAGGGCAAACCAGGTTATCTCTGAACGGTACACAATTCGCGCGGTTTATTCAAAAAACTGGCTGATTTTCGCTTTTAAGATATCGATAGCAATGCGGTTTTTCCCGCCGCGCGGCACGATGATATCGGCGTACTGCTTGGACGGTTCGATAAATTGCAGGAACATCGGGCGGACGGTTTTCTGATATTGCGCCATTACCGAGTCCATCGAACGGCCACGCTCGTTCACGTCGCGCTTGATGCGGCGCATCAGGCAGATATCCAGTGGGGTATCCACGAAGATAGAGAAGTTCATGGATTCACGCAGGCGCGCGTCGGTCAGAAGCAGAATGCCTTCAAGGATGATGACTTTTTTTGGCTCAATGCGAACGGTATCCGCGGTGCGGGTGTGTTCTACGTAGCTGTAAACAGGCAGTTCAATCGCCTGGCCGCTTTTCAGCGCTTCTAAATGCTGGAACAACAGACTGTGGTCCATCGCATTCGGATGGTCATAGTTGGTTTTAACGCGTTCTTCCATCGAGAGATGCGATTGGTCTTTATAATAGCTATCTTCGGGAATGACACCGATGTGCTCATCACCAACTTGTTCGCGCAGTTCGCGATAAAGCGTACTGGCAATAAGACTTTTACCTGAAGCGGATGCGCCGGCGATGCCTATGATGACGCACTGATGAGACTTATCAGTCATAAATTTAGCGACCTGATTAACCTGGATGTTAAGGAAGGGCGACGCCGGAGCGTCAAACGCGGCAATTATAGGGATTTCGGGGTCGTGATACCAGTCGAAAGCGCAGGTTCTGCGAGACGGGCTGAAAAGTCCGTTTTTCTCCCTTTAGCTAAATTTTAACGATCACTTTTTCGGCGTTTAATATGAATTTTTTAGGGAGTAACTATTTAATAAGTCTATGATGTCAAATTATGAGCAGTCAGCATATGAATTGTAAATTGTTTGTACTAGCATAAACCAAATTCAAAAATTCTCTCGTCCGGACCTGGTTCCTGACGGCACGGCGTCCCTGGATACAGCGGTAATGAATAAACAATACCAGCGGGTTTTGGTTACTACCCCACATCCTTTACTGCGACTTGTCTGCCTGGGCCTGGTCACTTTCATCTTTACCCTTTTCTCGCTGGAGCTGACCCGCTTTGGCACGCTCCTCGCCCCGCTCTGGTTCCCGACGTCCATTATGATGGTGGCGTTCTACCGCCACGCCGGAAAGATGTGGCCGGGCATTGCGCTGGCCTGCTCCTTCGGCAACGTGTTTGCCTCGTGGATGCTGTTCTCCTGGAACTCAATTGGCCTTGCCTATACCGCCGTTAACGTCATTGAAGCCTGCGTTGGCGCTCTGCTGCTGCGTAAGCTGCTGCCCTGGTACAACCCGCTGCAAAACCTCAACGACTGGATACGCCTGGCTATCGGCAGCGCCCTGATCCCGCCGCTGTTAGGCGGGATAATGATTCATTTCCTGGTGCCGAGCGCGGAGCCGCTGCGTAACTTCCTGGTCTGGGTATTATCGGAATCTATCGGCGCGCTGGCGCTGGTGCCGCTGGGATTACTCTTTAAGCCGCACTATTTACTGCGCCACCGCAACCCGCAGCTGCTGCTGGAAACGCTGTTAACGATGGCGGTAACGCTGATGCTGAGCTGGATAGCCATGACCTGGCTGCCCTGGCCGTTTACCTGCGTCATCGTGCTGCTGATGTGGAGCGCGGTGCGTCTGCCGCGCATGGAAGCCTTCCTGGTCTTTTTGGTCACCGTCATGATGGTGTCGCTGATGATGGCGCACAACCCCGCGCCGATGGTGACGCAAAACAACGGCGCGATGTTTAACGCCCCGTGGCTCCCCTTCCTGATGATGCTGCTTCCCGCCAACGTGATGACCATGGTGATGTATGCGTTTCGCGCCGAGCGTAAACACATTACCGAGAGTGAAGAACGTTTTCGTAACGCCATGGAGTATTCCGCTATCGGCATGGCGCTGGTAGGCATTGAGGGGCAGTGGCTACAGGCCAACAAAGCGCTGTGTCATTTCCTCGGCTATACCCAGAGCGAGCTACAGTCCCTGACCTTCCAGCAGCTCACCTGGCCGGAAGATCTCAATACCGATCTTGAGCAGCTGGAACAGCTGGTCAGCGGTGACATCAACACCTATTCGCTGGAAAAACGTTACTACACCCGCAGCGGCGAGGTGGTCTGGGCGCTGCTGGCGGTCTCCGTCGTGCGCCACGCGGACGGCACCCCGCTCTATTTCATCGCCCAGATTGAAGATATCAACGATCTCAAACAGACGGAGTGGGTCAATAAACGTCTGATGGAGCGCATCACGCTTGCCAACGACGCGGGCGGAATAGGCATCTGGGAGTGGGATCTGGAGCCTGACGTCATCAGCTGGGACAAAAAGATGTTCGAGCTGTACGAAATTCCCCCGCACATCAAGCCGACGTGGCAGATATGGCATGAGGCGATGGTGCCCGAAGACAGAGCATACGCCGAACAGGTGGTGCGCGACTCGCTGATGGCGCGTATGCCCTTCAAGCTGGAGTTCCGCATCCGGGTGAAAGAGGGGGTGCGGCATATTCGCTCCCTGGCGAACCGCGTGCTGAACAAGCAGGGCGAGGTGGAACGCGTGCTCGGCATCAATATGGACATGACCGAGGTGAAGCAGCTTAACGAGGCCCTGTTCCAGGAAAAAGAGCGTCTGCACATTACCCTCGACTCCATCGGCGAAGCGGTGCTCTGTACCGACGTGGACATGAACGTCACCTTTATGAACCCGGTCGCCGAGAAGATGAGCGGCTGGGCGCAGGCTGATGCCATTGGCCAGCCGGTGCTGAAAGTGCTGCACATCACCTTCGGTGAAAATGGCCCGCTGATGGAGAACATCCACAGCGGCGATATGTCGCGTTCGGATATCGAGCAGGACGTGGTGCTGAACTGCCGTAACGGGGGCAGTTTTGACATTCACTACAGCATTACCCCGCTCAGCACCCTGGACGGGCAAAACATCGGCTCGGTGCTGGTGATCCAGGACGTAACCGAATCGCGCAAAATGCTGCGCCAGCTGAGCTACAGCGCCTCGCACGACGCCCTCACCCGCCTCGCAAACCGCGTGAGCTTTGAGAATCACCTTAAGCGGCTGTTGCAGACGGTACAGGAGACCCGGCAGCGTCACGCGCTGGTGTTTATCGATCTTGACCGCTTCAAGGCGGTGAACGATACCGCAGGCCACGCTGCCGGGGATGCGCTGCTGCGGGAGCTCTCTTCGCTGATGCTGACCATGCTGCGCTCCAGCGACGTGCTGGCGCGTCTGGGGGGCGACGAGTTTGGCCTGCTGCTGCCGGAGTGCAATATCGAAAGCGCGCGCTACATTGCGGGTCGCCTGATCGACTCCATCAATAACTACCACTTTATGTGGGAAGGCCGCCTGCACCGCATCGGCGCCAGCGCGGGCATTACCCTGATTGATGAGGGCAACCATCAGGCCGCCGAGGTGATGTCTCAGGCCGATATCGCCTGTTACGCCTCGAAGAACAACGGGCGCGGCGTGGTGACAGTCTACGAACCGCAGCAGGAGCGCGTTCACAGTAGCCGCAGCATGATGTCGCTCGACGAGCAGTGGCACATGATCAAAGACAATCATCTGATGATGATCGGCCGCAGCGTGGCCTCGCCGCGCATCCCGGAAAGCACCAGCTTCTGGCTGATCTCCCTGCGCCTGTGGACCAGCCAGGGCGAAATGCAGGAAGAACAGGCCTTCCGCGCCGGTCTGGCGGAAACCGAGCTGCTGCACGCCCTCGACCGCCGCATTTTCAGCGAGTTCTTCCGCAGCTACGCGCCGCAGGTGGCGGCAAAAGGGATGGGCGTGGCCCTGCCCCTCTCCGAAGCCGGGCTCGCCAGCGTCACGCTGGTGGACGAACTGCTCGACATGCTGGAGAAAAGCCCGCTGCCGGGCCGTCTGCTGCATCTGATGATTGCCGTTGACGTGGTGCAAAGCACGGATCAGAACGTTCAGCAGGGGCTGCAAAAACTGCGTCAGGCGGGCTGCCGCGTGGTGTTAAGCCAGGTGGGGCACAACATGAACGTCTTCAGCGTCCTTTCAGCAAACGTGGCCGATTACCTGATGCTGGACGCCGAAGTGGTGACCAACGTTCACGGCAACCTGATGGATGAGATGATGGTGACCATTATTCAGGGACACGCCCAGCGCCTGGGAATGAAAACCCTCGCCGGGCCGTGCAATCAGCCCATCATGATGGACACGCTTTCCGGCATTGGCATCGACTTTATCTACGGCGACACCATTGCCGAACCGCAGCCGCTGGATCTACTGCTGAACACCAGCTATTTCGCCATCAACTGACGGCGTCCAGCCGTCGGTGTACCAGATATGAAGCAGGGCGTAAGAGCGCCACGGCTGCCAGCGCAGGGCATAGCGGCGGATCTGCGCCGGGGTCATGCCCGCAAAACGCTGCTTAATCAGATAATCGTCCGGCAGAAATACGTCCTTCGCCTGCCAGCCGCGCAGGGCGAGATAGTTCGCCGTCCAGCGCCCTATTCCCGGCCTCTGCTGTAGCGCCTTCATGCCCGCCTCGATATCCTCCGGCGGCCGTAGCGGAAACGTCCCCTCTGACACCGACCGCGCCAGATGGATCAGCGATTCCGCGCGCTTAAGCGGCATTCCAAGGGCCTTTAGAGCCCGCGGATCTGCTGCCGCCAGCGCCTCGGGCGTTGGGAAGCAGAGATAGTGCGGGAAATCCTTTACCGGCTCGCCGCACAGCGCCACGACGCGTCCGGCAAGCTTTGCCGCCATCGCCACGCTCACCAGCTGCCCCAGAATCGCCCGCACGCCCTGCTCGAACGCATCCATCGCCCCCGGCAGGCGTAAACCGGGCCGCGCCGCGCCAAGCTCGCCGAGCGTGGCCTGTATGACCTGCGGATCGCACTGAAGATCGAACAGCCGTTCGATACGCGCCAGACACGCGGGCGCCACCGGCTCCAGCCCCGGACTGAGCGTCACCTGTAACGTGCAGGTGCTGGTATCTGGAGTGACGCGAAACACCCCCTGATGCCCGTCGCAGGCAAAACTGCGCTCGTAGTAGGTTTCGGTAACGGTTTCAACGCCCGCGAGCGCACGCGCGCCAAGAAAGCCAAACATCCACTGCCAGTCGTAAGGGGGTTGCCAGTTCAGGGAATACATCGCTGCTCCTTTTATGTTCTCCACAGCATAAACCGAAGAGACCGCTTTCGCTTTGCTTTCATATTCCTGTTGTCGCAGGCCGGACATTTCGCTAAAGTCTCGCCCCTTCTCACCGGCATGGGGATGTCTACGTGTTTATTGGATTTGACTACGGTACGGCGAACTGCTCGGTTGCGATCGTGCAAAACGGGCAACCACGGCTCCTGAAAATGGAAAAAGAGAGCACGCTGCTGCCGTCTATGCTCTGCGCACCGACCCGCGAAGCGGTCAGCGAATGGCTGTTCCGTCACCATCAGGTTCCGGCTACCGCTGCGGAAACCCAGGCGCTGCTGCGCCGCGCGGTGAGTTTCAACCGTGAAGAAGATATCGACGTCACGCCCGCAAGCGTCCAGTTTGGCCTCTCCTCTCTGGGCCAGTACGTTGAGGATCCGGAAGAGGTCTACTTCGTTAAATCGCCTAAATCGTTCCTCGGTGCCAGCGGCCTGAAGCCGCAGCAGGTAGCGATGTTCGAGGATCTGGTGTGCGCGATGATGGTACACATTCGCAATCAGGCGCAGACCCAGGTAACGGAAACCATCGACCAGGCGGTGATTGGCCGTCCGATTAACTTCCAGGGCTTAGGGGGCGATGAGGCCAACCAGCAGGCGCAGGGCATTCTTGAGCGTGCCGCAAAGCGCGCCGGTTTTCACGACGTGGTGTTCCAGTACGAGCCGGTTGCGGCGGGGCTGGATTTCGAAGCCACGCTGACGGAAGAGAAACGCGTGCTGGTGGTGGATATCGGGGGCGGAACCACGGACTGCTCGCTGCTGCTGATGGGGCCGCAGTGGCATAACCGCCGCGACCGCGAAGGCAGCCTGCTCGGGCACAGCGGGTGCCGCGTGGGCGGTAACGATCTGGATATCGCCCTCGCGTTTAAAAGCCTGATGCCGCTGCTGGGCATGGGCGGACAAACGGAAAAAGGGATCGCCCTGCCGATCCTGCCGTGGTGGAACGCCATCGCCATTAACGATGTTCCGGCGCAGAGCGATTTTTACAGCACCGCCAACGGCCGCTTCCTGAACGATATGATGCGCGATGCCCAGGACCCCGACAAAGTCGCCCTGCTCTACAAGGTCTGGCGTCAGCGCCTGAGCTATCGCGTGGTGCGCACGGCGGAAGAGAGCAAAATTGCGCTCTCCGGCAGCCCCGAGCACGCGGTTTCGCTGCCCTTTATCAGCGACGATCTCGCCACCGCCATTACCCAACAGGGGCTGGAAACGGCGCTCGCGCAGCCGCTACAGCGCATTCTGGAACAGGTGCAGCTGGCGCTGGAGAACGGTAAAGAGAAGCCGGGCGTGATCTACCTGACCGGGGGAAGCGCCCGTTCACCGCTGATCAAAAAGGCGCTGGCGGAGCAGCTGCCGGGTATTCCGATTGCCGGAGGCGATGACTTTGGCTCCGTGACCGCCGGGCTGGCGCGCTGGGCGCAGGTGATGTTCAGCTAAGGCTCGTGAAGCCCCTCTGCGTTAGCGAGGGGCTTTGTTATCTACAGGAGGCTAACGCGCTTGTCTTCCCGCCGCCTTACCACCTGCTTCTTTTCCCATACAGGCTCCGTGACGACGTTTTCACATCGCTGCAAATAGCCTTTAAAGTCAGCCAGCGCCACCGGCGGCATAAAATAGTACCCCTGCTGAAAATCAACCTGGTTATTCATCAGCCAGTCACGCTGGTAATCATATTCCACCCCCTCCGCGACGGTGCGCAGCCCGAGGATCGCCGCCAGGTTAATCATCGACTCCAGCATCGGTAACGACTGCTCCTGCGCGTGAATGCCGTTGATAAAGGTCTTGTCGATTTTAATCACGTCCAGTTCAAGCTCGTTCAGATAGCAGAGGTTGGCGTAGCCGGTACCGAAATCATCCAGCGCGAAAAGCACGCCGCGGTTGCGCAATGAACGGATCAGCTCTTTCACCGCCGGCGTGACCACCAGCGTCTGATTTTCCGTAATCTCGATCATCAGCTTGATGGGCAGCGATTCGGTCAGCTCTAAAAAATTGAGGCATTCCCAGTAAAAGACCGGGTTGCTTAGGTTTGACGGGCTGACGTTAAACGCCACGAAAAACGGCTTTTCCAGGCCGACAATCTCATTTAAATCACCCGCGACCTTATTCATTAAATAGCTGGTCAACTCATTAATTAATCCGCTGCTTTCTGCCAGCGGAATAAACTCGCGCTGGGAAATCGCATAGTGATGACCCAATGGCCAACGCGCCAGCACCTCTACGCCGCACACGTCCCCCGCGTGACCGACAATGGGCTGGTAATAAGGGATAATCTCATCGTTTTTCAGCGCCAGACTTAAGCGGCTGGCCTCCGCGCTGTCGGAGACTGAACTCTGAACGGCCCGGGCAGTTAAACCGCCCTTCCCTTTTCTGCTCTGTGCCAGGAAGCCATTCCTGCACAGATAAATCAGGGATTCGTTGAAATTATCAAATCCAAGACGGTGGTTGATTTTGTCCCGGTAGCGGTACAGCGATTTTATCGTTAACGAGTTCGCGTGACAAAACGCCTCGAGACCCGATCGGGTGAAAGAGGCGTAAAGCATCTCCTGCTCAAAATCGCTCAGGCGGAAGTCATCCACCATCCCCAGCGCACCGGAATTGCCCGGATCGTTTTCAGCCATCAGGATGCGCTTAAGGCTGCCCATCAGGGTGCCGCACTGGAGAGTTGCATCAATGGCCTCAGCGTATTCAAACCCTCGGTTAATACATTTATTTTCACTCAGTCGGATAACCACGCTGTTCACACTGATAAATTGTCCGCTATTTCGTTGCAGCCACTTTTTCACTGACATAAACGGCATTCTGCTGTCAATAATCAACAGGCAGGAATTATACTGGGGCGCAGACACGTCGGTATCAACAATATAGGTTCCGCTATCCACCAGAATCAGATTAGGTAACCAGGATCTGATCCCCGAGAAAAGATAAATGTCATAACTAAGCAGGAAGACCTTTTTCGTATTCATCATCATCACCATCATGGTTTAATTGCAAAGGCAGCCCCGCCCTTAAACAGAGAGAACGTTTACAATTTTACGGTTTCCAAAAATATTAAATGCCGGGTCAATGACATTCATTAAGACGAAAAAATCTGCTTTATGTTTTCCTCCTTCTTGCGCGTTAACAGGAGTAAAATGATAAGAATATTCCTGTCACCAAAACAAGGAATTATCCGAGTGGCGAAAAGTACAAATTAAACCCCTTGCATTCACGCCACGACAAAACAAAACAATAAGAATCATGCAATATGCAGAATTAACATCTGCGAAGTGATATTAAAACCGCTTTTCACTTTGCCCGACAGACCATGATCGTGCGGCGCAGATCGCGAAGGCCGTATACGTTACTGGCGATGTGCATGATCTTGTAGTAAAAGAGCGGCTGCCTGGTCATCAAGAGATCCGTTATTTTATCCGGCAGGTCGTCATTCACATTTTTAATCACGGCCGAACGCCGGGTTCGCCAATATCCATCGCTCTCCTGCCCTAAAAACGTCAGGGTGGTTGCCCGGTTAACGGCGTAGAGTTTACCGTTGACGTCCAGCGTGCCCACCTGGGAATAAACGCCCCCCTTTCCGGACGAGATCCGCAATACCTGCATAATTTCCCCCTCAATATTAACGCCCTCCTTTTGCGTATGTAGCGCAATATTGACTTTAGAGGTACAGACCAGCACCGAAGGGATCGCGTGTCGGGTAAGCACATAAACAAATGCCGCCAACAGCACGGCAATTAAACTAATAAAAATAATTTTCGCATTCATTCGCCACCCCGTTACGATCCATCATACACACGCTAAAAAAGTACTCCTTTAGTCTGTTACCGGGAGACAAACTGTTATCGTCGTAAAATATCACGACCTTATCTTTTCGTTCGCAGATAGAACTTATCTCTAGCCACTTCGCTGAGTGAAGAAAATGAACGATTTTTTCATCCGAGTTTTCTTCGGTGGTATACACGTCACAGGCACCCGTTTTTAAAACAAACACTATCCCGTCGTGATGACGGAAAATAAAGGTGAGAAAAAAACCGGACGCGGCAAAAAGCGTTAATCCTAAAATGAGCCATAACAAAAACGGCCTGTACTGGCTAAGCACCGCCGATGTCTTTTCCGGCAAAATAACTTCGTTAACGTTAGGTGATATTTTTTCCTGTACGTTATTCAGACGTGCCTGAAAAATAAAACCTTCGCGAGGAATAGTGATAATGACATCATCGACCCCCAGCCCGCTAAACGCTTTGCGTAATATACTGATATTCTTGTTCAGCGTATGGCCTGAGGGGATCATCCCGTGCTTGCCCCAGACCTCTTCAATGATCGCATCTCTGTTTAATTGTTGATAATTGTTGGCAATAAATAGCGCGAGTAACTTGGCCGTGGGAACGGAAAGGACAACCTGTTGATCTTGTACGCTCAGCGATCGCTTCTCTGAATCGTATAAAATCCGATCGTTAATTATTTTTTTCATCCAGCTAAACTCTTATATTTATCTTTCATGATTTAAATAACCTCCACAGAGTATATTTACCTTATAGAGGTTAGCAATATAAGAATACTTTATTTAGATTTTACTCAATACGCTTAAAGCACCCATCACCGACAGGGATATACTTCTGCAATGCCACAATAAACTTTTTATTTTGATATTTTAGCCCGCTGCTACGGTAGGTTTCCCCTGGCAATACGTAGCGGATGGTGGCCTCATCATCCGTTGAATGGCACCCCCGCTGTACAATGATTTTAAAGAAGGTATTGCCCGTGTTTTTGAGCACCCCGCTGCGTTCATCGAGCGTGTAGCGCAGATCCAGCTTTCTCGGACGTACCACCAGTATCGTTTCCATGGCAATCGCGGGTATGGCTTCGCTCTTTTTGCCCTGGTTACGCGCCGGGAACATCGTGACCGGCGTTTCCGTAAACTGCACCCGGTAATAGCGCTCCCGGTCATCCTGTGGGCCACGATAGAAAATTTTGAAATACTCCCCGGCGTCCGGCGCGAGGGAGAAGTTGAGCGGCGCGAACAGCAGCTCCCCCTCTTCTATCGGCTGCCGCCGCTCGCCGCCCGGCCCGGGCTTATCGATCTTTACCGCGGAGATGCTGTAAACATTCTGCTTTTTGCTGTTGTTAAAAATGCGTTTGCTGATAAACGACGCGTCCGCTGGCATATCGTAAATGGTGGAGTCGAGATAAATAGCGCGGGCAGAAAAACTGCACAGCGCCGCACACGCGTAGACTGCGCACATCAGAACCGCACGCCAGCGCCTCATTTCGTTACTCCCAGCCAGTTTGCCGTCACTTTGATTTCACCGCTGGCGCTGACCACCCCCTCCCAGTCCGCGCCTGCAACCGTTAACGCCGAGCGGGAGTCGTTCATCGGGAACAGCAGCGACAGGCTGGTGCTGAAATAGCTTCCGTCGTCGGTGTTGTTAACATCCCACGCGGTCTGCTGCCACAGGGCGTCGCTCAGGCTGATGGCCGCCTCGCCGCAGCTGTTTCTCACCTGCGTCAGGCTGCCCGACTGGTTGTTATATTGCAGATAGGCAGGGATCGGTACGCTAAGCCCTCCCTGGGCAGAGGTGAACAGGCAGTACGGCGTGTTGTTGATTGTCGTGCTCTCCCCGATTACCTGCGCGGTAATGCTGTCTGCCTGTCGCGGGCCGGACACGGTCACCACGTAGTCCATGGTAATCGGCGAATCGTCACCAATGGTGCCGCTGCCGCTGGCCGCGGTCGTATTGTTCGAAGACAAAATGCTGATCCCGTACTCCTTCGGCACGATGTTCAGCTGCAACGAGGGGGTGAACTGGTAATAGCCCGATTCCGGCGTCAGGCCGTTATAAAACCCGAAGGTAAAGGGCTGGCTGTTGGTGATGCTGTATCCGGAATCCACCAGGTTTTTAAGAAAGGTCTTCGACAAGAAGAGATAAACGTACTCCCCGCCCGTTGAGAAGACGTTGTAATAGGCCGTGGTGGAGCTGAAGTTATACCAACTGGAGCCATTACCGGAATAGCGCACCGTGGAGGCCGCCGGGGTAAAGCCAAGCGAAGCCGAATCTATATAGGCGCGGAAGGTCAGCGAGGCGGTCAAATTCGCCGTCTGCTGGAGGTTATAGCTAACCATTTTGCAGATCACGCCGCTCACGTTGCTGACCACTCCCAGCTCGCAGGCGCCGGAGTCGTTGGTGATGCTCGGCGTCCCGTCGCTGGCGATCCACAGTTCCTGAAACGCGCTCGTCGATTCAAGCGCCAGATGCCCGCGCTTGGTCAGGGTGTAGTTCACGTATTGCCAGCGCCCTGAACTCTGATCCTTGCAGCGTTCCCCCGCCGCGTAATCATAATTGACCGAGGTATAGCAGCGGTTGAAGACGTAAGTTTCGCTGCTGCCGGTCGACATATTGCGGAAGTATTCGTAAGCGGATTCGCTCAACGAGGCAAAGCCGTACGCGCCGCCGACCACGCCCGCCACCGAGCCGACCTGGGCGTGGTAGAACCCGTTTTCGTCTGTGCCCAGGCCTGTGATATAGCCGGACGTCGGGCACTGCGACCCGCTGTAGCAGCGGATGCCGCGAAACGGCCCGTCAATCGGCGAATTATCGATCCACATATCCTGATAGTTATTGCCCGGCGCCGTCCAGCCAACGTAGCCGAGATAGCCCAGGCTGACCTGCGATGAACCGTATTTCACCCAGGTGTTCGAGCCGCTGAAGCGGGGATCGAGCGCGGAGGGCGTAATGAAATACTCGCCGTCCACGGCGTTTTCGATAAACAGGAAGTTATTGCTGACCGATCCGGACGAACTTGCGGTCAGCGCGTTCGCCGTTAACGGCATACACGCCCCCGCCATAAGGAGAGGAATAATTATCTTCATTCGATTATCTCTGTGCGATTGTCGTTTGCAGTACACACTTCACGTCCCCGACCCACGCGGCGCCGCGGGCTTTTTCCAGATCCAGATCGGCTTCGCAGAGGTTTCCACTGGCGGAGACCAGCGTGATCACCGGGTATTTCTTATCGATATCGATCGCAAACTCCCCTTTCGCGTCGGTACGCGTCTTGCCGATGTGGTTATGAATATCGGTATTCGAGGCCAGCGCGCCGTTCGGATAACGCACGCGACCAAATACCGTCACCATGCTTTTCACCTCAGGCGCCACCATGCCCACGTTCCCCGGGTAGAGGGTTAACGCCTGCTTGCGTCCGGAGACAATGTCGAAGCTGTCTTCGGAGTGGCGATCGTTCATGATTTCAAGCCTGTACTGCGCGTAAGGCGGCAGCGCGATAAAGCTCGATTTACCGCTCAGCACGTAGTTGCGGTTGTTGATTTTGGCGGCCAGCTTGCCGTCGCCCGCCAGCCCGGTTTTGACGATGATGCCGGAGCGCTGGCGCTCCTTGCTGAGGCCAACATCACCGCCCGCCCAGGCCACCGATCCCTGCGACGAGAAGTTCAGGCCGGTGGCGTTATCCGCTGAGCGGGTCACGGAAACCGTCCCGGCGTTGTACTGGGTGTCGTAGCTCATATTGCCGTTAACGGAATAGTCGTTGCCGTAGCTCTGCGCCCCTTTCAGACGGGCCGACGCGGCGATCCCGGCAGAGGTAATCGGCCCTTCTTCAAACTGCTTGCGCGCGCTGATGTTGCCCTGCGTGGCGCCGTAGCGATCGCGCGACGCGCCCACGCTCAGCCAGGAGGCCAGCGGCAGCGAAAAATCGAGGCTAACGTAGCGTTCCTGACGCCCGTCATCATTGGTGTTGTTGTAGTAATAGCGCTGCACCCCGGCGCGCAAGCCGACGGTGGCGTAGCGCCCGGAATACAGCGTGGTGCCGTAATCCAGGTTGCGGTATTTATTGCCGGAGTAGCGGTTTTCGGTCTGGCTCAGGGTCAGCGAACCGCCGTGCGGGATTACGCTGCCCAGATTCAGGGTGCCGCCAATCGAATAGTTATCGCGCTCCTGCACCGGCAACCGATCGCCGATGCTGCTGTCCTCCCGGGAGGCCCACAGGGAGCCAAATCCGCCGGGCACGCTGAGGCTCACGCTGCTCACGTTGCGCCAGCTGCCGTCGTTCGCCACCAGCGTTTGGGTGCCCGCGCTTACGTATTCGTTCACGTTGAGGGTCAGATCCGTTTCGTTAACGGCATTGTTATCAAAACCGTAGAACGTAGATTTCACGTTAAGACCGGAGAGGATCGCCAGCGTCAGCGAGCCCGCACCCCCGGCAATCCAGGTCTGCTCGCTGCCTAAATCACGATACCGATTACGCTTATAGCTGACGCGATCGTAATCCAGCGAACCGCCGAACAGCTGCCAGGACATCTCCTTCACCCCGGCCGCCTGCTGGCGCGCGAAGATTTTATTCACGCGGCTTTGGCGGGTGTTCACCGTGCGGCCGTTAATCACAATATCCACGGTCACGTCATAAACGCCGTAGGGAAAACGGCTGGTGTCGATTTCGTAGCTGCCCATATTGAAGTTCTGCACGCTCAGCAGACGCCCGTCACGAAACACGTGCACCTCCCCCGCTGCGGGCAGAAAGACCGTAATCGGGGTCAGGGAGAGCGCGGTATTTTCCACCACGGTACTGCCTTTATTTCCGTAGCTGACGCCGTAGATTTTGCCGCCGTTAAGCGCGTTAAGGCTGGCAATCGACTGGACGTTCCAGGTGTCGAGCATCCCCAGCGCCAGGCGATAGCCTGCGTAATCGCGCTCGTACATGGCGCGATAGACTTTGCTGGTGGCGTTACTTTCACCGATGCCGTAGACCGAGCCGTTAATATTGACGTGGTGCTCCCGAAGCGAAGTGGTGTTATCGAGGGTGACATAACTCCGCGAGCTGCTGCCGTTCTGATAGTTGTTGTAGTACGAGCCAATGTTGTAATTAAGCACGTTCGAGAGCCTGTCGACGCTGGACGGGCCTAACAGCGAGCTGCGCGCAACCACCGCTTCGGTAAGCGCATCGCGGCTGACAATCATCTCCAGATGAAACGACGACACGTTGAGCTGCAAGCGGGCTTCAGGGGTCAGGGCAATTGCGGTGTTGTCGACGAACTTAACGTCAGCGATCTTTTCTACCATCGCGCGGGTTTTGTCCGACAGCACCGCGTTGTTGGGCAGGTCGGAAATCATTATCGACTTCACGGTAATATTGCCGTCGACCAGCGAGATCGTCGCATCCGCTATTTTTTGCTGGCTCTTTTCATCCGTTTCCTGATAGCGAATAAAGACCGGCACCGTCATCCCCTGCTCCAGCGAGCGCGCAAAAGCACCGGGGATCACGTAATGACCAATTTTAACGGGCGCTGAATGTGCAAAGCCTGGTGTTAACGCTAAAGAGAGAAAAACGCTTCCCCCAAAGAGAGTTTTAAACGACATACGCATCCTTACACTTCGGCATTTAATTTTTGGCGACGGTCATGGCATCGGGCGCTACTTCACCGTAATAAATTGCTTACCGTGCCAGATGCCAATTCGCGTGCGGCTGTTCGACACATCGCTTTTTTGCAGTCTTATTTTCGTGCCAGGCATAACGTAATAACGCTCACGGCAGCCTCTGCCCTGGTCCTGGGCGGGGTCTTTACAGGCGCCATAGGCAATCACGCGAAAAGAGACATTTCCGGTATTGGTAATCAGGTCGCCCTGGCGGCTGTAGTCGAAACGCTCCTTGCGCGGGGCGACAACTAAAATGGTGCCAATTTCAGCAGAGGCGGTTGCCACGGCGGCTTTACCGGCTTTGGTTGTGGCGCTTTCGCTTATCGGCTCATCAATCCACTGCAAGCGGTAATAACGCTCTTTATCGTCTTCTGGCCCTTTGTAGAAAAAGCGGAACACGTCTTTTGCATCGCCCGGCAGAATAAGGTTGGCAGGGGTGGACAGTAATTCGCCTGGCGTCATGTTCATCTCAACGCCACCGGGCAGCGGCGATGAGAGCTGTTTTACCGTCACGCTCACGTAGCGCGCCGACCCCGTGGTGTTGATGATTTCCTTCGATAAGGAACGCTGATCGGTGGTCATGATCGAGGTGATATCACCCACGTTAATCGCCTGGCAGGAAAAAGATGCAGCGATCCCTGCCAGCAGGGCGATTGGCAAATAGTTATTCATCACTTATTTCCTGAGAAATTCGGGAGAATGGCTCTCCCGAATCGTTTATTGATTACGCAGGGGTCGTCCAGGTTGCGTTGAACTGCACTTTCACGTCGCCAGTCCAGTAGCCGTCCGGCAGCGCGGAGTAGTCAGTGACCGCCGTAGTGCCATCAGAGGTTGCAGAGGTGATGGAGAATTTGAAGCTGGACTGATCGCTCACGCGCTCAGCGCCGTTATACGCGCCATCCGCCATCAGGCTTTCGAGGCCAGAGGTAGAGGCGGCGTTCACCAGCACGGTTTCCGCAGAGGTGGACAGCGCGTTGCCGTTCCAGGCCACACCCACGTTCAGCGTAGAGGCATCGCCGCTTGCGTTGGTCAGGGTATTGCTGATGACCTGAGCCGTCAGCTCAAAGTCTGTCGCACTTTCCTGGCCCTGGATCGTCACGTCAAACGCACCGTCCTGGGTGTTAAACCCGTTCAGGCCTTCCGCGTACTGGAAGGTCAGCGAGTTCAGCGGGGTTACCACCAGCATGCTGGTCGTGTCTTTTGTGGCCGTAGCATCCCATGACGCCGTAGCCGACGCGGTGACGTCAGCCATTGCGTTTGCCGTTGCGAATACAGAAACCAGAGAGGCCACCAGTAATAATTTTTTCATTTTTCTTCTCCTGAAAACAAACGCGCAACCCGGTGCTTATATATAAGTCACGAGGATGCTCCTTTTAATTGCGAGCGAGAGGTGCCGCGCCAAAAAATTATTATTGGAAATGATGTATCGCCACAACCGCCCGAACCAGAAAATACCCCTTCCGACATAAGATATTTCTTAGTCTCAATCCGCAATAAAGCGCGATTTATAAGATATAAATCTGATTATTATTTATTTAATGGTTTAAATAACCATTATTTACACATATTAAGGGGAATAAATCTATTTTCTTTTCTTGATACAAATCAAAACACGAGGCAAGCGCCAGCGGCAGTAAAAGCATTACAAATCAATAAAGTATAGATATGGTGAATAACTCACTGCGGATTGTTAAACAAATGATATGAAAATGAAAGCATTTCGTTGAAATGGAAATATTCTTATCTCTTATTATCGGAAGCGGGAAAATTCTTATTAGAGGGTGTATGAAATAAATAACGTTATGGACGTTTATTATATTAATAATGAAAGATAAATATAAGAATATTTCCCAGGGAGGGAATATTCTTATATTTAAAGCGTTGCGGCCTGATGCCCTAACCCTAACCCTCTCCCACGGGGAGAGGGAATTGTTACAGCGGCACCCTGGTC
>NZ_JAKCMV010000065.1 GCF_021440515.1 Enterobacter asburiae | reverse complement strand
GAAGGAATAAGCTGAGGGCCACCGCGAAGCGGCGATTTTCTTGCCGGGAGCCCGGGTTGCCAGGGGGGCGGCGGCGAGCCCCCATGGCACGTTCACAAGTAATGTGGTGACAGAGAAGCAAGGAACTTAAGGTGAACGGAATGGCCACCAGAGCCGTATGTTCCCCTCACCCTAACCCTCTCCCCGAAGGGGCGAGGGAATAGTTTCGTGCCTATATTTTGTGGGGATCCCTCAGCTCTGTGGGAGAGGGCGTGGTATCACTCAGTGATGCATCTCAACCGGTTTTACCTCTACCTGCTTCTCCGGCACTGCGCCAAAGCGTTTTGCGTACAGCGCGGTAATAATCGGCACCAGAATCGCGGTTACAATCACGCTCGCAGCAACCAGCGCGGTGGCGGAGGCGGCGACCGGTTCAAAGGCCGGGTTGATCTGGGCGATAATCATCGGGTTTGCCACGGCGGCCCCTGCGGCGGATGAGGCGGCGACGCCTGCGGTGCCGTTACCGCCGCCAATCACGCGGTCGGCAATAATCAGCGGAATACCGGTAATCACGATAACCGCCACACCCAGCACAATCCCCAGCAGACCCGTTTCGAGGATCACGTTCAGGTTAATGGTGTTACCCAGCGCGAAGCCGAAGAACGGGATCAGCACCGGCGTCGCCTTGCTGAAGAAATCACGCAGATCGTGGTCAAGGTTGCCCAGCGCGAAACCAATCAGGAACGGCAGGACGGCACCGATAAAGTGGTGCGGCTCGAAGGTTGCCAGTCCGGCAGAGCCGAGGATCAGCATGGTCATCAGCGGGCCAGATTCCAGAGACATCAGCACGAACGCGCCAGACTCCTCTTTGGTGCCGTACTGATTCATCAGGCTCGCATACAGCCCGCCGTTGGTCATATCCATCGCCGAAACAATCGCCAGCACGGATAATCCGGCGAAGAATCCGGTCTGAATGCCGTTCTCAGGAATAAACAGCGCACAGATCATCGCGACCACCCACGCGACCGCGATTTTGGTGATCACCAGCGTTCCGGATTTGCGCAGTACCGTCCCCGTCGCGCGTAAATTAATGGACGCACCAATACAGAAGAACCAGACCGCGAGGATCGGAACGGTGCCGGTGATCATTCCTTTGGTAAACCCACCGAAATAAGCGCCGGTGTTCGGTGCCAGGGTATTTAAAATGGCGCCAAGCACCAGCGGAACCAGCATCATCCCGCCAGGAATGCGTTCAATCGTGGCTTTAATCTTCATGTCGAGTCCTCACATCTCACCCCGCGTGGTTGACGAAAAGGGTGAAAAAAATAAATCAATAAATTCAACGTATTGACCGCTCGTTCCGGCGGTAAATTCGTTATCCATGCAGTAAGGTTAAATAAGTGCTTTCTGTTAAGCGTCCGCAGAAAGTACTCAGAAAGCGGTGCGTGGACGTATCATGCGATCATCGGAATGGTGATTCAATGAAAATAAAACAGTGTTTTAGTTATCTGAATCACATATTTCGTGTAAACATTTGTGAGGCCAGCTAACAATTAAAATTTCTGTAAATATGCTGTGAAGAAAAGTGGGTGATATTTTGTTGCAGGAAGAATAATAACGGGTGGAATAATGTTTTTATGGCTGCGCTTGAGAATCATCTAAAATGGGGAATTGACAAAACCTGAAGCCAGCTGACCTTATGTAAAATTAAACGTGAAGTTGATCACAAATATAAACGCTGGTAGGGTAAAAAGGTCACTAACTGCCCAGACAGGCGTCAACAGGTTCGGTTGTATAGACGTTAAAACGTCAATGTAAGTAAACCTGCTACGCTTGATGAAGGGGATGCGCAAGAGGCGCTCACCAGGCTCACAGACCCGCATTTTTCTGTGGTGCAGACAGGGCTCAGTCTACGAGGAAAGCTATGCTTAAAAGGAAAAAAGTAAAACCCATTACCCTTCGCGACGTCACCATTATTGACGACGGGAAGTTGCGTAAGGCCATTACCGCAGCGTCGCTGGGTAATGCGATGGAGTGGTTCGATTTTGGCGTTTACGGCTTTGTGGCCTATGCGTTAGGTAAAGTGTTCTTCCCCGGTGCCGATCCGAGCCTGCAAATGATTGCCGCGCTGGGTACCTTCTCTGTTCCCTTCCTGATCCGTCCTCTGGGTGGCCTGTTCTTTGGGATGCTCGGCGATAAATACGGTCGTCAGAAGATACTTGCCATCACCATTGTCATTATGTCGATCAGTACGTTCTGTATTGGTTTGATACCCTCTTACGCCACCATTGGTATCTGGGCACCGATTCTGCTGTTGCTGTGTAAGATGGCGCAGGGCTTCTCCGTCGGCGGTGAGTATACCGGTGCCTCTATCTTTGTCGCCGAGTACTCCCCGGACCGTAAGCGTGGGTTTATGGGAAGCTGGCTGGACTTCGGTTCGATTGCCGGGTTTGTGCTGGGCGCGGGCGTTGTCGTACTGATTTCAACCGTGGTCGGCGAAGAGAACTTCCTCAGCTGGGGCTGGCGTATTCCGTTCTTCCTGGCGCTGCCGCTGGGCATCATTGGCCTCTACCTGCGTCATGCGCTGGAAGAGACGCCGGCGTTCCAGCAGCACGTTGAGAAGCTGGAGCAGGGCGATCGTGAAGGCTTGCAGGAAGGCCCGAAAGTGTCGTTCAAAGAGATTGCCACCAAACACTGGCGCAGCCTGCTGACCTGTATTGGCCTGGTTATCTCGACTAACGTCACCTACTACATGCTGCTGACCTACATGCCGAGCTATCTGTCGCATAACCTGCACTACTCGGAAGATCACGGCGTACTGATTATTATCGCCATCATGGTCGGGATGCTGTTTGTCCAGCCGATTATGGGGCTGCTGAGTGACCGCTTCGGCCGTCGACCGTTCATTATTCTGGGCAGCGTCGCGCTGTTTGCACTCTCTATTCCGGCCTTCGTGCTGATCAACAGTAACGTGCTGGGGCTGATTTTTGCCGGTCTGCTGATGCTGGCGGTGATCCTCAACTGCTTCATCGGGGTGATGGCTTCTACGCTGCCAGCGATGTTCCCGACGCACATTCGTTACAGCGCGCTGGCGGCAGCCTTTAACATCTCGGTGCTGATTGCCGGTCTGACGCCGACGCTTGCCGCGTCGCTGGTGGAAAGCACGCAGGACCTGATGATGCCCGCCTATTACCTGATGGTGATCGCGGTGATTGGTCTGGCGACCGGTCTAACCATGAAGGAAACGGCTAACCGTCCGCTGAAAGGGGCAACCCCTGCGGCGTCGGATATTCAGGAAGCGAAAGAGATCCTGCGCGAGCACTACGACAACGTAGAGCAGAAGATTGAAGACATCGATCTTGAGATCGAAGAGCTTCAGAAAAAACGTTCTCGCCTGGTGGATCAGCATCCACGCATCAACGAATAAATCTTTCTCGCCATAACAAACGGGGTGCTATTACAGCACCCCGTTTTACGTTTAGCAGCCCGCCGCGATGTAATCGCCGTTGGCGCTGATGGGGATCACCGTCAGGAACAGCACCGTCGCAAACAGGATCAGCGCTACCCCGCCGACAATTTTCACCAGCGGCATCAGCCAGCTCAGGGAAGACCCGCCGCCGAAAAAGGCCACCGTGCGCTCGCGGGCATAACGCACCGCCAGAGACAGCCCCATAATCGACAGCGCGGTGCCGAGCGCCATCGTCATCACCGCCGCCATTCCCCAGGTGACTATGCCCAGCGCGTTCGAAAACATCAAAATCATGATGGCACCGCTGCACGGCCGCGCGCCAATCGCCAGAATCACCCCCAGACGCGTTTTCCAGTCGCCCTGAGCGAGGTCGGCGCCCACGCCATGATGACCGCACCCGCACTGCTCGTCGTGCTGATGCAGCGGTTTAATGGCGCGCACGGTCATTTTCGGCGGACGCAGGCTTTTTAGCGCCTGGTAAATCACAAACGCTCCGAAGGCGCCAATCATCACGGCGCTGATTTTCTCAACGTACCAGCGGCTGGTGCTGAGATCGCCGGAGGCGAGGTTAAACCCGACCGCCAGAATAAAGACGAACAGGATCGCGCTGACGCCCTGCATCAGGCTGCCGATAAAGGGCACCACGCGCGCGGCCAGCAGGCTCTCTTTGTTGGTGCTGAGATAGGTAGTGACGATAAATTTGCCGTGTCCCGGCCCGATAGCATGAAGCACGCCGTAAAAAAACGCGCCGGTCAGCAGCCATAATCCGCCGCTGTACTGATGGTTGTTGAGTTGCAGCAGGTACATAACCAGATAGCGGTGCAGCGTGATTTGACTGGCAAGACACCACTGAATAAATGCATTCCAGTGGCTGTGCAGGGTAAAGCCAGCCGCCAGAACAATCAGCAGCATTAGCCCCGCCGTGGGGATGCGCCAGTCGTGGGTAAGACGTTGTGCGGTCATGATAAGGCTCGCAAAGGAGGCGGATTTTGAGGGAAGTATAGCAAGATAGCCGGGGGCGATCTGCGGGGTGGAATCGCGAGTATAGACGGGTGATATATTTATCTTTAATTTTATTATTTTTGCATATGAATTTATTTTTATTTTTTAAGCAATTTTAGGATTTATTTTTAATCCGTTTTTAGACATTGATTCTTCACGGTTATGCATTCTTGGTGAAAGCAGGGTGTATTTTGTCTTTTCAGCGAAAATCGATAAGTACGTATTTTGTTTTCAGGAAATATAAGGTTTTTCTCAAGCTGGTTAGCTATACAGAATATTTGATAAATACGCGTCGGGTGCCCTATTATCTCGGGTCTTGCAGGCGGAGGTAAAGGGACTTTTATCGATGGCGGCCTTGTTTACTATTGAGTTTTTATTCGCATTCTGGATGTTCTTTATTCTGTACTGGCTGGTGGCTCCGCTGCCTAAAGTGCAGAACGGCCTGCTGCTGCTCGGCGGATATTTCTTCGTCTATCAGATAAGCGCATATTCTCTTATGATTTTATTGTCATGGAGTCTTTGCGTCTGGCTGCTGACGAATCTGGCGCAAAAAAGACGCTGTGCAAACCTGGCGACGGGGCTCCTTGTGGGGCTGATGCTGGGCTATTTTCTGGTCTTTAAATACTGTATGCCGTTTGCGGACTGGCTGCGGGCAAATCTGGAGAGTCTCAACGCCGTCTGGCCCATTCCGGTGCTCGACATTCTGCTGCCCCTGGGGCTGTCGTTTTACCTGTTTAACTCCCTGAGCCTGGTGCGGTCGGTAGCGAAGCAGGAGATCGCCCGTCCGGATCTGCTTAGCGTGCTGCTGTACATTAACTTTATCCCCACGCTGGTCGCTGGCCCGGTGAATCGGGCGGTGGATTTGATCCCGCAAATCCAGGCGACGCGGCGCATCGTGCTGGATCTCAAAACGGCCTTTTGCCTGATCGCGCTGGCGCTGATCAAGCTCTTCCTGCTCAGCACCTGGCTAAGCGACACGCTGGTCGACCCGGTGTTTAGCCAGCCTGCGGCGCATAACGGCTGGGATACGATCCTCGCCACCTACGGCTGGGCGTGGAATATCTATTTAAATTTCTCCGGCTACACCAATTTAGTCACCGGGCTTGCGATGCTGCTGGGGTATCGGCTGCCGAAAAACTTCGACCATCCGTATCTCGCCGCCTCGCTTCAGGCGTTCTGGCACCGCTGGCATATCAGCCTGTCGAACTTCATTCGGGATTCGATTTACTTCCCGCTGGGCGGCAGCCGAAAGGGGCTGACCCGAACGCAAATCAACGTCGTGCTGGCGATGGTGATTTCAGGGCTGTGGCACGGTGCTGGCATGAACTTTATGCTGTGGGGCGCTCTTCACGGTATCGGGCTGGTTATTTATAACCTCTGGCGCCGGTGGCGTCTGCGTCCGCTTCCGGAGGTGCTCTCGCGATTACTCACCTTCCATTACGTCTGCTTTGCCTGGATATTCTTCCGGGCCGAGACTTTCGACGATGCGCGGGGCCTTCTGCGCAATATTCAGCATTGCAGTCTCGCCACATTACACGCCCCGCAGATGTGGAGCATCCTGGCCTTTATTCTGCTGGTCGTGTTTTATCCGCTGATGATTAATTTACGCATCCGTGGGGTTAACTTTATTAACGCCACGCGCTGGTATGCGATCCCCTTAATGATTATTCCTGTTTTGACCTGTGCCTTTTTCTTTGCACCGTCCGGTGTGCCTGGATTTATTTATGCCAACTTTTAAATACTCAAACGTCATTATTAAAATCGTCAAAGCCTCGTGCCTGATCCTGACCTGTATGCTGGGGCTGTTGTGGCTGAATCAGCAGTCGCTCGACCGGTACTGGGTGCAGCATTTCCACCGTGACAGCCCGTGGAGCCATATTTCTTCTCCGGCCTGGAAGCAGGGAGCAAAAATCATGACGGCGGCAGAGGCGGCGAAAGAGGCCTTTGTTGACAGCCTGAACGCGCCTCCACCCGCGCCGGAGGTGCCAAAACGCAGGCCGCTGCCGATGCTGGAATATAAACCGGTGTTTGAGCGTGAAGCGGTGCTGGCCTCTGAACATCCAAAGGATGTGCGTCAGCTCAGCCGCTGGCTATCGGCAGAGCGAGAGTCGGACAACATGCAGCCGGAAGGACAGCCGTCTGACGTGCTTTACGATGAAGAGGGTGACGCCCTTCTGGCGCCGGGCAAACAGGTGCTGTTCATCGGGGATTCCATGATGGAAGGCGTTGCGCCCCGCGTGCTTAAGCTGCTGAAAGAGGGCCATCAGGTGAAGGGCATCAACCTCAGCAAGCGCAGCACCGGGCTTGCCTATCCGGGGTTCTTTAGCTGGCCGGAGGCCACCGCCAGCGCGCTGGAAAAACATCCTGACATCGGCCTGCTGGCGGTCTTCCTCGGGCCAAACGACCCGTGGGATATGCCTGTCAGCAAGGGCCAGCCCTACCTGCGGTTTGGCAGCGCAGAGTGGGAAGAGGAGTACCGGGCGCGCATCCGTCAGATCCTCGCCCTGGCGGAGAAATACTCTCTGCCGGTTATCTGGGTGCTGCCGCCGAATATGCGTAAAGAGAAGCTGAATCAGAGGATGGCGGTACTGAGCGCGTTATACGAATCCGAGGTTAACGCCGCCGGGGGGATTGCCCTGTCCGTTAATGCCCTGTTTGGCTATCAGGGCACCATTTACTCTGCTAAGGCGTTGATCGATGGCAAGCCGGTAAACGTGCGTGCCAGCGATGGAACCCATTACTCCCCGGCCGGACTCGATGTTATTGCCGCCGCCATGATGAACAATATCCACGTTATGCCGCCGGAGCAGCCGGAGGTTGAAAGTGAATAACCGCGTTCTGCTGCCCGGCATACTGCTGCTGATGGTCTCCGGCGTGGCGTTGATGTCATGCAAAAAAAACGAGCCGGTGCCGGCTCAGCCGACATCACCCGTGCTTCATACCCGCGGTTACTTAACCGATTACGGCGAGCAGGGGATGGAGGCGCTCTCCGCCCGCCTGGGCAACAGCCGTCACGCGCTGACCCATGTCGTGGTGATTGGGGATTCCCACACGGCGGCCGATTTTCTCTCCGGCCAGCTTCGCCGCCAGTTCCAGAAGAAATATGGCAACGGCGGCATCGGGTTTATCAGCCCGCTTGCCGTGCCGGGCAATCGCTACAGCAACGTCAAGTACGGCCGCGCGAAGGGCTGGGCGCTGATGAACAGCCGCCGACAGAGCAGCCCGTACTTTACGCTCGGGGGAACCATCGCTAAACCGCTGTCGTGGGACAGCGAAACACGCGTCACCGCGCTGGCTGACGAGTCCTTTATCAAGGCGCAGGCGCTCTATCGCTCGTTCGGCGGGGCCACCTTGCTGCTTCAGGGGCGTAACATCGCGCTGGCCGACAGCCAGGGGCGCTGGGAGCTTTCCGAGGCGGCGCGCGTCCCGCTGTCGTTTTCCATGTCGGTCTCCGGTGAAAACGCCACCGAGCTGGCCGGGCTGTGGCTCACCGCCGCGCAGCCAAAAGGGGTCATCGTCAGCGCGCTGGGTATTAACGGCGCGCAGATCTCTATGCTGGATAAGTGGCAGGACGACTGGGCGGGCACGCTCAGTATGCTCAACCCGGATCTGGTGATCCTCGCCTACGGTACCAACGAGGCGTTTAATACGGATCTCTCCCTCAGCGAATACCGCCAGACGCTGGTGCGCCAGATACAGAAAATCCGCCACGCAGAACCCAAGGCGGCGATCCTGCTGGTCGGGCCGGGCAGCAGCATCATGCATAAAGATGCGACGCGCTGCGAGAAGCGCCAGCCCGCGCTGCTGAAGCCGATTATCGAGATCCAAAGGCAGGTGGCAAAATCCGAACAGACCCTGTTCTGGGACTGGTTCGCGTGGATGGGCGGGGATTGTTCTATCGAACGTCTGGTGAAGCAGGGCAAGGCGCGTCCCGATTTAATCCACCTGACGGCGGAAGGTTATCAGGAAAGCGCGGCGGCGCTGTGGCAGGATCTGGAGAATAAACTGAACCCGTGAATGCAAAGGGAGTTAGGGTGAAAAAAGGTCGAAAAATCGTTATGCGCGGGCTGGGCTTGCTGTGCACGGCAGGGGTTATCGCCTGCTGTTTTCTGGCGTATGCAAACAAGACGGTCGTTGATTCTTCCCGCGACCGGCTGTACTCAACCGCTGAAAGTGCGCCGTAAAATGACGTGGGCGTTGTCCCCGGCACGAAGCCGTCGGGCTTTTATTTCGCCAACCGCATTGATAGGGCCGCAGAGCTCTACCACGCAGGGAAGGTGAAATGGTTAATTGTGAGCGGGGATAATCGCCAGAAAAATCACAATGAACCCCTCGACATGCAGAAAGCGCTGGTGCTGAAAGGCGTACCGGCAGAGGCCATTTACTGCGACTACGCCGGATTCACCACGCTGGACACCGTACTGCGCGCCCGGGAGATATTTGGCCAGAGCAAGTTCACCCTGATTTCACAAGGGTTCCAAAACCAGCGGGCTATTTATCTCGCAAGGGAAAACAACATCGACGCGATCGGCGTCAACGCGGCCGACGTAGCCCCTGAACGGCGCTACTGGCTGGGCAGCCTGCGTGAGTATGTTGCACGCGGCCGCGCGTTGCTTGATACCTCGCTGTTCAACCGCCAGCCACATTTTGGAGGGCCGAAAATTATTCCGGGCGTAACGGTTCAGGAAGATTCTGGTGGGTAAAAAAGATGAATAAAACGGGCACCCCATTGCAGAGGGGGGGGGCTGGTGATGATTCACTTTCACCCCCATCGCTTCACCAGAGCGGGACAACAGTCGTGACAATCGACAGCAGGCAGGCGGCACATGAGAAAATCGACTTTGTTTTATCTGGGGGTATTTATTGCGTTTGAGGCTTCGTCCAGGAGTTGCTCGATTAATAAAAAAAGATTTTTCTCATACCTGTCCCGGTAAATTTCTGATTTTGCCGAATATGCAACGGGTACGCTTGTTTTCAAAGAATGGCAGACTGAAAATCTCAGGTCGCTGATTATACTCAGGATTGAGATAATGGACCCCATTTCCCCGTATACGCTAACGATCAACGACAGCCCAGTTTTACCTGATGTGCTGCGTTTTCGTGGCACTGAAGCACTGAGCAAACCCTTCTCCTGGCGTATCGAGTTCACCACTCCACAAGAGGTGGTGGACGCTGATGTTCTGCTAAAAGATGCCAGTTTGATCATGCGCAGGGGTAAAACGATACACGGCGTTATCACTGGTTTTGAGTGGCTGGGCACAAGCGTAGAGCAGTCTCACTACGCGGTAACGCTCTCCTCCCGCCTGGCGTTGATGAATCTGACCCGCCGCTGTTCTGTCTGGCAGAATCTGTCTGTACCTGAGCTGGTGGAGATTATTTTGCGGGCGCACGGCCTGGAAGGCAGTGATTTTGAGTTTCGACTTCAAAATAGCTATCCGACACGCGAGTTGATTACGCAGTGGCGTGAAAGTGACCTCGAATTTATCCATCGTTTGCTGGCAGAAACGGGGATCTGGTATCGCTGTGATGTGAATGATGCTACCGGGAGAAATACGGTGATTTTTGCTGACAGTCAACTGGGCTATCAGTTTGGCATCACGCAGCCTTATCGGGAGCCTGCCGGATTGTACGATGGTGCGGAGGAGTCTGTATGGGGCCTTCGGACCCGGCATAACACCGTTACCGGTCAAGTGCAGACGCGGGACTATAACTACTATCGTGCCGCAGAGCCGATGGATTCTATGGTTGCAGTTCGTAATGATGCATCCACTGTCGGAGAACATTACCGTTACGGTGGCCCCTTCTTTGAGGCGGGAGATGCTACCGATCCGGACGTAGGAAGTGGCGCTTTCCTTGCCCGCCTCCATCATGAACGTGAAATGAATAAATCCACGCAGCTGCATTTGTTCAGCAACGCTTTTTGTTTAACGCCCGGACAGGTACTGGAAACGCCTGATAGCACGCTCAATGCCCTTCGGGATGGCGTACTGATTACATTCACCTCCTTTCGGGCTTCGCGGGATTCTCGCCTTCATGTTTCAGTATGGGGAATGCCCTACAGCGAGCAGTTCTGCTTCCGTCCAACAGAAATTTCGCGTCCGCAGATCCGCGGCACATTGCCCGCCCGTATTGAAAGTCGGACAAAGAATGACACCTACGCCCACATTGACAGCACAGGTCGCTACCGCGTGAAGCTGGATTTCAGCCGAGAAGATGCGGAACCGGGTTTTAATTACCTGTGGGTGCGTCAGGCGAAGCCGTATGCCGGAGAAGAGCTCGGCTGGCATATGCCGCTGATAGATGGGACAGAGGTCGGTATTGCTTTTGACGGAGGGGATATTGACCGCCCGTATATCGCTCATGCTTTCCATGATTCTGAACACGCCGATATCGTAACCCGCGATAACCGAAGCCAGAATATTTTGCGAACCGCTGCCGGAAATGAACTGCGGATGGAAGACAAGCGAGGTGAAGAGTATGTCGCGCTAACCTCCCCCTATGGAGCCACGCAGCTTAATCAAGGCCATATTACCGATGAGCAAGAGAAGGCGCGGGGTTCAGGCTTTGAACTGCGGACCGATGAATACGGTGTGATCCGGGTAGAGAAAGGGCTATTTATCACCGCCGATGGGCAAACGAAGGCTGCCGGTGACGTGCTGGATATGGAAACAGCGCTGAAGGAAATCGACGTTTGCCGTAATCAGCTCCAGCAATTAGCCGCCGCAGCCGGACAGGTCCAGGCGCTGGAAGCGGATATCGCAAGCCAGATAGCAATGTTTAATCTGCGTCTAAAACCGCTGAATGAAATGATTCATTTTCACGGTCCGGAAGGGGCTGCGTTCACCAGCGGGGAGCATATCCAGCTTACCGCTGCCGGTAACGTCGCGATTAACGCCGGGGAGGATTTAAGCAGCGGCTCAATAGGGAACACCGCCATTCTTGCCGGGGATGAAATCGGACTCTTTGCCCGCACGGGTGAACTCAGTATTAACGCCAGTGAAGGCCCGGTTCAGATCCAGGCTCAGAACGGTGCGATGCACCTGTCGGCAGAACAGAGGCTGCACCTGATTTCTGCCAGCGATATGTTGTTCGCAGGTAAAAAGAAAGTCACGCTCATTGGCGGTGGGAGCTATCTGACAATCGAGGCTGGAAAAATTGAGTACGGGACGGATACGACATACACCCGCAAGATTAAACGCACGCATCTCACCGTCTCCGCCACCCAGCCCGTATCGTTTCCGCTCATGGGAACATCGCATATTTATTCTGCTGTTTATCAGCTTCGGGATGAACAGGGCAACATCCTGGCAGGAACCCCCTACAGCCTGAAAACGCCATCTGGACAGGTTGCGGCAGGCTATAGCAACGATGAAGGCTGGACGGTACCGGTTTATACCCCTGAGCAGGAAGATGTGGATCTGCATCTTGTGCAACGTAAGCCCGATATAACAGAAACCCTGTGGTTTATCGGTGATGAAGACAAACAACAACTGGCAACTGAACTCAGGGAGAAGACGTTATGACGATGCCAGATTTACCTGATACCCCGACAACAGACATCCCTACCGGAACCAACAATAAAGCGTGGGACTGCACGACTACCGGTATAGAGATGACGGAGAAGCAGTCACGCCTGCCGACTTCTGATAACCGTCAATATCTGCATATTAAGGTGGAATACGCGATGCGTTTCCCCCGGCTATCGGCTGAAATTCGGCGTAGCGGGAAAAGCTATCAGATGAGCCTCAAGCAAATAATGCTGAGCGGGCTGATCCGGGTGGATGAAATCGCCCGTAATTATCAGTGGTGGTATAAAGCCGAAGTGCCATTCGATATGCGAACCACACCCCCGTGCCCGTTTCTGAGCAGCTCGTTACGAAATGAGGGGCCGGGACGACGACACACGACAAATCCCTTTCCGGTGCCGGGCAAAGGCAACTACCGCCGACCCGATATCATTATTGTGAAGAATAAAGCTGACCGTTGGCCGGGGCTGGCAGGACCGGATACGGAAGGTGAGATGCATGTTGATAATCTTGAGCGGCTGGTGGAGGTGAAGTTCCCGGGGGATACGCTTGATCAAGAACAGTATCGTGATTACATGACGATTGTGGGTGGTTTCGGGAATGAAAACCGTATGACCATTTTGGAGATCCACGATTGTCGCCCTGAAGAGCAGCAATGGGTCGATCAGATGGTCAACGTGACGATGAAAGCCTGGAAGACCAGTGGAGCGAAGTACTGGCCACTATTCTTGTATCCACCTATTTTTACTACTCGCCCACCAGCGACACCTGTGCCAGCACGAATAGAGCCGTGGACCTATGCCGGGAAAGCCGTGGCTGACCTCAGCGAAGGGGCTATTAACAACGTGGCTGCTGGCTGGACTGCACTATCCAAAGAGATGCAGCGTAATCTGGATCAGGTTGCAGGCTGGCTAAACGACAGCGGTGAGTGGATCTACGTCCAGGGGAGCCAGATGTGGCAATGGGCAAGTCGTACCGGACGTTATGCAGCGACTTACACGTTCGATCAGCTCAGATCTGCATGGAAAATTATCCAGCTAGCCACAGATATCACGCTTGAAGTCCTTAAACGGATAGACTGGGTTCAGGTGTTGACCACGGTAGCGAAAACTGTGGGCGTGATTCTGGTTGCTGTCGGAATAGGGGCTCTGGTGGTCACGTTGGGCATCCCTGAGGCAGTGATTGGTGCATTTTTACTGATTGTGCGTCTGGCTATTGCCGCGTGGGAAACATTAGCTGTAGTCCTCGGTACCGGAGCCGCCGGTACACTGGCAACCCAATAAGGAAGAAAAATGGAACTGAAGGATGTTGAGCTGAATTATATCGAAAAGTGGTTGCCGGAAGCATCGGTGAAGTACAAGGACGGCAGCCCGGCGGTAAATCTCGGGCTGATTATTACCGTATTTTTTAAAGATGGCCATACTCCCGAGGTTCGTCGGAAGATGGTTGAGTGCGTTGATCGCTTCTACGATGAATTTAAACCGCATTTGAAGAAAACGGTATACGGGAAAAAATGGGTTGGAATAACGGAAACTAATTACCAAAAAAAACGGCAGCAACTTTTAGAGCTTACTGAAGAGGAAACGGCTTCCTGGTTTCTGGGAGATGCTGAGAAAGATTATGAGTCGCCGGATTACAGCATTTTGGCGATGAATACTCGGATTTTTCATAACGAAAACGACCGTTCAGTAATTAAGTTAACCTTCCCGTTATCAATGCTAAAAGCGTCTGATGGAAAAGAACGTTACCAGATGTGGCTGATCTGGCTCTGTGATACTTTTGCTGTTGAGAGCGGCTATGCTGGCCTTTCTTTTATTTTGCCTTACGAATTTCATCGGATGTTTCCCTACGAATATGCTCTTGCTCAGCGTTTCCCGGGCGTTATGGTGGACTCGATTGGCACTCTTGAAGGAAGTGGAGCAGCTATAAGTCTGAAAGGAGCCTGCTGGTATACCATCCTGGGCAAGCGGTGGCTTGAAAAGTTAGGAGGAGCGGGCAGGCTCGCTCACCGTCTGGCGAAAACGCCGGAGATTGAACTGCTGCCTTATAACAATGGCATTGTCCTCAAAGCCGGGGCGCTGCCACCAGCGCTGGGTGAAACAAAAACCGAAGAACTGCCGCCATTACTGGTTAAAGTAAACCAGATAATCAAGCCTGTAAGATTTAATGGCTCACGCTCGCTCCATTTCTATTCAGAATACGAGAACCTTCAGTTTGATAAAGAATCAACGATGAAATGGTACAGACGCTTCGATGAAGCCAGCGATAAACTGGATAAAGATGATGAGGGAAAATCATTCGAGCCGGTGCGTATTACTCGCTGGAATGGCGAACTGGCCCCTTGTGCTGGTCGTTGGGCAACCATCGTAAACGGTACCACTCAATATCTTCATACCCGTGAAGGGCAGGTTCTGCCGGAGTTTGAAGATAAAAACGGCAGCAAACACCGTGCCTGCTGGTCACTGCTGGAGCGTGATGATAAAGGGAGTGTGTTCGTTATTCCTGATTAATTCGATGAAATCTTATGCACCGTGTAGGTTATTGACATGGTGCATTATTTTCCCAGGAATATATGCGCAGAAATTATGATGGAATTGAAGGATGTTGAACTGAATTATATCGAGAAGTGGTTACCGGAAGCGTCGGTCAAATACAAGGACGGCAGACCGGCAGTGAATCTCGGACTGATTATTACCGTCTTTTTTAAGGACGGCCATACCCCTGAGGTTCGTCGGAAGATGGTGGAGTGTGTGGACCGCTATTATGCAGAGTTTAAGTCTTATCTGAAGAAGACCTTACCCGTAAAAAAATGGACAGCAATAACGGAAAATAATTATGTTAAACAGCGGCAAAATATTCTTGATTCTTCTCCGGGAGAAATATTTAGCTGGGTGCTTAGTGCGTGTTTTGAAACTTTCTTAGCTCCTGATTATTGCATTCTTATAATGGGTAAAAGGATATATCATAATGAGAATGATCGTTCTGTAATAAAACTAATTTTTCCGCTGTCCCTGCTAAAAGAACCGGATGGAAAAGAGCGGTACCAGTCCTGGCTGATGTGGCTATGTGACACTTTTAACGTTGAAAGTGGCTATGCTGGTTTATCTTTTGTCCTTCCTTATGAGCGTGAACGGATGTTCCCTTATGAATATGCACTGGCTCAACGTTTCTTGGGCGTTATGGTGGATTCTCTGGGGACACTTGAAGGGGGAGAGGCTGTAGAGGGCGTTAAAGGAGCCTGCTGGTACACCATTCTGGGCAATCCCTGGCTGGAAAAAATAGGGGGAGCGGAAAAAGTGGCTCATCGCCTGAAAAGCACGCCGGAGATTGAACTGCTGCCTTATAACGGCGGGCTTATTCTCAAGGCCGGGCCATTACCGCCTGGATTGGGTGAAAGGAAAACTGAAGCGCTGCCGCCATTGCTGGTGAAAGTAAACCAGATAATAAAACCCATCCGTCAGGACGGGCACAACGGCCTGCATTTCTATTCAGAAAACGAAAACTTCCAGTTTGAAGAAGAGTCTTCAATGGCATGGTTCGCCCGCTTCGATGAAGCCAGCGAAAAGCTGGATAAAGATGAGTAGGGAAAATCATTCGGGCCGATTACCGATTGCTGCCGAAATATCGTACTGACAGATGCCGGCAACCAATAAGGAAGAAAAATGGAACTTAAGGATGTTGAGCTGAATTATATCGAGAAATGGTTGCCTGAAGCATCGGTGAAGTACAAGGACGGCAGTCCGCTTGGCCGGGAAATTCGCAATCGGCCAGATATTCATCGCATGAAAAGAAACATCTTCTTGTCCTTTTTGTAATAATTTAGATGCTACATTAAGCTAAAAAAACGATCATTGCCTCCATGAGGGGAAATAAATGTAAACAGGCTTATCATTTTCCTTGTCAATAATTCTATCATTAAGGTTGCTTCTTTCTAAGCTTATGAAAAATAAAATATTATCTTTAGAGATGCATTGACCTCCACCCATTTTGCCATTTAAACAAACTTGGTTTTCGCCGATCCAAAAGTCAAGCTCGCTCTCATCACTTGCCTGCTCTATTGCATTTTTTACAAAAACTACATCATCACATTTGTTTGTAAGTTGTTGCCATTCACTGATTATTTTATCTTTGTTTCTGAACCACATGCTTTCCAATGAATTATGTAACAATGGTGTATTGTCTACGAGTATGACCGTGGATTTGCATTTCTTAGTGGCGTTAACTCGGAAATCGATGTTTTGATATACCTTTACAATCTCTCCGCAACGAATGAAAGATATATAAAATATATACAAAAAAACCATTGATAGTAAAATTATAATTTTAACCCGGTTTGATATCATTCCATTTCCTCTATCCATACACTGAA
>NZ_JAKCMV010000064.1 GCF_021440515.1 Enterobacter asburiae | reverse complement strand
GCACTGCTCTTTAACAATTTATCAGACAATCTGTGTGGGCACTCAAAGTGACATGGATTCTTAATGTCTTCGGACAATAAATGAATACCAAGTCTCTGAGTGAACATACGTAATTCATTACGAAGTTTAATTCACGAGCATCAAACTTAAATTGAAGAGTTTGATCATGGCTCAGATTGAACGCTGGCGGCAGGCCTAACACATGCAAGTCGAGCGGTAGCACAGAGAGCTTGCTCTCGGGTGACGAGCGGCGGACGGGTGAGTAATGTCTGGGAAACTGCCTGATGGAGGGGGATAACTACTGGAAACGGTAGCTAATACCGCATAACGTCGCAAGACCAAAGAGGGGGACCTTCGGGCCTCTTGCCATCAGATGTGCCCAGATGGGATTAGCTAGTAGGTGGGGTAACGGCTCACCTAGGCGACGATCCCTAGCTGGTCTGAGAGGATGACCAGCCACACTGGAACTGAGACACGGTCCAGACTCCTACGGGAGGCAGCAGTGGGGAATATTGCACAATGGGCGCAAGCCTGATGCAGCCATGCCGCGTGTATGAAGAAGGCCTTCGGGTTGTAAAGTACTTTCAGCGAGGAGGAAGGCATTGTGGTTAATAACCACAGTGATTGACGTTACTCGCAGAAGAAGCACCGGCTAACTCCGTGCCAGCAGCCGCGGTAATACGGAGGGTGCAAGCGTTAATCGGAATTACTGGGCGTAAAGCGCACGCAGGCGGTCTGTCAAGTCGGATGTGAAATCCCCGGGCTCAACCTGGGAACTGCATTCGAAACTGGCAGGCTAGAGTCTTGTAGAGGGGGGTAGAATTCCAGGTGTAGCGGTGAAATGCGTAGAGATCTGGAGGAATACCGGTGGCGAAGGCGGCCCCCTGGACAAAGACTGACGCTCAGGTGCGAAAGCGTGGGGAGCAAACAGGATTAGATACCCTGGTAGTCCACGCCGTAAACGATGTCGACTTGGAGGTTGTTCCCTTGAGGAGTGGCTTCCGGAGCTAACGCGTTAAGTCGACCGCCTGGGGAGTACGGCCGCAAGGTTAAAACTCAAATGAATTGACGGGGGCCCGCACAAGCGGTGGAGCATGTGGTTTAATTCGATGCAACGCGAAGAACCTTACCTACTCTTGACATCCAGAGAACTTAGCAGAGATGCTTTGGTGCCTTCGGGAACTCTGAGACAGGTGCTGCATGGCTGTCGTCAGCTCGTGTTGTGAAATGTTGGGTTAAGTCCCGCAACGAGCGCAACCCTTATCCTTTGTTGCCAGCGGTTCGGCCGGGAACTCAAAGGAGACTGCCAGTGATAAACTGGAGGAAGGTGGGGATGACGTCAAGTCATCATGGCCCTTACGAGTAGGGCTACACACGTGCTACAATGGCATATACAAAGAGAAGCGACCTCGCGAGAGCAAGCGGACCTCATAAAGTATGTCGTAGTCCGGATTGGAGTCTGCAACTCGACTCCATGAAGTCGGAATCGCTAGTAATCGTAGATCAGAATGCTACGGTGAATACGTTCCCGGGCCTTGTACACACCGCCCGTCACACCATGGGAGTGGGTTGCAAAAGAAGTAGGTAGCTTAACCTTCGGGAGGGCGCTTACCACTTTGTGATTCATGACTGGGGTGAAGTCGTAACAAGGTAACCGTAGGGGAACCTGCGGTTGGATCACCTCCTTACCTTAAAGAACCTGCCTTTGTAGTG
>NZ_JAKCMV010000063.1 GCF_021440515.1 Enterobacter asburiae | reverse complement strand
CGTATATTACGCTTTCCTCATTCAGAGTCAAGCATTTAATTTCGCTTTTCTCTGTCGGCGTTCATCACTGAACCCCGCTAACCCGGCGGCCTGTAAGCCGTTGTTCCGTGTCAGTGGAGGCGCATTATAGGGAGTTATTCCGAACCTGCAAGGGTAAAGTGAAAATTATTTACTGACTGCTCACTTTCCAGGCAAATCATGCGCCAGACACTCATTTTCGCCTGGTTTTTAAACAAAAACGAGCCGCAAGCGGCCCGTTTTTTGTTTTTTGTGACTTACTGCACTGCCACAATTCTGTCGTCGTTCACTTCCAGCCGGATAACTTTGCCAGGGACAAGCTCCCCGGAAAGGATTTGCTGAGCCAGTGGGTTTTCGATCTGCTGCTGGATAGCACGTTTCAGTGGACGCGCACCATACACAGGATCGTAACCATTTTCGCTAAGCAGCTTCAGCGCTTCATCAGAGATGTGGATTTCATACCCACGCTCTTCCAGACGTTTATAAAGACGCTGCAACTGGATCTGCGCAATAGAAGCAATGTGTTTTTCACCCAGAGGGTGGAAGACCACCACTTCATCAATACGGTTAATGAACTCAGGACGGAAGTTCTGGCTGACTACGCCAAGCACCAGATCCTTCATATGTCCGTAATCCAGCTCACCAAAACGTTCCTGAATCAAATCGGAACCCAGGTTCGAGGTCATGATAACCACGGTATTACGGAAATCGACCGTTCTGCCCTGTCCGTCAGTCAATCGTCCATCATCCAGAACCTGCAATAAGATGTTGAACACGTCCGGATGCGCTTTCTCGACCTCATCCAGCAGAATGACGGAGTAAGGACGGCGACGAACCGCTTCCGTCAGATAGCCCCCTTCCTCATAACCGACATAGCCAGGAGGCGCACCCACCAGACGAGAAACGGAGTGTTTTTCCATAAACTCAGACATGTCGATACGCACCATCGCGTCGTCGCTGTCGAACATAAAGTTTGCCAGCGCTTTACACAGCTCGGTTTTACCGACACCGGTCGGCCCCAGGAACAGGAACGAACCAATTGGACGATTAGGATCGGACAGCCCCGCGCGGCTACGGCGAATCGCATTGGATACGGCCTCTACCGCCTCGTTCTGGCCAATAACACGATTGTGCAAATCCTGCTCCATACGCAGCAGTTTTTCACGCTCGCCTTCCATCATTCGGGCTACGGGGATCCCGGTCCAGCGCGCCAGCACCTCAGCAATTTCCGCATCGGTAACTTTATTACGCAGCAGGCGCATGGATTTACCTTCAGCCTGCGTTGCGGCTTCCAGCTGTTTTTCCAGTTCCGGAATTTTACCGTACTGGAGTTCAGACATCCGCCCCAGGTCGCCCACACGGCGCGCCTGCTCGATGGCGATTTTCGCCTGCTCCAGCTCGGCCTTAATGGTCTGTGTGCCGGAAAGCGACGCTTTCTCCGCTTTCCACTCTTCTTCTAACTCAGAGTACTGACGCTCTTTATCGTCAAGTTCCTCATTGAGCATATCCAGACGTTTTTTACTCGCTTCATCTGACTCTTTCAGCAGCGCCTGCTGTTCAAGCTTAAGCTGGATGATTCGACGGTCGAGCCTGTCGAGTTCTTCCGGCTTGGAGTCAATCTGCATACGAATGCTTGATGCCGCTTCATCAATAAGGTCGATGGCTTTATCAGGCAGCTGTCGATCGGCAATGTAGCGATGTGAAAGCGTTGCAGCAGCAACAATGGCCGGGTCGGTGATCTGCACGTGGTGGTGCAGTTCATAGCGCTCTTTCAGGCCACGTAAAATCGCGATGGTATCTTCTACCGTTGGCTCAGCAACGAATACTTTCTGGAAACGGCGTTCCAGCGCAGCATCTTTTTCAATGTACTGACGGTACTCGTCAAGCGTGGTTGCCCCCACACAGTGAAGCTCACCGCGCGCCAACGCAGGCTTCAGCATGTTCCCGGCATCCATCGCGCCGTCGGCTTTACCCGCCCCGACCATAGTATGCAGTTCGTCGATAAACAGGATGACGTTGCCTTCCTGTTTTGCCAGATCGTTAAGTACGCCTTTCAGACGCTCTTCGAACTCACCGCGATATTTCGCCCCGGCCACCAGCGCGCCCATATCCAGCGCCAGTACGCGGCGGCCTTTCAGGCCTTCCGGAACTTCACCGTTCACGATACGTTGTGCCAGCCCTTCAACGATGGCGGTTTTACCGACACCTGGCTCACCAATTAGTACCGGGTTGTTTTTGGTACGACGTTGCAGCACCTGGATGGTACGGCGGATTTCTTCATCACGGCCGATAACAGGATCGAGTTTGCCCTGCTCGGCTCGTTCGGTCAGATCGACCGTAAATTTTTTCAAAGCCTGACGTTGGTCTTCGGCTCCCTGATCGTTCACGCTTTCACCTCCGCGCATTTGTTCAATCGCCTGAGTCACGTTGGCGGTTGTTGCTCCGGCAGTTTTAAGCAGGTCGGTCAGAGTACCGCGTGATTCAAGCACGGCCAGAACAAAGAGTTCTGACGAGATAAAGTTGTCGCCACGTTTTTGCGCCAGCTTGTCGCAAAGGTTCAGTACGCGGACAAGATCCTGCGATGGCTGAACATCACCACCCGTACCTTCGACTTGCGGTAAACGGCTCAGTGCCTGATCGATGGCCGTGCGTAACTGACCGGCATTAATGCCAGCGGACGTTAATAAAGGACGTACCGATCCCCCTTCCTGATTCAGCAAGGCGCTCATTACATGAAGAGGTTCGATAAATTGGTTGTCGTGCCCCAGTGCGAGAGACTGGGCATCGGCGAGAGCAAGCTGGAATTTATTAGTAAGACGATCCAGACGCATAACTCCTCCCATAACAGGTCAAATTTGCTACTGGAGATTAAATGAGGTCATCCCTCAATTATTCAAGGTTAATGACCTGAATTATGTGAAAAGAAAACGGCACGTGCCGGATCGTCTTGATTCTTTAGGTTATATCAGCCAAATGAAACTTGCCATACGACCGGTAACCTTGTCGCGGCGATAGGAGAAAAAATCACCCTTTTCGGTGAAAGTACAGCGATCGCCGCCGAAGATCTGCGTCACGCCCACGTTATTAAGACGCTGACGGGCAAGCCGATAGATATCAGCGAGATATTTTTCGCCCGTAGGTTCAAACGCGCTGATAGCCTGCGGATCTTTGGCGATAAACGCGTCACGCACCTCTGGCCCGACTTCGAAAGCCTGTGGGCCAATGGCTGGCCCAAGCCAGGCAATGATGTTGGCAGGGCTATCCGCAAAGCAGGCCACCGTTTCTTCAAGCACGCCTTCACAGAGGCCTCGCCATCCCGCATGGGCGGCGGCGACTTCGGTTCCGGCCTGATTAGAGAAGAGAACGGGCAGGCAGTCGGCGGTCATAACGGCGCAAACTGTCCCGGGAGTATTGCTATAAGAAGCATCAGCACGTTTAGAGGCATAGGGTTCACCCGTCAGCTTCAGGACATCTTTACCGTGCACCTGTTCCAGCCAGACCGGTTTCGACGGCAGGTTTCCGGCCGCAAACATGCGCTTGCGGTTTTCTTCAACGTGCTCAGCAACATCGCCACAGTGCGCGCCGAGATTCAACGACTCCCACGCGCCCTGGCTGATTCCGCCGATACGGGTTGAACTACAGGCTGCCACGCCCTCGGGAAGTGGCCACTCCGGGACAATCAGTTTGGTCATAACCAGTCCACATGATCCTTATGTTCTTCGAAATCAGCGCGCATCGCGTCAATAAGCTCCACCATATCCTGTGGGATAGGCGCGTGCCATTCCATCTGAATGCCGGTGATTGGATGATACAAACGCAGCATGGTGGCGTGCAGCGCCTGACGATCGAACTTACGCAGTACGCTGATGAACTCGTCTGATGCGCCTTTCGGCGGACGCGGACGGCCACCGTAAACCGGATCGCCCACCAGCGGATGCGTGATATGGGCCATGTGAACGCGGATCTGGTGAGTACGACCCGTTTCGAGGCGCAGACGCAGACGCGTATGGATGCGGAAATGCTCCATGATGCGGTAGTGCGTGACCGCCGGTTTACCCATCGGATGCACGGACATATGCGTACGCTTGGTTGGGTGGCGGCTAATAGGCTCTTCTACCGTACCGCCAGAGGTCATGTGGCCGATGGCGACCGCTTCATATTCACGGGTAATTTCGCGCAACTGCAACGATTCCACCAGACGCGTCTGGGCCGGAACGGTTTTCGCCACGACCATCAGGCCGGTGGTGTCTTTATCCAGACGGTGAACGATACCGGCGCGCGGTACGTCAGCAATCGGCGGGTAATAATGAAGTAATGCATTGAGCACGGTGCCATCTGGATTGCCCGCACCCGGATGAACAACCAGGCCACGCGGCTTGTTGATCACCAGAATGTCGTCATCTTCATAGACGATGTCCAGCGGGATATCCTGCGGTTCGAAACGCATTTCTTCTTCGATTTCAGCATTGATGGCGACGGCTTCTCCGCCAAACACTTTCTCTTTCGGTTTGTCCCAGACTTTGCCATTGACCAGCACGCGCTGGTCAAGGATCCATTCTTTTATACGTGAACGCGAATAATCAGGGAACAATTCGGCCAAAGCTTGATCTAAGCGTTGACCGAGCTGATTTTCGGAGACTGTTGCGGTGAGTTCTACTCGTTGTGCCATAAACTGCTTCTTCGTTTAACGTTGGGTTTTACGGCTTTGCCGTTTAATATAGTGTGCTATTGTAGCTGGTCTTAATCGGGAGCAGGAACAGAGATTCTCCCGGACAAACATTTGAGGAAAGTCAAAACGTCATGACGCGCATGAAATATCTGGTGGCAGCGGCCACGTTGAGCCTGGCTTTGGTGGGCTGCTCCGGTTCAAATGAACAGGTCCCTGACAATCCGCCGAATGAAATATACGCGACTGCACAACAAAAGTTGCAGGACGGTAACTGGAAACAGGCAATAACGCAACTGGAAGCGCTGGATAACCGCTATCCATTTGGCCCTTATTCGCAGCAAGTCCAGTTAGATCTTATCTACGCTTACTATAAAAATGCCGATCTGCCGCTGGCTCAGGCGACTATCGATCGCTTCATGCGTCTTAACCCGACTCATCCTAACATTGATTATGTCATGTATATGCGCGGCCTGACCAACATGGCTCTGGATGATAGCGCATTGCAGGGCTTCTTTGGCGTCGATCGTTCCGATCGCGATCCTCAACATGCACGTGACGCTTTCAACGACTTCTCGAAGCTGGTTCGCGGCTATCCGAACAGCCAGTACATTACCGATGCCACCAAGCGTCTGGTATTCCTGAAAGATCGTCTGGCTAAATACGAATACTCTGTTGCTGAATACTATACCCGCCGCGGTGCATGGGTTGCCGTGGTTAACCGCGTAGAAGGTATGCTGCGCGATTACCCGGACACGCAGGCGACCCGCGATGGTCTGAAGCTGATGGAAAACGCCTATCGTAAGATGCAGATGGATGCGCAGGCTGAAAAAGTGGCGAAAATTATTGCCGCCAACAGCAGCAACACCTGATCTCATGTTCAAAGCAAAACGGCAGCCTCAGGGCTGCCGTTTTTTTATGCGTTTTGGTCACGCGCTGAAGCGGTTTAGCGTCAGCACAACCATTCAACTATGACCTTAAATACCGCGTTCGACAAGGTGAAAGTCGCCTCTTCCTGCCCTGTCTCACAAAAAAGATTCCCTGACAAAAACCGACAAAATAACGTGATCTAAATCACACATTTTGACATTAGGTCGGGTATGCTGGAATCACCAAGACGGAAAGACAAGAGGTAAAATTTATGACAATGAACATTACCAGTAAACAAATGGAAATTACTCCGGCAATTCGCCAGCACGTCGAAGACCGTCTAGCCAAACTGGATAAATGGCAAACTCATTTGATTAACCCACATATCATTCTGTCCAAGGAGCCACAGGGCTTTACCGCTGATGCAACTATCAATACTCCGAACGGCCATCTGGTCGCCAGCGCTAAGCATGAGGATATGTACACCGCCATCAACGATTTGATCAACAAGCTGGAACGGCAGCTCAATAAAGTGCAACACAAAGGTGAAGCACGTCGCGCCGCAACCTCGGTGAAAGACGCCAGCTTCGCGGAAGAAGTTGAAGAAGAGTAATCCTTTACATTGAGTGTACCGCCAACGCGCCTCCGGGCGCGTTTTTTATTGACAGGGTGAAAACAGTACGGGTACTTTAACGGTATCAACCACAGGATGACCCCATGAAACAAACGCCGTTTTTCTTCGCATTCTTTTTTACCTTCCCCTGAACGGGAGGCGTTTCGTCGTGTGATAAAGAATGCGAAGACGAACAACAAGGCCTCCCACACCGGGGGGCCTTTTTTATTGATAACGATAAATTGAGACAGGCAACACTATGACACCGGAAAACCCGTTACTGGATCTGCGCGTAAAAATTAGCGCCCTGGATGAGAAGCTGCTGGCACTGCTGGCGGAACGCCGTACGCTGGCGGTGGAAGTGGGCAAAGCGAAGCTGAAATCCCACCGCCCCGTTCGCGATATCGACCGCGAACGCGACCTGCTGGAACGCCTTATTCACCTCGGCAAAGCGCATCACCTGGATGCCCATTACATTACCCGCCTGTTCCAGCTCATCATTGAAGATTCCGTTCTGACCCAGCAGGCGCTGCTGCAACAGCATCTGAACAAAACCAACCCGCACTCTGCCCGCGTCGCGTTCCTGGGGCCTAAAGGCTCCTACTCGCACCTCGCCGCGCGCCAGTACGCCGCGCGTCATTTTGAAGAGTTTATTGAGAGCGGCTGCGCGAAGTTCGCCGACATTTTCAACCAAGTTGAAACCGGGCAGGCGGATTACGCCGTTGTGCCGATTGAGAACACCAGCTCCGGCGCCATTAACGACGTGTACGATTTGCTGCAACACACCAGCCTGTCACTGGTTGGCGAGATGACGGTGCCTATCGATCACTGCGTGCTGGTCTCCGGTTCAACGGATCTGAGCACCATCGAAACGGTCTACAGCCATCCTCAGCCGTTCCAGCAGTGCAGCCAGTTCCTGAACCGCTACCCGAACTGGAAAATTGAGTACACCGAGAGCACCTCGGCGGCGATGGAAAAGGTTGCGCAGGCGAACTCTCCAGCCGTTGCAGCGCTCGGCAGTGAAGCGGGCGGTGCGCTGTACGGCTTGCAGGTGCTTGAGCGCAATCTGGCGAACCAGACGCAAAATATCACGCGTTTCGTTGTTCTGGCGCGCAAGGCGATTAACGTGTCCGAACAAGTTCCGGCGAAAACGACGTTGCTGATGGCAACCGGCCAGCAGGCGGGTGCGCTGGTAGAGGCACTTCTGGTGCTGCGTAATCACAACCTAATCATGACCAAGCTGGAATCGCGCCCTATTCACGGCAATCCGTGGGAAGAGATGTTCTACCTGGATATTCAGGCCAACCTCGAGTCTGCATCCATGCAGAAAGCCTTACGTGAACTGAGCGAGATCACCCGCTCGATGAAAGTTCTTGGCTGCTATCCCAGCGAAAACGTGGTGCCGGTCGATCCGGCTTAACGTTCGATAAAACGGCTTTTCTTCATCCCTGCCACGCTCACCGGCAGGGTGAAGATGGCACCGGAGAGCGGATATTTCGCCACCTCCTCCGCGTCCATATTTTCCCGCGTCGTGGTGATAAAGAGCGTTTTCATCTCTTCGCCGCCAAAACAGACCATCGTCGGGCAGCGTACCGGCAACCGATACTCTTCCAACTGCTCGCCCTGCGGTGAAAATCGCGCGATGCGCCATCCGTCAAACAGTGCGCTCCAGTAACAGCCTTCTACGTCCACCGCTGCGCCATCGGGTATTCCTTCTCCCTCTTCAAACCGACGGAAGACTTCTCGCTGACCCGGCTCGCCCTGTTCATCAAGCGGGGTGCGATAGATAACCCCGTTGGGCGTGTCGGAGGTGAACATCCACTGTCGATCAGGGCTAAACGCCAGTCCGTTATGTCCCTGGATGTCGCACTGGATCACTTCTGGCGTCAGATCGTTATCGATACGCATCAGCATGGCGCCGTTATAGTCACCCGGCCCCCAGAACGTGCCGGCCCAGAAGCGGCCAGAATGGTCAGTTCCGCCGTCGTTAAATCGCGCAAGCTGCGGATTCGACGGGTTATCGCACACCTTACGCTGAAGCAGGCCGTGCTTATCGGTGAGCCAGATAGCGTTACGCATCGCAACGATAAAGCCGCCGCGCTCGCGCAGGGCAAAGCACCCTACCTCTTCGTGAAACGACAGAACGCTGTGCTCCGCCGTTGGCAGGTGGTAGCGATGGATCTCGCCTTCCAGAATATCCGCCCAGTAAAGGGCATTCTCTTCGGCACTCCAGGTCGGGCATTCGGGCAGGTGCCCGGTGTAATTCAACAACAGCTGCGGTTCAGCCATGTCTGCTCCCCAATAATGAAAAAAGCCAGCAACGCTGGCTTTTAGTATATACATCATCGCATTACTGGCGACTGTCATTTGCCTGGCGCAGTAGCGTTCGGCTTTCGCTCTGGAAGCGCTGCGCGTAATCGCCAAACCAGTGCTCTACTTTACGGAAGCTGTCGATAAAGGCCTGCTTATCGCCATGCTCCAGCAGGGTTATCGCCTCGCCAAACCGCTGGTAGTAGCGTTTGATGAGCGCCAGATTGTTTTCAGAAGACATAATGATGTCCGCGTACAGCTGCGGATCCTGTGCAAACAAGCGCCCTACCATTGCCAGCTCAAGGCGATAAATTGGCGACGAGAGCGCCAGCAGCTGCTCAAGCTGTACGTTTTCTTCTGCCAGATGCAGGCCATAGGCGAAGGTGGCAAAGTGGCGCAGCGCCTGGATAAACGCCATGTTCTGATCGTGCTCGACCGCGCTGATACGGTGCAAACGTGCGCCCCATACCTGAATTTGTTCCAGGAACCACTGATAGGCTTCCGGCTGACGGCCATCACAGTAAACGACCACCTGCTTGGCAAGGCTACCGCTGTCAGGGCCAAACATCGGATGCAGACCCAGCACCGGGCCGGTATGCGCCGCAAGCATCGCCTGCAACGGACCGTTTTTCACCGAGGCCAGATCGACCAGAATACAGTCCTCCGGCAGCGGCGGGAGCTTGCCGATAATCTGTTCCGTAACGTGGATAGGCACGCTGACAATCACCATGCCCGCATCTTTTATCAGTTCTGGCGCGCTCGCCCAGTCCTCTTTTTCCAGAATGCGCACCTGGTAGCCTGAAAGCGTCAGCATCTTTTCAAACAGACGCCCCATCTGCCCTGCCCCGCCCACAATCACCGCCGGGCGCAGCGAAGGACAAAGGGTTTTGAACCCTTTGTCATTTTCACTGGAATAGGACTCACGCATCACGCGGCGCAGCACATCTTCAATCAAATCAGGGGAGACACCCAGCGCCTGCGCCTCTTTGCGGCGGGACGCGAGCATTGAGGCCTCGCGCTCCGGCACGTAAATCGGCAGGCCGTATTTACTTTTAACCTCACCCACTTCGGCGACCAGCGCCATACGGCGCGCCAGCAAATCCAGTAACGCTTTATCTACTTCATCAATTTGATCGCGTAACGCGGTCAATTCAGCAACCATAACTAACCTCTTAAACCAGACGCGTCGCCAGCTGGCCGATTAAATCTTTGTGGATCTCGCGCAGCAGGGCATCGGTGGTTTCCCAGCTGATGCAGGCATCCGTCACGGACACGCCGTGCTTCATTGCGCTGCGCGGTTGTTCTGATGACTGATTGCCTTCGTGAATATTGCTCTCAATCATCAAACCGATAATCGAACGGTTGCCATCTTTGATCTGCGCGACCACGGATTCCGCAACCGCAGGCTGACGACGGTAATCTTTATTGGAGTTACCATGGCTGCAATCTACCATCAGCGCCGGGCGCAGTCCCGCCTGTTCCATCTCTTTTTCACACTGTGCGACGTCCGCCGGGCTGTAGTTTGGTGCTTTGCCCCCGCGCAGGATCACATGGCCGTCCGGGTTACCCTGGGTTTGCAGCAGGCAAACCTGACCGGCCTGGTTGATCCCCACAAAGCGGTGCGGCATGGCGGCGGCGCGCATGGCGTTGATCGCCGTCGCCAGGCTGCCATCGGTACCGTTTTTAAAGCCAACCGGCATTGACAGGCCCGATGCCATTTCGCGGTGGGTCTGGGATTCCGTGGTACGCGCACCAATGGCTGACCAGCTGAACAGATCGCCCAGGTATTGCGGGCTATTTGGATCCAGCGCTTCGGTTGCCAGCGGCAGCCCCATGCTGACCAGTTCCACCAGCAGGTTACGCGCAATTTTCAGCCCCGCTTCCACATCAAACGAGCCATCCATGTGCGGATCGTTAATCAACCCTTTCCAGCCAACGGTGGTACGTGGCTTCTCAAAATAGACGCGCATTACGAGGTAGAGGCTATCGCTGACCTCCTCCGCTAATGCTTTAAATCGACGGGCATATTCAATGGCGGTTTCAGGATCGTGGATTGAGCATGGGCCACAAACCACCAGCAGACGCGGATCGCGACCGGCGATGATGTTCGATATGGTCTGGCGAGAGTGCTCAATTTGCGCCTCTTGCGCCACGCTCAGCGGGAATTCCGCTTTCAGTTGATCCGGAGTGATTAAAACCTGTTCGTCAGTGATATGTACGTTGTTCAGCGCGTCTTTTTGCATGATTGCGATCCTGTAAAGCTCGTTTGCGATAGATGGTTTCCTCTCAGAGGTGGAACAACGATACCACAACAAGTAAAGATTTCAATCCAAAATACGTAAACATTAATTTACAGCAACCAATTAATTGCAAAATTTGGCCCATAAAATCGTAAAGATAAACTTACACAATCCTTTTCTACCGCCAGGCTATGCTGATTAAAAAAGGAGAATATCTATGCGCCTCACCGTTCCTGCACTGCTGATGTTGCTGTTATCAGGTTGCCAATTTAATCCTTATACTTTCCAGCCTGACTGGACAAGCCCCAGCTGGTTTGATGCCGGAAAAGAAGACGCCATGAACGGTCTGCCCGTTAAAGATAACCAGGCGCTGGCCGATAATTTTAACGATGCGCGTGTCGATCGCGGGGAATATCTGCGTGGCTACGCCGACGGTCAGAAGCGAGTGTGTGAAGAAGGCTTTATTCACGCGTGGGGCTTAGCGGGGAAATCCTTTCCCGCGAGTTGTGATACGGCAGAAAACGCAGCCAAACTCCATACTGCCTGGCAGCAAGGGATGGATGAAAGCATGAAGGCCAGCCGACTTAATTGATGGCATTTTTACCCGCGTAAATAAATATCACTGTAAGATTTAACTTAGGTCACCTCAGTTACATTCCTGACATAATGACGGCTCAGATAAACAATGGTATTCTGCCCGCAACTCTTAAGGACAACTATTTCCAGAGCGGCATGGCAGATTCTGGTGAGAAATTCATTCTTGATCTCTATGTATCGACTGACTCTGGTGTTAATGCTGTTCCTTTCTGCGGGTGCAGTGGCGGCCGGAACGCTAACGGAAACCGATAAATCGGTGCGTTCAATGGTGTCGGGTATTGTCAGCTATACCCGCTGGCCCACGCTTTCACACCCGCCCACGCTCTGCATTTTCGCCACGTCCCGCTTCACGCAAGCGCTCAGTCGTGAAGATGAGCAGCCTTTGTTACCCTATAAACCGGCAATCGTCCATAACCATCAGGAAGCGCTATCAGCAACCTGTGACGCTGTTTATTTTGGTAATGAATCCCCTGCTGAATAGCTTGAATTAATACGTCAATATCAGGGCAAAGCGCTGTTATTAATCTCTGAGCAAAACCCGGAATGTGTTATTGGCAGCTCTTTTTGTCTGATAATAAACGACCCTCAGGTCAGATTTTCCGTCAATCTGGATGCCCTCTCTCGTAGCGGAGTGAGAGTTAATCCCGATGTATTAATGCTGGCACGGAATAAAAAGCATGAATAAGGATTTCACCTCAACGCCACGCCCAACGTTTAAAAGAACGTTAAGACGAATCAGCATGATAAGCGTCATAATAACAATGACCTTTATCTGGCTATTACTGTGCTTTGCTTCCGTGGTGACGTTAAAACAATATGCGCAGAAAAATCTCGAATTAACGGGCGCCACCATGAGCCACAGCCTTGAAGCCTCTCTGGTCTTCAACGATCCGCTGGCCGCCGGTGAAACTCTCGCTACCCTGGGCAAACAGGGGCAATTCGCCGTGGCTGAAGTGCTTAACAGCCGCAACGCACGCTTCGCTTACTGGGCGTGGAACCCTGACGACAATAACGACACCCTGAGCACGCTGGTCAGCCGCTGGCTATTCCCCAATCCGGTTTCACAGCCGATTATGCATAACGGTACCAAAATCGGCGAAATTCGCCTGACGGCGCGCGACAGCCTTATCAGCCATTTTATCTGGATGTCGTTTGCCGTACTGACCGGCTGCATTCTGCTGGCCTCTGTGGTTGCCCTGACCATCACCCGCTCCCTGCATCAGGGCATGGTAACGGCGATGCAAAATATTACCGATGTGGTGCATGACGTGCGCTCGAACCGCAACTTCTCGCGGCGGGTAAAAGAAGGCAGGATCGAGGAGTTTCACCGCTTCGGCGAAGACTTCAACAGCCTGCTGGACGAGATGGAAGAGTGGCAGCTCAAGCTTCAGGCCAAAAATGCGCAGCTGCTGCGTACCGCCATGCACGATCCCTTGACCGGGCTGGCGAACCGCGCGGCGTTTCGTAACAGCATTGCGGCGCTGATGAACGATTCATCGGCAAAAACGAACTCTGCCCTGCTGTTCCTTGATGGCGATAACTTCAAATGGGTGAACGACACCTGGGGACACGCGGCGGGTGACTGCGTGCTTATCGAGGTGGCGAGCAGGATGGTGGAATTTGGCGAAAAGCGCCATCAGTCGTACCGACTTGGTGGCGATGAATTTGCGATGATCCTGTATGGCGTCCACGCTGAGCAGGATGTTCAACACATCTGTGCTGCGCTTTCGCAGCGCTTTATCCGTCCGTTCGATCTGCACAACGGGCACACCGTATCGATGTCACTCAGCATTGGCTTTGCTCTGGCGTGGGAAAATACTTCTGTGGAAGCATTACTGGAGCAGGCCGATCGCAATATGTACCTGGTGAAAAACCAGCGTCCAAAAACAATATCCTAGAAAGGAATACGATATGTTAAAGCGATACCTCGCGCCGTTCGTCCTCGCCTCCATGGTTCTGGCAGGCTGCCAGACTCCGCCGCAGGGAAAATTTACCGCAGAGCAGATCGCCGCCATGCAATCCTATGGTTTTAACGAGCTAAACGGTGACTGGTCGCTGGGGCTTTCCGACACCATTCTGTTCGGAAAAAACGAAGCGCAGCTTCGCCCGGAGAGCGAAAAAGCGATCCAGACGATGGCGACGCGTCTGGCGGCGACCGGTTTAACCCACGCCCGCATGGACGGCCATACGGATAACTACGGTGAAGACGGCTACAACGAAGCGCTCTCTTTAAAACGCGCGAACGTTGTCGCTGACACCTGGGCTAAGGGGGCGAATATTCCGCGCAGCAACCTCACCACTCAGGGGCTGGGCAAAAAATATCCGGTCGCCAGCAACAGCACGGCGAAAGGACGTGCTGAGAACCGCCGCGTCGCGGTAGTCATCAGCACGCCTTAGGGTTATTTAACGGATGATTCGGCGAGCGACACATTCACTGCCGCTCGCCAGCGCAGCCAGTCAACCACAATGAACAGCAGCAAACTGCCGCCCATCACCGGCATCGCCAGTCCCAGCAGCACGGCGATCGTCAGCGTCAACGCCCTTCCCCACCCTGAGAGCGCCAGCCAGCTCTGACTTAGCGTTTGCACCGGATCCGTTCGCGATGTTGCCGGACGACGTATCCACCACATGCGGTATCCCCAGACAATCAGCACGCACAGCGCGGCGCCGAACGCGATAAGCAGCAGCTGGTTAACCAGACCAAACAAAATGCCCATATGGAAATCCACACCCCAGCGGGTCAGTTTGGCCATAAGCGGGAAATCCTCAAACCGGGTTCTGTCGAGGATCTGCATCGAGTGTGGATCGACCGAGACCGCATCGACCTGAGTCGGCCAGCTGCGATCGATTTCCGTGACCGTCCAGGCCCGATCCATTGCTTTCGCCGGGCGGATCTCCAGTTTATTCGCCTCGATCCCGGCGCGGCGGGCAGCGTGAAGCACATCGTCAAACTGCGTCAGATCCAGAGCCATATCTGGCATCGCCATCCCACCATGATGGGCGTGATGCTCAGCGTGCTCATCCATCGTCGCAGGGGCGCCGGAGAGCTGCGTATTGACCTGCGGTGTGAGCCAGTTCATTTCTGCGCGCAGCTTATCGACGTTGCCGCCCGCCCACTGTGACCAGGTCAGCCCGGTGGCGGAAAACAGCAGCATCCCGCCCAGCAGAAGCCATCCCAGCGTTACGTGAACGCGGCGGCGCTTCTGGAAGCGGTTGTTGATGCGACGCTTCGGACGGGTATAAAACCACAGCGCAATGCCGCCGAGCGCGGCCAGCCACATCCATGACGCGGCCAGCTCGCTGTAGAGTCGCCCGATGTTCCCCAGCATCAGGGAGGTGTGCAGATAATCAATTTTCTGGCGCAGCGGCAATATTCCGCTGGTGCCGTAGACCGTCATATCGCCGCGCACGTCGAGCGTGACGGGATCGACAAAGATAGCGCGGTTTTCGGAAGGCCCCAGCGCAGGATCGGCGAACATCACGCGCGTGTTTTCGCCGTCGCTCAGCCCCGGACGGACGGCATGTAAACGTAGCGCGTTGCCGGTGGCTTTTTCCGCCACGGCAATCTGTTCCGCCAGCGGCTGCGCTTCACCGGCTGTGCTGCCATGCAGAGCCTGTCGATAGAGATTGTTTTCCAGCTGCGGCGTCGCGACGTACAGCGTGCCGGTTAGCGCAGCAAAGAAGATGAACGGGCCAACAAACAGTCCGATATAGAAATGAAGCCGACGCAGCAGGTTAACCCATGCCGCGCGTGAGGTGCAGGTGGTCATACTTTTCCTTTTTAAGGCAAAAAGTGAGTGATTTTGTTTTTAAAGGGAAAAAGCAGACCAGCGCGGCGGCGCGCGCGTATCGGGATACAGCCAGGGGAAAAAATGCCAGTGGCTCACCGCCTGTGGCGGTGGCTTAATCCGAAGCCTTTGCACTATCGCGCTGAGCAGCACGATAAGCGCAAGCATCACGCCCGGCACATGCGCCAGCAGCACGCAGTAGCCGCACGCTTCAGCGTGATCGACAGGCAGGGAGTGTTGCATGTCGCCCTGATCATCGCCCATCGACATCATACTCATGTCGTGGTGCATTCCGGGCATAGCGCTCATGGGATCTTTTTGCAGCGACACGGAGATCAGCGGCGCTACTACGATCAGCAGGATCGCAAACAGCGCGGTCAGTGCCGCTGCGCGTGTCCGGTTGTGCTGATGTCGTCGGTTATCCACTGCCCCTCCGCTAAAGAGCAGGCATTGTAAATGATTTATGTCAAAACGGTTAATGCAAGGCGTGTGCTTTTAGATAAAAAAAGGGCCAGCCTTTCGGCCAGCCCTTCTGACAGGATGTCGCTTAAGCGAATCTTAGTTAAGACGCTCTTTGATACGAGCAGACTTACCAGTACGCTCACGCAGGTAGTACAGTTTAGCTTTACGTACAGCGCCACGACGTTTAACAGCAATGCTGTCAACTACCGGAGAGTGAGTCTGGAAGACACGCTCAACGCCTTCGCCGTTGGAAATTTTACGAACAGTGAATGCAGAGTGCAGACCGCGGTTACGAATAGCGATAACCACGCCCTCGAATGCCTGCAGACGTTTTTTGGAACCTTCAACAACCCATACTTTCACTTCCACGGTGTCACCTGGACGGAAGGAAGGTACGTCCTGCTTCATCTGCTCTTGTTCAAGTTGCTTAATAATGTTGCTCATAATTTAATCTCTTATCCTGGGTAAACTGATATTTGGGGGCCTCAGGCCATCCCATCATGTTCCTGCTGCTGCGCGTGTTCAGTTTTGAACTCGGCCAGCAACTTTACTTGCTCTTCAGTCAGAGCCAGGTTTTCCAGAAGTTCAGGTCTTCTAAGCCAGGTTCGGCCCAGCGACTGCTTCAGACGCCAGCGACGTATCTCGGCATGATTTCCAGACAGTAAAACTGCCGGGACATCCATCCCTTCTAACACTTCAGGACGAGTATAGTGTGGACAGTCCAGCAATCCATCAGCAAAGGAATCTTCCGTTGCTGATGCTTCATGCCCTAGTACCCCCGGAATAAACCGGGAAACCGAGTCAATCAGCGTCATCGCTGGTAACTCACCACCGCTGAGAACGTAATCGCCGATAGACCATTCTTCGTCAATCTCGGTTTGTATTACGCGCTCATCTATCCCTTCGTAGCGACCACAGACCAGAATCAGCTTTTGATTCGTCGCCAGTTCGCTCACGCCCGCTTGATCAAGCTTGCGTCCCTGAGGTGACAGATAAATCACCTTTGCGCCTTCACCTGCCGCGGCTCTTGCTGCTGAAATGGCATCCCGCAAGGGTTGTACCATCATTAACATCCCCGGTCCGCCGCCGTAAGGACGATCGTCCACGGTACGGTGCCGGTCATGAGTGAAGTCGCGTGGACTCCAGCTCTCGATACTCAGCAGGCCATTTTTTACTGCCCGGCCAGTTACCCCATAATCGGTAATCGCGCGGAACATTTCAGGAAACAGGCTAATTATGCCAATCCACATAGCGCCGTCTTTTACCGTTTTCAGGAGAATTTAAAAACCAGGATCCCAATCTACTTCAATAGTCTGAGTAGCGAGATCGACTTTCTTGATAACCTGCCCATCGAGGAACGGAACCAACCGCTCCTTGATGCCAAACGCATCTTTCAGGTTTGCCTTAATGACGAGAACGTCATTGGATCCGGTTTCCATCATATCGATGACTTTACCCAGACCATAACCTTCAGTGGTCACTACCTGGCAACCGATAAGGTCTTTCCAGTAGTAGCCGTCGTCCAGTTTCGGCAATTGCGATGAATCAACGACAATTTCGCAATTAGTCAGCAGATTCGCAGCATCGCGATCGTCAACGCCTTTCAGCTTAATGACGATATCCTGATTGTGGTGACGCCAGCTTTCCAGCTCGACCTCTTCCCACTTACCGCCTTTCTGGATAAACCAGGGCTGGTAATCGAAGATGCTTTCGGCGTCTTCGGTGGAGGAAAACACTCTGAGCCAACCACGGATACCGTAGCAAGAACCCATTTTTCCCAATACGATCGGTTCAACAGGTGCTTTATTGCTCATCATGACCACCGTGACAGATTAAGCTGCTTTGTTAGCGGCTTTGATCAGCGTCGCAACGCGATCGGACAGAGTAGCGCCCTGGCCAACCCAGTGAGCGATACGATCCAGATCCAGACGAGTTTCTTCTTCTGCGCCAGCGGCCAGTGGGTTGAAGAAACCAACGCGCTCGATGAAGCGACCGTTGCGTGCATTACGGCTGTCGGTTACAACAACCTGGTAGAACGGACGCTTTTTCGCGCCGTGACGTGCTAAACGAATAGTTACCATAACATCCTCTTGTGTGAATAAAACACCGGGCCCCATCGAGGGAAGGAGCCCGGTGTCATATTAAAAGCCCGAAAATTTTACTGATTTCTGGGGAAAATGCAATCAGCATCTTGGTACTGAGCATTAAAACGGTTTATCTGCCAGGGAATCCTGGCGGCATCATGCCTTTCATCCCACGCATCATTTTCGCCATGCCGCCTTTCTTCATTTTCTTCATCATGCGCTGCATGTCGTCGAACTGTTTCAGAAGGCGGTTAACGTCCTGGACCTGCATCCCGCAACCCGCCGCGATACGGCGTTTACGCGAGCCCTTGATGATTTCTGGCTTCGCACGTTCTTTCAGCGTCATCGAGTTGATGATCGCTTCCATACGCACCAGCACTTTGTCATCCATCTGAGATTTAACGTTGTCAGGGATCTGGCCCATGCCCGGCAGTTTGCCCATCAGGCTAGCCATGCCGCCCATGTTTTTCATCTGACGCAGCTGCTCAAGGAAGTCGGTCAGATCGAAGCCGTCGCCTTTTTTCAGCTTGCTCGCCAGCTTCTCAGCCTGCGCGCGGTCGACCTTGCTTTCGATATCTTCGATCAGCGACAGCACGTCGCCCATGCCGAGGATACGGGAGGCAATACGATCCGGGTGGAACGGCTCCAGCGCTTCGGTCTTCTCGCCAACGCCGAGGAATTTGATCGGCTTGCCGGTGATGTGACGAATAGAGAGCGCCGCACCGCCGCGGGCGTCGCCGTCCACTTTGGTCAGGACCACACCGGTCAACGGCAGCGCTTCGTTAAAGGCTTTGGCGGTATTCGCCGCATCCTGGCCGGTCATGGCATCGACAACAAACAGGGTCTCTACCGGGTTGATAGAGGCGTGAACCTGTTTGATTTCGTCCATCATCGCTTCGTCAACGTGCAGACGACCGGCGGTATCCACCAGCAGCACGTCGTAGAACTTGAGCTTCGCTTCTTTCAGCGCCGCGTTAACGATGTCGACAGGCTTTTGGGCAACGTCAGACGGGAAGAAATCCACGCCGACCTGCTCCGCCAGGGTTTCCAGCTGTTTGATCGCCGCAGGGCGATAGACGTCAGCAGACACCACCAGCACTTTTTTCTTGTGCTTCTCGCGCAGGAATTTACCGAGCTTACCCACGCTTGTGGTTTTACCGGCACCCTGCAAGCCCGCCATCAGCACTACAGCCGGAGGCTGAGCCGCCAGATTAAGCACCTGGTTCTCTTCGCCCATCGCCGAAACCAGTTCGTTACGGACGATTTTGACGAACTCCTGACCCGGGGTCAGGCT
>NZ_JAKCMV010000062.1 GCF_021440515.1 Enterobacter asburiae | reverse complement strand
CGGTCAGGAGGTGTCCCGCTGGAGCGACGCATCAGCAAGCGCTGCATTAACCGGGACAAACCGGGCACCGATTTTCACTGGAACGGCGACCAGCTGTGTGAGGAAATCCCGGTCGGGACGGACGGGACGCCGCTGTATGAAAACGCTATCCGCTGGATATACGAGCCGGGCAGCTTCACGCCGCTGGCGCGCCATGAGAACGGGGAGCTGCACTATGCGGTGACCGATACCCTCGGGCGCATTCAGGAGCTGCTGCGTGAAGACGGTGCCCTCGCGTGGCGCGGCGAGCAGCAGTTGTGGGGCCGGAAAACGGGCCGCCAGAAAGCGGATGCGCCTGCGTGCCGCCTTCGTTTTCCGGGGCAGTACGAAGATGCGGAATCAGGGCTGTACTACAACCGTTTCAGGTACTATGATGCTGATTCGGGTCAGTATTTGTGTGCGGATCCGGTGGGGCTGGCGGGGGGATTGAACCTATTCGGTTACGTTACAAACCCTCTAAGTTTGATAGATCCGCTGGGATTAGCTTGTTGTCCTCCCTATGCATCGAGAAATGCAGCATTTAGGGGTGCGAAGAGAGACGCCGGTATCCCAATGAACCAACAACCAGATAGGATATTCAATCCTAAAACTGGATTTTATGGTGATCACAGAAATGTTCCAATGACTGATTCCAGAAAAAATCCAATTTTTGATAGTAACGGTAATCAGGTCTGGACAAGGGAATATCAATTTACTAAAAAGGATGGGCACAAAATTGTCATTCAAGATCACTCTGCTGGACATTCTTATCCTGAGGGAATTGGAGATCAAGGCCGCCATTTAAATGTTAGGCCAATTGAAAATACCAGAACAGGCTCAGTCCCTGGCACACGAGAACATTATGAATTTTAAGGCGGATTACATGAATTGGAATGAAATTGATGGTAGCATACTGTTTAACAAAGTTTTTTCAAAACCTATTGAAATTGGTGAAATTGACATCTTTGATATAAATATAGATCGTGAAGCTGCCACGGTAATAATATCCTTTGATCTAGTAAATGTATTGCCGGATATTCCACCACCCAAATGGGTTGTAGGTTATAACAGATGTAGATGCGGCATAAACTGTAGCGGAGTCCGTCATTTAAAAATAGAAGGTATGGCGACTGACATGCCAGCAAAAATAGAAATTGAAAACAAATCTGGCAATAGTGAAGTTATAATAAAGGGAGATGATGTTTTTTTAAACTTGCGGTGTTCTCATATACAACTGATGGGCCCTTCAGTATATATTAGTTATTAAAATTAAAGCCGGGAAAAATTTAAGCCACCCCGGCTATAGTTATTTAACTCCAATTGGAAAAAAGCCCCCCCCCCTTCTTTACGCTTTTAACTATCTTTTTATCCTGCTAAACCCTTCTGAGATACTCTAAGCTTACTTTTGTCCGTCATCAGCCCCTCTGAAATCTTCTACATCGCGCATGCCCTAATTAAAGCTCTGTTTCAGTGAGTCATCAGACTGAGAACGGATGCATATGCAAAAGATATTTTCTTCGCAGCAACGCGGACGATATCCGCCAAGCAGCATGGTCTGCCTGACCGACCCGCAGGGCCGCCAGCAGCAGTTCAGCTACAGCGCACAGGGCGATCTACTCCGCCGGATAATGCCCGGCGGTGCCGCCTGGCAGTGGGATTACGACGCCCTGCACCGCCTGCGGGAGACCATCGCCCCGGACGGCCGGGTGACGTTGCATCACTGTAAGGAATGGCGGCACACCACCTCCCGCATCAACCCTGAGAGCGGAATGCCAGAATCCGGGAGGTTCGTCCGGGTTATCCGCGACGAACGGACCACATGGAAATACGACGTCAACGGCCGCCTGGTGGAAAAACAGGTCGACAAAGGCGGCTACCGCCCGCTTCTCTAGAGCAACAGTTGGGATGCTAAAAACCAGCTTATCGAACTGAATCGCCAGTAGAAATTCGCGAATAGTTCCCCCTCCTCACTCCTCTACCATCCTCGCATACTCCTCTGTCAGAAAATCCACCAGCGTTCTTACCGATGGCAACAGCCCCCTTCTCGATGGATAGACCGCGTGAATCACTTCCCGGCGAGGTTCCCAACCTTCCAGCACTCTGACCAGCGCACCAGAAGCCAGCTGGTCTTTGACCATCAAAACGGGTAGCTGAACCACGCCCACGCCCGCCATTGCGGCTTCTCGCAGCGCCAGCATATCGGTCGTGATAAAACGCGGGGAATAATGGATCTCGGCCTTCGCCCCTTCGGGACCATTCAGCTCCCATTTATGCAGCTGCTTTCCCGCCCCCGTACTCAGGCCAGGCCATTCGCTTAGCGCTGACGGGTTCTCCGGACATCCCAGACGCTTGATCAGCTGTGGCCCGGCGACCAGGCAATGCCCCCGGTCGGCAAGTACGCGCAGGACCAAATCGCTGTCATCAAACGGGCGCGGGCGCACGCGGATAGCCACGTCAACGCCCTCGCCCACCAGATCGACACGCCGGTTGGTGGCTTCAAGCTGGAGATTAATGCCCGGATATCGCGCCATAAACCGCGCCAGCATCGGCCCGACGTGGACATGCAGCAGCGTAACCGGACAGGCGATCCTGACAATCCCGCGCGGTTCGGCCTGCAATGCAGCTACCGCTTCCTGCGCGGCCTCGGCTTCCACCAGCATCGCCTTACAGTGCTGATAAAACGTCTGCCCCACCTCGGTCACGGCAAACTGCCGCGTCGTACGCTGGATAAGCCTTACCCCAAGCCGCTCTTCAAGCTGCGCAATACGACGGCTCAGCTTCGATTTCGGCTGATCGAGCGCCCTGCCCGCTGCGGCGAAGCCACCGTGATCGACCACTTTCACAAACCACGCGAAGTCATTGAGATCCTGCATAAAACCCCATCGTTCTAAAAATGGAACAGTGAATGTCATTTTCACCGCCTACCGGGATATTAAACCTGAATATAAGCTAATAAACATCAACTGAACATCAGGAGAAAGCGATGAAAAATGTAACTGGCGTTTATACCGCACCGCGTCAGCACTGGGTTGGCGATGGTTTCCCGGTTCGCTCAATGTTTTCGTATCAAACCCACGGCGAGCCGCTCAGCCCGTTCTTGCTGCTGGACTACGCGGGCCCTTACACCTTCCCGGCAGATGGCGTGAAACGCGGCGTCGGCGAGCACCCGCATCGCGGTTTTGAAACGGTCACCATCGTCTATTCCGGCGAAGTGGAGCACCGGGATTCTACCGGGAAAGGCGGCGTGATTGGCCCGGGCGATGTGCAGTGGATGACGGCGGGTGCGGGCATTTTGCATGAAGAGTTCCACTCCAGCGCCTTCGCCCAAAAGGGCGGCGAGCTAAAAATGATGCAGCTGTGGGTCAACCTACCGGCAAAAGACAAAATGACCGCGCCGGGCTACCAGAGCATCACGAAAGAGGCCATCCCGGTGGTGGCGTTACCTGATGACAGCGGCTCTCTGCGTGTGATCGCCGGACGCTACGGTGACGTAACCGGGCCTGCCCATACCTTCTCGCCGCTGAACGTCTGGGATATCACCCTGCGTCAGGGTAGCCATCTTGCGCTCGACCTGCCCGAGGGCTGGAGCACCGCGCTGGTGGTCGCCGAGGGTGACATGACGATAAACGGTACGGCGCAGGCGGGTGAGGCGCAGCTCGTTGTCCTGAGCCAGGAGGGAGCGAAAATCCACCTTGAAGCCACTCGCGACGCCAAAGTGTTGCTGATGGCCGGGGAGCCGCTCAACGAGCCGGTGGTGGGTTACGGCCCGTTTGTGATGAACAGTAAAACCGAAATCGCGCAGGCCATAAGCGATTTCAACTCAGGCCGCTTCGGCCAGATCTGATGCCATAAAGGAGAACAATATGTCCACACCTGCAAATTTTAATGGAGCACGCCCGGTCATTGATGCGAACGATGCGGTGATGTTGCTTATCGATCATCAGAGCGGTCTGTTCCAGACCGTCGGCGATATGCCGATGCCAGAACTGCGCGCCCGTGCGGCGGCGCTGGCGAAAATCGCCACGCTGGCGAACATCCCGGTGATTACCACCGCATCGGTACCACAAGGCCCCAACGGCCCGCTGATCCCGGAGATCCACGCTAACGCGCCTCATGCTCAGTACGTGGCGCGCAAGGGTGAAATCAACGCCTGGGACAACCCGGAGTTTGTCGCCGCGGTTAAGGCGACCGGGCGCAAAACGCTGATTATTGCGGGCACCATCACCAGCGTCTGTATGGCTTTCCCGTCCATCAGCGCGGTAGCCGATGGCTATAAGGTGTTTGCGGTGATCGACGCGTCCGGCACCTACAGCAAAATGGCGCAGGAGATCACCCTGGCGCGGGTGGTTCAGGCAGGCGTTGTGCCGATGGATACGGCGGCGGTAGCGTCTGAAATCCAGCGCACGTGGAATCGAGAAGATGCTGCGGCGTGGGCCGAGGTTTACACCCATATCTTCCCGGCTTATCAACTGCTGATCGAAAGCTATGGCAAAGCACAGGAAGTGGTAAAAAACAGCGAAGTGCTCGATTCACAGCGTTAATCCCCTGCTCCACGGCGTAAAAACCGTGGAGCTGCTTATTGCTTAACCGAACAGGCACGAATGCTGAAAATCTGCTTGACCGTTTTAGCGCAACTCCCTATAGTAGCGCCCCGTTGCCCCCCAAGCGGTCAGGCAGCAATACAATATGGTGAGGTGTCCGAGTGGCTGAAGGAGCACGCCTGGAAAGTGTGTATACGGCAACGTATCGGGGGTTCGAATCCCCCCCTCACCGCCATATTTTAAGAAGAGCTCGCATGAAAATGCGGGCTTTTTTTTTCGCATATTGCACGCCTGCGGGGGGAATGAGAACCCCCGACAGGGGTTCGACAACTGGCGACAGCCAGTTGGACAGACTGAGAGCAAAGCGAGCAGGCTGCCCGCAGGGCGAGCGCAAGCGAGTCAGTCCCCCCCTCACCGCCATATTTAAGATGAGAGCTCGTACGAAAGTACGGGCTTTTTTCTTTTATATTCTCCGAAAGGGGGGGATGAGAATCCCCGACCGGGGTTCGACAACTGGCGACAGCCAGTTGGACAGACTGAGAGCAAAGCGAGCAGGCTGCCCGCAGGGCGAGCGCAAGCGAGTCAATCCCCCCCGGTGCCAAATGCAGCTCGGTGCGGCCGGAGCCCCTCACCCTAACCCTCTCCCCAGGGGAGAGGGAATAAAATACACAAAAAACAAAGCCCGGTTTCCCGGGCCTTGAACACAACAACGACCTCAATAGTACGCTTGCAGCGTGCGCTGACAGAGCGCCGAACGCACGCAGTCGTCTTTGGTGAAGCGTACCACCCCAATCATCTCATCTTCTTCAAACCGTGACATGGCGTCGCTCAGCCCGGATTTGACGCCGGATGGCAGGTCGCACTGGGTAATATCGCCGTTGACGATGACCGTCACGTTCTCCCCGAGGCGCGTTAAAAACATCTTCATTTGCGCAGCGGTCACGTTCTGAGCCTCGTCGAGAATCACGACCGCATTTTCAAATGTTCGTCCGCGCATATAGGCGAACGGCGCGATTTCTACCTTGCCAATCTCTGGTCGCAGGCAGTATTGCATGAAGGATGCACCCAGTCGTTTTACCAGCACGTCGTAGACGGGCCTGAAGTACGGGGCAAACTTCTCCGAAATATCGCCGGGCAGGAAGCCGAGATCTTCATCAGCTTGCAGTACCGGACGGGTGACAATAATTCTCTCCACATCCTTATGGATCAGCGCTTCCGCTGCTTTGGCTGCGCTTATCCACGTTTTCCCGCATCCGGCCTCACCGGTAGCAAAAATAAGCTGCTTACTCTCGATAGCATTCAGGTACTGCGCCTGAGCTTCATTGCGCGCCACAATTGGGGAAGCATCACGGCTGTCCCGCGCCATGCCAATTGCTTCTACGCCACTCATCTGCACAAGCGAGGTGACCGATTCCTCTTCACGCTGCTTATGACTACGTGAATCTCTTCTGAGCACACGTTTAGCTTCGCGGCGAGCTTTGATCACTGCTTTTTGTCTTCCCATGGATAGCACCTTGAGTTGTTGGTATTCATCACACGTGCCGGCTTCAGCACGATTATGCGCACGAACATCTGAGGTTTGGCTTCCTTGTAAGCCATTGCTTGCATTTCCGGATGGCGATACAAAACGGCTACGCGCACCATTTTGCAGGCCGGTAGAAGATGAAGTTTGTGTTGAAGGGGTGAATTTTGTGGTGAAGAAATCGCTGCCGGAGTCTGAGCCTCCGCGCCGGGTGCTGCGGTTGTTATGTTTACCTTGTCCAGTACAGGACGCAACCATTCGCGATCTCCATAGTGATACAGCATCACTGCCGGGAACTACCGCTGTCTTATAATAAGTACATCAAAAATTATCATAAATGCAACATTTAATTTACTTAAATGCAACTATGAGACAACTCTTACGGCTGAAATCAGTCTTATACAGGGATATTACAGAAATATAACAATAGATTAGTCATAGAAAAAAATAATGTCCCCGCGAACTATCGCAGGGACAACTATCAGGCTTCGATCAGCGCCTGTGCAAGATACGCGTTTCGCGCACGCACGCCGGGCAGCGCAAAGAAATAGCCGCCGCCGACGGGCTTCACGTACTCCTCCAGCGCTTCGCCGTTGAGCCGTTTTTGCACGCTCAGGAAGCCCTTCTCAAGATCGTGCTGATAGCAGACAAACAGCAGCCCCATATCCAGCTGGCCGGAGTTGGTCACCCCGAGAGAATAGCTATAGCCCCGGCGCATCATCAGGCTGGAGGCGGTCTCTTTGGTGCGCGGATTCGCCAGACGAATATGGCTGTCGAGCGCAATCACCTCCCCGTCTGGATCGCTGGCGTAGTCAGGCACGTCGTGTTCGTGCTTCATGCCGAGCGGTGCGCCGCTCTGCTTGTCGCGACCGAAGATGGTCTGCTGCTCTTTGAGCGGCGTGCGGTCCCAAAACTCGACGTGGAACTGAATAATCCGCACCGCCTGATAGCTTCCGCCCACGGCCCAGGCGGGCTCGCCCTGATCGGCAGTCACCCAAACCACGTTTTGCATCAGCGCGGCGTCCTGGCTGTCCGGGTTGGCGGTGCCATCCTTAAAGCCCAGCAGGTTGACGGGCGTTTCTTTGCCCTTGCTGCGCGCGGCGTGATCGGAGATAAACCCTTCCCGCTTCCAGCGCACGCTCAGCAGATCCGGCGTGTGCTTGATGATGTCGCGCAGAGCGTGGATCACCGTGTCCTGAGTGTTGGCGCAAATTTGCAGCAGCACGTCGCCGTGGCACAGGGCCGCGTCGAGAGAGTCGTTCGGGAATCGCGTCATTTTTTGCAGCGACTTCGGCCTATGCTTTGCCAGGCCGTAGCGCTCGTCAAACAGCGCGCTGCCCACGGACACGGTAATGGTCAGGTTATCCGGGGCGATAAACGACCCGAGAATGCCGGAGTCCATCGGCGGCAGGCGCGGGTTCGGCGTTTCCGGCGCCGGGCCGCCTGCGGTGAGAAACGCGATGCGCGTGGTCAGCAGGCGGAACAGGCGTTCCAGATCGGCTTTATCGCTGGCGAGCGAATCGAACGCCACCAGCATCATCGAGGCCTGCTGCGGCGTCAAAATGCCCGACTGGTGTGCACCGTAAAAGGGCTGCGTTTCCATCCGGGCGTTCGGAGAGAGCGTGCCGGGGGCACTCTGCGGTTTCGCCGCATGTGCCACCGGGCAACCACCCGCCAGGGCAAGCGCGCCGCCCAGCGCCCCTACCCCTTTCAGTAAACGACGTCGTGACGGTTCAGCGACGTCGAATTCGTCTTGCTTGTTCATCGTACTTAGTCCAGACCCAGAACGCCGCGCAGCTGAGAGAGATCTTCCGCCAGCGTGGTAATCGGCCCTTTCAGCGCGTTACGGTCGGCATCGGTCAGTTTGTCGTAGGTTTCAAAACCGTCTTTGGTGCGATATTTCGCTAAGATGGTGTCCACTTTCTTGAAGTTGGCATCCACTTTCGCCAGCAGCGCGCCGTTATCTTTTTGCAGCTGAGGACGCAGCAGGTCGACAATTTTCTGCGCGCCGTCGACGTTCGCCTGGAAGTCCCACAGATCGGTATGGCTGTAGCGATCTTCTTCGCCGCTGATTTTGCTCGCCGCCACTTCTTCAATCAGGCCCGCCGCGCCGCCCACCACTTTTGACGGCGGGAAGGCCAGCTCGCTGATGCGCTTTTGCAGCTCAAGCACGTCGCCGTTCAGCTGGTCAGCGTACTTCTCCATGCCTTTGGTCGACTTATCGCCAAACAGCGCTTTTTCCAGGCGGTGGAAACCGGTGAATTTCGGATCGGCGGCTTTTTGCTCGTAATCATCTTCACGGGCGTCGATGCTGCCATCGAGATCGGAGAACAGCTCGGCAATCGGCTCGATACGCTCGTAGTGCTGACGGGTCGGCGCGTACAGTGATTTCGCCTTCTCGATATCCCCCGCTTTTACCGCGTCGGTAAAGGCTTTGGTGCCGGTCACAAGATCGGTCGTTTCTTTGGTGACGTAAGCTTTATAGGCGGTAATCGCGTCGCCCAGGCTCAGCAGGGCGGTTCCTTTGGCGGCATCCGCCGTGGCTTCCCCCTTCACGATCAGCTTGCCTTTCGGGTTGGTCAACAGGCCGCAGGTCATGTCGTATTCGCCGGGCTGGAGGTTAGCGGTCATCTTCTGGCTGAAGCCAGGGGCGATGTTTTCACGCTCTTCCACCACCATCACGCCTTTGAGGATCTCCCACTCCAGCGCCTTCTGGCTGTGGTTTTGAATAATAAACTGGGTTTTACCGCTGTTAACCGTGACGGTCATCGGCTCGCACTGTTTATCATTTACGGTGATTTTGACCTGCGGAACCCCGGCAGCCTGCACGGAAAATGCAGAAGCGAACAGCGCGGCAATGCCTGCGCGTAACGCATTACGACGAAACTGAATGGCCATGACTCTTCCCTTTAAAAAGTAAATGTTACGGCGCAGTACGCGACGTTTGTGCGCTGGCACGCGGCGGCAAGGCAAAGACCACCAGCGCCGGAACCAGATAAATAAAGTACATCGCCACTTCGCTGACGCTCGGCGTTTCCTGATACCCGAAGATGCCTTCAAGGAGGGTTCCGGTCAGAGAGTGCGTTGAGAGAATATTGCTGAGATCGAAGGCCACGTCCTGGAAGTGATTCCACAGCCCCGCTTCGTGGAAGGCGCGAATCGCCCCCGCCGCCAGCCCGGCCGCCACCAGCAGAATAAACAGGCTGGTCCATTTGAAGAACATGCCCAGATTCAGGCGAATACCGCCCCAGTAGAGCAGGAAGCCGAGCACCACCGCCGTGGCGAGGCCAAGCATCGCGCCGAGCGGGGGCCAGATGCCCACGTCCTGCTGGAACGCCGCCAGCAGAAAGAACACCGACTCCAGCCCTTCACGCGCCACGGCGAAAAAGACCATCAGGATCAGCGCCCAGCCGTGGTGATTGCCCTTTTGCAGGGCGTTATCCACCGCCTGCTCCAGCTGCACCTTCACGTTGCGGGACACTTTGCGCATCCAGAACACCATCCAGGTGAGGATCACCACCGCAATGACGGCCACGATCCCTTCGAACAGCTCTTGCTCTTTTTGCGGGAACTCGCCGGTGGTTTCGTTGATCAGGATACCAAGACCGAGACAGAGTGCGGCGGCAAGGAATACGCCAACCCACATCACGCCGATCCAGCGTCCGCGCTGGGTGCGCTTCAGGTAGCTGGCGATGAGGCTCACGATTAAGGCCGCTTCGAGGCCTTCACGTAACATAATGAGAAATGGAACAAACATGCCGACACCTTAAATGTTAGTCGCGGTCAACTGGTGCAAAGAAAAGTAAATTCTTGTGATAGTGATTATCATTACGGCGAAGAGAAAAACAAGCGAAATGTATTGCGTTTTAATGACCAGATGTAAACTCATCGCGGGTTAATAGTTTCATCGGTTATCGTTATGTTTATAACTTATAACGTAAATGCCCGTTTACGGTTTATCTGAGCTGTGGCTAAATATGCGCCTCAAAAACCAACCGAAAATAAACCATGTATAACGTTATCCATTTCCTGCTGGCGCTGGTGATTATTCTTGCCCTTGCCTGGCTGGTCAGCTTTGACCGCCGAAAAATTCGTATTCGCTACGTTTTACAGCTTATTGTGATTGAAATTGCGCTGGCGTTCTTTTTTCTGCATGCCGAAAGCGGCCTGTTCATTATTAAATATGTGTCGGGCTTTTTTGAGTCGCTGCTTAAATTTGCCGCCGAAGGGACCAATTTCGTCTTTGGCGGAATGGGGGAAAAAGGGCTGGCGTTCATTTTCCTCGGCGTCCTCTGTCCGATTATTTTTATCTCGGCGCTGATTGGTATTCTCCAGCACTGGCGCATTCTGCCCGTCTTTATCCGCCTTATCGGGACGCTGCTGTCGAAGCTGAACGGTCTGGGGAAACTTGAATCCTTTAACGCCGTCAGCTCGCTGATCCTCGGCCAGTCGGAAAACTTCATTGCCTACAAGGGGATCCTGGGCGATCTCTCCTCGCGTCGCCTGTTCACCATGGCCGCCACGGCGATGTCTACCGTGTCGTTGTCCATTGTCGGCGCCTATATGACCATGCTGGACGCCAAATTTGTGGTGGCCGCGCTGATCCTGAATATGTTCAGCACCTTTATTATTCTCTCCATTATCAACCCGGCGCGCCCGGAAGCGGAGCCGGATATTAAGCTGGAAAAACTGCACGAATCTCAGAGCTTCTTTGAGATGCTGGGCGAGTATATTCTGGCCGGTTTTAAGGTGGCGATGATTATTCTGGCGATGCTGATTGGCTTTATTGCCCTTATTAGCGCGGTGAACGCCCTCTTCACCAGCCTGTTTGGCATTAGCTTCCAGCAGATCCTCGGCTATGTGTTTTATCCGCTGGCGTGGCTTATCGGCATTCCGCTGAGCGATGCGTTACATGCGGGCAGTATTATGGCGACCAAGCTGGTAGCCAATGAATTTGTGGCGATGATCGAGCTGCAAAAAATTGCCCAGCAGATGACCCCGCGCGGGCTGGGTATTTTGTCCGTGTTCCTGGTGTCGTTCGCGAACTTTGCTTCAATCGGTATTGTCGCCGGGGCGATCAAAGGGCTGAACGAGCAGCAGGGCAACGTGGTGTCGCGGTTTGGGTTGCGCCTGGTGTACGGCGCGACGCTGGTGAGCCTGCTGTCGGCGAGCTTTGCAGGATTAGTGTTGTAATTCAATATCGTGAGTGTTTGCACCCTCTCCCCGTGGGAGAGGGTTGGGGTGAGGGCATCAGGCCGCACATACCCGGCATATGAATCAAAACTGCACGCACACCGGCTGGTCGACGCGCATCACCGATTCCTGCGCGAAGCGGGATTTATAAATCCCGCGCAGCGCTTCGATATCCTGCTCGCTCTTTGCGTCTTTTCCGTGGATCAGCATCAGCGCCTTGCTCGGCTCGCGCGCCACCTTTCCGTCATTTCCCAGCCACTGCCCGCGGGCATCAAACACCGTCAGGCCATCGCGAAAACGCGGCGTTACGTCCTGGTCAACAAACTGCTGCCATTCGTTGGTTGTGATTTGCGCCCCAGCCGGGCGGTTCAGCCCGAAATAGAGCGTGGTTTGCTGCATCTGATTGTCGGCTTTACAGGTATCTGTTGCGACGTGTTGCGACGGTGCGTTGCAGCCTGCCAGCATCAGAAATGCCGCTGCCACGAGCCCTGTTTTAATGGTCATTATTCGCTATCCTCATTGTTATAAGCACAGCGATATCACAGGAAAATAGGGATTTTGGCAAGAAAAAAGCCGGGTGCGCTTGCGCTTACCCGGCCTGAGGTGTTCCGTGGGAAAATTATTCCGCCTGAAGCTTAGACGGCGGCGCGGAGTGGTAATGCGCGTCCGCCTCGGCAAAGCGTTTTTGCATCGTCGCAGACGGCGCTTTACCCAGCAGGCTGAACACCACAATGCCGATGCTGCCGAAGATAAAGCCCGGGATGATTTCGTACAGACCCAGCCACGCGAACTGTTTCCAGACGATAACCGTTACCGCACCGATGATCATCCCTGCCAGCGCGCCGTTGCGGGTCATGCGCGACCACAGCACGGAGAACAGCACCACCGGACCAAACGCGGCGCCAAAGCCTGCCCAGGCGTAGCTCACCAGACCCAGCACGCGGTTTTCCGGGTTCGCCGCCAGCGCGATGGCAATCAGCGCCACAACCAGCACCATAAAGCGCCCTACCCACACCAGCTCTTTCTGGCTCGCGTTTTTACGCAGGAAGGCCTTGTACAGATCTTCCGTGATGGCGCTGGAGCAGACCAGCAGCTGGCAGCTCAGGGTGGACATTACCGCCGCCAGAATCGCCGACAGCAGAATACCGGCAATCCACGGGTTAAACAGGATCTGCGCCAGCTCGATGAACACGCGCTCGGCGTTCTGGTTGACCGCACCCGCCTGCGCCGGGTTATTGTTGAAGTAGGCGATACCGAAGAAGCCCACCGCGCACGCCCCCGCCAGGCAGAGGATCATCCAGGTCATGCTGATACGACGCGCGTGAACGATGGTGTGGTGAGAATCCGCCGCCATAAAGCGCGCCAGAATGTGCGGCTGGCCGAAGTAGCCCAGCCCCCAGCCCATCAGCGACACGATGGCAACAAAGTTCAGCCCTTTCAGCATATCGACGTTTTCGATGCTTTTTTGCTTGATCACTTCCAGCGATTCGCCAAAGCCGCCGACGGTGAAAATCACGATAACCGGGGTCAGGATCAGGGCGAAAATCATCAGGCTCGCCTGCACGGTGTCGGTCCAGCTTACCGCCAGGAAACCGCCCACGAAGGTATACAGAATAGTGGCGGCAGCACCGGCCCACAGCGCCGTTTCGTAGCTCATGCCGAAGGTGCTTTCAAACAGACGCGCGCCGGCCACGATGCCCGAGGCGCAGTAGATGGTGAAGAACAGCAGGATCACGACGGCGGAGATAATGCGCAGGACGCGGCTGTTATCTTCAAAACGCCCGGTGAAGTAGTCCGGCAGCGTCAGGGCGTTGTTGTTGGCCTCGGTGTGAACGCGCAGACGCCCCGCCACCAGCTTCCAGTTGATCCACGCGCCGACGGTCAGGCCGATGGCGATCCAGCTTTCGGAAATGCCGGAGATGAAAATCGCGCCCGGCAGGCCCATCAGCAGCCAGCCGCTCATGTCCGACGCGCCCGCAGAAAGCGCGGTAACCATCGGGCCTAAACTGCGTCCGCCCAGAATATAGTCGTCAAAGTTTTTGGTCGATCGCCATGCAAGGAATCCAATCAGGATCATGCCGAATATATAAACGAGAAATGTCACCAGCATCGGTGTGCTAATTGCCATTTAAAGACTCCAATAATATTGATCGCAACCTTCCCGGCTGCCTTTTATTACATCACCGGAACGGGGTGATGATATGTGTATTTCTGTTGGCCGCGCGTATCCTGCCGCAAGCAGTCTCCGCACACAAACGATTTAACACTGCATTTACATCAAATTCATCCCTGGTTTTATACGTCTTTCGTATAGGTTGCACTCGCTCACGCTTTTCACGGTTGCACCTTTAAAAAGTGTTAAGCGCCGCATAAAAACAGGCTTTGCACGCATAAGCCAGTAATTTTTTCCAGCTAACTAGGCATTAACAATCCATTCATTTTCCAGCTTGCAAACCATGTCACATTTAACACGGTTGCACAAAGTTGCAACATGGTGGATATTTCACGCATCAATATAAAACGACGAAACATCAACAGGAGTTTTGGCATGGGCATGACCACCATGGGGGTTAAGCTGGATGACGCTACGCGTGAACGTATTAAAAGCGCAGCGACCCGCATCGACCGCACACCGCACTGGTTAATTAAGCAGGCCATTTTTAATTATCTGGAAAGACTGGAGAGCGACGAGGGTCTGCCGGAGCTGCCTGCCCTGCTGGCGGGTGCGGCTAACGAAAGCGAAGAAGCCGCCGCTGCCGCCGAAGAGAACCACCAGCCGTTTCTCGAATTTGCCGAGCAGATCCTGCCGCAGTCCGTCAGCCGCGCCGCTATTACCGGCGCCTGGCGCCGTGCGGAAACCGATGCGGTGCCGATGCTGCTGGAGCAGGCTCGCCTGCCGGAAGCCATCGCCGCTCAGGCCCACGCGCTGGCGTACAGCCTTGCCGACAAGCTGCGTCATCAGAAAAACGCCTCCGGTCGCGCCGGGATGGTGCAGGGCCTGTTGCAGGAGTTCTCGCTTTCCTCTCAGGAAGGCGTGGCGCTGATGTGCCTGGCAGAAGCGCTGCTGCGTATTCCGGATAAAGCCACCCGCGACGCGCTGATCCGCGACAAGATCAGCAACGGTAACTGGCAGTCGCACATTGGCCGCAGCCCGTCGCTGTTCGTCAACGCCGCCACCTGGGGCCTGCTGTTTACCGGCCGCCTGGTGTCGACCCATAACGAAGCCAACCTCTCCCGCTCCCTGAACCGCATTATCGGCAAGAGCGGCGAGCCGCTGATCCGCAAAGGCGTGGATATGGCGATGCGCCTGATGGGCGAGCAGTTCGTGACCGGGGAAACCATCGCCGAAGCGCTGGCGAACGCCCGCAAGCTGGAAGATAAAGGTTTCCGCTACTCCTACGACATGCTGGGCGAAGCGGCGCTGACCGCCGCCGACGCGCAGGCCTATATGGTCTCCTACCAGCAGGCGATCCACGCCATCGGCAAAGCCTCGAACGGTCGCGGTATTTATGAAGGGCCGGGCATCTCCATTAAACTGTCCGCCCTGCACCCGCGCTACAGCCGCGCCCAGTACGATCGCGTCATGGAAGAGCTGTACCCGCGCCTGAAGTCACTGACCCTGCTGGCGCGCCAGTACGATATCGGCATTAACATCGACGCCGAAGAGGCCGACCGTCTGGAGATCTCCCTCGACCTGCTGGAAAAACTGTGCTTCGAGCCGGAGCTGGCGGGCTGGAACGGGATTGGTTTCGTTATACAGGCCTACCAGAAACGCTGCCCGTTCGTGATTGATTACCTGATTGACCTCGCGAGCCGCAGCCGTCGTCGCCTGATGATCCGCCTGGTGAAAGGCGCCTACTGGGACAGCGAAATCAAACGCGCCCAGATGGAAGGGCTGGAAGGCTATCCGGTTTACACCCGCAAGGTTTACACCGACGTATCTTACCTCGCCTGCGCGAAAAAGCTGCTCGGCGTGCCGAACCTGATCTACCCGCAGTTTGCGACCCACAACGCCCATACGCTGGCGGCAATCTACAGCCTGGCCGGGCAGAACTACTATCCGGGCCAGTACGAGTTCCAGTGCCTGCACGGGATGGGCGAGCCGCTGTACGAGCAGGTCACCGGGAAAGTGGCCGACGGTAAGCTGAACCGTCCGTGCCGTATTTACGCCCCTGTCGGCACCCACGAAACCCTGCTGGCCTACCTGGTGCGTCGTCTGCTGGAGAACGGGGCGAACACCTCCTTCGTGAACCGCATCGCCGACACCACCCTGCCGCTCGACGAGCTGGTGGCCGATCCGGTGCAGGCCGTCGAGAAGATGGCGGCGCAGGAGGGCCAGATTGGCCTGCCGCATCCGAAGATTGCCCTGCCCCGCGAGCTGTACGGCAAAGGCCGCGTGAACTCTGCGGGTCTGGATCTGGCGAACGAACACCGTCTGGCGTCCCTCTCCTCCGCCCTGCTCAACAGCGCCCTGCAAAAATGGCAGGCCAAACCGATCCTCGAAATGCCGGTTGCTGACGGCGAAATGCAGCCGGTGGTGAACCCGGCTGAGCCGAAAGATATCGTCGGCTACGTGCGTGAAGCCACGGAAGAGGAAGTGTCCCAGGCAATCGACAGCGCGGTGAATAACGCGCCAATCTGGTTTGCCACCCCGCCGCAGGAGCGTGCCGCCATTCTGGAGCGCGCGGCGGTGCTGATGGAAGATCAGATGCAGCAGCTTATCGGCATTCTGGTGCGTGAAGCGGGTAAAACCTTCAGCAACGCCATCGCCGAGGTGCGTGAAGCGGTCGATTTCCTTCATTACTACGCCGGGCAGGTGCGCGATGATTTCGATAACGAAACCCATCGCCCGCTCGGCCCGGTGGTCTGTATCAGCCCGTGGAACTTCCCGCTGGCGATCTTCACCGGACAAATCGCCGCTGCGCTGGCGGCGGGCAACAGCGTGCTGGCAAAACCGGCCGAACAAACCCCGCTGATTGCCGCTCAGGGTATTCACATTCTGCTGGAAGCGGGCGTGCCTGCGGGCGTGGTGCAGCTTCTGCCGGGTCGCGGTGAAACGGTGGGCGCGAAGCTGACCTCCGATACCCGCGTGCGCGGCGTGATGTTCACCGGCTCCACCGAGGTGGCGACGCTGCTGCAACGCAACATCGCCACGCGTCTGGACGCGCAGGGTCGCCCGACGCCGCTGGTCGCGGAAACCGGCGGGATGAACGCCATGATCGTCGACTCCTCCGCCCTGACCGAGCAGGTGGTGGTGGACGTGCTGGCCTCTGCGTTCGACAGCGCCGGACAGCGCTGCTCCGCCCTGCGCGTGCTGTGCTTGCAGGACGACGTTGCTGACCATACGCTGAAAATGCTGCGCGGAGCGATGGCGGAATGCCGCATGGGTAATCCGGGACGTCTGACGACCGACATCGGCCCGGTTATCGATCACGAAGCCAAAACCAATATTGAAAACCACATCCAGACGATGCGCGCCAAAGGCCGCCCTGTCTTCCAGGCGGTGCGTGAAAACAGCGAAGATGCCCGCGAATGGCAGACCGGCACGTTCGTGCCGCCAACGCTGATTGAGCTGGCAAGCTTCGACGAGCTGAAAAAAGAGGTCTTCGGCCCGGTGCTGCACGTGGTGCGTTATAACCGTAACAATCTGGATCAGCTGATCGAGCAGATTAACGCTTCCGGCTACGGTCTGACCCTCGGCGTGCATACCCGTATCGATGAAACCATCGCGCAGGTGACGGGCAGCGCCAAAGTCGGCAACCTGTACGTCAACCGCAACATGGTCGGCGCGGTCGTGGGCGTGCAGCCGTTCGGCGGTGAAGGCCTCTCCGGCACCGGACCGAAAGCCGGTGGCCCGCTCTATCTGTACCGCCTGCTGGCAAACCGCCCTGAGAACGCGCTGGGCGTGACGCTGGCGCGCCAGGACAGCGAGTATCCGGTAGACGCACAGCTGAAAACCGTGCTGACGCAGCCTCTTGAAGCGTTGATAAACTGGGCCGATAAGCGCCCAGAGCTACAGAAGGTGGCGAAGCAGTACGGCGAGCTGGCGCAGGCGGGCACGCAGCGTCTGCTGCCGGGGCCAACCGGCGAGCGCAACACCTGGACGCTGATGCCGCGCGAGCGCGTGCTGTGCGTGGCGGATAATGAGCAGGACGCGCTGGTGCAGCTTGCCGCCGCTGCCGCAACGGGCTGCGAGGTGCTGTGGCCGGAAGACGGTCTGCATCGCGACCTGGCGAAGCAGCTGCCGAAAGCGGTCGCTTCGCGTATCCACTTCGCAAAAGCGGACGATCTGTTCACCCAGCCGTTCGACGCGGTGATTTATCACGGCGATTCCGACCAGCTGCGCGAACTGTGCGAGCAGGTCGCCTCCCGCAGCGGCGCGATTGTCTCGGTGCAGGGCTTCGCCCGCGGTGAGACCAACCTGCTGCTGGAGCGTCTGTACGTGGAGCGCTCGCTCAGCGTAAACACTGCGGCGGCGGGCGGTAACGCCAGCCTGATGACTATCGGTTAATCGTGTAAACTTTCCCCGGTGACGCTACGCTTACCGGGGCTACAAAATCAGAAGCCGGATAAGCACTGCGCGTCCGGCTTTTTTTATAGGGAGGGAAAAATGAAACGTTATCTTTTGGCGGGTGCCGCTCTGCTGCTGAGCGCCAGTGCCCTGGCCGACGAGTGCGCCAGCGCCAGCACCCAGCTTGACCTTAATACCTGCGCCGCAAAGCAATACGAGGCGGCGGATAAAAAGCTCAATCAGACCTACCAGGCCGCCTTCAAACGCGCCCCCGAGCCGCAGCGTGAACTGCTGAAAAAAGCCCAGCAGGCGTGGATCGCCCTGCGCGATGCGGATTGCAAATTCATTGGCTCGGGAACGGAGGGCGGCAGCGTGCAGCCCATGATCGTCAGCCAGTGTCTTACGGAGAAAACCGCGGAGCGCGAAGCGTTTCTGGCCTCGCTGATGCAGTGTGAAGAAGGCGATTTAAGCTGCCCTCTCCCGCCGGGCTGACGAGGCACGGAACTCTTCCCTCGCCCCTTTGGGGAGAGGGTCAGGGTGAGGGGAATTAACGCACGCGGATCCCTTCAATAATGAGCCGCTGGACGTTTTCCAGCGTGCTCTGGAAGAACGCCTCGTCCTGAAGCGTTTTTCCGGTCACCGCTTCGACCTGGGCCGAAAAGTCAGCGTAATGCTGCGTGGAGGCCCAAATCATAAAGATCAGATGATGCGGCTCTACCGGCGCCAGCTTGCCGCTGGCCACCCACCCGGCGATGATCGCCGATTTGTCGTCAATCAGCTGTTTCAAATCCCCGGTCAGCTCGGCCTTTAGCAGCGGCGCGCCCTGTAGCATCTCCAGACAGAACAGCCGAGACGCCTGCGGGTAGTCGCGCGACACCTCAAGCTTTAAGCGGATGTACTCTTTGATCGCCACCAGCGGCGCGAACTCTTCACGAAACGCCTTCAGCGGCGCCAGCCAGATATCGAGGATCTGTTGCAGCACGGCGACGTAGAGCGCCTCTTTCGACGGGAAGTAGTACAGCAGATTAGTTTTCGACACCCCGGCCAGCTCCGCGACCTGCTCCAGACGCGTGCCGTGAATGCCAAACTGCGAAAAGGTGTCCAGCGCTGCGCTCAAAATCGCCTGTTTCTTGGCACTGACCGCCCGCGAGCGTTTACCGGGAGTTTTTACTGCTGTCTGGGGCATTTTCGCTTTCCTTAGTGGTTTGGGAACAGGATAGCAAAAGTGGGGGATTGGCTCGATAGTGTGTGAAAGAGCGCGGGGCAACGGCGATAACATAAATAGTGGCGCGCCCGGCATATAAGAGCACTATCGCGATAATGGCTTTAGGGTGTGCGAGTTCGATAATCAGAGAAAAATATCTTGTAAAGGGGATACGCGGCTACGGGTAATGCTGCCAACTTACTGAT
>NZ_JAKCMV010000061.1 GCF_021440515.1 Enterobacter asburiae | reverse complement strand
GTCCGTTCCGCCACTTATTGAAAGCCCTGAGCTAACGCTCAGGGCTTTTTTCTTGTTTGTAGGATAATTATTGCGAAATTAGCAAAAATCCTCTGCGTTTTACGTCCTTTTTCACCATAACAAGACCCGCCATAATCCTCCTTAGTTAACGAAAACTATGATTAACGAGGAATAATATGAGTATCCCTGCATTTGGTCTCGGCACTTTCCGCCTGAAAGACGACGTTGTAATAGAATCTGTAAAAACTGCTCTTGAGCTGGGCTATCGCACCATTGATACGGCACAGATCTATGAGAATGAAGCCGCCGTTGGCCAGGCCATTGAAGAGAGCGGTGTACCCCGCAATGAATTATTCATTACCACTAAGATCTGGATTGAGAATCTCAGCAAAGAAAAGCTGATCCCAAGCCTGAAAGAGAGCCTGAAAAAGCTGCGTACTGACTATGTGGATCTGACGCTAGTTCACTGGCCATCACCAAACGATGCTGTCTCTGTTGAAGAGTTCATGCAGGCGTTACTGGAAGCGAAAGAGCAAGGCTTAACCCGCGAAATCGGTATCTCGAACTTCACGATCCCACTGATGGAAAAAGCGATCGCGGCCGTCGGGGCGGAAAACATTGCTACAAACCAGATCGAGCTGTCGCCATACCTGCAAAACAGAAAAGTCGTGGACTGGGCAAAACAACATGGCATTCATATCACCTCTTACATGACGCTGGCCTACGGTAAGGCGCTGAAAGATGAGGTGATTAATCGCATTGCAGAGAAACATAGTGCAACAGCTGCTCAGGTGATTCTGGCGTGGGCGATGGGGGAAGGCTATGCCGTCATCCCATCATCAACCAAACGCGTAAACCTGGCGAGTAACCTGCTGGCGCAGGATCTTAAGCTGGATGACGAAGACAAAAAAGCGATCGCCGCTCTGGATTGCAACGATCGCCTGGTGAGTCCGGAAGGCCTGGCTCCGCACTGGGATTAATAAATACCCTCTCCCTCTATGCCCTAAACCCTCATACAGCTCCTTCGGGAGCTGTTTTTGCATGTTCACTCAGGAAGTCGATGAAGGCACGTATGCGCGTACTTACCGCCCTGTCGCTGTAATACACTGCGCTAAACGGCATCTCTACCGGCAGTCGCTTATCCGCCATTAACTCCACCAGTTCCCCTCTGGCGATCTCTTTGTCGATCATATAATCGGACAAACACGCGATGCCATTCCCTTCCAGGCAGAGCTGCTTGAGGGTCTCCCCGCTGTTTGACGACAAACCGCAGTTAATTACATGCAATTGTCCATCGCTACACGCCACGGGCCAGGTATTGAGTGATACCGGCTCGGTAAATCCCAGGCAAAGATGCTGCTTTAAATCCTCAACCGTTTCAGGTTTGCCATGCCGGGCAATGTACTCCGGCGAAGCGATAATTTTTCGGTAGCTGGCAAACAGAGGACGCGCGCGCAAGCTGGAATCCGTTAACGTGCCTGCGCGGATCGCCACATCAACCTTCCGTTCGATTAAGTTGATAAATGTTTCGGATGACACTAAAGACAGTGTCATTTCCGGATAGCGCTCCCGGAAAGGCTTTATCAGGGGCATCAGATAATGAAGCACTACTGGTGTCGCGGCATCGATGCGCAGTAAACCGCGCGGCGTGCTGCGCGATTCCATAATCTCTGTTTCCGCTGCCGCCATTTCCTGCAATACCGACTGCACCCGGCGAAAATAGCGCTCGCCTTCTTCCGTAAGGCTTAGCTGCCGGGTTGTCCGATTGAGCAGGCTGACGCCCAGCTTCATCTCCAGCTTTTTGACGGAACGGCTAATGGCGGAGTTTGCCTGCCCAAGCTGTTCGGCCGCCCGGCTGAAGCTACCGCTTTCCACTACGGCGACAAAGATTGCCAGCTCTTCGGATGTTGCTTTCATTGTTGCTCCACCTGCAAAATTCTATTGATACTTTGACCATTTTTGTTATTTAAGCACTGGCGCATACTTCCTGTCATCTTAATCCTGATGATACGGAGTATTTTATGCCGCTGGCGCTACTTGCCCTGACGATCAGTGCCTTCGCAATTGGCACAACCGAGTTTGTTATTGTGGGTCTGGTCCCGACCATTGCTGACCAACTCGCTATTTCGCTGCCTTCAGCCGGGCTGTTGGTTTCTATCTATGCACTGGGTGTTGCCGTAGGCGCACCTGTACTAACCGCACTGACCGGCCGTTTTCCGCGTAAGCAATTATTGATGGCTCTGATGGTTCTGTTCACTGCCGGGAACATTCTGGCGTGGCAGGCCCCTGATTACACCACGCTGGTTGTTGCCCGATTACTGACCGGCCTTGCCCACGGTGTGTTCTTCTCCATTGGATCAACGATCGCAACCAGCCTCGTGCCTAAAGAAAAAGCGGCATCTGCTATCGCGATTATGTTCGGCGGGTTGACCGTGGCGTTGGTGACGGGCGTTCCACTGGGCACGTTCATCGGTCAACACTTTGGCTGGCGTGAAACCTTTCTGGCGGTATCGCTGCTGGGTGTGATTGCTCTGGTCGCCAGCCTGCTGCTGGTACCCTCGAACATACCAGGACGTGCCAGCGCAAGCCTGCGCGATCAGGTGAAGGTACTGACGCATCCGCGCCTGCTGATCATCTATGTCATTACCGCTCTTGGTTACGGCGGCGTGTTTACTGCCTTCACCTTCCTGGCGCCGATGATGCAGGATCTGGCGGGTTTCTCGCCGAGCGCTGTCAGCTGGATATTGCTGGGATACGGTGTTTCGGTGGCAATTGGAAATATCTGGGGCGGTAAACTTGCCGATAAACACGGCGCGGTCCCCGCGCTGAAGTTCATTTTTGCTGCACTGGTTGTGCTGCTGATGGTCTTCCAGTTCACCGCGTCGATGCAATATGCCGCGCTGGCAACCGTACTGGTGATGGGCATCTTCGCGTTCGGCAACGTCCCTGGCCTTCAGGTCTACGTCGTGCAAAAAGCAGAACTGTATACGCCCAATGCCGTCGACGTTGCGTCGGGCCTGAACATCGCCGCGTTTAATATTGGTATCGCGCTGGGTTCTATTATCGGTGGGCAGACCGTGGAGCATTTTGGTTTGACACAAACGCCGTGGATTGGCGCCGTGATTGTTCTTGTCGCTTTCTTACTGATTGGCGTGAGCGGACGCCTTGATAAACCCGCTCGCGTGGCGATAGGTTGAGATGCAGTGAGCGCTTGCTTACAAAACAAGAAAGGGGTTTCTCAGTAATTGCGTTGAAAGTATGACCTAAAATCCCTATAACATTAGAACCAGTCCGTTTTTCGGGCTGGTTCATGTTATAGAGGCTGTTTCCTAAAGTGCGAAAAAATACCTATGCCATGCGTTATGTTGCCGGATTACCTGCGGAGCGTATTTTGCCTCCGGGGTCGTTTTCGAGCCTCAGTCAGGCATTGCCGGCCGGTACACCGCTGAGCAGTGATGACAAGATCCGCGTGCTGGTGTGGAACATCTTTAAACAGCAGCGTGCCGATTGGTTATCTGTTCTCAAAAACTTCGGTAAAGATGCGCATCTCGTTCTCCTGCAAGAGGCGCAAACCACGCCCGAGCTGGTAAGGTTTGCGACCACTAACTATCTTGCGGCCGATCAGGTGCCTGCCTTCGTCTTGCCGCAACATCCATCGGGCGTGATGACGCTCTCGGCCGCACATCCAGTCTACTGTTGCCCGCTTCGTGAACGCGAACCCATTTTGCGCCTGGCAAAATCAGCGCTGGTGACCGTTTATCCACTGCCCGATAGCCGCCTGCTGATGGTCGTGAATATTCACGCAGTGAATTTCAGCCTGGGCGTGGATGTCTACAGTAAACAGTTATTACCGATTGGCGATCAGATCGCCCATCATAGCGGACCTATCATCATGGCCGGGGATTTTAATGCCTGGAGCCGCCCGCGTATGAATGCGCTGTACCGCTTTGCGCGTGAGATGTCGCTGCGTGAAGTTCGTTTTGGTGATGACCAGCGCAAGAAAGCCTTTGGTCGTCCGCTCGATTTTGTGTTCTATCGCGGTTTAAGCGTTCACGATGCCTCCGTGCTGGTCACGCGCGCGTCCGATCACAACCCTCTACTCGTTGAATTCAGTCCCGGCAAACCTGAGAAATAATGGTGTGTCAGGTCTGCCGTGGGGCAGGCCTGTTCGGGTGCTGCCCTTTGATTTTTCCAACAACAAAAGGACAGTAAGATGACAACAACACGCTCCCATCATGACAATGTAGAAAAACAGTTTGGCTCTCAGGCAAGCGCTTATCTGAGCAGCGCCGTTCACGCGTCGGGCCGCGATCTGACGCGACTGAGCGAGCGTCTGGCCGCTTTCCCGCAGGCACACGTGCTGGATTTAGGCTGTGGGGCAGGGCACGCCAGCTTTACCGCTGCGCAGCAGGTTGCTCAGGTTACGGCATATGATTTATCCGCCCAGATGCTGCAAGTGGTGAGTGACGCCGCGAAAGCGAAGGGGCTGAATAACGTGGCGACGCGCCAGGGTTATGCAGAATCATTACCTTTTGCTGATGAATCGTTCGGGGTTGTCATCAGCCGCTACTCTGCACACCACTGGCACGATGTCGGGCAGGCCCTGCGCGAGGTAAAACGCGTATTGAAGCCGGGTGGGATTTTCATCGTTATGGACGTAATGTCGCCAGGCCATCCGGTCAGGGACGTCTGGCTGCAAACGGTTGAAGCGCTGCGCGATACGTCGCATGTTCGCAACTATTCAAGCGGGGAGTGGTTACAGATGACGGCGGAGGCCGGGCTGATTTCACGCTCGTTGATCACCGACCGTTTGCCGCTGGAGTACAGCTCCTGGATTGCGCGTATGCGAACCCCTGAAGCATTAAGCGAGGCGATTCGGCTGTATCAGGAGAGTGCATCCGCAGAGGTGAAGGCCTATTTTGAGTTGCAGTCAGACGGCTCGTTTACCAGCGATACCATTATGGCTGAGGTGCAGAAGGCCGGATAACGTAACGCAGGCCAAATAAAAAAGGCACCGAGGGGAATCGGTGCCTTTTTTGTTCAGAGTTTTTTATCAGGAATCAGGCGTTGCGCTATTTTTAACAAACAGCGTCAGCTGATCGCCCGGTTGCAGATTCGCAGTATCGTTATTCCAGCGCATCACATCTTTGATGTTCACGCCGTGACGTTTTGCGATACTGGACAGCGAGTCACCTTTACGCACGCGATAGGTAATACTATCGCTGTTGTTGGCAAGACGCTGCGCGCTGCTACCTGCGCCAACCGTCAGATTCTGACCCACTTTCAAACCCGATCCGCGCAGATTGTTCCACTGCTGAAGATCTTTTGCATTCACGCCAAGACGTGAAGCAATGCCTGAAAGCGTATCACCTGAACGAACCTTATAGCTGCGGCTGTTCACTGTTGAGGTGTCTGCGATCAGCGTTGACTGAACCGCGGCAATCTCACCAGAGGCTAAGGACTCGCGTAACTGCTCTGCATGTTTCTGCGGAACCATTACGTACTGAGGGCCACTGGCACCCAGCGTAGAGCCTTTAACACCGGCATTAAAGGTTTTAAGTTTACTTACCGACATTCCCGTCATATCGGCAACCTGTTGAATATCAACCGGGCTGCTGAGGCGGACGCGCGCCAGTGCACGACTTTCGTCTGGTGTTGGCAGTTGTACACCGTAACGCTTGCTGTTCTTGAGAATATCGCTCAATGCCAGCATTTTCGGTACGTAAATCTTGGTTTCCTGTGGCAGTGAGAGCGACCAAAAATCGGTGGATTTTCCACGGGCTTTATTCGCTTTCATTGCCTTCATAACACGACCTTCACCGCTATTGTACGCTGCGACAGTTAATAACCAGTCGCCGTCAAACATCTTGTTCAGACGTTGCATCATGTCGAGAGCGGCAGTCGTGGAGGCGACTACATCGCGACGCGCATCGTAGCTGCGGGTCTGTTTCAAACCATAATTGCGCCCTGTGCTCGGAATGATCTGCCAAATGCCTGCGGCATTGGCGCCAGACGTTGCGTGTGGGTCAAAAGCGCTCTCCACTATGGGTAGGAGTACCAGCTCCATCGGCATGTTACGTTTCTTAACTTGCCCGGCTATCCAGTACATATACGGCTCTGCCCGTAACGTTACATCGTGGAGATAGCTCTTATTTCTCAAATACTTCTGCTTCTGTTCGCGAATCCGGGTATTTTCCGGAATTCCCATCTTTAGCTCGTCGCCAATAGAGGCCCACAAGTCTTGTTCCTGCGCGAAAGTTGTCCCATCGTCCAACCATCGCGCCTGACTTGTAAACTTCCCTGCTTCCCCTTGACCAGCCGCAGAAAGGCTCTGTGCGTGCTGTTGTACGTTACTGCCATTCTGAGACTGGCAGCCAACAAGCAGGACAGAGGCGAGTAATATCGCTTTTGCCTTCATGTGTGTGTCAATAGTTGCTTAAAAGACGAGCGATGATAACGGCGAAATTTTCAAAAGGCAACCCGGATTTATCGGAAGTTATCTTTCTTTGACCTTAACCATGCAAAACGCTCTTCTGGGTGTTGCAAATTTGTTTCTTGGTTAATTTTATCAATTAAATCAATATCATTAGTTCGTAAAAATAAATTTATTCTTCGCTCATTTTTAAGAGTTACGGGTAGTGTTTTTTGGTTTTTTGCACGTAACTCCTTCACTTTGTGGTAATAATCTTGAATCGCTTGATCCTCGGGTAAGATGCTCGCGGCAAACTTCATATTCCCTAAAGTATACTCATGTGCGCAACATATGACGGTATCATCGGGCAGTGCGCTAATCTTCTGTAAAGACTGATACATCTGGGCGGGCGTGCCCTCGAACAGCCTCCCGCAGCCGCCAGAGAACAGCGTGTCGCCGCAAAATAGATAAGGTTTACTGTAGAAACACAGATGTCCGGAAGTGTGACCGGGCGTAGCAAATATGGAAAATTCCGACCCGCGTATGAGGATTTTTTCGCCCTCTTCGACTACTTGCGTTGTTCCCTTATCTTGTGTCTCAGCAGGTCCATACACTACAAGATGCGGATATTTTGCCCGTAACGCAGGAACACCGCCCGTGTGATCGTTATGGTGGTGGGTCAGGAGGATGGCGTTGGGATGCCAGTCATTTTCTGAAATTGCGCGTAAAACCGGTGCCGATTCGCCAGGATCGACAATAATGCAGTGCCGATCGTCGTCAACTAAAACCCAGATGTAGTTGTCCTCGAAGGCGGGAATACTGATAAGATTCATAAATTACCTCTATTTACGTGGCAGGTGTTTTGATGAAACCGGCAAGGATACCTTTGACTGTCGCAGCACCGGAACGTTGGGCAGAAATGCCCTGGGGTGAATACTATCGCGAAGCCTTAGAACAACAGCTTAAGCCCTGGCTCGCAAAAATGTACGGTTTTCACCTGCTTAAGATTGGCAATCTCAGCGCGGAAATCAACACGGAAAGCTGTGCTATTTCCCATCAGGTGAATGTCTCTCTTGGCGGAATGCCTGCCCAGGTAAAGGCCGATCCGCTGCATTTACCCTTTGCTGAAAAATCCGTTGATGCCTGCTTGCTGGCGCATACGCTGCCGTGGTGCAGCGATCCGCATCGCCTGCTGCGTGAAGCCGATCGCGTGTTGATTGATGACGGCTGGCTTATTCTCAGCGGTTTTAATCCAATGAGCCTGATGGGATTACGCAAGCTGGTGCCCGTACTGCGCCGTACCTCTCCCTATAACAGCCGCATGTTCTCCATGATGCGCCAGCTCGACTGGCTTTCTCTGCTGAATTTTGAAGTAATGAGCTACGGGGGTTTTCAGGTTTTGCCTTGGGCGCGGCAGGGCGGGCAGCTGCTGAGTAAACATCTGCCCGCGCTGGGCTGTATGCAGTTTATCGTGGCGCGTAAACGGACCATCCCCCTTACGCTTAATCCGATGAAACAGAGCAAATCGAAGACGCGAATTCGCCAGACCGTTGGCGCAACGCGGCAGTACCGCAAGCCCTGATCAGGACTCCGCCTGATAACCCACGTCTTCCAGGGTTGGATTCGACGCCGCCGCGCGAGCCAGCTCGTCGCAGCGTTCGTTCTCCGGGTGGCCGGCGTGGCCTTTTACCCACTCCCATTTGATTTGATGCTGTCCCAGGGCTGCATCCAGGCGTTTCCAGAGATCGACATTCTTAACCGGCTTTTTGTCAGCCGTTTTCCAGCCACGTTTTTTCCAGTTAAAGATCCACTGGGTGATCCCCTGGCGAACGTACTGGCTGTCGGTGCTCAACACCACGTCACAGTGCTCTTTTAACGCCTCCAGCGCTACGATCGCGGCCATCAGCTCCATGCGATTGTTGGTCGTCAGGCGATAACCTTCGCTGAAGGTTTTTTCATGCTGGAGATAGCGCATAATCGCGCCGTAACCGCCTGGTCCCGGGTTCCCGAGACAAGATCCATCGGTGAAAATTTCTACCTGTTTGCGCATCTCTGGTAGACTTCCTGTATTTGAAACGTTCAGTAAAACGATAAGTCTGACATAAATGACCGATATGAGCACTGCAATTACTCGCCAGATTGTTCTCGATACCGAAACCACCGGTATGAACCAGATCGGCGCACACTACGAAGGCCACAAGATTATCGAAATCGGTGCCGTTGAAGTGGTGAACCGCCGTCTGACCGGGAACAACTTCCATGTGTATCTCAAACCCGATCGGCTGGTGGATCCCGAAGCGTTTGGCGTCCACGGTATTGCCGACGAGTTCCTGCTGGATAAGCCGACCTTCGCCGATGTCGCTGACGAATTTCTGGAATACATCAGAGGCGCTGAGCTGGTCATTCACAATGCATCGTTCGATATCGGCTTTATGGACTACGAGTTCAGCAAGCTTAACCGCGATATTCCGAAGACCAACACCTTCTGTAAAGTGACCGATAGCCTGGCGCTGGCAAGGAAGATGTTCCCCGGCAAGCGTAACAGCCTCGATGCGCTCTGCTCGCGCTATGAAATAGATAACACCAAACGAACCCTGCACGGCGCATTGCTCGATGCCCAGATCCTGGCGGATGTCTACCTGACCATGACCGGGGGTCAGACGTCGATGGCGTTCAGCATGGAAAATGAAGGCCAGCAGACGCAGGGTGAATCGGGTATTCAGCGGGTAGTGCGTCAGGCGAGCCGCCTGCGCGTGGTGTTAGCCAGTGACGAAGAGCTGGTGAATCACGAATCCCGTCTGGATCTGGTGCAGAAGAAGGGCGGCAGCTGCATGTGGCGTGCATAAAAAGTGCCGGGATGGTTGTAAAAGCATCGTCCGGGCGATTTTTGCAGCAAACGATTCAAAACTGAAGAAAAAGCGTTGACGAGTTTGGTAGTAGTCCGTAATATCCGCCTCGTTCCCCACACGGGAACAGTGGAGCGGTAGTTCAGTCGGTTAGAATACCTGCCTGTCACGCAGGGGGTCGCGGGTTCGAGTCCCGTCCGTTCCGCCACTATTCAGAAAGCCTGAATCAGAAATGATTCAGGCTTTCGTCGTTTTATCCCCTCGCAAATACTTATCTAACCTCCCCTTTTGTTAACAAAAAATTAATATCTATAGTGCAATTAATTAACATTTGCACGTTATTAGTGCGTTATTTGCACTGATTTTGTGCAAAATATCCCCGCGTCATAAATTCTTGCGTTTCAATGTGTAACAATCTTGTAAAAATAACTCTCTTTAAATCATCCAGTTAACGAGCATTTTCCAGAAAGTTCCTGAACCAATGGTTTATTGGTTCGTAATTTGCTTAATCATTAGGATGGTAAGTGTTGGGATATATCCATAACTTATTGTTAATAAAAATAAAGAAATGATGACAGCGAGCGAACCAATATGGAAAAACCGTCACGGTTTCTGGCAAATTCCAGTACCGCGCTTGAGCAGTTGCGCGGGCTAATCAACCAGCATGAGTCAACACCAGGCATTCCGCTGCCCACTGAACGTGAGCTGTCGGAGACACTCGGCGTAGGACGACGTGAAGTCCGTCGTGCGCTGGACGTGCTGGAAGAAGAAGGGCGGATTTGGCGTAAACAGGGCAAAGGCACGTTTATCGGCCCGGCTGCTCCCGTAGAGCCGCTGGCGCTTCAGGGGCTGATACAACAGACCAATTTGCTGGAAGTGATGGAAGCTCGTCTGCAACTTGAGCCGGGCCTCGCCCGTCTTGCGGCACTGCGTGCCACCAGGGAAAACCTCGCGCTCATGCAGCGCATGCTGGAACGCATCGATAAGGTCAGCCCGGATGACCGCGATCTCAATGAACTGTGGGATAGCGCCTTTCACCGCGCCATAGCGGAAGCTGCGGGCAACCGCCTGATGCTGGGGCTGTTCGATGCCATAGATGCGGTCAGGCGTGAACCCGGCTGGCAGCATCTGCGCGAACTGGCCCGCACCCCCGAACGCGTTGATCACTACAACGACCATCATCACAAGATCATGACCGCCATCGTGCATCGCCAGCCCAATGAGGCCGCCGCCGCGATGCGCGAACATCTGCTCAGCCTGCAAACTGCCCTGATACAGGCTATCCATCTTGAGGACGATTTCACCCTATGACGACGATCCCGTTTAAGGAAACTACGCCCGTTCTGCGGCTGCAAAATCTCAACGTCCAGTTTGCGGGGTCTCCCGTGAGCGTGCTCGATGGTATCTCGTTGACCGTCAAGGCGGGCGAAACGCTGGCGCTGGTGGGGGAATCGGGCTGCGGAAAAAGCATTACCTCGCTGGCGCTGATGGGGCTGCTGCCCGCCAGCGCGCGGATCCTCAGCGGTGAGATGCAGTTTCGCCGTCACGATCTGCGAAAGCTCTCCCCGCGGGAATACGCCGACCTGCGCGGCAGCGAGCTGGCGATGATTTTTCAGGAGCCGATGACCTCGCTTAACCCGGCCTTCACGCTTGGCGATCAGCTGAGCGAGGCGGTGATGCGCCACCAGAACGTTTCTCGTGAAGAGGCGATGGACGCCGCGCTGCGCATTCTTGAAAAAGTCCAAATCCCGGCGGCGGAAATGCGCCTTAAGGCCTATCCGCACCAGCTCTCGGGCGGTATGCGCCAGCGCGTAATGATTGCGATGGCGCTGATTAACCATCCGCGCCTGCTGATTGCCGACGAACCGACCACCGCGCTGGATGTGACCATTCAGGCGCAAATTCTCTCTTTGCTCAACACCTTAAAAGAAGACACGGGCACGGCGGTATTGATGATCACCCACGACCTGGGCGTGGTGGCGGAGGTCGCGCAGCAGGTGGCGGTGATGTATGCCGGGCAGGTGGTGGAGCAGGGAAGCGTGGAGGCGATATTTGCCGATCCGCAGCACCCGTACACTATCGGCCTGATGGGATCCATTCCCTCCCTGGGCGCGCGCAAAGGCCAGCTCTCCACCATTCCGGGAGCCGTCCCGCTGCCGGAATCGATGCCGAAAGGCTGCCGTTTTGCCACCCGCTGCCCGTTCGCGCAGACGCGCTGTCATGAAGAAAAACCATTCCTTACTACGCTGGGCGCCGGACATCAGGTGGCCTGTTTCCGCGTGCCGCTTGAGCACCACATTGCGCTGGGAGAGATCGCATGACGACACCCATTCTTGAAGCCCGCGACCTGAGCAAGCTCTTTCCCGGCCCGAAAAAGCTCTTTACCCCGTCGCGTTTTGTTACCGCCGTTGACCGCGTTTCCCTTGCCGTAATGCCGGGCGAAACGCTGGCGATTGTCGGGGAGTCCGGTTCCGGTAAATCCACGCTTGGCCGTCTGCTGCTGCGCCTGCTGGCGGCGAGCGAAGGGCGCGTCTTTTATCAGGGCGAGGAGATCACCCACGCCTCCGGCGCGCGCCTGAACCAGCTCCGACGCGAGCTGCAAATTATTTTTCAGGATCCTTTTGCCTCGCTGAACCCGCGCATGACCGTCGAGCAGATTGTCGGCGAGCCGCTGTGGCTCCATCAGAACATGAAGAAAGCCGATCGCCAGTACCGCGTGGCGGAGTTGCTCAAAACCGTCGGGCTGCCCGCCGCCTGGGCCGGGCGCTATCCGCACGAGTTTTCCGGTGGACAGCGGCAGCGTATCGGCATTGCCCGCGCGCTGGCGTCCGGGCCAAAGCTGCTGCTGGGGGATGAACCCGTGTCGGCGCTGGACGTGTCCGTGCAGGCGCAGGTCGTTAACCTGCTCGAAAGCCTGAAGCACCAGCTGGGGCTGACGATGGTGATTGTCGCCCACGGCCTGGCGGTGATCCGCCATATGAGCGACCGCGTGGCGGTAATGTATCTCGGGCAAATCGTGGAGCTTGCCACCGTCGATGAGATTTTTGACGCGCCGCTGCACCCCTATACCCAGGCGCTGATCGCCTCCGCGCCGCAGATGCAGCCGGGCGCGGAGCGCACGATGCCGCTCTTACAGGGCGATCTGCCCAACCCGGCGAACCCGCCGTCAGGGTGTCGTTTCCATACCCGCTGCCCGTACGTGACGGACGAATGCCGCCAGGTTGAGCCCATCAATCAGGTGCTGGACGGCGGGCGCCAGGTGGCCTGCCACCGCTGGCAGGAGATCAACCGCGATCGCAGTGTGATCCAGATTGCACCGCCGTCTGCCGCATTTTTGCGCCGCCGCGCGCTGTTTGAACACGCGGCCACTCACTCCTCCCTTCCTTCAAGGAACTCATGATAATGACAATGCGTAATTCTCTTTTGACCGTACTGGGAAGTGTAATGTTGCTTGGCGCAGCGCTGCCCGCCCACTCTGAAAGCGTGCTGCGAATCGGCCTCGGGGCCGATCCGGACATGCTCGACCCGCATCTGGCGCGAACCTATTACGGGCGTTTCGTTTTCGCCTCCCTGTGCGACAGGCTGGTGGACGTGGACGAGCACCTGAAGGTGGTGCCGGGGCTGGCGAAGGACTGGGCCTGGAGCGACGACGGGAAAACCTTGACCATGAACCTGCGTGAAGGGGTGACCTTCCACGACGGTGAAAAATTCGATGCGGCGGCGGCGAAATATAATCTCGACCGCGCGCTGACCCTGAAAGGCTCGCTGCGCAAAAGTGAAATCTCGTCCGTCGAGTCCATCGACGTGACCGGCCCGATGCAGATCGTGCTGCACCTGAAAACGCCCGATGCCGCGCTGCTGATGCAGCTGACCGACCGCGCGGGCGCGATGATGGCCCCCGAGGCGGCGAAAAAGCCTGACTTTGCCGCGCATCCGGTCTGCTCTGGCCCCTATAAATTCGACAGCCGCGTGTCGCAGGACCGCATCGTTCTGACCCGTTTTGACAATTACTGGAACAAAGGCGCGTACCACTTCGACAAAATTATCTACCTGCCGATCCCGGATGCCTCGGTGCGTCTGGCGAACCTGCGCGCGGGCGATCTCGACTTGACCGAGGGCGTGGCGGCAAGCGATGTGAAAACGGTGGAGGCCGACAGCAAGCTGGCGCTGGCGAAGGTGACCGGGCTGGGTTATCAGGGGATCACGTTTAATATTAACAACGGCAAAGTCCCGGCCAACGATCCGTTTAAAGACGCCCGCGTGCGCGAAGCTTTCTCGCAGGCGATTGACCGCGATGCTTTAAACCAGGTGGTGTTCGAAGGGCTGTATACCCCGTCAAATCAGGCGTTCTCTCCGGTTAGCCCGTACCACGTCAAGCTGCCGGTGCCTCCGCGCGACGTCGACAAGGCCAAAGCGTTGCTGAAGGCTGCGGGCGTGACCACGCCGCTGACCGTGAATCTGCTGGTGCCGAACAACCCAACCTCGCAGCAGGTCGGCCAGGTGCTTCAGGCGATGGTTGCCGAGGCGGGCTTTAACCTGAACCTGCAAATGACCGAATTTGCCACGCTGCTCGATCGCCAGCAGAGCGGTGACTATCAGCTGAGCTTCTCCGGCTGGTCAGGTCGCCCGGATCCGGACGGCAGCATCTACGGCTTTATCAACAGCAAAGGCACGCTGAACGACGGGCGCTACAGCAACGCGCAGGTTGACGAATGGCTGACCCAGGCGCGCCAGAGCACCGATCAGACCGCGCGCCAGCCGCTGTATGAAAAAGTGGTCAAGCAGCTGCAAACCGATATGCCTATCGCCTACCTCTACTTCGAGCCGCGTATTTTTGGCCTGAACAAAAGCGTGCAGGGCTTCAAACCTTATCCGGACGGCATTGTGCGTCTGGCTGGCATCACGCTGGCGAAATAACCGAAGTGCCGAGGAGAAACCATGCTTGAACTGATTTGCAAACGTCTGCTGCTGGCGATCCCGACCCTGCTGCTGGTGAGCATGATGGTCTTCGGGCTGCAAAAGCTGCTGCCCGGCGACCCGCTGATCGCCATGGCCGGTGAGGAGCGCGATCCGGCGGTCATCGCCCAGCTGCGCGCGGAGCTGAACCTGGATGCGCCCATTCCCGTGCAGTATTTCCACTGGCTGACGCGCGCGCTACAGGGCGATCTTGGTGTCTCCTTACGTACTCACGAACCGGTGACGCAGCTGATTGCCAGCAAGCTGCCGGTGACGGTGGAGCTGTCGCTGCTGGCGATGATTATCGCGCTGGTGTTTGGCATCGGCATGGGGATCCTCGCTGCGGTGAACAAAAACAGCTGGATCGACCATAGCGCGAACTTCGTGGCGATCTCGGGGATCTCGATACCGCACTTCTGGCTGGGGATCCTGCTGATTCTGGTCTTCTCGGTGAATCTGCAATGGCTGCCCGCCTCCGGGTACGTGCCGTTTAGCGAAGATCCGCTTCAGAACCTGCGCACCCTGCTGCTTCCGGCCTCGGTGCTGGGCACCGGGCTGGCGGCCACGCTGATGCGCCACACCCGCGCGTCGATGATTGCCGTGCTAAAGGCCGATTACATCCGCACCGCCCGGGCCAAAGGGCTGCTGCCGAAAGCGGTGATTTTAAAGCACGCCTTTCGCAACGCGCTGGTGCCCGTTATCACGCTCACCACGCTGCTGTTCGGCGAGCTGCTGGGCGGGGCGGTGCTGACCGAGCAGGTCTTCACCATTCCGGGCTTTGGCAAGATGATCGTCGATTCGGTGTTTAACCGTGACTATGCGGTGGTGCAGGGCGTGGTGCTGATCGTAGCGATTGGCTTCCTGCTGCTGAACCTGCTGGCCGACGTGCTGTATGTGCTTATCAACCCGAAAATGCGAGGTTAATCATGGCGGAACTGACCACTCAACCCGTTGCGCCCGCGCTGCCGCGCGCGCAGAACCGGGTGCTGAAGAAATTCCTCGCCAACAAAAGTGCGGTGATCGGTGCGGTTATCGTGGGCTTTTTTGTCCTGCTGGCGCTGCTCGCTCCCTTTATTGCGCCCTTTGATCCGGTCAAAGCCAACTTTCTGGCGGTGCGTAAAGCGCCGTCGGCAATGTACTGGTTCGGTACGGACGAGCTGGGGCGCGATATCTTGTCGCGCATTGTCTGGGGTGCCAGAACCTCGCTGATGGCGGGCTGTATGTCGGTGGTGATTGCCGTGGTCATTGGCGTCCCGCTTGGGCTGGTGGCGGGTTATTTCCAGAAGATGTGGGACGGGGTGATCTCGCGCTTTATCGAGGCGCTGCTGGCCTGTCCTTTCCTGATCATGGCGATCGCCCTGGGCGCCTTTTTAGGCCCAAGCCTCACCAACGCGATGATCGCCATTGGCCTTTCGGCGATGCCGATCTTTGCCCGCCTGACGCGCGGCCAGGTAATCGCCATTCGCAACGAAGAGTATATCGACGGCGCGCGGGCGATTGGCCTGCCGGACCGCTGGATCATTATCAAATACGTGCTGCCCAACGTGATGTCGCCGATCCTGGTGCAGGCCACGCTGGCGATTGCCTCGGCGATCATTGCCGAAGCCAGCCTGTCGTTTTTGGGGCTGGGCCAGCAGCCGCCGAACCCGTCATGGGGCTCGATGCTCAATACGGCAAAAGGCTTCCTTGAACAGGCGCCGTGGATGTCCGTTTTCCCCGGTGTCGCGATTTTCCTGGCGGTACAGGGCTTTAATTTACTCGGCGACGGGCTGCGCGATGCGCTCGATCCGCGCCACGACTAAGGAGTCATGATGACCAAAGCGCTTGATTTTACTTCCGGTTACGATTCACGACGCCCGCCGATGATGGGCTATAACGCCGTTGCCACCTCTCAGCCGCTGGCGGCGCAGGCGGGCATGAAAATGCTTCAGCTGGGCGGTAACGCCGTGGATGCAGCGATTGCGACCGCGATGGCGCTGACCGTCGTCGAGCCGACCGGCAACGGGATTGGCAGCGACGCGTTTGCCATCGTCTGGGACGGCGAAAAGCTTCACGGTCTCAACGCCTCCGGCCGTTCACCGGCCAGCTGGCACGCGGATCTGTTTACCGGAAAAACCGCCGTGCCGGAAATTGGCTGGGACGCGGTGACCGTGCCGGGCGCGGTATCGGGCTGGGTGGCGCTGGCAGAACGTTTTGGCACCTTACCACTCACCACGCTGGCGCAGCCTGCCATTGACTATGCGCGCAACGGCTTCCCGGTTTCACCGCTGATTGGTCACCTGTGGCAGCGCGGCTACAACAAGCTGAAAGATCAGCCGGGCTTTAGCGCCTGCTTTGCACCGGAAGGCCGCGCGCCGCGCATCGGGGAGATCTTCCGTAACCCGGCGCAGGCGAACTCGCTGGAGCTGATTGCGAAAACCAACGGCGAAGCCTTTTATCGCGGCGAGCTGGCGCAGAAAATCGCTGCCTTTGCAAAAGAGCACGGCGCGCACCTGACCGCCGAGGATCTGGCCAACCATCGCGTGGACTGGGTCGATCTGCTGTCGCGCGATTTCGCCGGCGGCTCGGTGCAGGAGCTTCCGCCAAACGGGCAAGGGATCGCCACGCTGATCGCGCTCGGTATCCTGGAGCAGTGCCAAATTGAAAAACATCATCCGGACTCGGTGCAGGCGCTGCATTTATCCATTGAGGCGATGAAGCTGGCGCTGGCGGATCTCGACCGCTACGTCGCGGACGAGGCGCATATGGAGTTCGCGGCGAAAGAGCTGCTGAGCGATTGTTATCTGACGTCGCGCGCGGCGCTGATCGACCCGGACAAGGCGTCTGATTTCACCTACGGTTCGCCGACCCAGAGCGGGACGGTCTACCTGACGGCGGCGGACGCCAGCGGCATGATGATCTCTTTTATTCAGTCCAACTATATGGGCTTTGGATCGGGGGTGGTGGTGCCGGATACCGGGATCAGCCTGCAAAACCGCGGCTGCGGTTTTGTGCTGGATCCGAAACACCCGAACGCGCTGGCGGGCGGCAAGCGTCCGTTCCACACCATCATTCCCGGCTTTGCGATGGACGGAAACGGCCAGCCGCTGATGTCCTTCGGCGTGATGGGCGGCCCAATGCAGGCGCAGGGGCATATGCAGATGGCGCTGCGCATTATGCTGCACGGGCAAAACCCGCAGGCGGCCATCGACGCGCCGCGCTGGCGCGTGGTGCAGGGCAGGGAGGTTATCGTTGAATCTACGTTCGATCGCAATACAATCGCCGCCCTGCGCGAGCGCGGACATCAGATCGTGGTGGAAGATCCGTTGCAGGATTATAACTTTGGCGGTGCGCAGGTGATTTACCGGATGCCGGAGGGGCATTACGTGGCCGCGACGGAGAGCCGCAAAGACGGGCAGGCGTTGGTGAGTTAATGTTTATCCTCCCTCTCCCTTTGGGAGAGGGGCGGGGTGAGGGGAAATTTCATCCAATGCTAAACGGATCCGCATCCTGCCACGCCGGAAACTTCTCGCGGTACTCCTTCAGCGCCGTCAACGACAGCTCGGCGTCAATACGCGTCGCCTGATGCGGCTCGGCGGTGGCGATAATCTCGCCCTGCGGGTTCACCACCCGGCTGTCGCCACGATAGTGATGCCCGTTGCCGTCGGTCCCCACGCGGTTACACCCTGCGACGTACGCCTGATTCTCGATGGCGCGCGCCACCAGCAGCGCCTGCCAGTGCAGGGAGCGCGGTGCAGGCCAGTTGGCGACGTACAGCGCCAGGTCGTAATCGTTGCGGTTACGCGACCAGACCGGGAAGCGCAGGTCGTAGCACACCAGCGGCAGAATGCGCCAGCCGCGCCACTCAAACACCACCCGCTCATTACCCGCTTCATAGTGATGATGCTCGTCCGCCATGCGGAACAGATGGCGTTTATCGTAGAAATGCACCTTGCCTTCCGGTTCAACCAGCAGGAAACGGTTCACCGGACCACGCCCGGTTTGCAGCGCGGCGCTGCCCGCGATCAGGGCGTTGGTCTGCTGCGCTTTCGCCTGCATCCACGCCACCACGTCCGCCTCCGGCATCGACTGTTTCGCCGCTTCCATCGCGAAGCCCGTGGTGAACATCTCCGGCAGGACAATCACATCGCGCCCGGTAATCTCTTCCAGCTGACGGTCAAAGTGGCGCAGGTTGGCAGGGCCATCCATCCACACTAAAGGTTGTTGTAAAATCGTAATCTTCAAACCAGGCACAGTTAAGACTCCTCGTTGAACAGCGTCCGGACACTGTAGCACGACAGAATTATAATTTGTGCCAATAAAAAACCCCGCACCAGGCGGGGTTTGTGGAAGCGAAACGCGCTATGCGGCTTCAGGTTTGCGGACTTTCTCCGGCAGCTTTACCGGCTGTGTCGCCAGCTCTTCCGGGTCGAAATCATCCACGTTAATGCTGCGCAGACGGCTCTCTTCGGCCTTCACCAGAATCGCGGCTTCATCATTATTAATGATACCGCCCGCCAGGGCCTGTTTTGCCAGCTCATCCAGACGGGTGAACGGCAGGTTTTTGCCCAGCTGTTTGCAGATTTTCTGGTGAATCGGATCGGCGGCCATCACGTCCAGCAGCGCCTCTTCCAGCAGACCCACCGGGTTGTGCTCGGTTGGTTCAAGATACTGCCCACGGCCGATGCGGGAGCGGGTCGCGCTCGGGATTTGCAGGATCTTCGCCACTTTATGCTCAAGCCTGTCGGACGGCGCCAGATGATGACGACCGGTCGGGAAGATCACCACGCGCAGGGCGCCCGCCACAAAGCGGTTCGGGAAGTTCGCCAGCAGATCGTCAATCGCCTGCTCGGCCTGATACATCGCATCCTGCACGCCCCAGTGAACCAGCGGCAGATCTGCTTCCTGACGGCCTTCGTCATCGTAACGCTTCAGAACCGCAGAGGCGAGGAACACCTGGCTCAGCACGTCACCCAGACGGGCAGAGATACGCTCGCGACGCTTCAGGCTACCGCCCAGCACCGCCATCGACACATCGGACAGCAGAGCCAGGTTGGCGCTCAGGCGGTTCAGATGCTGATAGTAACGTTTGGTCGCATCGCCGGTTGGCGTCGCGCTGGTCAGGCCGCGCGTCAGGCCGAGCCAGAAGCTGCGCACCTTGTTGCTACCCACGTGGCCGATATGTTTGAACAGCAGCTTGTCGAAGGCGTCCACGTCGTTATTCTGCGCGGCGGCCATCTCTTCCAGCACGTACGGATGGCAGCGAATTGCCCCCTGGCCGAAGATCATCATGCTGCGGGTCAGAATGTTCGCCCCTTCAACGGTGATGGCAATCGGTGCGCCCTGATAGCCGCGCGCCAGGAAGTTGCCTTCGCCGAGCATAATGCCTTTACCGCCCGCGATATCCATTGCATCAATGATTGACTGCTGCGCGCGGTGGGTACAGTGGTACTTCACAATCGCCGACAGCACGGCCGGTTTTTCGCCGAGCATAATGCCGTAGGTAATCAGAGAAGCGGCGGCGTCCATCACGTAGGCGTTGCCCGCGATACGCGCCAGCGGCTCTTCGATACCTTCCATCTTGCCGATAGAGATTTTGAACTGACGGCGGATATGGGCGTAAGCGCCAATCCCCATTGCCACCGACTTCAGGCCACCGGTTGAATTCGACGGCAGGGTGATGCCGCGACCGACCGACAGACATTCCACCAGCATACGCCAGCCCTGACCGGCCATTTTTGGGCCACCGATGATGTAATCAATCGGCACGAAGATATCCTGACCGCGCGTCGGCCCGTTCTGGAACGGTACGTTCAGCGGGAAGTGACGACGACCAATTTCAACGCCCGGCGTGGAGGTCGGGATCAGCGCACAGGTAATGCCCAAATCGGCTTCACCGCCCAGCAGTTTTTCCGGGTCAGAGAGCTTGAATGCCAGACCCAGTACCGTAGCGATAGGGGCCAGCGTAATGTAGCGTTTGTTCCAGGTCAGGCGCATACCCAGCACCTGCTCGCCCTGCCATTCGCCCATGCAGACCACGCCGGTATCCGGAATAGCACCCGCATCGGAACCCGCTTCCGGGCTGGTCAGCGCGAAGCACGGAATTTCCTGACCACGCGCCAGGCGCGGCAGATAGTGATTTTTTTGCTCTTCAGTGCCGTAATGTTGCAGCAGTTCGCCCGGGCCTAACGAGTTAGGTACGCCAACGGTGATCGCCAGGATCCCCGACACGCCCGACAGTTTTTGCAGCACGCGCGCCTGAGCGTAAGCGGAGAATTCCAGCCCGCCGTACTCTTTCTTAATGATCATCGCGAAGAAGCGATGCTCTTTCAGATACGCCCACAGCTCCGGCGGCAGATCGGCCATTTCGTGGGTGATCGCGAAGTCGTTCGCCATGCGGCAGGCTTCTTCAACCGGGCCGTCGATAAAGGCCTGCTCTTCAGCCGTCAGGCGCGGCTGCGGGTAATTATGCAGCTTTTTCCAGTCCGGGTTGCCCTGGAACAGATCGCCTTCCCACCAGGTGGTGCCCGCATCAATCGCCTCTTTCTCGGTACGCGACATTGGCGGCATCACTTTACGGAAGCCCCGGAACACCGGCGCGGAGATCATCGACTTACGCATCGGGACGAGGTTAAACGGCAGCAGAATGATGGCCAGTGGAACCAGAAGCCAGATAGTCCACAAACCCGCGAGGCCAAGCGCAGCCGTCCAGGCCAGCAGAATCAGGCTGCTCAGGAATAAGCTGACGCGGTGATAGAACAATACACCGAGCAGAACAACGGTTGCGATAATGCTCAAAATCATCATAAAGAAAAGCTCCCTTGCTTGTAGGAGGTCTGACCACTTGTGATGATATGGTTGTAGTGGATGTTATTTCCTTTAGCAATGTGTTTACAAAATAATTACAACCTGGTTCACATTGTTCAGCTTTTCGTCGGCACGAAAAAACAAAACAGCAGCAGAATCGGCAGGCTTTAACTTCTCGCTTTTGCGCCTATCCGGTACACTGCACAGTGTTATTTTCATCAATGCTGAAGGATTATCCTCATGTACCAGGATCTTATTCGTAACGAACTGAACGAAGCGGCGGAAACGCTGGCTAACTTTCTGAAAGATGAAGCCAATATTCACGCTATTCAGCGCGCGGCGGTCCTGCTGGCAGACAGCTTTAAAGCCGGTGGCAAAGTGCTCTCCTGCGGTAACGGCGGCTCACACTGCGATGCGATGCACTTCGCGGAAGAGCTGACCGGTCGCTATCGCGAGAACCGTCCGGGTTACCCGGCGATTGCGATTTCCGACGTCAGCCACATCTCCTGCGTGGGCAACGACTTCGGTTACGACCACATCTTTTCCCGTTATGTGGAAGCGGTAGGCCGTGAAGGCGACGTGCTGCTGGGTATTTCCACTTCAGGTAACTCTGCGAACGTGATCAAAGCCATTACGGCGGCGCGTGAAAAGGGGATGAAAGTGATCACCCTGACCGGGAAAGACGGCGGTAAGATGGCGGGTACAGCGGATATTGAAATTCGCGTTCCGCACTTCGGTTACGCTGACCGCGTTCAGGAAATTCACATTAAAGTGATCCATATCCTGATCCAGTTAATCGAAAAAGAAATGATTAAGTAAGACTTCGCTGGGGGCACTTTTGCCCCCGCTGTTGTGGAGGTGACGTATGTGCGAACTGCTCGGGATGAGCGCCAATGTGCCAACCGATATCTGCTTTAGTTTCACCGGGCTGGTACAGCGCGGGGGAGGAACCGGGCCGCATAAAGACGGCTGGGGCATTACCTTCTATGAGGGTAAAGGCTGTCGCACGTTCAAAGATCCACAACCCAGCTTCAATTCACCGATTGCCAAACTGGTGCAGGACTATCCGATCAAGTCCCGTTCGGTGATTGCGCATATTCGCCAGGCGAATCGCGGCGAGGTGGCGCTGGAAAACACCCATCCGTTTACCCGCGAGCTGTGGGGCCGCAACTGGACCTACGCCCACAACGGGCAGCTTACGGGCTATAAAACGCTGGAAACCGGTAACTTCCGCCCGGTGGGTGAAACGGACAGCGAAAAGGCGTTCTGCTGGCTGCTGCATAAGCTGACCGAACGTTATCCGCGCACGCCGGGCAACATGGCTGCCGTCTTCAAATACATCGCGTCGCTGGCGTCTGAACTGCGTGAGAAGGGCGTGTTTAACATGCTGCTCTCTGACGGGCGGTACGTAATGGCGTTCTGCTCAACGAATCTGTTCTGGATCACCCGTCGCGCGCCGTTTGGCGTGGCGAAGCTTCTGGATCAGGACGTGGAAATTGATTTTCAGAAAGAGACCACACCGAACGATGTGGTCACGGTCATTGCGACGCAGCCGCTGACGGGCAACGAAACCTGGCAAAAGATTATGCCAGGCGAGTGGGTACTATTTTGTCTCGGGGACCGCGTAATTTGACGCCAGCTGCGGCTGGACGACTTCGTGGCTCAGCGGCTTGCTGACCACGTACCGGCCATCAATCACCGACACAACAGGCGGCTTGTGGGTCTGCTCGAAGTAGTCATAGCCTGGCTTCAGCTGCTTCCAGAAATCCGCGAAGTACGAGTACTTATGGCGAGCCATGTTGGCGTCGGTCATGCGGAACGGATAAATGCTGATCTGCACGCTCGGTTGACCAAAGACTAACGCGCCGGTCACGAACTGGAAAATCTCATCAATACCGCTGTCGGTCATCGCATAACAGCCGACCGACACGCAGGCACCGTGGATCATCAGGTACTTACCTTCATAACCGTGCGCTCGATCGTAGGCATTCGGGAAGCCGATATTAATCGCTTTATAGAAGCGGCTGTCCGGTTTTAGCTGGCTACGCTGAACGTTGTAAAACCCTTCCGGACTTTTGAAGTCGCCCTGACGCTGTTTTGGCCCCAGACCACCGGAATAGTTACAGATTTTGTAGCTATCAAGCAGCTGATAGGTCTCGCCCATTTTGACAAACAGATCGAGTGTGCGTTCTTCCTTGAAGATCTGAATATAAACCGGCGATCCCATCAGTTGTTGTTTATATTCTTTGCTGATTGGCGTGGTAGAGCTGTTGCTGCTGAGCAGCCCGGCAAATGACACACACGGAATCAGAAGCATCGCAATGAACAATGCGATTTTACGCATACTACAAGTTCCTTGATAAAGCTAAAAACCAACTTGCCAGGACGGCAAAAGAGACCCGTAATCAGAGTTATCTGGATTTAGGAGCGCTCACATTAGCACCGCTGTAGTTTTTCGCAAGAGCGAACGGCTGGGTTTACAAAATAGTTTTATCCTCATATCGCATTCACATCACCATGACGCCAGAAACTTTGCGTAATGGCTCGCATTTTGACGCGCGCTACGGCGGTTTCCCTGCACCCAAAGAGGCGAAAATGGTACACTCGCGGCCTCTCTGGATTATTGTTCATGGATACTTGCTAACCACATGTTTAGAATTAAAAAAGGACTTGATCTCCCGATTGCAGGCGTGCCCGAACAGCACGTTTCGCCCGGCCCTGACGTGCGTCATGTCGCCATTTTGGGTGACGACTACGTCGGAATGCGCCCGGCAATGCTGGTGCAGGAAGGCGAACGCGTCATAAAAGGCCAGGCCCTCTTCGAAGATAAAAAAAATCCTGGCGTCATGTTCACCGCGCCTGCCAGCGGCACCGTTGCGGCGATCAACCGCGGCGAGCGTCGCGTGTTGCAGTCGGTCGTGATTTGCATTGAAGGCGACGAGCAGCGCGCGTTTTCGCGTTTTGACGCAGACGATTTCGCCACGCTCGGCCGCGATGTTGTGCAGGCCCAGCTGCTGGAATCCGGCCTGTGGACGGCGTTTCGCACCCGTCCCTTCAGCAAATCTCCGGTACCCGGCTCCGTTCCGGCGGCGATTTTTGTTACCGCTATCGACACCAACCCGCTTAGCGCCGATCCCGAGCCGATTATCCTTGCCCAACGAAAAGCCTTCGATGCCGGGCTGACGCTGCTTACCCGGCTGACGGAGGGGAAAGTCCACGTCTGTCAGGCCAGCGGTGGCAAGCTGGGTGGGCATCCGCAAGGGCAGGTGACCTTTAACGAATTCGCAGGCCCGCATCCTGCCGGGCTTCCCGGCACGCACATCCACTTCCTTGAGCCTGTCAGCCTGGCGAAGCAGGTCTGGCACCTGAATTATCAGGACGTGATTGCCATCGGTAAGCTCTTTATGACGGGCGAACTGTGCGCTGAGCGCGTAATCGCACTCGGTGGGCCACAGGCCGCGCGTCCGCGTCTGGTCAGCACCCTGATGGGCGCCGATATCAACGAGCTGCTGACGGGTGAAACAAAAGAGGGTGAAAACCGCCTGATTTCCGGCTCCGTGCTGAGCGGCAGACACGCTACGGGCGCGCAGGCGTTTCTGGGGCGCTTTCATTTGCAGGTCAGCATGCTTCAGGAAGGGCGTGATAAAGAGCTGTTTGGCTGGGTGCTGCCGGGGGCAGACAAGTTCTCCGTCACCCGCACCACGCTCGGCCACTTCCTGCGTCACAAGCTGTTTAACTTCTCTACCAGCACCCACGGCGGTGAGCGTGCAATGGTGCCCATTGGCAACTACGAGCGCGTAATGCCGCTGGATATTCTGGCCACGCCGCTGCTGCGCGATCTGCTGGCCGGGGATTCCGACAGCGCGCAGGCGCTAGGTTGCCTGGAGCTGGATGAAGAAGACCTGGCACTCTGCACCTACGTTTGCCCAGGAAAATACGAATACGGACCCGTATTGCGCGAGGTGTTAACCCGCATTGAGCAGGAAGGATAACTGATGGGCTTAAAACACCTCTTCGAAAAAATGGAGCCGCACTTTACGCAGGGCGGCAAGCTGGAAAAGTACTATCCGCTGTATGAAGCGACGGTAACCATTTTCTACACGCCTGGGCAGGTCACGAAAGGGGCCGCGCACGTTCGCGATGCCATCGACCTGAAGCGCATGATGATTCTGGTCTGGTTTGCGGTCTTCCCGGCAATGTTCTGGGGAATGTACAACGTCGGGCTGCAAACCATTCCGGCGCTGCATCACCTGTACGACGCCTCCCAGCTGTCGCAGGTTATTCAGTCTGACTGGCACTACCGTGTCGCTCAGATGCTCGGGGTGAGCTTTGCCGCCGATGCGGGCTGGATAAGCATGATGACCCTGGGCGCGGTTTTCTTTGTGCCCATCTACCTGACGGTGTTTGTCGTCGGCGGTTTCTGGGAAGTGCTGTTTGCCATTATTCGCAAACATGAAATCAACGAAGGCTTCTTTGTTACCTCTATCCTGTTTGCCCTGATTGTGCCGCCAACGCTGCCGCTGTGGCAGGCGGCGCTGGGGATCAGCTTCGGCGTGGTGATTGCTAAAGAGATCTTCGGCGGCACCGGGCGTAACTTCCTCAACCCTGCGCTGGCGGGACGCGCGTTCCTGTTCTTCGCCTATCCGGCGCAGATCTCCGGGGATTTAGTGTGGACGGCAGCAGACGGCTTCTCCGGTGCGACGCCGCTTTCTCAGTGGGCGGCACGCGGCGGTGAAACGCTGGTGAATAACGCCACCGGCCAGCCCGTGACCTGGTTTGACGCGTTTTTGGGCAACATCCCGGGGTCTATCGGTGAAGTCTCAACGCTCATGATCCTGATTGGCGGGGCGATTATTCTGTTCGGGCGCGTCGCCTCCTGGCGCATTGTGGCGGGCGTCATGCTCGGCATGGTGCTTACCGCAACGCTCTTCAACCTTATCGGCTCTGATACCAACCCGATGTTCTCCATGCCGTGGTACTGGCATCTCGTGCTGGGTGGTTTTGCGTTTGGCATGATGTTTATGGCCACCGACCCGGTATCGGCATCGTTTACCGACAAAGGTAAATGGTGGTATGGCGCACTCATTGGCGTGATGTGCGTATTGATTCGCGTGGTCAATCCGGCTTATCCGGAAGGGATGATGTTGGCCATTTTGTTTGCCAATCTGTTTGCGCCGCTATTCGATTATCTGGTGGTGCGCGCCAATATTAAGCGGAGGAAGGCGCGTGGCTGATATCAAAAATAACGACAGCATCGGCAAAACCTTGCTGGTGGTGCTGGTGCTTTGCCTGGTCTGTTCCATCGTAGTTGCTGGCTCTGCCGTAGGGTTAAAGCCGCTGCAACAGGAGCAGCGCGCGCTGGATAAACAGCGCAATATTCTGGCCGTCGCGGGTCTGATGCAGGAAGGCATGACCACAGACGACGTGGCCAAAATTTTTGCTGAACGCATCTCGGCGCGGCTGGTGAATTTAAAAACCGGTGAGCTGCTGGATAAAGACCCGGCGAAATACAACCAGGCGCTGGCGCTGAAAGACCCGCAGATGAGCATCGCGCTTGAGGCATCGCAGGATCCGGCGGGCATTAAGCGTCGCAGCAATATCGCTGAAATCTATCTGGTGCGGGACGAGCAGAAGCGCGTGCAGGAGATGGTGCTGCCGGTGTATGGCAACGGCCTGTGGTCAATGATGTACGCCTTTGTGGCGCTTGATACGGACGGCCGCACCGTCAAGGGCATCACCTACTATGACCAGGGCGAAACGCCGGGGCTGGGTGGTGAGGTGGAAAACCCTAACTGGCGTGCGCAGTTTATCGGCAAAAAAGTCCTCGATGATAGCGGCCAGCCTGCGCTGAAGGTGGTGAAAGGCGCCGCGCGTCCGGGGGATGAATACGCCGTTGACGGGCTTTCCGGTGCGACGCTGACCTCTAACGGGGTGCAGCACAGTTTTGATTTCTGGATGGGGGAGCTGGGTTTCGGCCCCTTCCTGAAAAATGTACGTGAAGGAGCGCTGAACAATGGCTGATGCGGGCGAATTGAAAGAAGTTAAAAAGGTGCTCATTGGCCCGCTTTTAGCCAACAACCCGATTACGCTACAGGTGCTCGGGGTCTGTTCGGCGCTGGCGGTGACCACCAAGCTGGAAACGGCGCTGGTGATGACCGTGGCGGTAACGCTGGTGACGGCGTTTTCCAGCATGTTCATCTCGATGATCCGCCACCACATTCCGAACAGCGTGAGGATCATCGTGCAGATGGCGATCATCGCCTCGCTGGTGATCGTGGTCGATCAGCTGCTGCGCGCGTTTGCCTATGAAACGTCAAAACAGCTCTCGGTGTTTGTTGGCCTGATCATCACCAACTGCATCGTGATGGGGCGAGCGGAAGCTTACGCCATGAAGATGCCGCCGCTGGCGAGCTTTATGGATGGGATCGGCAACGGCCTCGGCTATGGCGTGATCCTGCTGACGGTGGGTTTCCTGCGCGAGCTAATTGGCAGCGGTAAGCTGTTCGGCATTACCGTGCTGGACACCGTCCAGAACGGCGGCTGGTATCTGCCAAACGGGCTGTTCCTGCTCGCGCCAAGCGCGTTTTTCATTATCGGTTTGCTGATTTGGCTGATTCGTACGTTGAAGCCAGAACAGCAGGAAAAGGAGTAACCGACAATGGCTCATTACCTGAGTTTATTCGTGCGCGCGGTGTTTGTTGAAAACATGGCGCTCGCATTCTTCCTGGGCATGTGTACGTTCCTTGCAGTTTCCAAAAAGATATCGACGGCATTTGGCCTGGGCGTAGCGGTCACCGTGGTGCTGGGTTTATCGGTGCCGATTAACAATCTGGTGTACAACTTTGTGCTGCGCGATGGCGCGCTGGTTGAGGGCGTTGATCTTAGCTTCCTTAACTTCATCACCTTCATTGGCGTGATTGCGGCGCTGGTTCAAATTCTGGAGATGATCCTCGATAAGTACTTCCCGTCGCTCTATAACGCGCTCGGGATCTTCCTGCCGCTTATCGCCGTGAACTGTGCCATTTTCGGCGGCGTGTCGTTCATGGTTCAGCGCGATTACAACTTCAGTGAATCCATTGTTTATGGGTTTGGTTCCGGTATCGGCTGGATGCTGGCGATCGTGACCATGGCGGGGATCCGCGAAAAAATGAAGTATGCCAACGTGCCGGCAGGCCTGCGCGGCTTAGGGATCACCTTTATCACCACCGGGCTGATGGCGCTGGGCTTTATGTCCTTCTCCGGCGTACAGCTTTAAGGGCTTCGATATGGAAATTATTCTTGGCGTGGTGATGTTCACGCTCATAGTACTGGTGCTGTCGGGGCTGATTCTGGCCGCGCGCTCAAAGCTTGTGAATTCAGGCGACGTCATTATTGATATCAATGACGAACCGCAGAATCAGATCCGCACTCCGGCGGGTGACAAGCTGCTTAACACCCTTTCCGGTAACGGAATATTTGTCTCTTCCGCCTGTGGCGGCGGTGGCTCCTGCGGCCAGTGCCGCGTTACGGTGAAAGAGGGCGGGGGCGATATTCTTCCGACCGAGCTTGCGCATATCACCAAGCGCGAAGCAAAAGAGGGCTGCCGTCTGGCCTGCCAGGTGGCGGTGCGCCAGAACATGAAGATTGAGCTGCCGGAAGAGATCTTCGGCGTGAAGAAATGGGAGTGCGAGGTTATCTCTAACGATAACAAAGCCACCTTCATTAAAGAGCTTAAGCTGCGCGTGCCGGAAGGGGAAAGCGTTCCGTTCCGTGCGGGTGGGTATATTCAGATTGAATGCCCGGCGCACACCGTTGCCTATGCCGATTTCGACGTGCCGGATGAATACCGCGCTGACTGGGATAAATTTAACCTCTTCCGTTTTGTCTCTGAGGTGAAAGAACCCGCGCTGCGCGCCTATTCTATGGCGAACTACCCGGAAGAGAAGGGCATTATTATGCTCAACGTGCGTATCGCCACGCCGCCGCCTAACGTGCCGGACGCGCCGCCGGGCGTGATGTCCTCCTATATCTGGTCGCTGAAAGCGGGGGATAAGGTAACCATCTCAGGTCCGTTTGGGGAGTTCTTTGCCAAAGATACCGATGCCGAAATGGTCTTTATCGGCGGCGGAGCGGGCATGGCGCCGATGCGTTCGCATATCTTTGACCAACTCAAGCGGCTTAGCAGCAAGCGGAAAATCAGCTTCTGGTACGGTGCTCGCTCCCTGCGCGAGATGTTCTATGAGGACGAATTCGAGCAGCTGGCGCGTGAAAACCCGAACTTTACCTTCCACGTGGCGCTCTCGGATCCACAGCCGGAAGATAACTGGACGGGCTATACTGGCTTTATTCATAACGTTCTCTATGAGAACTACCTCAAGCAGCACGCGGCACCGGAAGACTGTGAGTTCTACATGTGCGGCCCGCCGATGATGAACGCTGCGGTGATCAAGATGCTGAAAGATCTTGGCGTGGAAGACGAGAACATCATGCTTGATGATTTCGGAGGCTGATGATGCTGACGTTTCTGGCAACGTTTGCGGTGTTTGTGCTGGTGGTGTTCGGCATGTCGTTAGGCTGGATCATCAAGCGCAAAAGCATTCAGGGTAGCTGCGGAGGGATCTCCTCCATTGGCATGGAAAAAGTCTGCGACTGCCCGGAACCCTGCGATGCGCGTAAAAAACGCATGGCCCGCGAACAGCAGCGCATTATCTAAGTGTAATCAGGCCGGGTAGGGCAAGCCGCCGCCCGGCGTTTTTACATCTGCTTCTCAACCCTCATTTGTTTACTGTATACTTATCCAGTGATGAGTGAGGGCTTACTATGCGCAAAATAATCCATGTCGATATGGACTGCTTTTTTGCCGCAGTGGAGATGCGTGACAACCCGGCGCTACGGGACATTCCCATCGCCATTGGCGGCAGCCGCGTGCAGCGTGGGGTGATCAGCACCGCCAACTATCCTGCGCGTAAATTTGGCGTGCGCAGCGCGATGCCCACGGCGATGGCGCTGAAACTCTGCCCTCATCTCACCCTTCTGCCCGGGCGGTTTGATGCCTATAAAGAAGCCTCTTTGCATATTCGGGAAATCTTCTCCCGCTACACCTCGCTGATTGAACCTCTGTCCCTGGATGAAGCCTATCTGGACGTCACCGACAGCCTGCACTGCCACGGCTCGGCTACTCTGATGGCCCAGGAGATCCGCCGCACCATTTCTAATGAGCTCAACCTGACCGCGTCGGCCGGGGTCGCGCCGGTGAAGTTTCTCGCCAAGATCGCCTCTGATTTAAACAAGCCTGACGGCCAGTACGTCATCACCCCCGAAGAGGTACCCGCGTTTTTAAAGACCCTGCCGCTCGGCAAAATTCCCGGCGTCGGGAAAGTCTCCGCCGCAAAGCTTGAAAGCATGGGGCTTCGCACCTGCGAAGACGTGCAGCGCAGCGACCTGGCGATGCTGCTTAAGCGCTTCGGGAAGTTTGGCCGCGTGCTGTGGGAGCGCAGTCAGGGCATTGACGATCGCGACGTGAATAACGAGCGGCTGCGTAAATCGGTCGGCGTCGAGCGCACCCTGATTGAAGATATTCATGAGTGGTCGGAGTGTGAAGCCATCATCACGGAACAGCTTTACCCCGAGCTGGAGCGGCGTTTAATCAAGGTGAAGCCCGACCTGCTGATCGCGAGACAGGGCATCAAACTCAAGTTCAACGACTTCCAGCAGACCACGCAGGAGCACGTTTGGCCGCGCCTGAACAAAGACGACCTTATCGCCACGGCAAAAAAAGCCTGGGATGAACGGCGGAGCGGGCGAGGAGTAAGGCTGGTGGGACTGCACGTCACGCTGCTGGATCCGCAGTTAGAGCGACAGCTGGTGCTGGGGTTGTAAAAAAGCCCGGTGCGCTGCGCTTACCGGGCCTGCGTTATTCACCCTCTCACGTTGGGAGAGGGCGGGTGAGGGAATTACTTAACCGGGATCGCTTTCAGCAGTTCCGTCAGCAGGGTCCAGTAATGGCCCACGCTTTCAATATGAACCTGCTCATCCGGGGAGTGTGGCCCGGTGATGGTTGGCCCAATAGACACCATATCCATGTCCGGATACGGTTTCTTGAACAGACCGCACTCCAGACCCGCGTGGATAACCTGAATGTTCGGCGTGCTGTTGAACAGACGCTGATAGGTTTCACGCACCAGCGCCATGACCGGAGACGTTGCATCCGGCTGCCAGCCCGGGTAGCTGCCTTTTGCAGACGTTTTCGCGCCCGCCAGCGTGCCCAGAGATTCCAGCATGCTCACAACGTACTCTTTACCGGTGTCGATCAGAGAACGGATCAGGCAGATGATTTCCGCGCTGTCGTCGCTCATGGTCACCACGCCCACGTTCAGGGAGGTTTCTACCACGCCCTTCGCCACGTCGGAGTTGCGGATCACGCCGTTTGGCGTCGCGTTCAGCAGCTGAACAAAGCTGTCGCGGGACTGTGCGGTCAGCGCGGCTTTATCCGTGGTCACGGATTCGAGCACCACGGTCAGGTTTTTCTCTTTCTCAGAGAGTTCGTTTTTCAGGATGTCCAGATAGACGCTGGAGAGCTTTTTCAGCTCGTCCGCTTTCGCTGACGGCACCGCAACGGTAGCGAAGGCTTCACGCGGGATTGCGTTACGCAGCGTACCGCCGTTGAAATCAACCAGACGCAGATCCAGCTCGGCCGCGTGGCCCGCCAGGAAACGCGCCAGCAGTTTGTTGGCGTTGCCCAGACCCAGATGGATATCACCACCGGAGTGACCGCCTTTCAGCCCTTTCAGCGTCAGCTTGAAGGTCTGGAAGCCCGCAGGGATCGCTTCACGGGACAGCGGCAGGGTAGAGATGAAATCAATACCACCGGCGCAACCCATGTAGATCTCACCCTCTTCTTCGGAGTCGGTGTTGATCAGGATATCCGCCTGCAACCAGTTCGCTTGCAGACCGAACGCGCCGTCCATGCCCGCTTCTTCGGTCATGGTCAGCAGCACTTCCAGCGGCCCGTGCTCAACGCTGTCGTCGGCCAGCACGGCCAGGGCAGAAGCCATACCGATGCCGTTGTCCGCGCCCAGGGTGGTGCCGCGCGCTTTCACCCACTCGCCGTCAATATAAGGCTGGATAGGATCTTTGGTGAAGTCGTGAACGGTGTCGTTGTTTTTCTGCGGCACCATGTCCAGGTGTGCCTGAAGCACGACCGGTTTACGGTTTTCCATACCTGCGGTAGCGGGTTTGCGGATCAGAATGTTGCCAACCTGGTCGCGCTCGGCGTGCAGCCCTTTTTCTTTCGCCCAGCCCATGATGTGTTCGGCAAGCTGTTCTTCGTGATAGGACGGGTGCGGGATAGAGCAGATTTTGGCAAAAATATCCCACAGGGGCTGTGGAGATAATTGAGACAGTTCAGACACGATAAGTCTCCTTGTCGATGCGCTGCAAAGAATGTTGCAGGTCACAGGGTTAGCAGGTTAATAGTTACCACAAGTCGGGCTTGCGAGATGCAACTGAGAATACCACTTTCTCTGGTTGCGGGTAGCATAAAGCATGTAAAAACTCAGGCGCCGGGCGCTAAACACTGGTTTTTAGTGCGTCAGATCTCTATAATCTCGCGCAACCTATTTCCCCCTTGAACACTTTTTAAGCCGTATATAAACAGGCTGGGACACTTCACATGAGCGAAAAATACGTCGTCACCTGGGACATGTTGCAGATCCACGCACGCAAACTGGCTGCGCGTTTGATGCCTTCCGAGCAGTGGAAAGGCATTATTGCCGTTAGCCGTGGCGGTCTGGTACCGGGTGCATTGCTGGCACGTGAGCTGGGTATTCGTCATGTCGATACCGTTTGTATCTCCAGCTATGACCACGATAACCAGCGTGAGCTGACCGTGCTGAAGCGCGCGGAAGGCGACGGTGAAGGCTTCATCGTTATTGACGATCTGGTTGATACCGGCGGTACTGCGGTGGCTATCCGCGAAATGTATCCAAAAGCGCACTTCGTCACTATCTTCGCTAAGCCGGCTGGTCGTCCGCTGGTTGATGATTACGTGATTGATATCCCGCAGGATACCTGGATTGAACAGCCGTGGGATATGGGCGTGGTATTCGTACCGCCAATCTCTGGCCGTTAATTCCGCCACGAAATGCTTTTAACGCCCGGTTTTGCCGGGCGTTGTTTTTTTTAGCCTGCGGCGAGTTACAATAGACTCCATACGACGTATTCATGGAGGCAATGCAATGACGCAGGCAAACCTTAGCGAAACGCTATTCAAACCCCGCTTTAAACACCCGGAAACCTCGACGCTGGTGCGCCGTTTTAACCCGGGCGCCATGCCTTCAGTCCAGTCTGCCTTAGACGGCAAAAACGTGCCCCACTGGTACCGCATGATTAACCGCCTGATGTGGATCTGGCGCGGTATCGATCCCCGTGAAATCCTCGACGTGCAGGCGCGTATCGTCATGAGCGAGGCCGAGCGCACCGACAGTGAACTCTATGACACCGTGGTGGGCTATCGCGGCGGAAACTGGATTTACGAGTGGTCCAAACAGGCGATGCTCTGGCAGCAAAAGGCCAGTCAGGAGCAGGACGCCGCGCTCAGCGGAAAATACTGGCTCCACGCCTCTAACCTTTACAGCATTGCTGCCTATCCCCATCTGAAAGGCGACGAACTGGCCGAGCAGGCCCAGGCGCTGGCAAATCGCGCTTATGAAGAGGCGGCGCAACATCTGCCGGTGCGGATGCGCGAGCTGGAGTTCACCATTCCGGGCGGCACGCCCGTCACCGGGTTCCTGCATATGCCGGACGGGGAAGGCCCGTTCCCGGTGGTGTTGATGTGCGGCGGCCTGGACTCCCTCCAGACGGATTATTACAGCCTGTTTGAGCGCTACTTTGCACCAAAAGGGATCGCCATGCTGACGCTTGATATGCCGTCGATTGGCTTCTCTACGAAGTGGAAGCTGACTCAGGACTCAAGCCTGCTGCACCAGCACGCGCTAAAAGCGCTGGAGAATATTCCGTGGGTTGACCACACTCGGGTTGCCGCATTCGGCTTCCGTTTCGGGGCAAACGTGGCGGTGCGCCTGGCCTATCTGGAATCCTCGCGCCTTAAAGCGGTGGCCTGTCTCGGCCCTGTAGTCCACGCGCTGTTAAGCGAACCCGCCCGTCAGGGCAACGTGCCTGAGATGTATCTGGACGTGCTCGCCAGCCGACTTGGTATGCATGATGCATCAGACGAAGCGCTGCGCGTGGAGCTCAATCGTTACTCGTTAAAAGTGCAGGGATTGCTGGGGCGTCGCTGCCCTACGCCGATGCTCTCCGGCTACTGGAAAAACGACCCGTTCAGCCCGGAAGAGGAGTCACGCTTAATCACGTCGTCATCTGCGGATGGCAAGCTGCTCGAAGTGCCGTTCAGTCCGGTGTATCAAAATTTTGACAAGGCGCTCAAAGAGATTACGCGCTGGTTAACGCAGAGATTGTGTTAATAGATTGCTAAATTTTGCTGGTTTGATAAAACAGTGGATTCACAAAAGGAGATCGCAATGACGTTACCGAGTGGACACCCGAAAAGTAGATTGATTAAGAAGTTCATGGCTCTTGGCCCGTATATTCGAGAAGAGCAGTGTGAAGAGAATCGCTTTTTTTTCGACTGCCTGGCTGTATGCGTCAATGTGAAGCCTGCACCTGAAAAGCGTGAATTTTGGGGCTGGTGGATGGAAATGGAAGCAGAAGAAAAACGCTTTACCTACAGCTATCAGTTTGGGCTGTTCAACAAAGACGGCGACTGGCAGGCCGCGCCAATCAAAGATCAGGAAGTGATCGACCGCCTCGAATATACCCTGAAAGAGTATCTCGAAAAGGCCAGAGCGCTGCTGGCAACGCTGGATCTGAAGCTCGAACCTGCGGACGATTTTTCCAGCGAAGCGGTGAAGCTGACGGCGTAATCATGTGACCCTGTTGCCCGGTGGCGCTGCGCTAACCGGGCCTACAAAACTCTACTCCCTCTCCCTGTGGGAGAGGGCCGGGGTGAGGGCACCAGACCGCACTAATTCCCGACAAAAAAAAGCCTGGCATTAGGTGCCAGGCTTTTTTATTGGAGCAAAATCAGAACTGGTACGTCATACCCAGGGCAACGATATCATCGCTGCTTACGTCCAGTTTATTATCGTCATCGATCTGGTTGATTTTATAATCAACAAACGCGGACATATTTTTGTTGAAATAATAGGTCGCGCCCACGTCGATATATTTCACGATATCTTCGTCGCCGATCCCTTCAATATCTTTGCCTTTAGACTGAACATAGCCCAGGGAAGGACGCAGACCAAAATCGAACTGATATTGAGCAACCACTTCGAAGTTCTGCGCTTTATTCGCAAAGCCACCGGAAATTGGGGTCATATTGCGGGTTTCAGAATACATGGTCGCCAGATAAATGTCGTTCGCGTCATATTTCAGACCGGTGGCCCAGGCTTCTGCTTTATCACCTTCACCGCGTGCCAGCAGGTTCTGGTCGTTGGTACGGTCAGAGTTGGTGTACGCGCCGCTGATGGCGAAATCGCTGCCGCCGAAGTCATACGTCAGAGAAGTACCGAAGCCGTCGCCGTTCTGTTTTTTGGCATCACGACCTTCGTTTTTGCCCTGGTATTGCAGGGTCATATCCAGGCCATCAACGGCGCCGAAGAAGTCGGTATTGCGGTAGGTTGCCAGGCCGCTTGAACGCTTGGTCATGAAGTTATCGGTCTGCGCGGAAGAGTCGCCGCCGAATTCCGGGAACATATCGGTCCAGGCTTCCACGTCGTACAGCGCGCCCAGGTTACGACCGTAGTCGAAAGAGCCGACGTTTTTCAGCTTCAGACCCGCAAAGGCCAGACGGGTTTTCTGCGTTGCGTCGCTCTCGGCTTTGTTGCCGGAGAATTCCGCTTCCCAGCGACCATAACCGGTCAGCTGATCGTTAATCTGCGTTTCGCCTTTAAAGCCGAAACGAACGTAAGTCTGGTCACCATCTTTAGAGGCATCATCGCTGATGTAGTGCATTGCTTTGACTTTGCCGTACACGTCGAGTTTATTACCGTCTTTATTATAAACTTCGGCTGCCTGTACAGATGCAGAAGCAACAACGCTCATTACCACTAATGCCAGAGTACTCTTTTTCATTTTCAATCCTGAGTTTTATAAACGCGCTAATATTCGCTGAGCAATAAACGCGGGTTATTGCTCCGTGAAAAACAGGAAGGGTTTTATCGTTCTGCAATGAACGTTTTATGACAATCTAAGAATAATTTTAAAAAACGGTGATTTATTATTTCAGTAATAAAATTGTCAAATTCTGCCGCTACGCTTCCTGATCCCGCGCAACAAAGTGTCCCACTTTATGCTATGGCAGTTGGCAACGGCGCTGAGTCCTGTTACAACGTCTGTTTGACATCATTTCCCTTATTGTTGAACGGCAGAGAATCATGAGTGACAGCCAGACGCTGGTGGTAAAACTCGGTACCAGTGTGTTAACAGGCGGATCGCGCCGCCTAAATCGCGCCCATATTGTTGAGCTTGTACGCCAGTGCGCGCAATTACATGCCGCAGGGCATCGTATCGTGATTGTGACGTCCGGGGCCATTGCCGCCGGGCGCGAACATCTGGGCTACCCCGAACTCCCCGCAACCATTGCCTCCAAGCAGCTGCTGGCCGCCGTGGGGCAGAGCCGACTCATTCAACTCTGGGAACAGCTGTTTTCTATTTATGGCATTCACGTTGGGCAGATGCTGCTGACGCGCGCCGATATGGAAGACCGCGAGCGCTTCCTGAACGCCCGCGATACGCTGCGTGCGCTGCTCGACAACAACATCGTGCCGGTAATTAACGAAAACGACGCCGTGGCAACCGCTGAAATTAAAGTAGGCGATAACGATAACCTCTCCGCGCTGGCGGCGATCCTGGCGGGCGCCGATAAGCTCCTGCTGCTGACCGACCAGCAGGGGCTGTTTACCGCCGATCCGCGCAACAACCCAAATGCTGAGCTGATCACCGACGTTCACGGTATTGACGATGCGCTGCGCGCCATCGCGGGCGACAGCGTGTCCGGCCTGGGCACCGGCGGTATGGGCACCAAATTGCAGGCCGCCGACGTGGCCTGTCGCGCGGGCATCGACACCGTGATCGCCGCCGGCAGCCGTCCGGGCGTCATTGGCGACGTGATGGAGGGCATCTCCGTTGGAACGCGCTTCCACGCGCAGGAATCCCCGCTGGAAAACCGCAAGCGCTGGATTTTTGGTGCGCCACCTGCGGGTGAAATCACCGTGGATGAAGGGGCTACCTCGGCAATTCTGGAAAGAGGGAGTTCATTGCTTCCAAAAGGAATTAAAAGCGTGACAGGCAACTTCTCGCGTGGTGAAGTGATCCGCATCCGCAACCTTGAAGGGCGCGACATCGCTCACGGCGTCAGCCGCTACAACAGCGACGCCCTGCGCCGCATTGCCGGGCATCACTCCCAGCAGATCGACGCTATTCTGGGCTATGAGTATGGCCCGGTTGCCGTGCATCGCGATGACATGATTATTCGTTAAGGAGCCAGACATGCTGGAACAAATGGGCGCCGCTGCCAAAGCCGCTTCGTACAAACTGGCGCTCCTTTCCAGTCGCGAGAAAAACCGCGTGCTGGAAAAAATCGCTGATTATCTGGAAGCCCAGTCGCAGGAGATTTTGCTCGCTAATGAACAAGATCTGCTGGAAGCGCGTCGTAACGGCCTGAGCGAAGCCATGCTCGACCGCCTGGCGCTGAACCCGGCGCGCCTGAAAAGTATCGCTGACGATGTTCGTCAGGTGTGCAATCTGGCCGATCCGGTCGGGCAGGTGATTGACGGCGGGCTGCTCGACAGCGGCTTGCGCCTCGAACGCCGCCGCGTCCCGCTGGGGGTGATCGGGGTAATTTACGAAGCGCGTCCGAACGTGACCGTCGATGTTGCCTCCCTTTGCCTGAAAACCGGCAACGCCGCTATCCTGCGCGGTGGGAAAGAGACATGGCGCACCAACGCCGCCACCGTGCGCGTTATCCAGCAGGCGCTGGAAGAGTGCGGTCTGCCGGCGGGAGCCGTCCAGGCTATCGAAAGCCCGGATCGCGCGCTGGTCAACGAGATGCTGCGCATGGATAAGTACATCGACATGCTGATCCCACGCGGCGGCGCGGGGCTGCACAAGCTGTGCCGGGAGCAATCGACGATTCCGGTGATCACCGGCGGTATCGGCGTGTGCCATATTGTTGTGGACAACAGCGCCGAGATTGCGCCTGCGCTGAAAATTATCGTTAACGCCAAAACCCAGCGTCCGAGCACCTGTAATACGGTGGAAACGCTGCTGGTGCATCAGGGCATCGCCGCTGAGTTCCTGCCTGCGCTGAGCAAGCAGATGGCAGAAAGCGGCGTCACGCTTCACGCCGATGCCAGCGCGCTGGCGCTACTGAAAGCGGGCCCGGCGACCGTGGTCCCGGTAAATGCGGAGCAGTACGACGACGAGTTCTTGTCGCTGGATTTGAACGTGAAGGTGGTTGCGGATCTGGATGACGCTATTGCGCACATTCGTGAACACGGCACACAGCACTCTGACGCGATCCTGACCCGCACCTTACGCAATGCCGACCGCTTCGTGAACGAGGTGGATTCTTCTGCCGTATATGTGAACGCCTCAACCCGCTTCACCGACGGCGGCCAGTTCGGTTTAGGCGCAGAAGTTGCCGTCAGCACCCAGAAGCTGCACGCGCGCGGCCCTATGGGGCTGGAAGCGCTGACCACCTACAAGTGGATCGGCTTTGGCGACGATACGATTCGTGCGTAAATAAAATCGGGGTGGTGCAAAATTAGCCGTTTGATTCACAAGGCCATTGACGCATCACCCTGTTAGATCTACTCTTTTGCCCCGTGGTTACGCTCGTAACCGGCCTCTCAGGGCCGATATAGCTCAGTTGGTAGAGCAGCGCATTCGTAATGCGAAGGTCGTAGGTTCGACTCCTATTATCGGCACCATTCAAACATCTTCTAACGTCTACTAAAGTTCACTCAAACCCCTTATACTCTGCATTGTGTCGCTCCTGATAGTATTTTTACGTCTACTGACATACCCCAAAATCTACATGCTTCTGGGGGTACATTCGGGGGTATGTGCTGTTCGGTCTTGTGGAGATACCCCCAATGAAGCTCAACGCCCGCCAGGTTGATACCGCTAAACCAAAAGATAAACCCTATAAACTTGCTGATGGTGGTGGGCTTTATCTTCTGGTTAACCCAAATGGCGCACGATACTGGCGGCTTAAGTATCGTGTGGCAGGCAAAGAAAAGCTGCTGGCTCTGGGAGTATATCCAGACGTTACCCTTGCTGATGCGCGAGCTAAACGTGATGAGGCAAAAAGGGGTATCGCTGGGGGTATCGATCCCAACGAAGCGAAACGGGAAGAAAAGATAGCCCGAGAGGCAAATGTCAGGAATACGTTTCAGGAAATTGCCTGTGAATGGCACTCCAGCAAACTATACAAATGGTCTGAGGGGTACGCCTCAGACATTATGGAGGCATTCAATAAAGATGTTTTTCCGTACATTGGTAAAAAACCAATCGCGGAAATCAAGCCGCTCGAATTGCTTAATGTGCTTCGCCGAATGGAGGGGCGAGGGGCAACGGAGAAGGCTAAGAAGGTTAGGCAGCGCTGCGGTGAAGTCTTCCGCTATGCCATTGTCACCGGCCGGGCTGAATACAACCCAGCGCCAGATCTCACCAGCGCTATGCAGGGGCATGAATCCAGCCACTATCCTTTCCTGAATGCGCCTGAGCTTCCCGCATTTTTTGAGGCGCTATCACGTTACTCAGGTAGTGAGCTGGTGGTATTGGCCGCGCGTTTGCTGATCATCACTGGTTTAAGAACAGGTGAACTCCGAGGAGCTACATGGCAGGAAATCGACGTTGATGCTGCTGTTTGGGAGATTCCGGCGGAACGAATGAAGATGCGCCGCCCACACATCGTGCCATTGTCATTACAGGCGCAAGCAATAATCATGCGTATCCGGGAAATGACAGGTCGCTATCCCTATATATTCCCTGGGCGTAATGATCCGCGTAAAACCATGAGTGAAGCCAGCATTAACCAGGTTTTTAAACGCATCGGGTATGCCGGGAGAGTAACAGGCCACGGTTTCCGCCACACCATGAGTACCATTCTCCACGAACAGGGCTATAACACCGCATGGATTGAAACGCAGCTCGCCCACGTCGATAAAAACTCTATTCGAGGCACATACAACCACGCTCAATATCTCGATGGCCGCCGGGAAATGCTTCAATGGTATGCCGACTATATGGATGCGCTGGAACACCGTGAAAACGTGGTTCACGGGCGTTTTGGTAAATCCTCATGACTGGTCGAATAGACAGTTATTCTATACCGGGGTAGACTTCTGTAGATGAACAAAGAATAGGCTATGTCTAGGCTGATCACCAAAAACCCGTATACCTCTGCGGGGAGGCATCGCCGCCAAAATTAGAGGGTGCGAGGTAGAATATGCCTGTTGTTGAAAACCTTCCTGATCTATCTCATTGGAAAACAGTACAGGAGTTTAGTATTACCCAGGCTGCGTTATTGCTTGCGGGAATTGACCCCTATGATTATGCAAATGGTCTTGAGGGAGTTAGAAGTACTCGTCATGAACGTTGGAAAATGGCTTGGGGAATATCCGAAGGGATCATAAGTGCTATCCGTCGTGGGGTGTTAACTCCAGTTCAATGTCTTTCGGTTAGATGGATCGGTGATGAATGGAATGGCTGTGAAGAATTTTATGAAATTAAGCCAACTGATCGTAAAAGTGACATATCAAAAGATAAAACAATAATTACTCGTGATTCACTATTTATGTGGGTTGAAAATGAGCGCGTTGATTTTGTACGTAAGCCATCCCCAGATAAAATAATTTCTTTCAGTTGTGAAACTATCTCCGATCAAAATGTTATTGATGTTGTTCCAGAGAAAAATGATGTTGGCATTCTATTACTTCCCAAATATGAACATCAAAGTGAAGGTTTGGAATTCGTTCAGGATGCTATAAAGGAACTTTGGTCAACTTATGATGAAGACGACCCCCAGACAGCTCCAACAAAAAAAGAAGTAATTGATTACTTGACGGAACGGGGGGCAGGTAAAAATATGGCGGAGGCGGTGAACCTTGTTTTACGCCCATCCTGTCTGCAAGGCATAGGAAGAAGGATAAAAAAATCAAAAGGATAGTGTGTGCCTACCATTCATGAGTAATGGTGGGTGCTCTACATGATTTTTCGTGGCATTAGTCATCATAAGTGTGTTTTACCTACCCATTATTAGTACCCCCCAATATTTTTGATTCATCGGCAAGGGTGGGTACACAACAAAATCATGCCTACCTATATTACTATGGTTTTTAGTGTAACTATCTCGTAAACCGCAATGGACGTTACGAGGTAAATATGTCTCAGTCATTAATTAGATTTGCCGAGGTACAAAAGCGTACTGGCTATAGTAAGGCGTGGTTATACCGTCTTATGAGCGAGAAACGTTTTCCCGCAGCAATTAAAATTGGTTCCCGCTCTATCGCTTTTATTGAAAGTGAAATTGACGAGTGGATTAATCAGCGCATCGCTGAGTCGCGTGGCGAGGTGGCGTAATGGAAAAGAAAAACCGCCCCGTACAGCAGGCGGCTAACTCAGATATTCGCACGTCTGATATTACGCCGACCACCAGCCCGGTACAAGTACCTAAGCGTACCCCAAAGAAACACCGCGCCCGCGTCTATATGCTGCGCACTGGCGTAGAGGGATGGACAGAAAATGATATTCTGCGCTACTGCCGTCTTTCATCCGGGCGTAATTATGCGTCTGAACTGGAGCGCCAGCTTGATATTCAACTAGAGCGTATCGACGAGAAAAACCCGGATGGTATCGGCGCACACCTGCGCTACCGCTTTTCCTGCCGTGGCGACGTTCTCAAGGTGATCCAACTTGTGAACCATAATGCCGCCATTAATGAACATCACGGGCTATCTCAGCAGGATATTGCCGACATTCTGAACCTCTACCCGGACGCATTTAACGCCGCATAACGGAGCCGAAAACATGACTATCGAAAAAAGCCGATTCAATTCGGAGGCCGCCCCACAATCCAGCGTTAACCAGGGCGAATATAGCACTAATGACTTTGCCGCTATTGTTCCCGTTATTTCCGGTCAAATTGGCGGGCGTGAGGCCAGTATTGTTAGTGCTAAGGCACTGCATACAGCGCTTGGAGTAGGTAACGACTTTTCAACCTGGATAAAACTACGCATTGATGAATATGGCTTTAGCCTGAGTGCTGATTACGTGGTTTTTGATTCCTCAGATTTCAGGAATCAAAGTTCAAATTTTGAACAGGGTAGCCCCGGATGGGTGACAAAGCGTGGCGGCGACCGTCGCAGTAAAGATTATGGCCTTTCTCTGGGAATGGCTAAAGAACTGGCAATGGTTGAGCGAAACGAACAAGGTCGCGCCGTTCGCCGTTACTTTATTCAGTGTGAAGAAGCCCTACAGCGCAGCGTGCCAGAGATTGCCGCTCAGTATCGCCGCCAGCTCAAAGCCCGCATCGGTGCCGCCAACCTGTTTAAACCGATGTGCGTAGCACTGGAAAGCGCCCGCGCAGAACAGGGTAAACAGACGCAGGCTCGCCACTACAGCAACGAGAGCAACATGATCGCCCGCATTGTTTTGGGTGGCATGACGGCGAAGCAGTGGGCGCAGGCGAATAGCATTACTGGCGAACCACGCGACAGCATGAACGCCGGGCAACTGGAACACCTCACCTACCTGGAGAGTACCAACATTACGCTGATTGATATGGGTATGGGATATGACCAGCGTAAAGCCGAGCTAATCCGCCTCTCTCAGCGCTGGTTAGCTAAACATCTGGGGGCTAATCATGCTTAATGCCGCCGTCCAGAATAAAGCCTTTCCCCTGGCTGGCCTGATGTGTACCTTGCGCGGGATCGTGCACGCGCATGAGGGTAAAGCTGGCATAACAGTGCCAGCTAATGCCAGCTCCTCATTTTCTCGTCGTGGTAACGAGGAGAGTTTCGAGACCAGTACGCGCACGGGACTTTTTGCACCAGTACGCGCACGCGAGGAAGGTTTTTCTGACATCACTACGCGAGGGGGAAATCATTCTACTGGCGGGAGTTTTCGGAGAAGTACGCGCGTGCGCGAAGGTGAGTTTCTGGAGTCCATAAAAAAGGGCTTGCCGACTATCGCCAACCCGGTTTATGGTTATAGCGCACCAGCCAAATCTGGTGCCGGGATTGGCGTCCTGCAATTATCCACAGCGCACAACCGCGCTAAATGCGGTTTTTTTGTGTGCGCCGCACGGCTACATCCTTCAATGGTGGGCTGGGCGAGGGCATCGAAAGATGCGCCGGTATCTGTGGAAGCCGGTACGCCAACCTCGTTCAGTTCACCACCAGTGATTGGCGTCTTTGGTGGTGATTTCAAACATCATTCCACAGAGGCTGCCGCTATGCTGGCTACTATCCCTACCCAAAATCCGCAATTCATCTGGTTAATCGCAGCCGTTCGGCGCGACATGCCGACAATTACCGCCAAAATCCATCACATCGCTGCTGAATCTGAGCGCGAAGCCCGCCGCACGCTGTCGCGGGATCACGTCTGTTTCTTTGCAGGCCGTATCCGTCTGGAGGTGGCCGCATGAACATTAACGCTTTATACCGCCATCCGTCCGAGCTTGAAGCCGAAGCGATGTTATCCCGCGAGCAGGCTTACCCGGATGATTTTACGCTGGCAGACCGTACAGCAGAACGGATGACCCGCGCCCGCGATGGGTTGGCTCACGTAATGACCGAATTAGCCCCGCACATGGACGCAGAGCAAACAGCAGCCGTCCAGTGCTGGCTGATGAAGGTTTTGGCTATTGTCGATGCCACCCTGATTGATGCGGAGGCCAGCGCATGAGCCAGTTACAACTGATTGATGCTGCCTGCCAGATTGAACAGGCACAGGCTGTTTTATCCATGTGGCTGGAGAGCACCTCCAATAAAACAGATCCCGATTTACCGCGCCTGATTGGTTCCATTCTGACGCTGTTACACGGTGTACCAGAAGCAATGAGCGAGGCTGAAAGCAAGCTGGCTGACCATGTAATGCGTGAATATCGGGAGGGCAAAGCATGAGCAACGTACTGACCATTAAACCGGGAAATCCCGACCTGTTCCACGCAGAAGCCACACCGCACGGCGTAAACATCATGACCCGCAATGATGCCGGGATGTATGAGCATGTTTGCCTTGTTCCCTATTCAGACGCGGTAACTCATCTCGATAGCGGCAGGTATGACGAAATCCCGGATGAAGGATTTGCCCTGCATTTTGCAGTGGCTGACGGCGGGGCGCGTGGCTGGTTCGACTTCACCGCGCAGCATAACGTCATTATGTGGCGCTGGCTGATTGCTGCGACGTTCGTTTCTGAGATGAAGCGCGAGAACGGCATCACCACGGTTACTGAACCTGACGGCACATCATCGCAGGTGGCGATTTACTCCAATGGCACAGCGGGCATTGTGGTTTACCCGTTTGCTGAACGGCTGGCGATGGCGAACAACCTTGAGGGCGCAATGATTGAGCGCTACGGCGTTGAGCAGGGAACAGAGAACGCCATTGTGTTCTACCGCGCCATGCTGGATACGGAGCGCGGTGAGCTGACCTCGTTCGGACGTGAAACGCTGGCAGAGCTACACGATCACTTCATTGCCGATCTGGATGAAAACGGCTGGCCTGAAATGCCAGCGACGCACTGAGGGGGCGACATGATGCGTAATATCGACCTTATCCGCGAAGTGACCACCGCCGCCGCTGGCAACTGGCCTTATGTGCTGGCTGGCCTGTCTATCGACGTGCCTGATTCATCACGCCGCCATGCCCCCTGCCCTGCATGTGGCGGTACGGATCGCTTCCGGTTCGACGACAACGGGCGCGGCGCTCACATCTGCAACCAGTGCGGCGCTGGCGACGGTTTAGACCTTATTAAGAAGGTGAACAACTGCGACACCACAGAAGCGGCGAGGCTTGCCGCTGATGTGCTGGGTATTGATTACCGGGCAGCGGAAACCGATCCGACAGCAGCCAGCCAGAGGCGGGAGCAAATGGAGTCTGAGCGCCAGCAGCGCGAGCAGGAGCGCCAGAAACAGGCCGCAGAAAGCGCAGGGCAGCGCCGGGCTACGTTTGCCAGCCTGTATGCAGAAAAGCGCCAGAGCGTCACACAGGGCGAATCTGAATACCTGATTGCTAAGGGGCTGGACGGGTTCACTTTCCCGCTATTGCCTGATGGTTCAGTCCTGCTTGAGCTGGTGGATGAGTCCGGCGCAGTGGCAGCCGCACAGACCATCACCCCACAGGGAGAAAAGCGCCTTCTGACAGGTTCAGCAAAGCGCGGGGCATACCATGCCGTAAACGCGCCAGAATCGCCGCAGAGCGTTTTAATTGCCGAGGGGCTGGCTACCGCCCTGTCCGTTCACCAGATGCGGCCTGACGCGATCACAGTGGCGGCAATCGACGCTGGCAACCTGCTACCCGTTGCCGAAGTGATGTGCCGGATGTATCCAGCCGCGCAGATTGTCATTGCCGCAGATAACGACCACCAGCAGGACGAACAGGCGAACACGGGCAAAGATGCCGCAGAGAAAGCCGCCTTGTCCGTGGCTGGCTGGGTGGCGCTGCCGCAGACAGACCATAAAGCCGACTGGGACGACTACCGCCAGCAAAACGGGCTGGAAGCCGCTACAGCCGCTTTTAATGATTCGATGTACCAGATTCAGGGGGATGCCGTGAAACCACAACTACAGGCCATTGAGGGCGGTAAAACTGACCAGCCAGAGAAAGACCCTCTAAAACCGCGCATTGAGAGCCGCAAAGATGGCGTTTACTGGATCACGCCTAAAGTGGACAAGGAAAGCGGCGAGATTATCAACAATGAAAGCTGGCTGGCCTCACCGATGGACGTTATTGGCACCGGGCGGGACGATAAGGATCAGTATCTGATATTGCGCTGGCTGGCCTTTGGCGCAGGCATACCGACAACAGCGGCTATCCCCCTGGCTGATATCGGGGAGCGCGAAGGCTGGCGCACCCTGAAAGCGGGCGGGGTTAATGTCACCACGAAAAGCAGCTTACGGGCGATTCTGGCCGACTGGCTACAGCGTAGCGGCTCCCGTGAATTGTGGCGTGTTGCTCACGCTACTGGCTGGCAGTGCGGGGCATACATCATGCCGGATGGGGAGATAATCGGCGCACCTGCGCAACCCGTTTTATTCAGTGGCCGCAGTTCTGCCGCTGCCGGGTACACCGTGGCGGGAACCTCAGAGAGCTGGCGTAACAGTGTTGCGCGGCTGGCATACGGTAACTACGCGATGATGACAGGCATTGCCGCCGCACTGGCAGCCCCGTTAATCGGGCTGGCGGGTGCTGATGGTTTCGGGATTCACTTCTATGAACAGTCGAGCGCGGGTAAGACCACCACAGCGAACGTCGCCAGCAGTCTGTACGGCAACCCGGACTTATTGCGCCTGACGTGGTACGGCACGGCGCTGGGGCTGGCAAACGAAGCCGCAGCACACAATGACGGGCTGATGCCACTGGATGAAGTCGGACAAGGGGCAGACCCGGTAAGCGTGTCTCAGTCTGCTTACGCGCTGTTTAACGGCGTGGGGAAATTGCAGGGGGCGAAGGAAGGCGGCAACCGGGATTTAAAGCGCTGGCGCACCGTGGCGATCAGTACCGGGGAAATGGACTTAGAAACCTTCATAGCCACCGCCGGACGCAAGACCAAAGCCGGGCAACTGGTGCGCCTGCTGAATATCCCGCTGAGTAAGGCGGTGCGCTTCCACGACCACCAGAACGGCAAACAGCACGCCGACGCGCTGAAAGACGCTTATCAGCACCATCACGGCGCTGCCGGGCGGGAGTGGATCGGGTGGCTGGCAGACCACCAGCAGCAGGCCATTGATACCGTTCGTGACTGTGAAACCCGCTGGCGCAGCCTTATTCCTGCTGACTATGGCGAGCAGGTACACCGCGTGGCCGCACGTTTTGCCATTCTGGAGGCGGCTTTATTGCTGGGTGAGGTTGTTACCGGATGGGACGATCAGACGTGCCGTGATGCGATACAGCACAGCTACAATGCCTGGCTGCGCGAGTTCGGCACGGGCAACAAAGAGCACCAGCAGATAATTGAGCAGACGGAGGCGTTTTTGAATGCTCATGGCCTGAGCCGCTACGCGCCGCTGGGTTATGACCCCCGTGATTTACCGATCCGTGATTTAGCTGGGTACAGGAAGAAGGGGAACCACGACAGCGACCCGATAATTTTTTACACCTTCCCGGCGACCTTCGAGCAGGAGATCGCACGGGGATTCAATGCCAAACAGTTTGCCGAGGTACTTAAACGCGTCGGGATGCTCACCCCGCCGACCAGCGGCAGAGGTTATCAGGGACGTGTGCGCGAGGATGGCAGGCAAATCCGCGTTTATGTGCTCAACTTCATGGCAGAGGATAGCAGCCAGCCAGAGGAGTGATCTTTTTTCACATGCGTAGTTTTAGTGTTGTCTCAGTTGTCTTTGTTGTCTCAGTTTGTAAATTTGATTGATTTATAAGGTTTTTATTTCATTTTCTGAGACAACAGCGAGACAACATTTAGCTGTTTTGAGACAACATAGTGAAAGTGTGATTTTTTGCCTGGCTGGCAGTGAGACAACATTTACCCTGCGTGAGACAACACAAAATCATCAATGTTGTCTCGGCAAAATCCAGACGTGGCGCGGCCTGTAGCGCCGTGAGACAACAAAGACAACTGAGACAACACTATTTCTGCTTATTATGAAAAAAAAATAGGCAGGTGTCCCACGTTAAGAAATCGCTATTAGCAAAACTAATAATCCGGTGAGGTAACAATGACAGCACAAATTTCAGCATACGGGCGGCTGGTGGCAGATCCCCAGACCCGCACCACAACGAACGGTAACAACATGGCGATGGCGCGGCTGGCGGTGTCGCTCCCCTGTAATGCGGCAGAGGCGGGAGAGTCAACCTTCTGGCTGGGCGTTATTGCTTTTGGGAAGCAGGCCGATGCGCTGGCAAAGCACCAGAAAGGCGACCTTGTGAGCGTGGCAGGCAATATGCAACTCAACCAGTGGACAGGGCAGGACGGCGGTACACAGCAGGGGTATCAGGTAGTAGCCGACAGTGTGATCAGCGCAAGAACGGTACGCCCCGGCGGGAAGGCAGGACAGCAGGGACAGGCAACGGACGCGCTGAGACGTGCGCAGCAGCCATCCCGTGATGAATACGACCAGCGCCCACCATTCGACGATGAAACGCCATTCTGAGGGAGATAAGCATGGTCAACGATAGTAAAGCAGAGGCTCTGGAAGCAAAGGGGCTGTACCGACGCGCCGCCGCGCGATGGATGGAAGTCATGCTGTTATGCACCGAGGACGATGATCGGGAATGGATAAAGCGCCGCCGTGAAACGTGTCTGGAGAACGTGAAGCGCCCGCCCGTGAAGGTTGAGGACTTTGGCGATCTGCATAAAGCTGTTACCGAAACGCAACACCGCATGGGGATAGCGCAACCGAACGGTAACGCCTTCCGGTTAAATGGCGGCAAGAAGCAACGACAGGCCACCATCGGGGGCGACTGTTCGCAGTAATGTTCGCACTAAAACGGCTGTAAATTCTGGACTGTTCTTGACAGATTTTAAACCCTAGTAGCGCTAAACCCGCGCCAGCAGAGGCTGGAAGCCAGAGCGTGATTTAGGTCGTCCAGAATATTCAGGTTCGCGCCACTGGTTCGCAGTACGCAGTCAGGTACGCGGCAAAACTGCGCATTCAGCGTGCGTACTACCTGACGAATCCTAACGGTGGCATTGCGAATTGCGCAGTTCACAAAAAATCTGCGCAAAACGAAACGGATACCAATGCGCAAACCATCCCGAAACCCGCGCAGTTACTGGTTTTATTGATGTGAAATTACAAAAGTGGTGCGCAATTTACAGTAAAATACGCATATTATTTCGTATTCAATTTGCGCACCGTTCGCAGTTAATGCGCAGTAATTCGCAGGAGGCCAGCCAGTGAGAGACAGAACGCGCAGCTATACCACCGACCTGCCCCGTATAGGGTTGCCATTCCTTGCGCACATGCGTAGCAGGCTGACGGACGCCGAACCGGGTACGCAGCTTTATACCCAGACCGAAAGCGGAACGCTGTATACCTTCCGGCAAGCCGACAGCTACGCCATGACAATCAACGGCGTTACACGGGCAATCAGAACCACGACCACACAAGCCGGGTATGGCGTGCGGGAATGGTACGTTTGTCCCCACTGTATGAAACGGGCTGCAAAGCTGTATATCGGTAAAAAAGATATTGGTTGCCGGGCGTGCTGGAAACTTCACTATAAAAGCCAGAGCGCCGACAGACTGGACAGAATGCGTATGAAGATACGCCAGCAGCGATACGCGATATGGGGAAACAATGACCTTACAAATAACCTGTTTAATGACATTCTCATGTTCCCGAAGCCAAAGGGGATGCGCTGGGCTACGTTTGACAGGAAGCGGGCAGAGTTGTCAGCAATGGAGGTGGCTTACTGGCAGGCATTCAGTCCTGTAGTAGATAGAATCACGGGCGTGATTGAGCGTAAGGCGGGGAAAGCGGCGCGAGCTATAGGGCTGGAGTTGTAGCGATATTCTGGTTTTCTGACAGAATTAGCTAAAATCAGCCAGTTACCCACCATAGCAGGAGCTGCCATAGTGACACCACAGGAGATAGCAGCACTGACAGCCGCTAAACTGGAGCATGAAGGCCGCCAGCTTACCCCGGCAGAGGTTCGGGAAATGGAGCGCATTATTGAAGCTGATACAGCCCGGCGCAAACGGTTCGGGGAGATGATGCGATCACCCGCCTACCAGTGGAGGAAGCCAGCGCCGCGCAGGTAGATACGGGATTATTCCGCATGTAACTTATGCGTATTAAGCAAATTTCCTTTATTCACCTTTACAGAATTGTGAGTGCGTCAGTATCGTTATCCTTCCAATTCGCATTTATTCAGGATTTGCATGTACCAGCTAAAGATAACCATCCGAGACAGCAAACCACCTATATGGCGGCGTGTGCTGGTTCCAGAGCAAATCCCCTTTAGTGAACTTCACACGGTGATCCAGTTGGCTTTTGGCTGGAATGACGAACACCTGTATATGTTCGAGAAAGGGCGTAAAGGTGATCCCGGTAGCGAGTATCGCGTATGGGGTGAGGATGAAAGCATGGGTAATGCGGCAATCACGCCACTATGGGCAGCGCTCCAGAATGATGGTGACAAGCTGGTTTACACGTATGACTTTGGCGACTGGTGGGATTGCGTCATTGTGCTGGAGAAGCAAACACACGATACGAGTAATCAGCCCATTAGCTGCCTGCGTGGGAAAGGCACCACCCCGGCGGAAAACTCAGGCGGCTTGCATGGTTACAATGAATTGCTATTACAGGCCAGAGAGTCTGATAATCCTGAGCAGGCCGAGATCCACAATTTCCTGATGCTGGATATTGAACGCCGGGTTTACGACCTGAGCCGCATCAACGACAGATTGCAGGCTATTAATTGACCCGCATGTATTCACCTGATATTGCGTTATCAGCGCCGCCAGTATCGCGCATAACAGCACAATGACCGGGTAAACCGTAACGCACGACCGTTGCGTTAGTCTCACCGCCGCGCCGTACCTGACGAGACTCATACACCGTCACACGCTCAAGCAACCCACCAGCAACCATACTTTCAAGAGTTCGCCGGGTTGATTCGAGCTGGTGGCGCTTATCGAACGACGCCATGCCATGAAGAAGGTAGGCCACGCCCGACACATCGAACGGCGGCGCACCAATCTCACCAGTAACCCAATCGAGGCTATCAGGTTCAAAGTAGCTGAGTATCTCTTTTTTGCGGTTGGTCATTCTCATGGCTGGCAGGTTCCTTATTGTGGGATAGCACTATCATACAATAAGCGGGTTGAAGGGAGAGCGTTACCGCCTGATATGCTGTATGAATAACAACCAAATTTCAGGGGCGGAAAAAGATATGGGGGTACTTTTGGGGGTATCTATAAAAAATGAACAATAAAAAAGACAACAAAAACAAAGGTTATCGCCTATGTGTATTGTTCCTATTATCGGCACTCACATAACAAAATCCTTTAAAAGCAATAAGTTAAGACGATTTCCTTTCTCAAGGTACAATCTTTTTTTAAGGGATTCTATGACCAATAGTTGCCGCTATGGTTAACAGTGGCTATTAAGGGATGTTAGCACGTAGCGGCCTGTAGTTGTAAAACTCGAACAGGTACAAAGCGTGAACAGTCCACACGAACCGCTATCAACTCGAAGCTGATGACGCTGCCAACGTTTCTAAATCCTCCCGAAACAGATTGATCACACGCATTTAAGCCCGATGTGTGGCCTTGTGGCTGCGTAAACAGGTGAATAGAGGTAATGCCCCGGTAGCTACAGATCCGGCTCTGCCAGCGCTTCGCTCACACTCCGAAAAGTACACGAGCACCCTGATAAGGTGTGATCCCTCTGACAATCTGATTTGGTCAATGGTGACTTTCGCAAAGCGAAACCAACTAGGTTGGCTTGATGAAGTCGCTACGCTCCGCTTGTTGCTTGTACCACTAACTGGGCTTTATGGCTTCTATTGTCTGAAGTTAAATGTATATCATTAGGAAAAGTGCGGGAGACATAGCTCCCGCACTCATGGCTGTTAAGCTAAGTATCTAAGGATTTCAGTAGCCCAGTTTCTTCGATGAATTACTCTGGCGCGGTGCAAATTTCCATCTAATATCTCAGCTTTAGTTAGCTGGGATAATTGTTGCCAATCGTTGTTAAAAATATAGGTTGCGTTGTTACATTGCGAGCTTTCCAATACGTAGGTATTGTGATTGGGAAATCCAAAAATTACATATCCCTGGAAGCCAGCTCTTCCGACAGCGACAAAATCAGGTTGCTTACTGTTAATGAGTTCAAGTCTACCCTCTACAACAGCAGCATTTCCTTTTCCTCTCGGTTTGATAGCTGACATAATTTGCGAACCAATGGTGGTCCAAGGATATTGTCCTTGAGGGAGGAGACTCCAGTTTAGTTTTATAGATTGAGTAGTAACGATAGTGTTGAGATCTTCGTCAACAACTTCGCAAAGACCAAATAACTCTAAAAATAAGTTAACGCAATGTGTTACAAGGTCTCTGTATTCTTCTGTCAAGGTCAACTTAGGTGAAATCAATAGCTTTTGACCATTCAAGTTCTCAACAATTTTCAACTCGATACTTGGTGGTGGAGTGAAAATCCTCTGGTAACGTTGATACTCCATTTCTCGAGTCTCAGTGACCTCTTCAGTCTCGCCTCTACCAACCCATTTTTTCCAGGTCCATGATACCTGCCGATAAGCTGTTTCTTTAGGCAACATTTTGTCTGGCACTGATTTCCCGTTGGCGTTGAAGCGAGTTATTGCACCAACGATGTGAGGAAGAACTTCCTCTCCAAGAGATTGGTTAGCAGTGAATCCAATTGATTGCCCCTTTTGTTGGCTTGGCAGTGCATGAGCGATAAATACATCTCTGCCATCAAAAACAGTGATGTAGTTGTTGATGTTTCTAATTCGCTTCTTCTGAATAAGCATGGTAATTCCTTTTGCGTAAAAACTTATGGTTTACACAACCAACCAAGCCTGGCACAATCAAGCCGTCAGAAATGATGGCGAGGCTAACTATCGTTATGAGTCTGCAAACTCACGGTGGTCATGCTTCAAGGACCGGGTTCATAAATTGAATCCGGTTTTTTTATGCCTACGTATTACATATGGGCACTACATATAGGGGTTTTGAATCAGTTATCCCCTATATGGTGAGTATTCTAGTATCGAAACTTTTCAGCACAAGGGTTGATTTTGACGTTAAATTGAGGTTGTGAAAGGGTAAAAATGCAAAACCCTACACAGCATAAGGCTTGGAAGACATGTCAATAATTAAGAAAAAAAATTCAAAATTTGATCGAGTGCTGATTTCTTCAACGGGAGGGCAGAATTGCGCAACATGATGTCGTGTAATCTCTATAAGAATTTCTGATTACGTTAGTCGTTTTGGCGGTTGGATAAAACATATAGTTAAAATCTATATGTGCGAAAGGATGTGACTAAGAATGACCTTTACAGCCCATGCTCATGTAAAGACCTATAGCGGCATCAATCCTTTTTAAATCCTAGTAGCTTGCTAATGATGTGGCTGCTGAGAAAAAAACCAGTATCCCCATAATGATGGAAACTTATGTCTGTGCAGTCCTGTCACCGTCTATCGAACTAAAGCGACGATCCACGAAAATAATAGTGCTCCAAGTTGTAATCAAAGGGATCACAATCATTAAGACCATCCTTAATGCGAGTAAGGGTTTTTTGATCGCTTGGAAGATTAAGCCAACTGTAACGTACAAAATGACAATCGAAAGCATGCCGTACGCAAAATCGCTGATTGGATAAATTTACTTACCTGTCTAGTCGAGTCCTGTTCTTCAGTTTACATCCCCCTATCAAAAATGTACCCGTAACAGTTGGTGATCTGTTAGACCGTCAGCCCAGGCCCTAGATGAAAAGCGCTTTTCTTTACCAAATATCGCTACGTGAAGCCTTCAGCGACACGCCTCTTTGCAATAAGCAGTGCAGTTACACAATGCTGCTTTGGACTGACGCAAGGGAGATAACTTGATGTTTTGAAGTGCTTCTGTTCGCTAAGTGTACAGCCATTTAGCATGTTGTATCAAAATGGAATTATGCCATCATAAATGAATTCAAATCATCTGCCTTTTTGATTATCCGGCCTTCATCGATATCCTACGCCTGCACGAGGTTAATACTCGCTCCCAGCAATTAGCAGTTATTTTCTATCTTAAACGCCGCTGCCGTCAGAACGTCCAAGCCTGCAAAGTTTGCCAGTATGCGGTCAAAATTCGCTGTTCGACAAGGTTAAGCTGACGGTGCTCATCCAAAAAAGCGCCACCCTTAAGGTGGCGCTCGTCGTGGATCTACGTTTTCCGACCAACCAGCTGAATCATATTAAAATACGCCCCAGCCCCGGCGTCCATAATCGGGACCATCATCTCCTGCGCAATTTCGCATTCCATAAATTCATCCCAGGCCTGCTGGCAGGTATCCATCTCCCGCACGCACGTCAGTGCAATACCCGGCTCTTTTTCCCACAGCGCTTTCCACCAGTGAAGCGGGTAGAAATACCACTCGGGTGTCCAAAACGGTTTGACCACCTCGGGTAAATTGTCTTCGCTGTAATCGCCGATAAAGCCCGGGACGGCGACGGCAAAGTGGCCGCCCGGTTTAAGATACGGCAACAGCGTTGCAAGCATGTTGTCGTTACTGCCGAAATATTGATACGCATCGACGCTGACGATCAGGTCAAAGTAATCATCCGCAAAGGGGATCTCTTTGGTGGCATCCACCCGCAGCGGGAAAATTTTCCCGTCCAGCCCGAGTGAGGTGAAACGCTCTGCGTTCTCGGTCGGGGCGATCCACAGATCGGCAGCGAACACCGTCGCGTCATATTTTTCGGCGAGCAGAATCGAGGAGATCCCCTTCCCGCAGCCGAGATCCAGAATGCGCATCCCCGGCTTTATCGGAAGCTGGCTGACCAGCTCCTCGGTAAGCCGCATGGCGTTAGGCCCCATCATGGTGTCGAGTAAAAATGCGTAGTCGTAGCTGTCTGTAAAAGGTGTATTCATCACTGCTCCTTAGCGATTATCCAGCTGGGCGCGAACGTTGTTCAGCCCGGTGGTGTTGATGCGATAGGGCTGACCGTTGACGGATCGGATCAGCTTCTTGGTGCGGAGTTTTTTAAACACGGCGAGCGTACAGTCGCTGAGAATGCTCCCTTCGCGGGTGTAGCACTCAACGGCGGTGACGCGGCCTGAGCTGTCGCGGACGTGCGCAATACGTCCACCTTTGGCGAGAACGTGTAAGGTACGTTGTTCCTGACGGGATAAATTCATACTGGAAAACCTGTTTCATCATCATGCGTAAAAACGAGCCCACACCAGCAGGTGCGTGCGTAAGGTTTAAGCGCAGCGATAACCAGTCCGTCCTGAAGAGGGCGGGAAACTGATTATCTGATGGTGACATTCTCCAGCATCAAAGCCTCGGTGAGAGTTGAAAGGTATTTACGCTGTGAATGATACACCGCGTTTTTTGTGAGGGAATAGACGAGCCGCGAAAATGTGAACTGTCTTCCATAACGTGCTTGTTTTCAAACCTGGACTGCATGGCGTCAAACGGGCGGCTATGCGCCCATCTGTTATAAAAATGAAGTGACGGACGAGATGGTGAAGCAGTGGCGCGAGCAGAACAACGGCTAGCCCGCCTCCAGCATCCCGAAGCTCACAATCCGTGAACGGCCAAGCTCCTTCGCCCGGTACAGCGCTACATCCGCCGCCCGCAGCAGGTTATCGCTCTGGGCGTGCTGCGGATAGCTGGCGATGCCGATGGAGACATCCACCGGGCCAATCTCAGACAGCCCGTAGCGCAGCGACAGCGCGCGCACGCCGTTATAAATCGCGGTAGCGCAGGCGTGGGCCGCCGTTTCATCGGCACCGGTCAGCAGCGCCAGAAACTCCTCGCCGCCGTAGCGGAAGGCCAGCCCGTCGTCATGCACGGCGCGCTGAATAATCGTCGCCACGCTTTTTATCACCTGATCGCCCGCCTCGTGGCCAAAGCGGTCGTTAATGCTCTTAAAGTGGTCGATGTCGATCATCAGGCAGCTAATCGGCTCGTCGTTACGCGCCGCCTGGCTGATTTGCGTGCGCATCGTATCTTCCAGATGGTGACGATTACGCAGCCCCGTCAGCGGATCGAACAGCGCTTTTTCCAGCAGGGCGTCGCGCAGACGCTGGTTCGCCAGGGCAAGGCCGAGCGCCTCGGCCATCAGCTCCAGATAGGCGCGGGAAGGGGCCGTTTCGGGGGTGATATTCTGGAACGAGAGCAAACCAATCGCCTCGCCCTGAGCAATAAGCGGGACGCACAGGGACTGGTGCGCCTGAGCGTCTGGCAGGTGATAACAGGCGATATCCGGCTCGCCGTTAACCGGCGGATGGCTCTGGCCCCGCCGCACGGCCCAGCACGCGTCCGGATGGAACTCTTTTTTCTCGCCCTCCGGGGAGAGCCATTCGGCGGCGCATCGCATCTCCCAGCGGCCGCGCTCAAGAATGTACAGCCGCCCGGACACGCCCGGCGCGATGTTGGGCGCGAACAGCTCCGCCACGTTAATCACGTCGGCGAAGTTCTCGCAGCCCTGCAAGCGTTGCGTCATTCTTGCCAGCAGCTCGCGGATCGCCCAGTCGGCATCGCGTTCCTTTTCCAGCCGCTGCCGCGCGAGGCCGTTTTCACGAAAGATACGAATGGCCTGCGCCATGTCGCCAATTTCGTCGATCTGGTTGAAATTGGGCGTTTCAACGGCGTAATCCTGAGAGGCGAGGCGGTGAACCACGTCGCTCAGGCGTACAACCGGATGGAGCACGCGACGCTTGAGAATAAAGCCCATGACGAACAGGAATAGCAGCGCCGTCAGGCCCACCATTACTTCAGAAGCGGTGCGCAGGGTCTTTGATTTTTCGGTCGCAGCCTGCACGTTGGCAATAATGCGCTTATCCATCATCTGCCTGAAATGGTCGATCTGGCTTTGGGCGCGCTCAAGCTCTTGTTCATAGGCTGTGCCATAGAGCAGGGCTACGGCCTGCTGGTCTTCTCCCCGGGTGATGGCAGCAAGGGCGGCCTGCTGCTCATCCTGTAGCTCATCAATGATGTTCAAACCTTCCTGTAGCAGCACCAGCTCTTCACCGGAGGCGCCGATGTCTTTGAGCCGTTCAATTCGCTGCTCCGTCCCTTTTACCTCGCTCTCTTTTTGCCGGTACTCTTCGAGGATGCCTGGCTCTTTTTTGATCACAAACAGGCGCGCCAAATCGGAGAGCATCCAGGCCTCTGTCTCAACGTCTTCCGTCAGCTGGTCAAATACCTGGCGCTGCTTCACCGCGGTACGCTCGGCGTTGTCTGCGTTAGACGCCATCAGCATGACAATCCCGGACGCGAGGGTCAGACAGACCGTGGCACCGTAGGCCCAGTTCGTTATCGTGGCGATTCTCACCTGTTGGGATCCTTCTACGGCAGAATGGGAGAGATACTTTGAATTATAGAAAACGTCTGATTTATCGCGAAAAAAAAGGCGGCCAGAGCCGCCTGATTGACTACAGATCCGGCGGGTTTCGTCCTTCCTCGATGAACTCCGCGTCCAGCTCCTCGGCGTTGCCTTCGTGGTCGCGCCCGGAGAAGAGATTCCAGCAGGCGATAAACAGCGCCGCAATCAACGGGCCGATAACAAAGCCGTTAATGCCGTAAAGCTCCATCCCGCCAAGGGTGGAGATAAGAATGAGGTAATCCGGCATTTTGGTGTCTTTGCCCACCAGCAGCGGGCGCAGGATATTGTCCACCAGCCCGACGATGATTACGAAGAAGCCGACGATAAACAGCCCCTGCCAGATCTGGTGCGTGGCAAACAGGTAGATTGCCGCCGGAACCCAGACAATGGCCGAGCCAACCGCAGGCACCAGCGAGAGGAACGCCATCAGCGCGCCCCAGAGAATGCTGCCGTCGATGCCGACAATCGCAAAGGCAATCCCGCCGAGCGTACCCTGTACCACCGCAACCACCGCCGTGCCTTTCACCGTGGCGCGGGACACGCCGACGAATTTGGCGAACAGGTGCTGTTTGGCAAAATCCGACAGCGGCAGAGAGTCGAGGATCTGACGCACCAGATACGGTCCGTCTTTCAGCAGGAAGAACAGCAGATAGAGCATGATGCCGAAGCTGATCGCAAAGCCGAAGGTGCCTTTACCAATCAGGAACGCGCTGCCCGCCAGATACTGCCCGCCCTTTAACGCCACGTCGGAGAGTTTTTTCTGGATCTGCTCGGCGTTATTGAGGTTGTGATCGGCCAGGAAACCGCTCGCCCAGTCAGGCAGACGGTTAAAGATACCCGCCACTACCTCCGGGAACTGGGTGTTGTTCTGCTGAAGCTTGGTGTAGACCACGTTCAGCTCGATGGCGAGCGAGGAGAGGATCACCATCAACGGGATAAAGACGATCAGGCAGATGATGCACAGGGTCAGGAACGAGGCCAGCCCGTTGCGCTCGCCCAGCGCCGTTCGCAGCCTGTTTTTCACCGGGTTGAAAATGATGGTCAGGATCGCGGCCCACAGAATTGCGGAGAAGTAGGGCGACAGCACATCAAAGAAGGCCCAGGTCACAAGGGCGAGAATGAATATGAAGAAACCTTTGGTCAGTCCGTTAAAGCGCATAGTGAGTCCTGATATCGAATAAGCAGTGTCGACTATAGAACTGATTTACGGATTTACCAATATTGTGCGGTTTGCATTGCCGGGTGGCGGCTGCGCCTTACCCGGCCTACGGACTGATTTCCTGTATTGTGCGGTGTGCTTGCCGGGTGGCGGCTTCGCCTTACCCGGCCTACGTATAATTGTAGGCCCTGCAAGCGAAGCGCCGCTGGGCAACTGAAGGCGACTCCGGCTGGTCGTCTGGCTTTTTGTTAACATTCACGGTATAACAGACCCTCTTTGGATGTTTAGATGTCCATACGTTTAGAAGGTAATATGCAAACACAACAAGAAAACGGGCAGCTTAAGCGCACCATGAAAACGCGCCACCTGATTATGCTTTCGCTGGGTGGCGTGATTGGCACAGGGTTATTCTTCAACACCGGATACATCATCTCCAACACCGGGGCGGCGGGCACGCTGCTGGCGTACCTGATTGGCGCGCTGGTCGTCTGGCTGGTGATGCAGTGTCTGGGCGAACTCTCCGTGGCGATGCCGGAAACCGGCGCGTTTCACGTCTACGCCGCCCGCTATCTTGGCCCGGCGACCGGCTATACCGTCGCGTGGCTCTACTGGCTCACCTGGACGGTGGCGCTCGGATCGAGCTTTACCGCCGCGGGATTCTGTATGCAGTACTGGTTTCCGCAGGTGCCCGTCTGGGCGTGGTGCGTTGTGTTCTGCGCGGTGATATTCGGCCTCAACGTCATCTCCACCCGTTTCTTCGCCGAGGGGGAGTTCTGGTTCTCGCTGGTGAAAGTCATCACCATCATCGCCTTTATCATTCTCGGCGGCGCGGCGATCTTCGGCTTTATCCCGATGCAGGACGGCTCTCCCGCACCGGGTCTGAGCAACATCACCGCCGAAGGCTGGTTCCCGCACGGCGGGCTGCCGATCCTGATGACCATGGTGGCGGTCAACTTTGCCTTCTCCGGGACGGAGCTGATCGGTATCGCGGCGGGTGAAACGCAAAACCCGCACAAGGTCATTCCGGTGGCGATCCGCACGACCATCGCGCGTCTGATTATCTTCTTCATCGGCACCGTGTTTGTGCTGGCGGCGCTGATCCCAATGCAGCAGGCAGGCGTCGAAATAAGCCCGTTCGTGCTGGTGTTTGAGAAAGTCGGCATTCCCTATGCCGCCGATATCTTCAACTTCGTGATTTTGACGGCGATCCTCTCGGCGGCGAACTCCGGGCTCTACGCCTCGGGCCGTATGCTGTGGTCGCTCTCGAACGAGAAAACGCTGCCGCGCTGCTTTGCCCGCGTCAATAAAAACGGCGTGCCGCTGACGGCGCTCTCCGTGTCGATGCTCGGCGGCGTGCTGGCGCTGTTTTCAAGCGTAGTGGCGCCGGACACGGTGTTTGTCGCGCTGTCGGCTATCTCCGGATTTGCGGTGGTGGCGGTGTGGATCAGCATCTGCGCCTCGCACTTTGTCTTCCGCCGTCGCCATCTGCAATCGGGCCAGCCGCTTGAGGCGTTGCAGTATCGCGCGCCCTGGTATCCGCTGGTGCCCGTGCTGGGCTTTGTGCTGTGCGTGGTGGCCTGCGTCGGCCTGGCGTTTGATCCGAGCCAGAGAATTGCCCTTTACTGCGGGCTGCCGTTTGTCGCCCTGTGTTATGGTGCGTACTACCTGACCCGAAACCTGACAACGCAGGAGCCTGAACATGTCGCAGAATAATCCTCTGAGCGCCATCCTTGAAAAACAGCCGTTTGTGGTACTCGACGGCGCAATGGCAACGGAGCTGGAAGCGCGTGGCTGTAACCTGGCCGATAGCCTGTGGTCGGCCAAAGTGCTGGTCGAAAACCCCGAGCTTATCCGCGAAGTGCATCTCGACTATTTCCGCGCGGGAGCGCAGGTGGCGATCACCGCCAGCTATCAGGCCACGCCGGCGGGCTTTGCCGCACGGGGTCTTGATGACGCGCAGTCCCGCGCGCTGATTGGCAAAAGCGTGGAGCTGGCGCGTAAGGCCCGCGAGGCCTATCTGGCGGAAAACGCCCGGGCGGGAACGCTGCTGGTGGCGGGATCTGTGGGGCCGTACGGCGCCTACCTGGCCGATGGCTCTGAGTATCGCGGCGACTACGTGCGAAGCGCAGACGAGTTCACCGCCTTCCACCGTCCGCGCGTTGAGGCGCTGCTGGACGCTGGCACCGACCTGCTGGCCTGCGAAACGCTGCCCTCGTTTGCGGAAATCAAAACCCTCGCCGCGCTGATTGCAGAGTACCCCCGCGCCCGGGCGTGGTTCTCCTTTACCCTGCGCGACAGCGAGCACCTGAGCGACGGCACGCCGCTGCGTGAAGTGGTGAGCGTGCTGGCGAATTATCCGCAAATCGTGGCGCTCGGCATTAACTGCATCGCGCTGGAAAACACCACGGCGGCGCTTGACCATTTGCATAGCCTGACGTCCCTGCCGCTGGTGGTTTATCCTAACTCCGGTGAGCATTATGATGCGGTGACCAAAACCTGGCATCACCACGGTGAAGCCTGCGCAACGCTGGCCGGCTATTTACCCGAGTGGTTAGCCGCAGGGGCGAAATTAATTGGCGGATGCTGTCGAACCACGCCAAAAGATATCGCCGGGCTGGTTTCTCAGCGCTAAAATGTGTTCCCCTTTTTCCGCTGGAAATAGGGGAATATTCTTAGATTTCTATCAATCCGTTATTTTAATAAATCTCGCATTTATATTTCCTCCGCAAATTAGTAAGGCCACTCAATAGCTTATCCCTATTTAAACGATAGCTCTGCCCAATAGGTATTATTGATTGCTATCAACAAGCCCAACCCTTACCCCTTTATGATTAACGCGCAAAAATAATTCACTTTCTCTTCTGGGTGTTCCGTTTTTTTAAGGATAAAAAAATGAAGAAATGGCTCCGCATATCGGCCTTTTGCGCAGCGGGCGCAGCCGTCTGTTATTTAGGGTTATCTGGTTACGTCTGGTATCACGATAAAGGGCGTATACAGGAAAACGACGTTCAACTTTCCGCCGTCAGTGAAAACAACAAGGTATTAAGCTTCTTTCGTGAAAAGGGCTGCGACTATTGTCATACCCCGTCTGCCGCTCTGCCTTTCTATGCCTCTTTCCCCATTGCTAAACAATTAATGGAGTACGACACCCGTCTGGGCTACCAGTCTTTTAACCTGGATCCGGTGCGTAAGGCGCTAATTGACGACAAACCCGTTTCACAAAGCGATCTGAATAAAATTGAGTGGGTGATGCAGCATAAGACGATGCCGCCAACCCGCTACGTGGCGCTGCACTGGGCGGGCAAGATTGATGAAACCGAGCAGGCGACGATCCTCAACTGGATCAAAACCCAGCGCGAAAGCCATTACGCCAGCGGCGACATGGCGGCAGATAAACGCAACGAACCTGTACAGCCCATCCCGAAAAGCCTCCCGGTGGACGAGCAGAAGGTCGCGCTTGGCTTCCGCCTGTATCACGACACCCGCCTGTCGGGCGACAGTACGCTCTCCTGCGCAAGCTGTCACGCGCTCAACGCGGGCGGCGTCGACGGTCGCCAGACCTCCCTCGGCGTGAACGGCGCGGTAGGGCCAATCAATGCGCCAACCGTGTTTAACGCCACCTTTAACAGCGAGCAGTTCTGGGACGGTCGCGCCGCCGATCTGCAAAAACAGGCCGGCGGCCCGCCGCTGAACCCTATCGAAATGGCTTCTAAATCCTGGGATGACATCGTCGCGAAGCTGGAGGCCGATCCGGCAATCACGCAGGCCTTCGTGTCCGTCTACCCGGACGGCTTCAGCGGGGAGAGCATCACCGATGCGATTGCCGAATATGAGAAGACGCTGATCACCCCCGATGCGCCGTTTGATAAGTGGCTGCGCGGCGATGAAAACGCCCTGACCACGCAGCAAAAGCACGGCTATGCGCTGTTCAAAGAGAACAAATGCGCCACCTGCCACGGCGGTGTGATCCTCGGCGGGCGCTCCTTTGAGCCGCTGGGGCTGAAAAAGGCCTATGACTTTGGCGAAATCACCGACGCCGATATCGGGCGTATGAACGTAACCAGCGAAGTGCGCGACCGTCTGCGCCAGAAAGTACCGGGCCTGCGCAACGTGGCGCTGACCGCGCCGTACTTCCACCGCGGTGACGTTCCGACCCTCGACGAGGCGGTCAAGCTGATGCTGCGCCACCAGGTTGGCACCAGCCTGCCGCAGGGCGATGTGGACGATATCGTCGCCTTCCTCGACAGCCTGACCGGGGTGTACACCCCTTACCAGCCTTAATGGAGATGGCCGTCGCAGGGCGGCCAGTGACCGGGACGCCTCATGCTTGAAGCCCTGAACCTTTGCTGCGAACGCCACGAGCGAACGCTCTTTTCCGATCTGAGCTTTACCGTGTCGGCAGGCTCGCTGGTGCATATCACCGGGGAGAATGGCGCGGGTAAAACCACGCTGCTGCGCATTCTCGCCGGGCTGGCGATGCCGGAAAGCGGCGAGGTGAGATGGCGCGGCGAGCCGCTGGCGCGCGTGCGCGAGCAGTTTCACCAGCAGCTGGTGTGGACAGGCCATCGGCCGGGGGTGAAGTCCCGCCTGACGGTGAGAGAAAACGTAGCTTTTTATCACCGCGCCCCCCGCGAGGCGCTGGATGAGGCGTTGCGCTGCGTCGGGCTGGAGGGGATGGCGGACACGCTCGTTACCCGCCTTTCTGCCGGACAGCAGCGACGGGTGGCGCTGGCGCGCCTGTGGCTGAGCCACGCGCCGCTGTGGATCCTCGACGAACCTTTTACCGCGATTGATGCCGCGGGCGTTGAAACCCTCACCCGACATCTTGAGGCGCACACGCAACAGGGGGGCGCGGTGATTGTGACCAGCCACCAGCCGCTAGCGGTGGCCAGGTTGCAGCAAATCGATCTCACGGCGGGGGCATCATGCTGCTGAACATTATTGCGACGGAGCTGCGGGCAGGGTGGCGTCATCCGGCCGATCTGCTCAACCCGCTCGGCTTCTTCTTGATTGTGATTACGCTTTTCCCGCTCGGCATCGGCCCCGAGCCGCAGGTGCTGGCGCGCATCGCTCCCGGCGTGATTTGGGTGGCGGCGCTGCTCTCGTCGCTGCTGGCGCTGGAGCGGCTGTTTCGCGATGACTATCAGGACGGCAGCCTCGAGCAACTGCTGCTGCTGCCCGTGCCGCTGCCGCTGGTGGCGCTGGCGAAAATCATCGCCCACTGGCTGATGACCGGCCTGCCGCTGCTGCTCTTTTCGCCGCTCGCCGCGCTGCTGATGGGGATGGACAGCCACACCGGGTGGGTGATGGCCGGAACCTTGCTGCCCGGGACTTTGACGCTGAGCCTGCTCGGCGCGCCGGGCGTGGCGCTGACGGTGGGCGTAAAGCGGGGCGGCGTACTGCTGAGCCTGCTGGTGCTGCCGTTAACCATTCCGCTGCTGATTTTCGCGACGGCGGCGATGGAGGCCGCCGCAGGCCACCTGCCCGTGCAGGGCTATTTTGCCGTTCTGGGGGCGCTGTTTGCCGCCAGCGCGACGCTCAGCCCCTTTGCTACCGCCGCCGCGCTGCGCATCGGCCTTCACTAAACCGCGTCATAAGAGGGATCTTTATGTGGAAACGACTTCATCAACTCGCCGTGCCGTCGAGGCTTTATCGGCTCTGTAGCCTGTGCATTCCCGCGTGTGGGCTGGCAAGCGTGGCGCTGCTGGGCGCTGGCCTCGTCTGGGGGCTGGCGTTTGCCCCGGCGGATTATCAGCAGGGCGACGGGTATCGCATCATCTACATGCATGTCCCGGCGGCGATGTGCTCAATGGGCCTCTATGCCGCGATGGCGGGGGCGGCCTTTGTCGGCCTGGTCTGGCAGATGAGAATGGCGAATCTGGCCATCGCCGCGATGGCCCCGGTGGGCGCGGTCTGCACCTTTATCGCGCTGGCGACCGGATCGGCGTGGGGAAAACCGATGTGGGGGACCTGGTGGGTCTGGGACGCGCGCCTGACCTCTGAGCTGGTGCTGCTGTTTCTCTACATGGGGGCGATGGCCCTGTGGTCAGCGATTGACGACCGTAAACAGGCCGGGCAGGCGATGGGGATTCTGGTGCTGATTGGCGTGGTGAACCTGCCGATTATCCACTACTCGGTGGAGTGGTGGAACACGCTGCACCAGGGCTCGACCCGGATGCAGCAAAGCGTCGCGCCTGAAATGCGCGCCCCGCTGCGTATTGCCATTCTGGGCTTTTTGCTGGCCTGCGCCACCCTGACCTTCATGCGCCTGCGCAACTTAATTTTATCCCTCGAACGCCGTCGTCCGTGGGTATCCGAACTTTTCACTCTGCGAGGCCGCCCATGACCAGCGCATTTTCCTCTTTAAACGCCTTTTTCGCGATGGGCGGCTACGCCCTGTACGTCTGGCTGTCGGTCGGCCTGACGCTGATCCCGCTGGCGGCGCTGGCGTGGCACAGCCATCAACAGCACCGGGCGCTGCTGCGCTCGCTGAACGCCACGCTGGCGAAGGAGAAAGGATGAACACGCGTCGACGAAATCGCCTGTGGGCCGCGGTGGCTATCGTCAGCGGCCTGAGCCTCACCGCCGGGCTGGTGCTGTACGCGCTCGGCAGCAATATCGATCTCTTTTACACCCCGGAGGAGATCCACACCGGCAAGCGGGAAACCGGCGTGCGCCCGGAAATCGGCCAGCGCCTGCGGGTCGGCGGCATGGTGAAATCCGGCAGCGTCGAGCGCGCGCGGGATTCGCTGGATATCCGCTTCCAGATTTACGACGCAAGTTCGGCAATCACGGTGCGCTACAGCGGCATTCTGCCGGATCTGTTCCGGGAGGAGCAGGGCGTCGTGGTGCAGGGCGAGCTGTTGCCGGGCAACGTGGTGCTGGCGAAAGAGGTGCTCGCGAAGCATGACGAAAACTACACGCCGCCGGAAGTCTCGAAAGCGATGCAGGATAACCATCAGCGGGCGGCCCGACCATGATGCCGGAAGCGGGAAATGCGCTGCTGTGCGCGGCTATCGCCATCGCCCTTTTACTGACGGTGTTCCCTTTAGCGGGCGCGGCGCGGGGCGACGTGCGCATGATGAGCCTGGCGCGCCCGCTCGCCTGCCTGCTCTTTTTAAGCATCGGCGGCGCCTTTGTCCTGCTGATGATCTGCCTGGCGGACAATGACTTCACCGTGGCCTACGTGGCGGCCAACTCCAGTACGTTGCTGCCCGTGTGGTATCGGCTGGCGGCAGCCTGGGGGGCGCATGAAGGCTCGCTGCTGCTGTGGGTGGTGCTGATGGGCGGCTGGACCTTTGCCGTCGCCTGCGGGAGCGGTCAGGTGCCGATGAAAACCCTGGCGCGGGTGCTGGCGGTGATGGGGCTGATTACCTTCGGGATGCTGCTGTTCATCGTTTTTACCTCTAATCCCTTTGCCCGGACGCTGCCCGATTTTCCGCTCGAGGGGCGCGACCTGAACCCGATGTTGCAGGATCCGGGGCTTATTCTGCATCCGCCGCTGCTCTATATGGGCTATGTCGGCTTTTCCGTTTCCTTTGCCTTTGCGATTGCCGCGCTGCTGGGCGGCGAGTTCGATCGCGCCAGCGCCCGCAGCGCCAGACCCTGGGCGCTGGCGGCGTGGATCTTCCTGACGCTCGGCATCGTGCTTGGCTCCGCCTGGGCCTATTACGAGCTGGGCTGGGGAGGCTGGTGGTTCTGGGATCCGGTCGAGAACGCCTCGCTGATGCCCTGGCTGGTGGGAACTGCGCTGCTGCATTCGCTGATCGTCAGCGATAAGCGCGACGGCTTTAAGGCCTGGACGCTGCTGCTCTCTATCGCCGCCTTTTCGCTATGCCTGCTCGGGACGTTCCTGGTGCGCTCCGGGGTGCTGGTGTCCGTCCACGCCTTTGCCTCCGATCCGGCGCGCGGAATGACGATCATGGCGTTTATCGCCCTGATCGTCGGCGGATCGCTGCTGCTGTTCGCCCTGCGCGGCTATCGCCTGCGCTCGCGGGTGAACAACGCCCTGTGGTCGCGGGAATCGCTGCTGCTCGGCAATAACGTGCTGCTGATGACCGCCATGCTGGTGGTACTGCTCGGCACGCTGCTGCCGCTGGTGCATAAACAGCTTGGGCTGGGCTCGATTTCGGTGGGGGAGCCGT
>NZ_JAKCMV010000060.1 GCF_021440515.1 Enterobacter asburiae | reverse complement strand
CGACTTCAGCACTATTCACCTTTTTCTTAGGATTATTCAAATAACATTTTGCAAGACCTAAGGGGTCAAACCAATTTATCGGGTTTGGTGCATATTGATAAAGGTCAACACCTCCCGCCAACCCAATCGGATCCGCACACAAATACTGACCCGAATCAGCATCATAGTACCTGAAACGGTTGTAGTACAGCCCTGATTCCGCATCTTCGTACTGCCCCGGAAAGCGCAGGCGGCATGCAGGTGCATCCGCTTTCTGACGGCCCGTTTCCCGGCCCCACAGCTGCTGCTCCCCGCGCCACGCGAGGGTGCCGTCTTCGCGCAGCAGCTCCTGAATCCGCCCGAGGGTATCGGTCACCGTATAGTGCAGCTCCCCGTTCTCATGGCGCGCCAGCGGCGTGAAGCTGCCCGGCTCGTATATCCAGCGGATGGCGTTTTCATACAGCGGCATCCCGTCCGTCCCGACCGGGATTTCCTCACACAGCTGGTCGCCGTTCCAGTGAAAATCGGTGCCCGGCCTGTCCCGGTTGATGCAGCGCTTGCTGATGCGCCGTCCGAACGGGTCGTACCGGTATGCCCAGCGCTCCCCCTCAGGCGTTTCCAGTCCGGTAAGCTGGCTTTTCGCGTCCCAGCGGTAGCGCCAGATAAGCGGGCGGTAGCCGCCTTTGTCGACCTGTTTTTCCACCAGGCGGCCGTTAACGTCGTATTTCCATGTGGTCCGTTCGTCGCGGATGACCCGCACGAACTTCCCGGATTCGGGCATTCCGCTCTCAGGGTTGATGCGGGAGGTGGTATGCCGCCATTCTTTATACTGATGCGACGTCACCCGGCCATGCGTCTGGCGCTGGTGCGCCTCGCTCTCCATCACCGCGTTCAGCCAGGTCTGGCGCCCGGCGACGTTGAGGTTTTTGTCGTAGGTGAAGCGCTCTTCCCGCATCGGGGTAGTGCTGCCGGTCCAGGTAGCGTGGCTTATCTGGTCGTTCGCGGTGAGGCTGTTCACCATCGTTCCCCGGAGCGAATCGGTCAGCATCGTCAGGTTGTAGGCTTTGTCATACAGCCACTCCCGGCGCAGGGTGGCGTCCCCGGTCTGCTGCTCGGCCAGCAGTCCCGCAGGCGTGTAGCGCTGGCGCAGGCTGAACCCGGCGTCACTCTTGCGGGATACCTCCTGGCCGCACGGGTCGTATTCCATGCTCAGCGGGGCGTGGTCGTTTAGCTGCCATGAGGTGAGCTCGCCCATCGCCCTGCGGGCGAAGCGCTCGGTGACGCCCGCCGTGGTGCGCTGGGTGATGTAATCCCGCACTTCATCATGCACGTATTCCGTGCGCCTGCCGTTAAGGGTCTCCGCCACCATCCGACCGGCATCGTCGTATTCAAAGGTGACGGTGGCAGATTCGTTGCGCGCCTCCGTGAGGCGGCACAGCGTGTCATAGCGGAACGCGGTGGCGCTGAGAATGCGGTCGCTGTCACCCTGCGTGACCTCCTCATCCGTCACCTGGTCTGCGACGTTATAGCGCCGGTTCAGGCGGGTGCCGTCCGGGAAGGTGGTGCGGATACAGCGCCCGCCCGCGTCGTAGTCATACCGCAGCGTGCGGCCGGTGAAGTCGGTCTCGGCGATAAGCTGTCCGGCTTTGTCATAGGTCAGGCGGTAGTGTTCACTCTCGGGGTTGGTGATTTCGGTCAGGCGCAGCAGTCTGTCGTGGCGGCATTCGAGCCGTTCCCCGTCCGGGCGGACCACGGCGGTCAGGAGGTCAAAGGCCCCGTACTCGTGGCGGGTGGTTTTGCCTTCGCCGTTGGTAAAGGAAGCAGGCAGCTTTTCGCTGTTCTGGCGCATCAGCTCGCGCACCCCGTCTGGGCGCTGAATTTCCTCCACGCTGCCCTGCGGCCCGGCATGGTTTGTGCTGTGACGAAAGCGGGTGGTGAAGCCGAGCGGGTCCTGCACGCTCAGCAGGCGGCCGAGTAAATCCAGCTCCGTCTGCGTCACCCCACCGTCCGGGGCGATGGTCT
>NZ_JAKCMV010000006.1 GCF_021440515.1 Enterobacter asburiae | reverse complement strand
AGCGCAGCGCCACCGGGCACAGCATGGCTAGCGTTTCTTACCCATCGCCGCCGCCAGCGCGTCCATCATCGCGCTATTGCCCGCAGGCTGCGCGTCGCGTCCGCGTGGTTTTGCCGCTTTGGCTGCCGGGCGCTGCTGCTCGCGACCGCCGCCGTTGCCGCCGCGACGGGCGTTGGTTTCACCCGGCTGCTCGTCCAGACGCATGGTCAGGGCGATACGCTTGCGCTGAAGATCCACTTCCAGCACTTTTACCTTCACGATATCGCCCGCTTTCACCACGGTATGCGGATCTTCAACGAACTTATCCGCCAGCGACGAGATATGCACCAGACCGTCCTGATGCACGCCGATATCCACAAAGGCACCAAAGTTGGTGACGTTGGTGACCGCGCCTTCCAGCACCATGCCCGGCAGCAGGTCGTTCATGGTTTCAACGCCGTCAGCAAAGGTGGCGGTTTTAAACTCAGGACGCGGATCGCGACCCGGTTTTTCCAGCTCTTTGATGATGTCGGTCACCGTCGGCACGCCGAACTGGTCGTCGGTGAAATCAACCGCTTTCAGGCTACGCAGGGCGCTGCTATCGCCCATCAGATCTTTTAGCGCCTGCCGGGTGGCCGCCAGAATGCGCTCGACGATAGGGTAGGCTTCCGGGTGAACGGTGGAGGCATCCAGCGGGTTGTCGCCGTGGTTGATGCGCAGGAAGCCCGCGCACTGCTCAAAGGCTTTTGGCCCCAGACGGCTCACCTTCAGCAGCTGCTGACGGTTCTGGAACTGGCCGTTCTCATCGCGCCACGCCACTATGTTCTGCGCCATCATGCGGGTCAGGCCCGCCACGCGGGTCAGCAGCGCCACGGAGGCGGTATTCAGGTCCACGCCAACGGCGTTCACGCAGTCTTCCACCACCGCGTCCAGCTTGCGCGCCAGCTGAGTCTGGCTGACGTCGTGCTGATACTGGCCCACGCCGATGGATTTCGGGTCGATCTTCACCAGCTCCGCCAGCGGATCCTGCAAACGACGGGCGATAGAGACCGCACCGCGCAGGGACACGTCCAGATCCGGGAACTCCTGCGCCGCCAGCTCGGAGGCGGAATAGACCGATGCCCCGGCTTCGCTGACGATCACCTTCTGGGCGGTGACTTTCGGGAACTGCTTCTGCACGTCCAGATAGAAACGCTCGGTTTCGCGTGAAGCTGTACCGTTACCGATCGCCACCAGCTCCACGTTGTACTTCTCGCACAGCGCCGCCACGGCAACCGCGGCTTTTGCCGCCTGTCCGGTGTGCGGATAAATAGTGTCGGTCGCCACCAGCTTGCCGGTGCCGTCGACCACCGCCACCTTCACGCCGGTACGCAGGCCCGGATCGAGACCCATCGTGGCGCGCAGACCGGCCGGGGCGGCCATCAGCAGGTCGTGCAGGTTGCGGGCGAACACGTTAATCGCTTCGTCCTCGGCGCGCTCGCGCACCGTGCCCATCAGCTCGGTTTCGAGGTGCATCAGCACCTTGATGCGCCACGTCCAGCTCACCACGCCTTTGCGCCAGCTGTCCGCTGGGGCGTTGTTCAGGCGCAGGCCGAGGTGATCCATAATGATCTGCTCGCAGTGGCTCTCTTTTGGCGGCTCGTCAAACTGCGGGTCGGCATTCAGGGAGAGTTGCAGCACGCCTTCGTTGCGGCCACGGAACATCGCCAGCGCGCGGTGGGAAGGGGTGGTTGAAATCGGTTCGTGGTGATCGAAATAGTCGCGGAACTTCGCGCCTTCTTCCTCTTTACCGCTGACGACGGTGGCGACGAGGTGGGCGTTTTTCCACAGGTAATCACGCACTTTGGAGAGCAGCGCCGCGTCTTCGGCGAAACGTTCCATCAGAATGTAGCGCGCGCCGTCGAGGGCGGCTTTGGTGTCCGCCACGCCTTTGTCGGCGTCGATAAATTTCGCGGCTTCGGTTTCCGGGTCGTGGGACGGCGCATTCCACAGCAGCTCGGCCAGCGGCTCCAGGCCCGCTTCAATCGCAATCTGCCCGCGCGTGCGGCGCTTCGGTTTATAGGGCAGATAGAGATCTTCTAATTCGGTTTTGCTCAGGGTGCCGTTAATGGCTTTTTCGAGGTCGCTGGTCAGCTTGCCCTGCTCGCCGATGGATTTAAGGATCGCCTGGCGACGGTCTTCCAGCTCGCGCAGATAACCCAGACGGGTTTCCAGATTACGCAGCTGTGTATCATCCAGTCCGCCGGTGACTTCCTTACGATAACGTGCAATAAACGGCACGGTGTTCCCTTCATCAAGCAGGCGAACGGCAGCTTCTACCTGTTCGGCTTTGGCCTGAATATCACCCGCAATAATGCGGCAGAGCGACTCTTTCATCATGGCTTTATCATCTTTGTGGGTCAAAAATCAGGGGATAGTTATACGGACTGGCACGGCAAAATGCCAGTCGCGGAGGGCGCTCTCAGATTATTTTACGTACTCGATTTCGTTAACGTACCAGCTCGCTTCGCCGCCCGGCGTTTGCACGACGGCCAGATCGCCAACCTCCTTTTTCAGCAGGGCGCGGGCCATCGGCGAGTCGATGGAGATGTAATCCTTACGACCAAAAATTTCATCGTAGCCGACGATGCGAAAACGCAGGGTGTCGCCATCGTCATTTTCGATTTCGACCCACGCGCCGAAGAACACTTTGCCCTCCTGCTGGGGGGAGTAATCGACAATCTTGAGGTTTTCGAGGCACTTGGTCAGGTAGCGCACCCGACGGTCGATTTCGCGCAGGCGCTTTTTGTTGTACTGATAGTCAGCGTTCTCGCTGCGATCCCCCAGGCTTGCCGCCCAGGTGACCTTTTTCGTCACCTCCGGGCGCTCCTCACGCCACAGGTAATCCATCTCTTTTTTGAGTTTTTCGTACCCTTCGCGGGTGATCAGAGGCGTTTTCATGGTGTGACCTTCAGACTCGACTTCATTTCAGACGTTGCGCACATTACGTATCAAAGCGTTTAACCTACAGCGTTCATAATGATTTCTGTGATGAAATATGCAGATAAGCTGCTGTTAAATATGCTTTGTAACAATTTCGACTAGAATTTATACCAGAATTAGCTGGTCGAACACGTGCACTTTTTTAGAATACCCTGTTACAAAGACTATCCGAACCTTTGGGAGTAAATACAATGCAAGAGAACTACAAAATTCTGGTCGTGGATGACGACATGCGCCTGCGTGCGCTGCTTGAGCGTTATCTGACCGAGCAGGGCTTCCAGGTTCGCAGCGTGGCGAATGCCGAGCAGATGGACCGCTTACTGACGCGTGAATCTTTCCATCTGATGGTGCTCGATCTGATGCTGCCAGGGGAAGATGGTCTGTCTATTTGCCGCCGCCTGCGCAGCCAAAGCAACCCGATGCCGATCATCATGGTGACGGCGAAAGGGGAAGAAGTTGACCGTATCGTGGGGCTGGAAATTGGCGCCGACGACTACATTCCAAAACCGTTTAACCCGCGTGAACTGCTGGCGCGTATCCGCGCGGTGCTGCGTCGTCAGGCGAACGAACTGCCGGGCGCACCGTCGCAGGAAGAGGCCGTTATCGCCTTCGGTAAGTTCAAGCTGAATCTCGGCACCCGCGAGATGTTCCGTGAAGACGAGCCTATGCCGCTCACCAGCGGTGAATTCGCGGTACTGAAGGCGCTGGTCAGCCACCCGCGCGAGCCGCTCTCCCGCGATAAGCTGATGAACCTGGCGCGTGGCCGCGAATACTCCGCAATGGAACGCTCCATCGACGTGCAGATCTCCCGTCTGCGCCGCATGGTGGAAGAAGATCCGGCGCATCCTCGTTATATTCAGACCGTTTGGGGTCTGGGCTACGTCTTCGTCCCGGACGGCTCTAAAGCATGAGGCGAATGCGCTTCTCGCCGCGAAGCTCGTTTGCCCGCACGCTGTTACTGATCGTCACCCTGCTGTTCGTCAGCCTGGTGACGACCTACCTGGTGGTGCTGAACTTTGCGATCCTGCCGAGCCTCCAGCAGTTTAATAAGGTGCTGGCGTACGAAGTCCGTATGCTGATGACCGATAAGCTGCAACTGGAGGACGGCACGCAGCTGGTGGTGCCTCCGGCGTTTCGCCGTGAGATTTACCGCGAGCTGGGCATTTCGCTCTATTCCAACGAAGCGGCAGAAGACGCAGGCCTGCGCTGGGCGCAGCACTACGAGTTTCTCAGCCAGCAGATGGCGCAGCAGCTGGGCGGCCCGACGGAAGTGCGCGTTGAGGTCAACAAAAGCTCGCCGGTGGTGTGGCTGAAAACCTGGCTGTCACCCAATATCTGGGTGCGCGTTCCGCTGACCGAAATCCATCAGGGCGACTTCTCGCCGCTGTTCCGTTACACCCTGGCGATCATGCTGCTGGCGATAGGCGGCGCGTGGCTGTTTATCCGCATTCAGAACCGACCGCTGGTCGACCTGGAGCACGCGGCGCTTCAGGTCGGTAAAGGCATTATTCCGCCTCCGCTGCGCGAATACGGCGCGTCGGAAGTGCGTTCGGTGACCCGCGCCTTTAACCATATGGCGGCCGGTGTAAAACAGCTGGCGGACGACCGAACCCTGCTGATGGCGGGCGTCAGTCACGATCTGCGCACCCCGCTGACCCGTATTCGCCTGGCGACGGAGATGATGGGCGAAGAGGACGGTTATCTCGCCGAGTCCATCAACAAGGACATCGAAGAGTGTAACGCCATCATCGAGCAGTTTATTGATTACCTGCGCACCGGGCAGGAGATGCCGATGGAGATGGCGGATCTAAACGCGGTGCTGGGGGAAGTGGTCGCGGCGGAAAGCGGCTACGAGCGTGAAATTGATACCGACCTTCAGGCGGGCGAGATCCCGGTGCGGATGCATCCGCTCTCCATCAAGCGCGCGCTCGCCAATATGGTGGTGAACGCGGCGCGTTACGGCAACGGCTGGATCAAGGTCAGCAGCGGGTCTGAGCTCAACCGCGCCTGGTTCCAGGTCGAAGACGACGGTCCGGGCATCAAGCCCGAGCAGCGCAAGCATCTGTTCCAGCCGTTTGTGCGCGGCGACAGCGCGCGCAGCACCAGCGGAACGGGCTTAGGGCTGGCGATTGTGCAGCGTATTGTCGATAACCATAACGGGTTGCTGGAGATTGGTACGAGCGAGCGGGGCGGTTTGAGCATTCGCGCGTGGTTGCCGGTGCCGGTGACGCGGGGGCAGGTGAAAGAGGGGTAAAAAAGGGTGGCGAATGCCACCCTTTTTCGTAGGTCGGGTAAGGCGGAGCCGCCACCCGACTAAATGCGATCTCTGCGGCCTGATGCCCTCACCCCGGCCCTCTCCCACAGGGAGAGGGTGAAAGGTTTACAGCTTCGGTCCCGCGCTCACCAGCGCTGCACCTGCCGGGGTATCGGTATACTTCTCAAAGTTCTCAATAAACAGCTTCGCCAGCGTTTCTGCTTTCTCACGCCACTGTTCCGGTGAGCCGTAGGTATTGCGCGGGTCGAGGATACGGGTATCTACGCCCGGCAGCGCCGTTGGGATCGCCAGGTCAAACATCGGCAGGGTGAAGGTTTCCGCGTCGTCCAGAGAACCATCCAGAATCGCGTCGATAATCGCGCGCGTGTCCTTGATCGAAATACGTTTCCCCGTGCCGTTCCAGCCGGTGTTCACCAGATAGGCCTGCGCGCCCGATGCCTGCATACGCTTCACCAGCACTTCTGCGTACTGCGTCGGGTGCAGCGACAGGAAGGCCGCGCCGAAGCAGGCGGAGAAGGTTGGGGTCGGCTCGGTCACGCCGCGCTCGGTGCCCGCCAGTTTGGCGGTAAAGCCGGACAGGAAGTGGTACTGAGTCTGGCTGGCGGTCAGGCGTGACACCGGCGGCAGCACGCCGAACGCGTCGGCGGTCAGGAAAATCACCTTGGTGGCGTGACCCGCTTTCGACACCGGCTTCACAATGTTGTCGATGTGGTAGATCGGGTAAGAAACGCGGGTGTTTTCGGTTTTCGACGCATCGTCGAAGTCGATAGAGCCGTCGGCGCGCACGGTGACGTTTTCCAGTAGCGCATCGCGGCGGATGGCGTGGAAGATGTCCGGCTCGGCCTCTTCGGACAGACGGATGGTCTTCGCGTAGCAGCCGCCTTCGAAGTTAAACACGCCGTCGTCGTCCCAGCCGTGTTCGTCATCGCCAATCAGGCGGCGTTTCGGATCGGTGGAGAGCGTGGTTTTACCCGTACCGGAAAGACCAAAGAAGACCGCAACATCGCCTTTTTCGCCGACGTTCGCGGAGCAGTGCATAGAGGCAATCCCCTGCAACGGCAGCAGGTAGTTCATCACCGAGAACATCCCTTTTTTCATCTCGCCGCCGTACCAGGTTCCGCCAATCAGCTGGATACGCTCGGTCAGGTTGAAGGCGATGAAGTTCTCGGAGTTCAGGCCCTGCTCTTTCCACTGCGGGTTGGTGCATTTCGCGCCGTTCATCACGATAAAGTCAGGGCTGAAATCCTGAAGCTCTTCGTCGGTCGGGCGAATGAACATGTTCTTCACGAAATGCGCCTGCCAGGCCACTTCGGTAATAAAACGAACGGCAAGACGGGTGTCGGCGTTAGCGCCGCAGAAGGCGTCGATGATGAACAGACGCTTGCCGGAGAGTTGTTCGGTGACGAGTCCTTTCAGATGCTGCCAGGTGTCAGGGGAGAGCGGCTTGTTGTCGTTCTTGCCCTTGCCTTTGTCTGACCACCACAGCGTGTCGCGGGTGGTGTCGTCACGGACGATATACTTATCTTTCGGCGAACGGCCGGTAAAGATACCGGTATCGACGGCGATAGCACCAAGATTCGTCAACACACCTCGCTCGTATCCTTCCAGTGCTGGATTGAGCTCCTCCTGATACAGCGTATCGTAATCGGGGTTGTAAACGAGTTCCTGGACGTCGTGAATGCCATAAGCCTTGAGATCTTGCGAGGTTATACCTTTAACGCGCATGTCACTGCTCCTTAGCCAATATGTACTGCCTGAAATTGTAGGGTTTTTCTTAGGTTGTTAACCGGGACGGGGCTCATACATTTACGTATCTGGACAAAACCCTTACTAACGGAAAACGCTGCGACTCCAGCCACAGGGCGGGCAGATTATCGCAGGAATCGCTTTTTGGTTGGGGAAAATGTTCTTAAAAGGTTAATTAGCGGTGAATTTATCGGAAGGAATGTGAATGTAATCGCATACATGTAGGAAAATTACGTAAGGGTTACAGTGTGAATACGATTCAGCTAATGCGGGGGATTTGCCCTCCCCGCTAAGGGGAGGGCACGAGGGAATTAATGAACCTGCGGATCCGCCGGGGAGGCGTTATTGCGGATCTCCGCGATATCCATCGCGTTGAACACGTAATGCGTACCGCAGTAGTCGCAGTGCATATCAATTTCACCGTCTTCCGCCATGATGCTGTCGATCTCTTCATCCGGCAGGGTTTTCAGCGCGCCCGCGCAGCGCTCGCGGGAACAGGTACATTTGAACTCAACCGCCTGCGGGTCGTAAACCGTCACCTCTTCTTCGTGATACAGACGCCACAGCACGTCGGTCGCGGACAGGGTGAACAGCTCTTCGGCCTTAACGGTTTCGGTCAGGGTCGCCAGGTGCTCGAAGTCGTTCGTCTGTGCGTCCTGCGCTGGCAGAACCTGCAACAGCATCCCGCCCGCCGCCGGCTGGCCGTCCACTTCACCGGTGCGGATGAACAGACGCGTCGGCAGCTGCTCGGAGCGCATGAAGTAATCTTCCAGGCACGCCGCCAGGGTGTCGCCTTCCAGACCGACCACGCCCTGATAACGCTCGCCCTCTTCCGGGGAGATGGTGATCACCAGATAGCCATTGCCCACCAGCGTTTTCAGATCCGCGTTTTCAGGCACGTCGCCCTGAACGCGCGCCACGCCGCGCATCTGCTGCTGGTTATTACCGTTGATCACCGCCAGCGTCATCGGGCCGTCACCCTGCAACTGCACGGTGATATCACCGGCAAATTTCAGCGTCGCGGTCAGCAGGCTGGTGGCAACCAGCAGTTCGCCCAACAGGGTTTTTACCGGCAGCGGGTAGTTGTGGTTTTCCAGGATCTGTTTCCAGGTCTCGGACACGGTGACCAGCTCGCCGCGCACGGCGAATTGTTCAAACAGATAGCGGTGTAATTGGTCGTGTTGGGCCATAATAGTCTCTCGTGCGGGTGAGGGGTTAGTCGCTCTCACCGTGTTTAAATTTCATCAGTTCACGGCGCTCTTTTTTATCCGGACGCCGATCCGGGTGCGGCATGGTCAGCGCGTTCATTTTGCGTGCCAGTGCCGTCTTCTCGCGTTTTTCGACGCTTTCCACCGTTTCTTCATAGAGCAAAACGGCTTCGGTTGCGGGCCTTCGCTGTTCGGTAATGGCTTTGATCACCACCGTTTTTTCATCGTTGCCCTGACGCAGGGTTATCGTGGCATTCAGCTCAACCAGCTTGCTCGGCTTGCCGCGCTGGCCGTTGTAATGCACTTTGCCGCCGTCAATCATCTCCCGGGCAAGCGCACGCGTTTTGTAAAAACGGGCGGCCCACAGCCATTTATCCAGTCTTACCCCGTCGGAGGGTTTTTCTTTCATGGCGACTCCTTCACGGTGAGTGAGGGGATCATCCGGCGATAGTCGTTCAGCCCCGGATGACGCAGGTAGCTTTTTTCAGCCAGGCCGGAATCAGGGTTCGTCACGCCCACGCAGTAGCGAATGCCAAAGGTGGCGGCAGAATCCAGAATCGCTTCGCTGTCGTCAATGAACAGCGTTCTTTCCGGCTGTAAGCCGGTCTCTTCAGCCACGGCGTGCCATAACCGCTGATCTTCTTTCGGATAACCAAATGTGTGGGTGGAAAGTAATAAATCAAGGTGTGATGCCAGTCCGGTGTGTTCCAGCTTCACGGCCAGGTTGTGCGGGTGCGCGTTGGTCAGCAAAATCCGGCGCTTGCCGCTGGCTTTCAGCGCGTCCAGGAACGGCACGGTATCTTCACGCAAAACGGCGCGCGGCCCCTGGGCGGTGGTCATGGCGCAAATATCCAGGCCGAGGCGCTCGCTCCAGTAGTCGAGACAGTACCAGTTTAGCGTATGCTGCACGGCGCTATACTGCGAACGGATGAATTCCTGCGCCTCTGCCGGGGAGATCCCCTGCTGCTTGCCGTAAGTCTCAGGCACCAGCGTTTGCCAGAAATAGTTATCGAAGGCGAGATCGAGCAGCGTGCCGTCCATATCCAGCAGGACGGTATCCACGTCCTGCCAGGCGATATCAAGATGCATAAGGGGAACTCTTTAGCCAGAAGTTACGTGCGCGACAGGGTAGCATAAGTTGTCGCGCCGTGACGTTATCCGATCAGGCTCTCCGGGGAGGAGATGAGCTTAGAATTGAGGCAGTTTTCGTAGTATTGCTGGATCTCAGCCAGACGCGTGCGCGAGCGCTGGTAGCGGCGCACGGCCATGTAGCCGTTCCAGAGCATACAGGCCAGCATGGCGATCATCAGCAGGGAAGTGCCGACGTAGCGCCACAGCCCCGCGCTGTCAGGCATCCGGTGCAGATCGATATGGCGCGTGCCGTTGGCGTCGGTCACGATCCGCGTGACGATCCCTTCGGCGCTGAACGGCGTTTGCATCAGCATCTGCGCCAGACGCTGGAACTCGCCCCACTGCTCCTGGGCCGGGTAATCATACAGCGCGACCTGCGGATACGGCTGATCGACCAGGTCGCTCCCCTCGTCGCTGGCAATCACAAACCCGCCCGGTGCCGGGCTGTTCAGCGACTGCGCGGCGCGGGTGGTTTCGCGCATCACGAACGGTGCGGTGGAGGTGGTGACCAGATTATCCAGGGACTCGGCGCTGACCGGGCGCAGCAGCACATTCACGCCGTCCAGCTTGCCCGCGTTCGCGCGCTTCACCAGCGCTTCCCAGTCTTTGCTGTTGCCGAGGTTAACCAGCGCGTTCTTCAGGCGCACGCACTCGTCCGGCGCGGAGCACAAATCCTGGGTTTTCTGCACGATTTCACCGAAGTCGTCCAGCAGGATCATACCGGATTTCTGAATGGCGGAACGCAGGGCCGGGCTAACGCGGGAATCATCATCCGCCTTCGGATGCAGCTGGCGGCTTACCGCCTGGCTAAGGGCGGCGGCTTTACCCACCACGTCAGACTCGGGCAGCGGCAGCGGCGGCGCGTCGTTCCAGATAATCTGCGAGCAGTCAAACGGGGCGAACGGCGAGTTTTGACGCATGTTCCAGCTGCCCGGCGCATGGATGTTACACATCCCGGTGCCTTTCAGGCGCAGCGTATCGCCCACCCGCACGCCGGCCTCGTCCAGCTCTTTTACGCTGGTGGCTTCGACGGTTTGCGCCCCTTTGATCCACGACAGGGTGAATTTGATGGGCATATCGAGCGGCACGAAGAAAATCAGCATTATCAGCACGGCGGCAGCGCCCCCGGCGATCGCGCTGCTGCGCAGCCAGTGCTGGAGCGGGAAGTTCTTCACCTCGTCGTGCAGGGAGAGATACCGCCCCTGACGCACCACCTGACGGTCGAGATAGATATCGATATCGGTTTTATGACCCAAATCCTGGGCGATCCACGGCTGCCAGTGGCGCGGATAAATCAGGTCGATAATGCCGAGGGAGATATTGTTGATATGTTCCTGATCGTTCTCACCGAACAACCCCCAGCGCTTCGGCGTGCCGCGCAGGCAGTGGATTTCCCGCAGGGCGGTTTTAGACGGTGGTGCGAACAGCCCCCACAGACCCGCCGCCAGCAGCAGCACCGCGCCGCCAGCCAGCCAGGGCACGAAGACGTCCGGAGAGAGCAGGCAGATAAAGAACAGCAGGAAAGCGGCGACGATCAGCACCGCCTCGCGGATGCCGTCCGGGCGGCTCAGGGCGTACTCTTCGTGCGTTTCCTGACGGATATTGAGCAGCTCAATCTGCTCGCTCTCTTCGCCACGAATGGACGCCTGCGTTGAACTCGCGCGCTCCAGCGCAAAGCGCGGCGCTTCCTGAACGTATTCGTTCAGGGTGTGTCCGTTAAGGGTGATCACCAGCGGCAGAGAGTCGGTATGGATAAGCTCAACGCTGTTTTCGTCGTTGATGTACTGCTCCCAGAACGGCGGCAAATGCACTTCAACGGAATCAAGATAGTAACGCCACTTGTTGGGATCGTCGGTGGTGATACCGTAGCGGGTAATCGAGCGCGTGACGCAAATGACGGTGTCGCTCTGGGCATTAAGCGTCAGGGACACGGGCGCAGTGCTGGCGCCGGTTGGCCCGGGCGTCTGCTGCGAACGGTTTAGCGTGTCGAGGTAGCTTTCAACGGCGCTGCGTTCTTCCGGCGACAGTTTACGGGTGTTCGCACCGGCAAACGCGTTCAGGAAGGGCAGCCGATATCGGCGCCGGGCGCGACCCCTGTATACCCACCCTGCAATCAAAGCGCAGGCCAGCATAGCAGCGAGAAAAATCAAAATGGTGCTCATGCTTTCCCCATCTTACTTATCTTCTTACAGGTGTATACCCGTCATACTTCGAGTTGTCTGTGGTTGGCTATCGGCAAGTATGGAGTCGAACTTGAGCGTTCTGAAGCGCATCCCAGTAATCGACGATGATAGCAAAGCCTGCCAACGCGCGATATCAGCAAATTCCTGGAGAGATTTCAACCTCTTGACTTTTGTTTTGAAATGAGAGTTTATTCTCGTAACGTTGCAAAAATGTAAATAAAGAACGATTGACATTGCCCAAACCGTGCGGCGTATCGCACAATAACCCCAGTTCACACAGTAAAGACCCATCAAGATGAGCAAACCATTACAAAAACCCACCATTCTGAATGTTGAAACAGTCGCCAAGTCGCGCCTGTTTAATGTCGAGAGCGTGGATCTGGAGTTCAGCAACGGTGTGCGTCGCGTTTATGAACGTATGCGCCCCTCTGCGCGCGAAGCGGTGATGATTGTACCCATCATCGACGAGCATCTGATTTTAATCCGCGAATATGCAGTGGGAACAGAATCTTATGAGCTTGGGTTCTCAAAAGGGCTGATTGACCCAGGCGAAACCGTATTTGAAGCCGCTAACCGCGAGCTAAAAGAAGAGGTCGGATTTGGGGCGAACGAGCTGTCGTTCCTGAAAAAGCTCAGCATGGCGCCTTCTTATTTCTCCAGCAAAATGAATATCGTGGTGGCGGAAGATCTCTATCCAGAAAAGCTGGAAGGGGACGAGCCGGAACCGCTGCCGCAGGTGCGCTGGCCGCTGGCACACCTGATGGATTTACTGGAAGATCCTGACTTTAACGAAGCCCGTAACGTGAGCGCGCTGTTCCTGGTGCGCGAGTGGCTGAAAGGGCAGGGGCGTTTGTAGGGCATAAAAAAACGGCAACCAGACGTTGCCGTTTTGCGTTGACGTTGTAGGCCGGGTCAGGCGAAACCGCCACCCGGCTTTTTTGTGCCTGTCAGAACAGCTCGTGCGTTTCGCCGTTATCAATCAGCTCCGTACCCAGCTCTTGCACCGCCTGCGTGGTAGGCTGCGTACCTTCGATGAAATACTCCGCACGGCTATTGCCGCCGTTGGCTAACTGCCCGGTGCTGCGATCGATATTGACCGTAATAATGCCCGGCGGTGGCGTCAACGGCTGTTCAGGCACGCCGTCCAGCACCGCTTTCATATAGGCGTCCCAGGCCGGTTGCGCACTCTTCGCGCCGCCTTCGTAACCGGAAATCTGATCTTTAATCGCGCCAGACGCCGTGGTGCGGCCTAAATCACGGCGGTGATCGTCAAAGCCGATCCAGACAGAGGTCACTACGCCAGGACCGTAACCCGAGAACCAGGCATCTTTCGAGCTGTTGGTCGTCCCGGTTTTACCGCCGATATCGTGGCGCTGCAAATCACGCCCTGCGCGCCAGCCCGTGCCCTGCCAGCCCGGCTCGCCGAAGATGTTGGTATTCAGCGCGCTTTTGATCAGGAACGACAGCGGGGTGTTGATCACATGCGGTGCGTACTCCGGTGCGCCGCTCTGCGCGACCAGCGCCTGATTCGCCTGCTCCAGCTGCGGCTGAGGCACGGTGGAGTTCTGCTGCTCCTGGGAAATCGCAACGTCCTCCATGTCCTTGTTCTCAAGCACGTTGGATTTTGGCGTATCGCCGTAAATCACCGGAATATCGCATTCGGCACAGGCAATTTTCGGCTTCGCTTCAAACAGCACGCCGCCCTGGTCGTTCTCGATTTTACTGATGTAGTACGGGTCAACCAGGAAGCCGCCGTTGGCCATTACCGAGTAGCCGCGCGCCACCTGCAACGGCGTAAAGGAGGCCGAGCCGAGCGCCAGCGATTCGGTATGCACAATGTTCTGCGCCGGGAAGCCGAAACGCTGCAAATATTCAGCCGCGTAGTCAACGCCCATCGCACGCATCGCGCGTACCATCACCACGTTCTTCGACTGCCCCAGACCCTGACGCAGACGGATTGGCCCCGCGTATTGTGGCGGAGAGTTTTTCGGCTGCCAGTCTGAGCCGGCACCCGCATCCCAGCGCGAAATCGGTACATCGTTAAGAATGCTGGCGAGCGTCAGCCCTTTGTCCATCGCCGCGGTGTAGAGGAACGGCTTGATGTTCGAGCCCACCTGGCGCAGCGCCTGGGTGGCGCGGTTAAACTTGCTCTGGTTGAAATCAAAGCCGCCCACCAGCGCCATCACCGCCCCGTTTTGCGGGTTGATGGAGACCAGCGCGGAGTTCACGTCCGGCACTTGCGCCAGCCACCAGGCGTCGCCGACCTGGCGTACCCAGATCTGCTCGCCGGTCTGGATCGCGTCGGTGACCTTACGCGGCGTCGGCCCTTGCAGGGTGTCAGAGCGGTACGGACGCGCCCAGCGAACGCCGTCCATGCGCAGCGACACCGAGGTGCCATCTGCCAGCATCACTACCGCTTCCTGCGGGTTCGCGCTTATCACCGCCGCAGGCAACAGCGGCCCGTAGGTCGGCAGCGACTTCAGGGTCGAGGTGATTTTTTTGCTGTCCCACGCGCCTTCGCCCACTTTCCACAGCACGTTAGACGAGCCGCGATAGCCGTGACGCATGTCGTAATCCATCACGTTATTGCGTACCGCCTGCTGCGCCGCCTGCTGCACTTTGCGGGTGATGGTGGTGTAAATGCGATAGCCGTCTTCATAGGCGGTCTCACCGTAGCGGCTGACCATATCCTGACGCACCATTTCCGTGAGGTACGGCGCGGAGAAAGCGATTTCAGGGGCGTGATAGTTGGCGTCAATCACGTCGTTACGCGCCTGCTCGTACTCGGTCTGGCTGATGTAGCCTTCGCTCAACATACGCGACAGCACCACGTTGCGACGCGCCGTGGCGCGATCGAGCGAGTAGAGCGGGTTGAACGTGGAAGGCGCTTTCGGCAGACCGGCGATAGTCGCCATCTCGCTTAAGGTGAGCTGCTCGACGGGCTTACCGAAATAGACCTGCGCCGCCGCCCCCACGCCGTAGGCGCGGTAGCCGAGGTAGATCTTGTTGAGGTAGAGCTCGAGGATCTCGTCTTTGCTCAGCAGCTGCTCGATGCGGATCGCGAGGAACACCTCTTTGATCTTACGCATCAGCGTTTTTTCCGGGCTCAGGAAGAAGTTACGCGCGAGCTGCTGCGTAATGGTACTCGCCCCCTGGGACGCATGGCCGGAGAACAGCGCCACGCTGGCGGCGCGGAAAATACCGACCGGATCGACACCGTGGTGCTCGTAGAAACGGCTGTCCTCGGTGGCGATAAAGGCGTTCACCATCACGGGTGGGATCTGTTTTAAGGTCAACGGGATACGGCGCTTTTCGCCATATTGCGCTATCAGCTCGCCATCGGCGCTATAGACCTGCATTGGGATCTGGAGTCGAACGTCACGAAGCGTGGCGACATCAGGTAGCTGCGGCTCAATGTACTTGTACAAACCATAAATCGAGCCTGCTCCCAGCAGAATGCAACAGACTGCAAGGATCAATAAATACTTTACGAACTTCACCGGAGATTTCCCATTTGGTTCCACTTGGGCAGTTTATAAACAATCGCGCGGTAGTATAAAGGCAAGCCTGATGCATTGATATAGCCGTCAACCCGATGGTCGATAAGGAGATCGTGACTCATGGCTTTCAAAACCTGGCATACGGGCGTTCATATTCAACAAGATAGGGTGCAGATCGTCGCCCTCACCAAAGAGAAGTCGGCCTGGGGGCTACGCCGCTGGTGGTCGATTCCGCTGGCGGAAGGCATTATCCGCGACGGGCAAATTCTTAAGCCCGACCTGCTGGTCGTTGCCCTGCGCGGCTGGCGGCGGATGCTGCCGCTTCACCATCGAGTTTTCCTCGCCTTCCCGGCGGCGCGCACCCTGCAAAAGACCCTGCCTCGCCCGGCGATGACCCTGCGCGATAGCGAGCAGGTGAGCTGGGTCAGCTCCGCGCTGGCGCGCGAGCTGGAGATGCCCCCGGAGTCGCTCTGCTTCGACTATGCGCAGGACACCTTCAGCCACGCTTACCACGTCACCGCCGCGCAAAACAAAGAGGTCGCTACCCTGCTTTCGCTCGCCGAAATCCTGCGCCTGCGGCTGGTGGCCGTCACCCCGGATGCGGGCGCGCTGGTGAGCTTACTCCCGTCCATCTCCCCGGCCCGGTGCGTTGCCTGGCGCGATAAAAGCCAGTGGCTCTGGGCGATGCGTCACCAGTGGGGGCGGCGCTTAACCTGCGAAGCGGACAATGTTGCTGAGCTGGCGGCGCTGCTGGCGCTCTCTGCTGACGATATCGTCCTGTTTGACGATGACGACCGCGATCCCTTTGCGCTGCTTTCACGCTGCCAGCCGCCGCTGCCGGAATGCGGCGCGGCCTTTACCGTTGCGCTGGCGCTGGCCATGAGCGAGATGCCCGTATGAGCGGCGTCAACCTTCTGCCCTGGCGAGCGCAGCGTCGGGCGCGGTGCATACGCTTCTGGGCCGTTCTGCTGGCGGGATGGCTATTGCTGATCCTCGTGATGACGTTCGGCCTGCGCGCGAGCCAGACGCTCGCCGTGCGTGCGCTAGAGCTGGAGTTAACGGCGATCGCCACCGTTCAGCAGGCGCTTGACGCGCGTCGGAAGCAGGCACCGCAAACGCCGCTTGTGATGCCGCAAACGCCCGCAACGCCGTTATGGCAACCGGCGCTGGTGTCGCTGGCGCAGGCGTTTCCGCCGCAGGCATGGCTCACGGCGCTGCGCTATCACGCGTCCACCCTGACGCTCACCGGGTACGCCGCCACGCTGCCCGCCCTGACGGAAATGGCGGGTGCGCTCTCGCAGGTGACGGGGCTTACGCCGGGGCCGGCAGGGGAGTTGCAGCAGGATGAGCAAGGCCGGTGGATGTTCACTTTCAGGCTTAAGAGTCAGGGGTAGACGGTGAATATTTTCGTTGAACGCTGGTGCGCGAGTCGTGCCAGAACGCGTGCGCTCATTGCGGGTCTGCTGGCGGGCATTATGGCGCTGGCTGGCTGGGGGCTGCTGGTCAAGCCGGTGCAGAGGCAGCACGTCGCGCTCGAAGCACGGCGCGCTGAGGCAATGCAGGCGACCTCTTCGCTCTGGTCTGCGGTCAGACGCTTTCCTCCGGTCGTAACGCCAGACGCGCCGCAGATGAAAGCGCCTTTTTCACCGCTGGATTTTCAGGGCAGCGGCACGCGGCTGGTTCACTGGAAGCCCGCCGGGGGCGGTGGCGCGCTGACGCTGGAGGCGGACTGGGCGCAGATCCCGGCGATTTTTGCCCGGCTGGCGCAGCGGGAGGCCGTCGTGGGGGAGTTTGACATCCACCCGCACGGCGCGCGGCTGCGGTTGAATCTTCAGCTGGAGCTGCCCCATGCACGGTAATTTGCGCCGCCTGATCCTGTGCTCCGTGCTGGCGTTGACCGGGATGCGCGATCCCTTTCAGCCGCCGGAAGACCGCTGCGCGACCGGGCAGCTGGCGCAGTGGCGCTATCAGGGCACGATTAACCAGGTCGGTCTTTTGCAGGACGGGCAAAAGCGCTGGCATCGCGTGAAAGCGGGAGATGCCCTGCCGACAGGCTGGCAGGTGGTGTCTGTGCATCAAATGGAACTGATCGTCGCGCTGGACAAGGCCTGTGAGCCGACGCAGTGGCGATGGCAACGACAAGGAACGAAGAATGAAAACAGGGATAACGCTTTTACTGATCCTGCTCAGCAGCCTGGCCCGGGGCGCCGCGCCAAAGCCGGTCACGCTGGTGGTGGATGACGTGCCCGTGGTTCAGGTGCTCCAGACGCTTGCCTCGCAGGAGGGGCGCAATCTGGTGGTGTCGCCGGACGTCAAAGGCTCGCTCTCGCTCAATCTTACCCGCGTCCCCTGGCGGCAGGCGCTCCAGACGGTGATCGCCAGCGCCGGGCTGGTGATGCACGAGGATCGCGGGATTTTTTACGTCCACACGGCGGCGTGGCAGCGTGAGCAGCAGGCGCGTAAAGCGCAGGAGCAGGAGAAGCGGCGGCTGGAGGCGCCGCTGGTATCGCGAAGTATTGCGCTCTCGTGGGCGGATGCCGCTGAACTGCAAAAGGCGGCCGAGAAGCTTCTCAGCCCAAAGGGCAGTTTGTCGGTGGATAAGCGCACCAATCGCCTGCTGGCGCGGGATAACAAGGCGGTGCTCGATGCCCTACAGCACTGGGCGACGCAGATGGATATCCCCGTTGAGCAGGTCGAGCTGGCGGCGCATATCGTCACCATCACCGAGAAAAGTCTGCGCGAGCTGGGGGTGAAGTGGAATCTCGCCGGGGCAACGCAGGGCGGCAGCGTCGGGCAGGCGAGCACCCTGAGCGCCGGACTGTCGACGCTACAGGCGACAACGCATGTCGGTTTTAACATCGGGCGGATCAACGGCAGGCTGCTCGATCTTGAGCTGTCGGCGCTGGAGCAAAAACAGCAGGTGGAGATCATCGCCAGCCCGCGCCTGCTCGCCTCGCACATGCAGCCCGCCAGCATCAAGCAGGGGAGCGAAATTCCGTATCAGGTCTCCAGCGGCGAAAGCGGTTCTACGTCGGTAGAATTTAAAGAGGCGGTGCTCGGCATGGAGGTGACGCCCGTGGTGTTACCGGGCGGGCGCGTGCGGCTGAAGTTACACATTAGCGAAAACATGCCGGGACAAGTATTAAAGCAGGCCGACGGCGAAACGCTGGCGATAGATAAGCAGGAGATACAGACGCAGGTTGAGGTAAAAAGTGGGGAAACGCTGGCGCTGGGCGGTATTTTCTCGCAGAAAAATAAAACCGGGAGCGACAGCGTGCCGGGGCTTGGAAAAATCCCCTGGCTCGGGCAACTTTTTCGCCATAACGGAAAAGATAATGAAAAGCGCGAGCTGGTGGTGTTTATCACGCCGCGTCTGGTCAGCATTCAATAATGGGTAACGATCCCCGCAATGATTTTGCATTCAGTTTGTTGCAGATGTTTGACGTGGGACATGAATTAGCATACAAGGAGTACCGATTTGAGTTGGACTTGCGTGTTATTGCCCTATGCACCTGGCGCGGTGATTTAATCAGTTGCCAAACAAGCCGGAGTATTGAGATAATTTTTAGTCTGACTCTCGCTCAATTGCATATGAGGTTTCAGTTCATGTCCTGCTACGCCGGGTGTCTGCGAAGCGGGGATTACCATTAACGAATAGTCTTAGTAGTACCGAAAAAATGGCAGAGAAACGCAATATCTTTCTGGTTGGGCCTATGGGTGCCGGCAAAAGCACTATTGGGCGTCAGTTAGCTCAACAACTCAATATGGAATTTTACGATTCTGATCAAGAGATTGAGAAACGAACCGGAGCTGATGTGGGCTGGGTCTTCGACGTAGAAGGCGAAGAAGGTTTCCGTGACCGAGAAGAAAAAGTGATCAACGAACTCACGGAAAAACAGGGCATCGTTCTGGCGACAGGCGGCGGCTCCGTAAAATCTCGCGAAACCCGCAACCGTCTTTCCGCCCGTGGCGTGGTGGTCTATCTCGAAACGACCATCGAAAAACAGCTTGCCCGTACGCAGCGTGATAAAAAACGCCCGTTATTGCAGGTTGAAACGCCTCCGCGCGAGGTTCTGGAAGCCCTGGCCGGTGAACGCAATCCTCTGTACGAAGAGATTGCTGATGTGACCATTCGTACCGACGATCAGAGCGCTAAAGTGGTTGCAAACCAGATTATTCATATGCTGGAAAGCAACTGATTCTGGCTTAAAATACACTCGCCTGCGGGTAAAAGTAATAAAGGTGGATGTCGCGTCATGGAGAGGATTACCGTTACTCTCGGGGATCGTAGTTACCCTATCACCATCGCGGCTGGTTTGTTTAACGACCCAGCTTCCTTCTTACCACTGAAAGCGGGTGATCAGGCGATGCTGGTCACCAACGAGACATTGGCTCCGCTTTACCTCGATCGCGTTCGCCACCTGCTTGAACAGGCGGGCGTGAAAGTTGACAGTGTGATTCTTCCCGATGGCGAGCAGTATAAAAGCCTGGCGGTGCTCGATACCGTCTTTACCGCATTACTGCAAAAACCTCATGGTCGCGATACGACGCTGCTTGCCCTCGGCGGCGGTGTTGTCGGCGATCTGACGGGTTTTGCGGCCGCGAGTTACCAGCGTGGCGTTCGCTTTATTCAGATCCCGACCACGCTGTTGTCGCAGGTCGACTCCTCTGTTGGTGGCAAAACTGCCGTCAACCATCCGCTTGGCAAAAACATGATTGGCGCGTTCTACCAGCCCGCTTCGGTGGTGGTGGATCTCGACTGTCTGAAAACCTTGCCAAAACGCGAGCTGGCTTCTGGTCTTGCAGAAGTCATCAAATACGGCATCATTCTCGACGGTGAATTCTTCCAGTGGCTGGAAGAGAATATCGATGCGTTGCTGCGTCTTGACGAGCCTGCGCTGGCGTACTGCATTCGCCGTTGTTGTGAACTGAAGGCAGAAGTGGTTGCCGCAGACGAGCGTGAAACCGGCTTACGTGCTTTACTGAATCTGGGGCATACGTTTGGTCACGCCATTGAAGCTGAAATGGGTTATGGCAACTGGCTTCACGGCGAAGCGGTTGCCGCCGGTATGGTGATGGCTGCGCGTACATCTGAACGTCTTGGCCAGTTCACCCCGGAAGAGACCCAGCGCATTATCACGCTGCTTGAGCGCGCTGGCTTGCCGGTGACCGGGCCGCAGGAAATGTCTGCACACGCGTATTTACCCCACATGATGCGTGATAAGAAAGTATTGGCAGGTGAGATGCGACTCGTACTCCCGCTTGCAATAGGGAAGAGTGAAGTGCGCGGCGGAGTTCCGCACGATGTCGTTCTTGGCGCTATCGCTGATTGTCAGCAGGCGTAACAACTAGAAAGGTCAGGCCACCGTTAAACGTGGTCGTTTAGCTTCAGGTGAAATGCAAAGTCGTTGGCATAAGCCTTTGAGTGGGGTGTTAAATGGATGAATTCAAACCAGAAGACGAGCTGAAACCCGATCCCAGCGATCGTCGCACTGGTCGTTCTCGTCAATCTTCAGAACGTGATAACGAGCCGCAAATCAACTTTGACGAGGTTGAAGTGGACGCAGACGATCGTCGCCCTGCGCGCAGCCGTAACGTGCGCGATGAGCGAGAAGAGGATTATGAGTCCGAAGAAGATTCAATGGACGAAGAGCCTGTCGTAGAGCGTCGCCCGCGTAAGCGTAAAAAAGCGGCGGCTAAACCGGCTTCCCGCCAGTACATCATGATGGGCCTGGGCGTGTTTGTTCTGCTGCTGCTGATTATCGGCATCGGTTCCGCGCTGAAAGCACCGTCTACAGATTCCTCGTCACAGACCGCATCTGCTGAGAAAAGCATTAACCTGTCCGGCAACGATGCCGCTGACCAGGCGAACGGTGCGCAGCCAGCGCCGGGCACCACCTCCGCAGAGCAGACCGCCGGTAACCCTAACTCGCCGCAGGATATCTCTCTGCCACCAGTCTCTTCTACCCCGACTCAGGGTCAGACGCCAGCTACGCCAGACGGCCAGCAGCGTGTGGAAGTGCAGGGCGACCTGAATAACGCGCTGACCCAGCCGCAGAGCCAGGAGCAGGTCAACACTGCCGTCGCGAGCTCTACGCTGCCAACCGAACCTGCAACCGTGGCGCCGATTCGTGGCGGCAACGCGCAGCAGCAAACTGCTGCGACGGAAACGAAGCCGCACAATACGCAGACTGCGCCTAAGCAGGAGCGTAAACAGGCCGTGATTGAGCCGAAGCGTGAAACCAAACCGCAAGCGGTAGTGAAAGCGCCAGAATCAAAACCGGTCACGCAGCCGAAACGCACTGAAACCGCAGCAGCGAAAGAGCCTGTGAAAGCGCCAGCCGCGACGGCAGCACCGAAAGCAACGGCGACCACTGCGGCTCCGACCACAACGGCACCTGCGGCGACAACTTCAGCGCCTGCTGCAACCGCAGCGGCATCCGGTGCGGCGTCAGGTAAATCGGCGGGTAACGTCGGTTCTCTGAAATCTGCGCCATCCAGCAACTACACCCTGCAACTCAGCAGCTCGTCTAACTACGACAACCTCAACGGTTGGGCGAAGAAGTCGAACCTGAAAAACTACGTGGTCTATCAGACGACCCGTAATGGGCAGCCGTGGTATGTGCTGGTCAGCGGTGTGTATGCCTCTAAAGACGAAGCGAAGCGTGCCGTAGCGGCGCTGCCAGCGGATGTTCAGGCGAAAAACCCGTGGGCGAAGCCGATTCATCAGGTTCAGGCCGACCTGAAGTAATGTTCAAAGCGCAGGATGCTGTCGGAGCTTTCTCCACAGCCGGAGAAGGTGTAATCAGTTAGTCAGCATGAAAAAAAATCGCGCTTTCCTTAAATGGGCGGGGGGGAAATACCCCCTGCTCGATGATATTAAAAAGCACCTGCCAAAGGGCGAGTGTCTTATCGAGCCTTTCGTAGGCGCTGGATCGGTATTCCTGAATACCGATTTTTCTCGTTATATCCTTGCGGATATCAACAGCGATCTTATTAGCCTCTACACCATCGTAAAGCTGCGTACCGACGAGTATGTCGACGAGGCGCGCAAGCTGTTTACGCCAGAGCACAACGACCCGGACGTTTACTACCGACTGCGCACCGAGTTCAACCAGAGCCAGGATCCGTTCCGTCGCGCGCTGCTGTTCCTCTATCTCAACCGTCATGGCTACAATGGGCTGTGTCGGTATAACCTGCGCGGCGAGTTCAACGTGCCTTTTGGCCGCTACAAGCGCCCGTATTTCCCGCAGGCCGAGCTGTACCATTTTGCTGAGAAAGCGCAGAACGCCGAGTTCCTTTGCCTCTCCTATGAAGAGTGTATGGACAAAGCAGACGCCAGCTCGGTGGTCTACTGTGACCCGCCCTACGCGCCGCTGTCTGCGACGGCGAACTTTACCGCCTATCACACCAACAGCTTCAGCCCTGCCGAGCAGGCACGGCTGGCGGAAATGGCGGAAAAGCTGGTCAGCAAAAGAATTCCAGTGTTAATTTCGAATCACGATACGCCGGACACGCGCGAATGGTACAAGGCCGCGGAGCATTTCCAGGTCAAAGTGCGGCGCAGCATTAGCAGCAACGGCGGCACACGTAAAAAGGTGGACGAACTTCTGGCTCTTTATCGACCCTGAGCCGTTTTGCCCGCCGGTAAACACATTTCAAGGAGATGCGGATGAAACAGTTTTTGATTGCCCCCTCAATTCTGTCGGCCGATTTTGCCCGCCTGGGTGAAGACACCGCGAACGCGCTGGCCGCGGGTGCGGATGTCGTCCATTTCGACGTTATGGATAACCACTACGTTCCCAATCTGACCATCGGCCCGATGGTGCTCAAAGCGCTGCGCAACTACGGCATTACCGCCCCGATCGACGTACACCTGATGGTGAAACCCGTCGATCGCATTGTGCCGGATTTTGCCGCGGCGGGTGCCAGCATCATTACCTTCCATCCTGAAGCCTCCGAGCATGTAGATCGCACCTTACAGCTCATCAAAGAGCACGGCTGTAAAGCGGGTCTGGTGTTCAACCCGGCCACGCCGCTGAGCTACCTTGATTACGTGATGGACAAGCTCGACGTGATCCTGCTGATGTCCGTTAATCCGGGCTTTGGCGGCCAGTCGTTCATTCCGCACACGCTCGATAAACTGCGTGAAGTTCGCCGCCGTATCGACGAGTCGGGCTACGACATTCGTCTGGAAGTGGATGGCGGGGTGAAGGTGAGCAACATTGGTGAGATTGCGGCGGCGGGTGCGGACATGTTTGTCGCTGGCTCGGCTATCTTCGACCAGCCGGATTACAAGAAAGTGATTGATGAAATGCGCAGTGAACTGGCAAAGGTAAGTCATGGATAAATTTCAGGCAATTCGGGGCGTCGCATTCGACCTCGACGGCACGCTGGTGGACAGCGCGCCGGGCTTAAGCAGCGCGGTCGATCGGGCGCTGTACGCTCTTGAGCTCCCGGTGGCGGGCGAAGAGCGCGTCGTCACGTGGATTGGTAACGGTGCGGATGTGCTGATGGAGCGCGCGCTGACCTGGGCGCGCCAGGAGCGTGCGGTGCAGCGTTCCGCGCAGGGCAAGCCGAGCGTGGATCACGCGGATATCCCGCAGGACGAGCAGCTGCGTATTCTGCGTAAGCTGTTTGACCGTTACTACGCAGAGACCGTGGAAGAGGGCAGTTTTCTGTTTCCGGAAGTTGCCGACACCCTGAGCGCGCTGCATGCCAAAGGCATTCCGCTGGGGCTGGTGACCAACAAGCCGACGCCGTTTGTGGCGCCGCTGCTGGACGCGCTCGGTATCGCTAAATTCTTCTCGGTGATTGTTGGCGGCGATGACGTGCAAAATAAAAAGCCGCATCCGGAACCGCTACTGCTGGTGGCAGGAAAATTATCCTTAACGCCTGCGGAGCTGCTCTTTGTCGGTGATTCCCGCAATGATATTCTGGCCGCCAAAGCGGCAGGCTGTCCTAGCGTGGGATTAACCTATGGCTACAACTACGGTGAAGCCATTACGGTCAGTGAGCCGGACGTCGTGTTCGATCGCTTCAACGATATTTTGCCCGTCCTCGGGCTTTCGCACAGTGAAAATCAGGAATTGAAAAATGACTAAGCCCATCGTTTTTAGTGGCGCACAGCCTTCAGGTGAACTGACCATTGGTAACTACATGGGTGCGCTGCGTCAGTGGGTCAACATGCAGGATGACTACCATTGCATCTACTGCATCGTGGATCTCCATGCCATCACCGCACGTCAGGATCCTGAGAAGCTGCGCAAGGCCACGCTGGACACGCTGGCGCTCTATCTGGCCTGCGGCATCGACCCGGAAAAGAGCACCATCTTCGTGCAGTCCCACGTTCCGGAACACGCACAGCTTGGCTGGGCGCTGAACTGCTACACCTATTTCGGCGAGCTGAGCCGTATGACCCAGTTCAAGGATAAATCCGCGCGCTACTCTGAAAACATCAACGCCGGTCTGTTTGACTATCCGGTGCTGATGGCGGCGGACATCCTGCTGTATCAGACCAACCAGGTTCCCGTGGGTGAAGACCAGAAACAGCACCTGGAGCTGAGCCGCGACATCGCCCAGCGCTTTAACGCCATTTACGGCGACGTGTTCAAAGTGCCTGAGCCGTTTATTCCGAAATCCGGCGCGCGCGTCATGTCGCTGCTGGAGCCTACCAAGAAGATGTCCAAGTCAGACGATAACCGCAACAACGTGATCGGCCTGCTGGAAGATCCAAAATCGGTGGTGAAAAAGCTCAAGCGCGCGGTGACGGACTCCGACGAGCCGCCTGTGGTGCGCTACGACGTGCAGAACAAAGCGGGGGTGTCTAACCTGCTGGACATTCTCTCTGGCGTAACGGGCCATACCATTCCTGAGCTGGAGCAGCACTTCGAAGGCAAGATGTATGGTCACCTGAAAGGGGAAGTGGCGGAAGCCGTTTCCGGCATGCTGACCGACTTGCAGGAGCGTTATAACCGCTTCCGTAACGACGAAGCCTTCCTGCAAAAAGTGATGAAAGACGGCGCGGATAAAGCCAGCGCACGCGCGTCTGAAACGCTGAAAGCGGTGTACGAAGCGATTGGGTTTGTGGGTAAACCTTAACCCTGCTTTGCCGGGTGGCGCTAACGCTTACCCGGCCTACGGGATCGTGTAGGTCGGGTAAGGCGGAGCCGCCACCCGACAAAAAGCCGCACAAACAAAAAAACCGGGAAATCCCCGGTTTTTTTACGCCTGAAAATCGATTACTGCTGAGCCGCCGGGCCGCAGCCACCGATGATCTTGGAAATAGAGATCGCCGGGTGCAGCAGGTAGTCGTAGCTACAGTTGTTTTTGGTGTTTTCTACGCGACCGGTGCAGGCAGTCAGGGTGGTTAATACGCCGACCAGAACGGCGGCTTTTGCCAGTTTGAACATACTCATTCCTTGTAATGAAATTCGACATTTACGGTGAAACACGAGGGAATAAATGGAAAAGCTCCATTTTTGCGAGCGGTATGTTATCGGCGTGTGGTGCAGGGGAGTAGTCCGGTTAAGGACTACTCCGGGAAGGAATAGTGTGCGTCAGTGATGGGAGAACCAGTTCAGCTTTTCACGCAGCTCAACCACGCGGCCGACGATAATCAGCGCCGGGCTTTCGACCTGCTGCGCCAGCTCGCCAAGCTCCGTCAGCACGCCGTCCACCACGCGCTGCGTCACGGCGGTGCCGTTTTCCACCAGCGCCACCGGCATGGTTTCTTCCATGCCGTGCTCCAGCAGTTTGGCCTGAATGGTCGCCGCCTGATTCAGCCCCATATAAAACACCAGGGTCTGCTTTTCCGCGGCCAGATTGTGCCAGTCCAGTTCGCGACCGGTTTTCAGATGGCCTGTGACCAGACGCACGCTCTGGGCGTAATCGCGATGAGTAAGAGGAATACCGGCGTAGGCTGAACAGCCGGACGCGGCGGTAATGCCCGGCACCACGGAGAACGGAATGCCCGCGTTGCACAGGGTTTCCAGCTCCTCGCCGCCGCGACCAAAGATAAAGGGATCGCCGCCCTTAAGGCGCACCACGCGTTTCCCTTTTTGCGCTTCACGCAACAGGATCTGGTTGATCTCCTCCTGCGGCACGCAGTGATAGCCCGCGCGTTTGCCCACGAAGACGCGATCCGCGTCGCGGCGCACCAGGTTCATGATGTCATCGGACACCAGACGGTCATACACCACGATATCCGCCTGCTGGATCTGCTGAAGCCCTTTGAGCGTCAGTAACCCCGCGTCGCCCGGCCCGGCACCCACCAGCACCACCTCACCGCGATGCTCCAGCGGTTCAGCCAGCAGCTGTTCGGTGGTTTCTTCGACGGCGCGGCGATCCTGATTCGCCAGCGACTGCGCCAGCCTGTCGTTCACGAAAAATTTTTCCCAGAAGCGACGACGTTCACCCACGGTGGCGAAGGTTTGCTTCACCCGCGCGCGCAGCTGCCCGGCGTAGCTTGCCACCTGGCCGAGGTGCTGGGGCAGGATGGCCTCCAGCTTTTCACGCAGCAGGCGCGCCAGCACCGGGGAGCGGCCGCCGGAGGACACCGCCACCATCAGTGGCGAGCGGTCGATTATCGACGGCATGATAAAGCTGGCCTCTTTCGGCGCATCCACTACGTTACAGAAGATGCGGCGCGCTTCGCAGGCGTCGCTGACGCGCTGGTTCACGGCGTCATCGTCGGTGGCGGCGATGGTCAGCCAGCAGGTATCCAGCAGCGCTTCGTTAAATTCGCCCTTCGCCAGGGTCAACATGCCTTCCTGCGCCCAGACCTCAAACTGCGGGGCGAAGGCGAGGGCGTTTACCGTGAGCCGCGCGCCAGCCTCTAACAGCAGACGCGCTTTACGTTCAGCCACGTCGCCGCCGCCTACGAGCAGGCAGTCGCGATGGCGTAATTGACAGAAAATCGGCAGGTGATCCACGGCTTTACCTCACAGCATTCATGCGGGGGGAGAAGAATTGACGTCAGGATAACAGCAGGAAATGTACAGAACATACGGTTTTTCCTGCCGTTACCCATAAGGGGTCATAAGCCTTTCATATTGATAAGGCGGGGGTTAGCCTCTCAGCTGCACCTGGCCGTCCTTCACGCGGACGTCGTAGTGCTTCACGGATACGCTGGCGTCTTCCAGGCAGCGCCCGTCGGTTAAGCTAAAACGCTGCTTTTTCAACGGGCTGGCCACCCACAGCTCCCCCTGATGTTCCGCAATCAGCCCACGCGACAGCACGCTGGCCTCAAAGAACGGGTCAATATTGCTGATGGCAAAAACCTGTTCGTCGTGGCGAGGACGGAAAATCGCGACCTGCTCGTTGCCCAGCAGCGCACAGACGCCGGTGGCGGGCAGGATGTCGTTAATGTTGCAGATATTCACCCACTGGCTCATGCGTTTTCCTCCACCAGAGTCACCGGAATACGTTCATAAGGCGTTGCCGGACGATGCTGCTCGCGCTCAGGCACAACCTGCACGTTCGGGTCGCGCTGGTCGCTGTTGATAAAGTGTCTGAAGCGGGTTTGCGCCGCCGGGGTGTTCACGGTTTCGGTCCACTCACAAATCACCGCGTCGCGCAGGCGGGCCATCTCTTCTTCCAGATGGGCGTTCAGGCCCAGCTTGTCGTCGATGATGACCGACTTCAGGTAGTCGATACCGCCTTCAAGGTTGTCCAGCCACGAGGCGGTACGGGTCAGCTTGTCGGCGGTACGGATGTAGAACATCATGAAGCGGTCGAGATACTGAATCAGGGTATCGCGATCGAGGTCGGCGGCCAGCAGGTCGGCGTGGCGTGGTTTCATCCCGCCGTTACCGCACACGTACAGGTTCCAGCCTTTTTCGGTGGCGATGATGCCCACGTCTTTCCCCTGCGCTTCCGCACATTCGCGGGTACAGCCGGACACGCCAAACTTCATTTTGTGCGGGGTACGAATGCCTTTGTAGCGGTTTTCCAGCTCCACGCCGAAGCCCACGCTGTCGCCCACGCCGTAGCGGCACCAGGTGCTGCCCACGCAGGTTTTCGCCATACGCAGCGCTTTGGCATACGCGTGGCCGGTTTCGAAGCCCGCCTCAATCAGCTGACGCCAGATTTCCGGCAGGTCGTCTTTCTGCGCGCCGAACAGGCCGATGCGCTGGGAGCCGGTAATTTTGGTGTACAGATTAAATTCACGGGCGATACGGCCCACGGCAACCAGCCCTTCCGGGGTGATTTCGCCGCCGGCGGAGCGTGGAATGACGGAGTAGGTGCCGTCTTTCTGGATGTTCGCCAGGAAGTTGTCGTTGGTGTCCTGCAACGGCGTGTGTTCCGGCTTGAGCACGTACTCGTTCCAGCAGGAGGCCAGCAGCGAGCCGACGGTCGGTTTACACACTTCACAGCCGTAGCCCTGGCCGTGTTTTTCCAGCAGCTCGTCGAAGGATTTGATCCCTTCCACGCGGATCAGGTGGTACAGCTCCTGGCGAGAGTAGGAGAAGTGCTCGCACAGGTTGTTGTTCACTTCGATGCCCTGTTTCGCCAGCTCGGCGTTCAGCACCTGCGTGACCAGCGGGATACAGCCGCCGCAGCCGGTCCCGGCTTTGGTTTCCGCCTTCAGCGCCGCCACGGTGTGGCAGCCTTTGTTGATGGCGGAGATCAGCATGCCTTTGGTGACGTCGAAGCAGGAGCAAATCTGGGCGCTGTCCGGCAGTTTATCCACGCCGATGGACGGCTTGCCGCTGGAGGCGTGCGCCGGGAGGATCAGCGCGTCCGGGTTTTCCGGCAGTTCGATGGCGTTCAGCACCAGCTGGAGCAGGTTACCGTAGTCGCTGGTATCGCCGACCAGCACCGCGCCGAGCAGGGTTTTGTTGTCCTGGCTGACGATCAGGCGTTTATAGACCTCTTTGCTCTCGTCGAGATAGACGTAGCTGCGGGCGTTCGGGGTGCGGCCGTGCGCATCACCGATACCGCCTACGTCCACGCCCAGCAGCTTCAGCTTGGCGCTCATGTCCGCGCCGGTGAAGACGTTTTCGCTGCCGAGGATATGGTCAACGGCAACCTGCGCCATTTTGTAGCCAGGAGCGACCAGACCGTAAACGCGGTTGTTCCAGCTGGCGCATTCGCCGATAGCGTAGATATCCGGGTCGGAGGTCTGGCAGGCGTCGTTAATCATGATGCCGCCGCGCTGGGCCACGGCCAGACCGCACTGGTTGGCCAGCTTGTCGCGCGGGCGAATACCGGTGGAGAAGACGATAAAGTCGACCTCCAGCTCGCTGCCGTCGGCAAAACGCATGGTTTTGCGCGCTTCGGTGCCTTCCTGGACGATCTCTTTGGTGTTTTTGCTTGTGTGAACCTTCACGCCCATGCTTTCGATTTTACGGCGCAGCTGGTCGCCACCCATGTGGTCAAGCTGCTCTGCCATCAGCATCGGGGCAAATTCGATAACGTGGGTTTCCACGCCGAGGTTTTTCAGCGCGCCCGCGGCTTCGAGGCCCAGCAGGCCGCCGCCAACCACCGCGCCGCGCTTGCTGCGACGCGCGCAGTTTTCGATCGCTTTGAGATCTTCGATGGTACGATAAACGAAGCAATCCTGAGTTTCAGAGCCCTTGATCGGCGGGATCCACGGATAAGAGCCCGTCGCCATAATCAGCTTGTCGTAAAAAACCGTGCGTCCGGCGCTGGAGTGGATCACTTTTTCCTGACGGTTGATGGTGATGGCGCGTTCGCCCACCAGCACGTTGACGCCGTGCTTCTCGTAGAACCCTTCGCGCACCAGAGAAAGCTCTTCGGCGGTGTGGTGGGAGAAGTAGGAGGAGAGGTGGACACGGTCGTACGCCTTGCGGGGTTCTTCACAGAACACGGTAATATCGAACCGGGCAGCGTCGGCTTTATCGAGAAGGTCCTCAATAAAGCGGTGGCCGACCATGCCGTTACCGATAATGGCGAGTCTGATTTTGCTCATTTTTGCCTCGATTTCTTTTCTATTACTGCCTACCTTAACGATTCAGCACGGGGGGTTATTGATGCAAATCAAATACGCCTTCGCCTACTCCTTAGGTGGTATATGACTGATTTGTCAGGATTTTTATAAGTTCTGGAAATCACTCGCTTTTCGTCGCCGTCGATTTTGTGTACAAATTAGATGGCTATTTTTTAAAAACGCGTACTCCTAAAGTGCAGCCGCGTTTTTCGGGGGAAGATATGTCTACAGCACCACTTTGGCTCGTTCAGAATGTCCGCTTACCGGGTCGCGAAGGGCTATGGCAAATCGCCATTGAAAATGGCCGCTTTGGCGACATCACGCCGATGAATGACGGCCACGCTGAAAGCTATGAAGTCTTAAACGGCCGCGGCGGCCTGGCGAGCCCGCCGTTCATCGAGCCGCATATTCATCTTGATACCACCCAGACCGCCGGGGAGCCGAGCTGGAACCAGTCCGGTACGCTGTTCGAGGGTATTGAACGCTGGGCGGAGCGCAAGGCGCTGCTCAGCCATGAAGATGTGAAAGCACGCGCCTGGAAGACGCTGAAGTGGCAGATCGCCAACGGCATTCAGTTTGTGCGCACGCACGTGGACGTTTCCGACCCGACGCTCACCGCGCTAAAAGCGATGCTTGAAGTCAAACAGGAGGTCGCGCCCTGGGTGACGCTGCAAATCGTCGCCTTCCCGCAGGAGGGGATTCTCTCTTATCCGAACGGCGCGGCCCTGCTGGAAGAGGCGCTAAAGCTGGGCGCGGACGTGGTCGGTGCGATCCCGCATTTCGAATTCACCCGCGAATACGGCGTGCAGTCGCTGCACATCGCCTTTGAGCTGGCGAAGAAGTACGACCGTCCGCTGGATATCCACTGCGATGAGATTGACGACGAGCAGTCGCGCTTTGTCGAAACGGTCGCGACGCTGGCCTATGAGGCGGGGATCGGCCCGCGCGTGACCGCCAGCCACACCACCGCGATGCACTCTTACAACGGCGCCTACACCTCGCGCCTGTTCCGCCTGCTGAAGATGTCCGGCATTAACTTTGTCGCCAACCCGCTGGTGAATATCCACCTTCAGGGGCGCTTTGACGACTATCCTAAGCGCAGGGGCATTACGCGCGTCAAGGAGTTGCAGGAGGCGGGCATTAACGTCTGCTTCGGGCACGATGACGTCTTCGACCCGTGGTATCCGCTCGGCACCGGAAACATGCTTCAGGTGCTGCATATGGGGCTGCACGTCTGCCAGATGATGGGCTATCCGCAAATCGACAGCGGGCTAAACCTGATCACCCACAACAGCGCCCGCACCTTTGGCCTGAGCGATTACGGCATTGAGCAGGGCAACCCGGCGAACCTGATTATTCTGCCTGCGGAGAGCGGATTTGAAGCGGTGCGCTGCCAGGTGCCGGTGCGCTGGTCGATTCGTCAGGGGCGGATTATTGCGACCACGCAGCTGGCGCAGACGTGGATCCAGATGGACAGCGGAGGAGAAGAGATTAGCTTTGCCAGAAACAGCCCCTCTGCGTAGCGCAAAGGGGCGTGGGGATTAGTGAGAGGCCGCCGCCACGTTGTGCTGGCGGTGGCGGGTCACGAAGCCCAGAACGAAGCACATGATGAACACCACGGCGTACAGGCCGTTAGCGGTGTGCAGCGCCGCCAGCGGGCCGCTGTGCGCCACGATCGGGCCGGTCACCACGAAGGTCAGCATGGTGCCGATGGTGCCGCAGGTCAGAACGAAGTTCACCAGCTTCGGTGACGCCACTTTGGTTTGCAGCGAACCCAGGGTGATGATTGAGGTGTAGATCGCGCTGGAGAAGAAGCCCAGGGTCAGAATGAACCACGGCATATGCTCCGGCGAACCGTTGATAAACAGGTACATCAATACCGTCGCCAGACCCGCCAGCACGGTCAGAATGCGCTGAAGGTCGAAGAAGCGCAGAATAAAGCTAAACGCCCACATGCCGAACATGTACGACATCCAGAAATCGCTCACCAGCTGGCCCGCGTCGTTCAGGCTCATACCCAGACCTTTCGCGTATTCCGGCACCCAGGAGATAAAGCCCAGCTGACCGAGGATGTAGCACAGCGCCGCAATAGAGAGGAACAGTACGCCGATCCCCCATTTTTCCTTCGCCACAGGCTCCGCAACGGTCTGCGCCTTTTTGCCCAGCACCGGGAACTCACAGCCGAAGGTCAGAATGAAGATTGCCACGTACACCAGACCGATGCAGGCATAAACCCAGTACCACTCGATGCTGCGCGCCAGCAGCGCGGCGGCGACCATCGGGAAGATCATCCCGGCCATGCTGAAGAAGGAGTCGGTGAACAGCAGACGCGCGCCGCGCTGGCGGCCTTCATACATGTGGGTGATCAGGAACGTACCGATCGACATGGTGATCCCGCTGACCAGACCGAGCACGAACATGGCGGCAGAGAACAGGGCGATGCTGTGGCTCAGCATCAGGCCCGCCACGGCGGCGACCATCAGCACAAAGCCAAAGCGCAGCTGGGTTTTCAGCGGGACGATTTCCATCAGCCAGGCGTTAAGGAAAATGGAGATCAGAATACCGGCGTTGAGGAAGGTAAAGGTGTTACTCATGCTGGAAACGGGCAACTGGAAGTAGTCTGCGATATTTCCCATCACCATCCCGGTGACGATCACCAACGCGCCGGTCAGGGCGTAGGAGAAAAAGCTGATCCATGTGAGCTTAATGCGGTTGCTGTTAGTCATGTCTGGCCTGTTCAAAGTAAAGTAAAACGCATTGACTGCGTTCGAGCGGGCAGATTTTAGACTTGTACGTGATCTATTTAAACGTTTTCGGAAACTTTCGCGTTAATTTGCAGAGTTTAGTGTGATCTAAATCACATAAAGCGGGGCTAAAACCAATCGTTTGCGTCGTTACAACTGTTTCAATTTCGTAAAATTAGGTAAAAGGCTGGCCTCGGTCCATACTGCTCTTTAGAATCAAGCCACTCGCTCTTCTTTACTGCGCTTTGTTAAGGAATTCTCATGCTCAAATCAACGCTGGCGGCTGTCGCAGCTGTGTTTGCTCTTTCTGCCGTCACTCCTGCTGCGCTGGCAGCAAAAGGCGATCCTCACGTTCTGCTGACCACCTCCGCCGGGAATATTGAGCTGGAACTGAATAGCCAGAAAGCTCCCGTTTCTGTGAAAAACTTCCTCGACTACGTGAACAGCGGCTTCTATAACAACACCACCTTCCACCGCGTGATCCCAGGGTTCATGGTGCAGGGCGGCGGCTTCACGGAGCAGATGCAGCAGAAACAGCCTAACCCGCCAATCAAAAACGAAGCGGACAACGGCCTGCTGAACACCCGTGGCACCATCTCAATGGCGCGCACCGCGGATAAAGACAGCGCGACCAGCCAGTTCTTCCTGAACGTAGCGGACAACGCCTTCCTCGACCACGGCCAGCGCGACTTCGGCTATGCGGTGTTCGGTAAAATTGTGAAAGGCATGGACGTGGCGGACAAGATTTCTCAGGTCCCAACCCACGACGTCGGCCCGTACCAGAACGTGCCGTCAAAACCGGTTGTGATCCTCTCCGCGAAAGTCCTGCCGTAACTCCCCCCCGCGCGGGTATCTTCTGCCCGCGCTGTTGCACCCTCCCTGCGAAAGCGCGTTTTGCCGCTTATACTTGTGGCAAACGGATATTTCAGGGAGGCATTACGTGAAAAAACTGACCGACAGGCAAAAAACGCGTCTTTGGGAGCAGCAGCGAGAGGCGAATTTCGAGGCCAGCTGTCTTCTTGAAAAAGGGCGAGGTCCTTCTGACCCCGAGATCGACACGCTGGAGCTTGGGCCATCGGCGCCCGGTTTGCCGCATCTGAGCAAGCTTCACCGCCATCTTTATCGCAATCAGATGAAAGAGGCGGGTGAGTTTCGCACGGACGATATTTCTAAAGGCGACATTCCGTTCTGCCACTTCGAGTACATCGAAAAAGTGGGCAATGAAATCATTGCGGAGCTGGAGAGCGAGCGGTATCTGGCAGGTCTTGAAAAAGCGGAATTTATCGAGCGAATTAGCCATTACTACTGCGAAATCAATATGCTGCATCCCTTCATAAGCGGTAACGGCATCGCCCAGCGCGTGTTCTTCGAGCAGCTGGCGATCCACGCCGACTACCTGCTGCGCTGGAACGATATCGACCCAGCCGCCTGGGCCGAGGCCAACCGCAGCGGGGCGACGGGGGATCTCACCGCCCTGACGGACATCTTTAGCAAAGTGGTAAGCGAAGCGCGCGAAACTGAGTAGAATAGGGCGGCCTTTTTGTCCTGGAGCCGCCATGATCCTGCTGATTGATAACTACGATTCCTTCACCTGGAACCTGTACCAGTATTTTTGCGAGCTGGGTGCGGAGGTGGTTGTCCGCCGTAACGATGACATCACCCTCGACGAGATCGCGGCGCTGGCTCCGCAAAAAATCGTGATTTCGCCGGGGCCGTGTACGCCGTCCGAGTCCGGCATTTCGCTGGACGTTATCCGCCACTACGCCGGAACGCTGCCGATCCTCGGCGTCTGCCTGGGACACCAGGCAATTGCTCAGGCGTTCGGGGCGACCATCGTGCGCGCCGCCCGGGTGATGCACGGCAAAACCTCCTCCGTGACCCATAGCGGCACGGGCGTCTTCAGCGGGCTGAATAATCCGCTGACCGTCACGCGCTACCACTCGCTGGTGATCGACCCGCCGACCCTGCCCGACTGTTTTGAGGTCACCGCCTGGAGCGACACGCGGGAGATCATGGGCATTCGCCATCGCGAATGGGATCTTGAAGGGGTGCAGTTCCACCCGGAAAGCATCCTCAGCGAACAGGGGCACGCGCTGCTGGCGAATTTCCTCAATCGCTGAATATCTATTGCCTTGACGTGATTTTTTATGCATATTTTGTGATTATATTTTCACAATCAATGTGACATGAAATGGATGGGCATGAGATGGCAACTGAACAATCAGCAATTACCCGCGCGACTTTCGATGAAGTGATCCTGCCGATTTATGCACCGGCTGAGTTTATCCCGGTTAAAGGGAAGGGCAGCCGCGTGTGGGATCAGCAGGGCAAAGAGTACGTTGATTTCGCGGGCGGTATTGCGGTGACGGCGCTGGGCCATTGCCATCCTGCGCTGGTGGAGGCGCTGAAAACCCAGGGCGAAACCCTGTGGCACACCAGCAACGTTTTCACCAACGAGCCGGCGCTGCGCCTGGGTCGTAAGCTTATCGACGCCACCTTCGCCGAGCGCGTGCTGTTTATGAACTCCGGCACCGAAGCCAACGAAACCGCCTTCAAGCTGGCGCGCCTTTACGCCAACACCCGCCACAGCCCGTACAAAACCAAAATCATCGCCTTCCATAACGCCTTCCACGGACGCTCGTTCTTCACCGTGTCCGTGGGCGGCCAGCCGAAATATTCCGACGGCTTCGGCCCTAAACCGGCGGATATCGTCCACGTGCCGTTTAACGATCTTCACGCGGTGAAAGCGGTGATGGACGACCACACCTGCGCGGTGGTGGTCGAGCCGATTCAGGGCGAGGGCGGCGTGACGGCGGCGACGCCGGAATTCCTCAAAGGGCTGCGCGAGCTGTGCGACGAGCATCAGGCGCTGCTGGTGTTTGACGAAGTGCAGAGCGGGATGGGGCGCACCGGCGACCTGTTCGCCTATATGCACTACGGCGTGACGCCGGATATTCTGACCAGCGCTAAAGCCCTCGGCGGCGGCTTCCCGGTCAGCGCGGTGCTGACCACCCAGGAGATCGCCTCCGCGTTCCACGTCGGTTCTCACGGTTCGACCTACGGCGGCAATCCTTTAGCCAGCGCCGTGGCCGGGGCCGCGTTCGATATCATCAACACGCCGGAGGTGCTGAACGGCGTGAATGCGAAGCGCGAGCTGTTTGTGAAGCACCTGCAACAGATTGACGCGCAGTTCGACGTGTTCAGCGAGATCCGCGGGATGGGGCTGCTGATTGGCGCCGAGCTGAAGCCGCAGTACAAAGGCCGCGCGCGCGACTTCCTCCACGCCGCCGCCCACGAAGGGGTGATGGTGCTCAACGCCGGGCCGGACGTGATGCGTTTTGCGCCGTCGCTGGTGGTGGACGAGAAGGATATTGAAGAGGGATTAACCCGGTTTGCGGCGGCGGTCGCCAGGGTTGTTGGCGGGTAAATTAGTACGGCGTTCGCTTTAAAATCCGCGTTAACCACACGCCGTGATGCGGGCGCTGACGCCATGCCACCGACGAAATGGTGTGCATGGTGCTCAGATGCCCGAGAATGCGCTGCAAATGCTGCTCCAGCGTGCTCATCGGCCCGTGGGTCAGCGTTTCCGGCGCTTCCAGAATGTTCGAATCCCCCGTTTCCCCCGGCGCGTCGTACTCCAGACGCTGCTGACACCGCTGCAACGCAATCTCGCAGGACTGTAAATAGCGCTGCGCCAGATCCGGCGTCAGCATCGTGTGCTCGCGCGCCAGCGTGGTCATGGCGTTAATGTGCTCGACGATAAACTGGCTGTGCGTCACCCACAGCCTCATGTCTGCCAGATAGTGCGAGTTAAAGCCCGGCTCCTGCATCGCCTGGTTGAGCGAGTTAAACAGGGCGTTGTGCGCCTGGTTCACCTTCATGCGCTGATACGCCAGCGGGGAGGGCTGCGGATCGTCGCTCAGGATCAGACGAATCGCCTGCTGATCTGCCTCCAGCGCGTCGTGGGCGTTCTGGCGCAGCAGCCCGCTCTGCCACTGCGGCCACAGCCAGACCATGCCGCCAAAGGCAATCAGGCAGCCAATCAGCGTATCCACCAGCCGGGCGACAATAAACTGCTCGCCGTTGAGGGTCAGCAGTTGCAGGGTGTACACCGCCGTCACCGTAAAGCCCACCATCGCCCAGCCGTAGTTCTTGCGGATAATCAGGTAGCTCACCACCGTTACCGCCAGCATTCCCATCAGCGTGTACCCGTCCGGAACGTGGAAGTGCAGCGTTATACCGGCAATGATCAGCCCGGCCATGGTGCCGCCCGCCCGGTGCAGAATGCGCACCCGCGTGGCGCCGTAGCCGTTTTGGGTCACGAACAGCACGGTCATTAAGATCCAGTAGGGCTTCGGCAGATGCAGCGCCATCCCCATCAGGCTGGCGATGCTGAGCATCACGCTTATCCGCGCGGCGTTGCGCAGGGCGGCGGACTTAAGGGACAGATAGCTTTTCAGCGCGGGCAGCAGCGGCAGACGCTTTTGCTTGTCGGCCATCAGATCGCGCGGATAGAGCGGACGCTGGGTGCGCAGCACGCGCGCAATGCGGCTGAAGTGCCACGCGGCGAACTGCCCGACCGGGTTATCCGCGTGCTGACGGGCAATTTTCTCCAGCGCGCCAAGCTGCTTGTCCATGTTAAAACGCGTGGGGTAGCGGTGATAAAGAATGTCGTCCGCCAGCGTGCGCAGGCGCGCGGACACGGTCTGGGCGTTCCAGCGGATCACCGCTTCGGCGTGGCTGCGCTCCACCAGCTTTTGCACCTCCTGCGGATGGTGAAGGCTGACGGAGATATGCTCCTGGAGATCGAGCCCCACCTGGAAAATGCGCAGCAGGCGCTTGTAGTCCTGGTTTTTATTGGCGGCGAGCATATGCAGCTGCTGATAGCACTGGCTGATCAGATCCACCACCTTCTGCTGGCGGGTGAGCAGCGGCGGCAGCGACTTCTCCGGATCGGCATGCTGGGTGAGCAGGGTGTATTTTGCCTCGCAGTAGTCCGCAAGCTGAACGTACAGCAGGCTCAGGGATTCGCGCAGCGGCTGTTCGCGCCACAGCCAGAACCAGAACCAGTTAAACAGCCCGTACCACAGCGTGCCGAGCGCGTAGATCAGCAGCGGCTCCCATACCGGCATGTTCCCAGCGAGGCTCAGGGTGAAGATGGCGGCAATCAGCGAGGCGGGCAGCAGCCGGGCGTGCAGCGAGCTAATTTCTGCCGTCACGCCGAGCGTCATCGCCAGCACGGTTAAGATCAGCGGGAGCGGAATATCGCGGGCCAGCAGCAGCTGCACGGCGAGGCTACAGCCTGCAAACAGGCAGCCGCCAATAATCAGGCGTTTGAAAAAGCGTTTGTGCGGCGTGTCCAGACCGGCAATGTTGCAGCAGGCGGGAACGAGGGAGAACAGCAGACCTTGTTGCAGATGGCCGAGCATCAGCCCCACGGCCACGGGAAGACATAACACCAGCGTTTGTCGCAGTGCATAGTTAACTTCCGGGTGATAGATCAGCCTGCGCCACATGGGGAATAGAGACAAAAACGGCGTGGCACCTCGCGATGCCACGCCGTTTGACCGGAATTAACGGGTCCCGTAAACCACGATAGTTTTACCGTGGGCGGAAATCAGGTTCTGGTCTTCGAGCATTTTCAGGATACGGCCAACCGTTTCACGAGAACAACCGACGATCTGACCAATTTCCTGACGCGTGATTTTAATTTGCATACCGTCAGGGTGGGTCATGGCGTCCGGCTGTTTCGCCAGGTTCAGCAGCGTCTGTGCGATGCGGCCGGTCACGTCCAGGAAGGCGAGGTTACCCACTTTCTCGGAGGTCACTTGCAGACGGCGCGCCATCTGGGAAGAGAGACGCATCAGGATGTCAGGGTTAACCTGAATCAGCTGACGGAATTTCTTGTAGGAGATTTCAGCCACTTCACACGCGGTTTTCGCACGAACCCAGGCGCTACGTTCCTGGCCTTCTTCAAACAGGCCCAGTTCACCGATGAAATCGCCCTGGTTCAGATAAGAAAGGATCATTTCTTTGCCTTCCTCATCTTTGATCAGCACTGCCACCGAGCCTTTAACGATGTAATACAACGTTTCCGCTTTTTCACCCTGGTGAATCAGCGTGCTCTTTGATGGATACTTATGAATATGGCAATGAGACAAGAACCATTCAAGTGTCGGGTCTGTTTGCGGTTTGCCAAGCACCATGCGCTGTTATCCTCTGTTATAAGCTGTCACCAGAGTCATAAGATGCATCCAGACTCTGGGGTTGCAATCGAATTCTTACCCATACCCTGGGAAGTCGGCTGTCGTAACATTATCGCAGCCAGTAAATTTTGATGTCCTCTGCATACATGTGTAACGTCAATGTATTACTGTAGCATCCCGAGTGTTTTAGCATAGCTTTTGCCGCGTGTCTCCTGGTGTCTCGCTTCAGCATGATGCATGTCGCCTTCCGTTGCGAGAAATGTAACGCACGCGTAATCTGTCACCAAAAATGCAACGTTGGAGTTAATGAATATGCAAGCGCGTGTGAAATGGGTTGAAGGTTTAACGTTCCTGGGCGAATCCGCTTCCGGACACCAGATTTTGATGGACGGTAACTCCGGTGATAAAGCCCCAAGCCCGATGGAGATGGTGCTGATGGCGGCGGGCGGTTGTAGCGCGATTGACGTGGTGTCGATTTTGCAAAAAGGACGTCATGACGTCAACGATTGCGAGGTAAAGCTTACTTCAGAGCGTCGCGAAGAGGCTCCACGCTATTTCACCCACATTAATCTGCATTTTATCGTGACCGGAAAAGCGCTCAAGGACGCGGCGGTATCGCGCGCGGTTGACCTTTCTGCGGAAAAATACTGCTCTGTGGCGTTAATGCTGGAGAAAGCGGTAAAAATTACGCATTCGTTTGAGGTGGTTGAAGCCTAATCTTTTGGCGGGTGGCGCTTCGCTTACCCGCCCTACAACTGCACGACCGTAGGCCCGGTAAGCGCAGCGCCACCGGGCAAAACAACTTACTCGATCTGCTTCCCTTCCATCAACCGCTGCACCAGCGGGGTCATGATCAGCTCCATCGCCAGCCCCATTTTCCCGCCCGGAACCACTAAAGTATTCATGTGGGAAATGAAAGAGCCTTGCAGCATCGCCAGCAGCCAGGGGTAATCGATGTTGTCGAGATTGCGGAAATGGATGACCACAAAGCTCTCGTCCAGCGACGGAATGCCTTTGGCGGCAAACGGGTTTGAGGTGTCCACCGTCGGGACGCGCTGGAAGTTGATGTGGGTGCGGGAGAACTGCGGGGTCAGGAAGTTGATGTAATCTTCCATGGAGCGCACCACCGAATCCATCACCGCCTCGCGGGAGTGCCCGCGCTCGCTCATATCGCGCGTCAGCTTCTGGATCCACTCCAGGTTCACAATCGGCACCACGCCCACCAGCAGATCCACATGGCGCGCCACATCGTGTTGCGCGGTCACCACGCCGCCGTGCAGCCCTTCATAGAACAGCACGTCGGTCGGCTCCGGAAGCGGCTGCCACGGAGTAAAGGTCCCCGGCACCTGGTTCCAGGGCACCGCTTCATCGTAGGTGTGCAGATACTTGCGCGACTGGCCGGTGCCGCTTAAGCCGTACTCGCGAAACGTCTGCTCCAGCAGGCTAAAGTCGTTGGCGTCAGGGCCGAAATAGCTGATGTGCTTGCCGAGATCGCGCGCCTTGCGAATCGCCATATCCATTTCTGGGCGGGTGTAGCGGTGAAAGCTGTCGCCTTCGACCTCTGCGGCCCGTAAATTGAGCTGGGCGAAAATCTTGCGAAAGGCGAGGCTGGTGGTGGTAGTGCCCGCACCGCTGGAGCCTGTTACGGCAATAACCGGATGTCTGGCAGACATAGCAACTCCCTGACTGGAAAAGGTTTAAGGGTCAGCCGTGAAAGGCATTGCGGGGCATGATATTGACCGTTTCGTGCAGCTCAGACCATACCAGCACCACGTCGCCGCTTTTAAGCTGGCGCTTCACATCGTTGACCTTTTGTTCGAGCGAACGCTCTTGCTCACCATAATCGGTGCCTTCGCGTAATACAAAGCTTTCAATCAGATTATCGAGCGTTTCGGGAGACAGATCCTGCCAGGGAATAATCATTTTGCACCGTCCAGGAAAGCGGTTAGCCAGTCGGGAATGCGCGTTTCCAGCCACATCTGCGGGCGTCTTAAGGTGCCGCCCACAAAGCCAACGTGGCCGCCGTGTTCGGTCAGCTGATACGTCACGTTTGCGGGCAGAAACGCCTGCGCGGGGATGGAGTGATGATCCATAAACGGGTCATCTTTCGCATGGATGATAAGCGTCGGTTTGGTGATTTTGCTGAGCAGCGGCATGGCGCTGCACTGGCGATAGTAGTCGATCGCATCGGCAAAACCGTGAATTTTGGCGGTGATCAGATCGTCGAACTCGCGGATGCGCCGCACTTTTTTGAGCTGTTGCAGGCTTACCGGCAGGGTATCCGGGTAGGCCTTCAGTTTGCGCGCGGCGTTGGCTTTTAGCAGGTTCAGCAGATAGCGCTGATAGACGCGTGAAAAGCCCTTTTCCATGTGGTTGCTACAGTGCTCCAGCATGAACGGCGCGGAGACAATCACCGCAGCGTCCAGCGGGATGGTGTCCCCCTCTTTCGCCAGCAGGCAGGCCAGCATATTACCGCCGAGGGAGTAGCCCACCGCCGCCGTCGGCACGGTGCCGAACTTCTCGTTCAGCCAGCGCAGGAACCAGGTACCGTCTTCGGTTTCGCCGGAATGATAGATACGCTTCTGGCGATTTGGCTCGCCGCTGCATCCGCGAAAATGCATCACCACGCCCAGCCAGCCGCGCGCTTTCGCCGCCTGGATCAGACCGTGCGCGTAGGGGCTGTGCAGACTGCCTTCCAGACCGTGAAACACCACCAGACGCGGTTTGTCTTTGGCCTGCTCGGGATCTTCGCTCCAGGCGAGATCCACAAAATCACCGTCCGGCAGATCCAGGCGCTGCCAGTGTGGGGTGAACTGTAGCCTGCGGCGAATAAGGCGCGGCAGCATGGTTTGCAGGTGGCGGTTAGCCACGCCGCGCATGGGCACGAACGCTGCGCTCTCTTCGGCGGCAATGTCGAAGTCTGATGGGATGATTTGGGTCATAAAGGCGAAGCTAATTATTGTCTGTTATTTACGATACCTTCCTGATTGTACCCCGTTTAGTCCGCTTTTCCGAAACATGAACTGATCCCGATCACATTTTCTTACGTTGATTATTACTCTCAGGCTAACGATCACGCACTACGCTTAATTGATGCCTTTCTCGCCAGCGTGCAGACTTTACTCAACGTTAAGCAAATCAGAATGATTAGCTGAATCAGGAGGTTAATAATGTTATCTGGGCAAACACCGACCCGGCAATGGAACACGCGACGCACCGAAAAAGCGCGTCGCCTGGCTTCCGTACCGGTGCAGGGCAAGGTACTGCCAACCGGCGACCTTGTCGCCATGCTGGAAAAACTGATTGCACCGGGCGATAAAGTCGTTCTGGAAGGCAACAACCAGAAGCAGGCAGATTTTCTTTCCCGTTCGCTTGCTGAAGTGAACCCGCAAATCGTTCACGACCTGCATATGATCATGCCAAGCGTGGGCCGCAGCGAGCACCTCGATATCTTTGAAAAAGGCATCGCCCGTAAACTCGACTTCTCCTTCTCCGGTACCCAAAGCCTGCGCATTTCGCAGCTGCTGGAAGACGGACAGCTCGAAATCGGCGCCATCCACACCTACATCGAACTTTACTCCCGCCTGTACGTCGATCTCTCGCCAAACGTGGCGCTGATTGCGGGCTTTAAAGCCGACAGCAAAGGTAACCTTTATACCGGTGCCAGCACCGAAGATACGCCAGCGCTGGTGGAAGCCGCCGCGTTCCACGACGGAATTGTTATCGCCCAGGTCAACGAGCTGGTGGATGACGAAACCGATCTGCCGCGCGTGGATATCCCTGGCTCCTGGATTGACTACGTGGTTGTCGCCGACAAGCCGTTCTTTATCGAACCGCTGTTTACCCGCGACCCGCGTCTGATCAAGCAGGAACACATCCTGATGGCGATGATGGCCATCAAAGGCATCTACGCCGAGCATCAGGTGCAGTCCCTGAACCACGGGATTGGCTTTAACACGGCGGCGATTGAGCTGCTGCTGCCAACCTACGGTGAACAGCTCGGCCTCAAAGGCAAAATCTGTAAACACTGGACGCTCAACCCGCATCCAACGCTGATCCCGGCGATTGAAAGCGGCTGGGTCGAAAGCGTTCACTGCTTCGGCGGCGAGCTGGGGATGGAAGAGTACATCCGCGCCCGTCCTGACATCTTCTTTACCGGGGCTGACGGCTCCATGCGCTCTAACCGCGCCTTCTGCCAGCTGGCAGGCCAGTACGCGGTAGATATGTTTATCGGTTCGACCTTGCAGGTAGACGGCTACGCCAACTCCTCTACCGTAACGCGCGGTCGTCTGTCCGGCTTCGGCGGTGCGCCAAACATGGGTCACGACCCGCACGGTCGCCGTCATGCAACGCCAGCCTGGCTGAACATGATCACCGAGCCTGACCCAATGCAGCGCGGTAAAAAACTGGTCGTGCAGATGGTCGAAACCTTCCAGGCGGGCGTGAAGCCAACCTTCGTGGAAAAACTCGATGCGGTTGACGTCGCCAAAGCCTCCGGAATGCCGCTGGCGCCGGTGATGATTTACGGTGACGACGTGACCCACGTGCTGACGGAAGAGGGGATTGCTTACCTCTACCGTGCGAAAGATCTGGAAGAGCGTCGGGCGATGGTCGCCGCCGTAGCGGGTATCACCGATATCGGCCTCGGCGTTGACGCCAAACGCGTGGCGGAACTGCGCCAGAGCGGCAAAGTGGTCTACCCGGAAGATATGGGCATTCGCCGTACCGACGCCACCCGCTCTCTGCTGGCGGCCGGTAGCGTGTCGGATCTCGTGGAATGGTCCGGCGGTCTTTACAACCCACCTGCGAAATTCCGGAGCTGGTAATGAAACTTCTGCCCCAGATTCAGGTTGAAGGCGGTGCCGAATGGCTGGCGCGAACCGCCACGCAGTGTCTGATTGACGAAGCACGTTTAAGCCCGAAACCCGGTCTGGTGGACAGTCGGGGGAACGGCGCGCACCAGGATCTCACGCTTGCGTTGATGGAGCGTTCCGCGCACAGCCTCACCCCTACGTTTCAGGCGCTGGCGCAGCAAAGCTGGCAGCGTCCGGCGGATATCGCTCTGCGCCAGACTGTCGGTCGACTGGGCCGTGAAGGCGAACAGCAGATGATGGCCGCCACCGGCGGGGTCAACACCCACCGTGGCGCAATCTGGGCGCTCGGGCTGCTGGTCAGCGCCGTGGCGATGCAGGGCGGCAGCGCAACCGCGCAGGCCGTCGCGCAGACCGCCGCAGGGCTGGCGAAGCTGCCGGACGACGCCGCACCGAAAGTGTTCAGCAAAGGGCTTCGCGCCACCCACCGTTATCGGGTGCCGGGCGCGCGCGAAGAGGCGCAGCAGGCGTTTCCGCACGTTATGCAGCGGGCGCTGCCCCAGCTTCGTCTGAGCCGCCTCAACGGCAGCAGCGAAACCCACGCCCGGCTCGACGCGCTGATGGCCATCATGACCTCGCTCACCGACACCTGCGTGCTCTCACGCGCCGGGATGGAGGGGTTAGACGCCATGCAGGACGGCGCGCGTGCGGTGCTGAGCGCCGGCGGGTGTGCCACGCCGGCAGGCCAGCTTGCGCTGGCGGCGTTAGACCGTCAGATGCTGGCGCTCAACGCCTCGCCGGGCGGTGCCGCTGATTTGCTCGCCGCCACGCTGTTTCTCGACCGTATCGAGATGCCTAATTCAAAGCATTAAGAGGATGTTATGGAAAAAATTACTTTGACCGTGCCAGCCAGCCGCGCGTTAAGCGGCAGGGCGCTGGCAGGGGTTGTCGGCTCCGGTGATATGGAGGTGTTATTCACCGCCGAACCGGGCGAGACCTTAACCATTGATATCACCACCTCCGTAGACAACAGCCGTGGTCGCTGGGAGGCACTCTTCAACCGCCTGGAAACCGTCAGCAGCCTGCCCGCAGGCACACTGACCATCCACGACTTCGGCGCAACGCCGGGCGTGGCGCGCATTCGTATCGAACAGGTTTTTGAGGGGGTGAATCATGCGTGATGACAGCAGCTTTATTGAACTGAAAGCCCGCCAGCGTGCGCAGGCGCTGCTGGACGACGGCAGCTACCGCGAGCTGCTGGATCCGTTTGAAGAGATTGTCTCCCCGTGGCTTGGGCCGCAGGGCATCGTTCCTCAGGCCGACGACGGCATGGTGGTCGCGAAAGGCACCATCAACGGTCAGCCTGCGGTAGTGGTAGCCATCGAAGGCGCGTTCCAGGGCGGCAGCATGGGCGAAGTGTCCGGTGCCAAAATGGCGGCGGCGCTGGAGCTGGCGGCTGAAGATAACCGCAACGGTATTCCGACGCAGGCGGTGCTGTGCCTCGAAACCGGCGGCGTGCGTTTGCAGGAGGCCAACCTCGGGCTGGCGGCGATTGCCGATATCCATGCGGCGATTGTTGACCTGCGTCGTTACACCCCGGTGGTCGGGATTGTGGCGGGCACCGTGGGCTGCTTCGGCGGTATGTCTATCGCGGCGGCGCTCTGTAGCTATCTGATTGTGACCCGCGAAGCGCGTCTGGGTCTGAACGGCCCGCAGGTTATCGAGCAGGAAGCGGGGATTGAAGAGTACGACTCCCGCGACCGTCCGTTTATCTGGAGCATGACCGGCGGCGAAGTGCGCTATGAAAGCGGGCTGGTGGATGCGCTGGTGGGTGACGGCGTTCACGCGGTGAAAGCGGCGATGAACGAGGCGATTGCCAAAGGCGTTCCGGCGAAACATCGCACCGATAACTACGACGATTATCTGAACCGTCTGACGAATTTCGACACCCGCAAACAGGCCGATGCCGAACAGATAAAAGCGCTTTTTGCCCGGGAGGTGAAATGATGAGTAATTCAATAAGCCGTGGCGAACTCTGGCTCGAAACCCTCGCCCCGAACGCCAAACGTCTGGAAGGGTTATGCCCGTCCGTGCAGGCGGCAGACGGTGAGCTCAACGGTGAAGCGGTGCGTTTTGTCGCCGTGGTGCCGGATGCCAACAACCACTTCCCGCGCGCGGCGCAGGGTGAAGTGGGTCTGCTGGAAGGCTGGACGCTGGCAAAAGTGGTTAGCGAAACCGTGGCTGCCGATGCGGACAAAGCCGTGAAGCGCCCGATTGTGGCGGTGATTGACGTTCCAAGCCAGGCCTACGGTCGTCGTGAAGAGGCGTTCGGTATTCACCAGGCGCTGGCCGGTGCGGCGGCAGCCTATGCCAACGCGCGTCTGGCGGGCCATCCGGTGATTGGTCTTATCGTTGGTAAAGCGATGTCCGGCGCGTTTCTGGCGCACGGCTACCAGGCTAACCGCCTGATCGCCTTCAACGACCAGGGCGTGATGATCCACGCGATGGGCAAAGAGTCCGCCGCGCGTATCACCCTGCGTACCGTTGACGCGCTGGAGAAACTGGCGGCGACCATTCCGCCAATGGCCTACGACATCAGCAACTACGCCACGCTGGGGCTGCTCTCCGACCTGCTGAACATCAGCAACCCGGATGCCCCATCAACCGCCGACCTGGCGCAGGTGACTGCCACTCTGCAACGGGCCATCAGCGATGCGCGCCAGGATGCCACCCTGAAAAACCGTCTGGGTGCCGACAACCGCCGCAGCTCAGCCCTCGTACGCGAACGTATGCGAGCAAGCTGGTAAGAAAACATAAGACCTGCCAGAAGATGTACACCCCGCGGGCGCGCACGCTGCGTCCGCGAGGGGCGATGCATCCTGAAAAATTATAAACATCGCGCCAGTGCTTAAACTTTTTTACTACAGGTGAATTTATGACTTACGTAATTGTTCATGCTCTTGCTCCGATTTTCATCATCATGCTGCTAGGATTTTGGGCCGGTAAAGCAAAGATGGTTGATAACAAAAATGTCTCCCTGCTCAATATCTTCGTAATGGACTTTGCGCTTCCGGCTGCGCTGTTTAGCGCCACCGTGCAAACGCCCTGGACCGGTATCGTGGCGCAGTCGCCGCTGATCCTGGTGCTGACCCTGGCGATGTGGATCACCTATGCGGCCATCTACTTCCTCGCCACTAAAGTCTTTAAAAAATCTCCGCAGGATGCGGCCGTGCTGACGCTCACCGTCGCCCTGCCAAACTATGCGGCGCTCGGCCTGCCGATTCTGGGCAGCGTGCTGGGTGAAGGCCCGTCTACCTCACTGTCCGTGGCGGTCTCTATCGCCTGTGGTTCAGTGCTGATGACCCCGTTCTGCCTGCTGATCCTGGAGCGCGAAAAAGCGCGCGCCGACGGCAACAACTCCGGCTCTACGCTCTCTATGCTGCCGGTGCTGATGTGGCGTTCTATTAAGAAACCGATCGTGATGGGCCCGCTGCTGGGTGTGATTTTGTCCGCTATCGGCATCAAAATGCCGGAGCTGGTACTGGCGTCTATTAAACCGCTGGGGCTGGCTGCGACCGCGGCAGCGCTGTTCCTGACCGGGGTGATCCTCTCTGCCCGTAAGCTGCAAATCAACACCATGGTTATCACGTCGACCATTGCCAAACTGCTGATTCAGCCTGCGATTGCCTGGGGTATCGTTTTAATCTTCGGTCTGCACGGCTCCGTGGCGATCACCGCTATCCTGATGATTGCGCTCTCTGCGGGGTTCTTCGGCGTGGTGTTCGGTAACCGCTTTGGCGTGCAGTCGCCGGATGCTGAAGCCGTGCTGCTGTTAAGCTCCGTACTGTGTATCCTGTCGCTGCCGCTGTTTATCTCGCTGACTTCAGGAATGTAATTATGACCACAACGTTACGCCCCCACGACCTTATCTGGCTTACCGCGCGTGATGCGCTGGAAGGGATAACCGAATCCTGGGTCGATGCCGCCTGGCAAAGTGGCCTGCCGGTAGTGGTAAGGCGTGACGTTGATAACGCTGGCCGAATCCCCGTTGGCGTGCGCGGTTTGCGCCGCGACCAGCGGGCGGCCGGATGGGTGAAGCCCGAACATGTTGTGCGCGTGGTTTCACCGGAAGATTTGAGCGTCACCGCCGACCTGCTGCGCTCGCCGTTTGTGACGCAGCCGCCGGTGCAGGTGGCGCTTCAGCTTTCTCAGCAGCCCTGGCCGTGGACGTGGGGCATTACCGGCAGCACCGGCTACGCGCTGGCGACCGGGATCCCGGTGATTCACGCCGACAGCGATCTCGACCTGCTGATCCGCGCGCCACAGCCCGTTTCCCCCGACGCCTTCGCTGCGTGGCAGTCTCAGCTGAGCCGCGCCCTGTGCCGTGCCGATACCCAGGTGGATACGCCGGAAGGGGGTTTTGCGCTGGCGGAGTGGCTGCGCGACGGCAAAACGCTGCTGAAAACCCGCCGCGGGCCACGTCTGGTGGCGGATCCGTGGCGCAGGGAGGAGTGATGAAAATACTGTTTACCTTTCCGGGGCAGGGGACGCAGCACGCAGGTATGCTGCAAAATCTGCCGGGGAACGAACTGACCCAGGCGCGCGAGGTGCTGGGCGATGAGGTCGATAGCCTGGATACCGCCGCCGCCTTAACCCACACCCGGGCGGTGCAGCTGTCGCTGCTGATTGCAGGCGTGGCCTGGGCGCGCGAGCTCGAGCGCCGCGGCGTGTCGCCGGATATCGTCAGCGGGCTGTCCATCGGTGCGTACCCGGCGGCGGTTGTCGCGGGCGCGCTGGACTTTACGGACGCGTTAAACCTCGTCGCCCTGCGCGGCGATCTGATGGAGCAGGCGTATCCGCACGGCTACGGCCTGACGGCGATTATGGGGTTAACCCTGCCGATGGTGGAACAGCTTATCGACGGCACCGGAACCTACATTGCGAACCTGAATGCCGAAACGCAGATCGTGATTGCCGGATCCGATGACGGCATGGCGGAAGTGGCGAAACGCGCGCTGGCGAAAGGGGCGAGCAAGGCGAAACGGCTGGCGGTCAGCGTGCCGTCGCACTGCGAACTGCTGGCAGAGCCTGCGCAAAAGCTGGTGGCCGCGTTTGAGTCGGTCACGCTTTCGCGACCGCGCTTGGCGTACCTCAGCGGCAGCACCGGGCGCGTGCTCTGGCAGCCGGAAAGAATTGCCGACGATCTGGCGCTTAACATGGCGCGCACCGTGCGCTGGCAGGAGGCGGTGGTTTCCGCCAACGAGCGCGAAGCGCGGCTGGCGATAGAGATGCCGCCCGGCGGCGTGCTGACCTGTCTGACGCGTCAGGCCGCGTGGGAAGGGGAGACTATTTCGCTGGAGCGCAGCGGCGTGGACGTGGCGGTGCATTTAGCACGTCGACTTCGTGGGTGAGTTTTTTTGCCGGGTGGCGGCTTCGCCTTACCCGGCCTACGGTCTACGCCCAACGTGTAGGCCGGGTAAGACGCAACGCGTCGCCACCCGGCACGGCATTACGCACCTTCCTGCAAACTGCGCGCATACATCCGCCCCTCGGCGGCTAACGCCCGCAGGCTCGGATCCTGCTCGCGGTTGCGGGCAAACACAATCGCGATAAGCTGCTGCATCTGATACGGCTGCGCCAGCTTCAACAGCTGCACCGAATTCTCATACACCTTCTTCATCCTGCCCGGCATCAGCGTATACCCCACGCCTGCCTGCACCAGGCTCAGCATCGAGAAAATATCGTTTACGCGGGTGACGATCTCCGGCTCGAATCCGGCGATATGAAACGCCTCCTGGAACCCGGCGTAGGTGGCAAACCCTTCCGCCAGCGCAACAAACTTCTGATGCTTATAATCGCGCAGATCCGCCGGGCCGGAAGTATCCAGCGTGGCAGAGGCGGGGGCGGCAAGGAAGATATCATCGTGGAACAGCGGCAGCACTTCCAGGCTGTTGCGGTCGATATCGCTCTCGGAAATGGAAATCAGGATCGCATCCAGCGAGCCTTCGTCCAGCATGTGCAGTAGGGTGTCGTTTGAGCCCATCGTCAGATCCATCTCCAGATCCGGACGACGCAGCTTCATCCCCATAATCAGGCGCGGCACCGTTTCCAGGGTCAGGGAATAGAGCGTGCCGACGCGCAGACGGCCCTGGCCGATCCCGGCGATTTTGCGCGACTCTTCCAGCCCGCGCTCCATCACCTGCATCACCTCCTGGCAATACTCCAGCAGCGTCCAGGCGGAGGGGAGCGCAATCAGGTTGCGCCCTTTATGGGTAAACAGCGGGCAGCGCACGTTCTCTTCCAGCGTATGCAACGCGCGGTGAACGCTCACGCCGCTCAGGCCCAGCGCTTCGGCGGTGCGGGCGATATTGCCCTTCTCCATAAACGTCATGAAGATGCTGAGCTTGCGAAACGTAATCTCGCTCGTGATATCGAAACCCATAACCCTCCCGGTGGTTTAGTCGGCCTGAAGCATCGCTTCCAGCTGCTCCTGCGCGTCCAGCCACGCCATTTCGCACTCTTCAAGGCTGGATTTGGTCCTGGCCTGCGTTTGCAGGCAGTCGGTCAGCTCGGCCTTGCGGCTCTGATCGTACAAATCGCTGTCGCCGAGCTTCTCTTCAACGGTCGCCAGCGTCGCGTTAAGTTTTTCCATCTCTTTTTCCAGACGGGCGATCTCTTTACGCAGCGGCTGCGTCTGGGTGCGCAGCTCGGCTTCACGACGCTTCTGATCTTTACGCGACTGCGCGCTGTTGGCGTTCTCTTTTGCCGACTCTTCCGGCTGGTTCTCCTGCTTTTGTACGTCCGTCAGCCACTGCTGGTAATCTTCCAGATCGCCGTCGAACGGCTCCACTTTGCCGCCGTGGACCAGATAAAGATCGTCGGTGGTGGAGCGGATCAGGTGGCGATCGTGCGAGACCACCACCAGCGCGCCTTCAAACTCAATCAGCGCTTCGGTCAGCGCCTGACGCATGTCGAGATCCAGGTGGTTGGTCGGTTCATCGAGCAGCAGCAGGTTCGGGCGCTGCCAGACGATCAGCGCCAGCACCAGACGGGCCTTTTCGCCGCCGGAGAAGCGCTCGGTGTTTTCCGTCACCTTGTCGCCCTGGAAACCAAAGCCGCCGAGATAGTCGCGCAGCTTCTGCTCCATCTCCTGCGGGGCCAGGCGCGCCAGGTGCTGAATAGGGGATTCATCCGCGCGTAAAAATTCCAGCTGATGCTGGGCGAAGTAGCCAAGCTTAATGCCCTTCGCCAGCCCGATTTCGCCGCTGACCGGGTTAAGCTCGCCCGCCAGAAGTTTGATCAGCGTGGACTTACCGGCACCGTTACGCCCGAGCAGGCCGATACGCGAACCCGGCACCAGATTAAGTTTAATAGAATCGAGAATAGTGCGATCGCCATACCCGGCGCTGACCTTTTCCATCTTCAGCAGCGGGTTCGGCAGGCTCTCCGGCGCGCGGAAGCTAAAGTGGAACGGGTTATCCACGTGCGCCGGGGCAATCATCTCCATGCGCTCCAGCATCTTAATGCGGCTCTGGGCCTGCTTGGCCTTTGAGGCCTTCGCCTTGAAGCGGTCAACGAAGCTTTGCAGATGCGCCACGCGCTGCTGCTGGCTTTCATACATCGACTGCTGCTGGGCGAGACGCGTCGCGCGCTGGCGCTCGAAGGAGCTGTAGTTGCCGGTGTATTCGAACATCGTCTGCTGTTCGATATGAATGATTTTATCCACCACCGGATCGAGGAAGTCGCGGTCGTGGGAGATCAAAATCAGCGTACCCTGATAGCTTTTCAGCCACTTTTCCAGCCAGATCACCGCATCCAGATCGAGGTGGTTGGTCGGTTCATCAAGGAGCAGTAAATCGGAGCGGCAGATCAGCGCCTGCGCCAGGTTGAGGCGCATACGCCAGCCGCCGGAGAAGTCGCTGACCGGGCGTTCGAGCTGTTCGTTACTGAAGCCCAGACCATGCAGCAGGCTGGAGGCGCGGGAGCGGATGGTCCAGGCGTCGATGGCGTCGAGCTTGCCGTGAACGGTGGCGATGGCGTTACCGTCGTTGCGCTCGTTGGCGTCGTTCAGCTCACGCTCCAGCTTGCGGTATTCGCGGTCGCCGTCAATCACATAGTCGAGCGCGGGTTCGCTCAGGGCGGGCGTTTCCTGGTTCACCCAGGCGAGCTGCCAGTTACCGGGGAAGGTAAAGTTGCCGCCGTCGGCGCTAATCTCGTTTTTCAGCAGCGCGAGCAGGGTGGATTTACCACAGCCGTTTTTGCCGACCAGACCGACTTTCTGGCCTGGATTGATGGTGGCCGTGGCGTTGTCCAGCAGGACGCGCACGCCGCGACGAATTTGTAACGAGGAGAAAACAATCATAGAAGCGCCGTATGTTCCGACTATGTTAATTTGTCATTATGATAATGTAAGGTGCGGGCCGTTTTCCGTACCGGGCCGCCATGGTAGCCCAAAACCGCAATCAGACACAAAAACAGAAACCGTACCGGGAGGGAATTGATGTCTCAGACAGCAAAGGTGCTGCTGCTGTATGCCCATCCGGAATCTCAGGACTCGGTGGCGAACCGGGTGCTGCTTAAGCCGGCAACACAGCTCAGCAACGTGACGGTGCACGATCTCTACGCGCACTATCCTGATTTCTTTATTGATATTCCTTACGAGCAGGAACTGCTGCGTCAGCATGACGTCATCGTGTTCCAGCATCCTCTGTATACCTATAGCTGCCCGGCGCTGCTCAAAGAGTGGCTGGACCGCGTCCTGAGCCGGGGGTTCTCCAGCGGGGTGGGGGGCAACGAGCTGGCGGGAAAGTACTGGCGTAGCGTCATTACCACCGGCGAGCCGGAAAGCGCCTACCGCTACGATGGCCTGAACCGCTATCCGATGAGCGATATTCTGCGCCCTTTTGAACTCACCGCCGCCATGTGCCACATGCACTGGATGAGCCCGATTATTGTCTACTGGGCGCGCCGCCAGGAACCCCGCGAGCTGGCGAGTCACGCCAAAGCCTACGGCGACTGGCTGGCCTCGCCGATCCCAGCGGGAGGCCGCTAATGGAAGGATCGAATTTACTGCTGGCCGGGGTGCTGTTTTTATTCGCGGCGGTTGTCGCGGTGCCGCTGGCCGCGCGTCTTGGTATTGGCGCGGTGCTGGGCTATCTGCTGGCGGGGATCGCCATTGGGCCGTGGGGCTTAGGCTTTATCAGCGATGTGGACGAAATCCTCCACTTCTCCGAGCTGGGCGTGGTGTTCCTGATGTTTATCATCGGCCTTGAGCTGAACCCGTCCAAGCTGTGGCAGCTGCGCCGCTCGATTTTTGGCGTCGGGACGGCGCAGGTGCTGTTTAGCGCCACCCTTCTCGGCGGGCTGTTGATGCTCACCGACTTCGCCTGGCAGGCGGCGGTGATTGGCGGGATTGGTCTTGCGATGTCGTCGACGGCGATGGCGCTCCAGCTGATGCGCGATAAAGGCATGAACCGCAACGAGGCCGGGCAGCTGGGCTTTTCGGTGCTGCTGTTCCAGGATCTGGCGGTGATCCCCGCGCTCGCGCTGGTGCCGCTGCTGGCCGGGTCGGGCGATGACCATTTCGACTGGGTGAAGATAAGCATGAAGGTGCTGGCCTTTGCCGGAATGTTGATCGGCGGGCGTTTCCTGCTGCGCCCGGTGTTCCGCTTTATTGCGGCCTCCGGCGTGCGCGAGGTCTTTACCGCCGCAACGCTGCTGCTGGTGCTCGGCTCCGCGCTGTTTATGGATGCGCTGGGGCTGTCGATGGCGCTCGGCACCTTTATCGCCGGGGTGCTGCTTGCCGAGAGCGAGTACCGTCACGAGCTGGAAATTGCCATCGATCCCTTTAAAGGGCTGCTGCTGGGGCTGTTCTTTATCTCCGTGGGGATGGCGCTGAATCTTGGCGTGCTCTATACCCATCTGCTGTGGGTGATTGTCAGCGTGGCGGTGCTGGTGTCGGTGAAAACGCTGGTGCTGTACGGGCTGGCGCGCATTTACGGGCTGCGCAGCTCGGAACGAATGCAGTTCGCCAGCGTGCTCAGCCAGGGGGGCGAGTTCGCCTTTGTGCTCTTCTCCACGGCATCGTCGCAAAAATTGTTTAAAGATGACCAGATGGCGCTGCTGCTGGTGACGGTCACCCTGTCGATGATGACCACGCCGCTGCTGATGAAGCTGGTGGATAAGGTTCTTTCGCGGCGCCTGAACCCGGCGGACGATGAAGACGAAGCGCCGTGGGTCGAAGACGACAAACCGCAGGTGATCGTGGTGGGGTTCGGGCGCTTTGGTCAGGTTATCGGACGCCTGCTGATGGCCAACAAAATGCGCATTACGGTGCTGGAGCGTGATATCAGCGCGGTGAACCTGATGCGTAAATATGGCTATAAGGTCTATTACGGCGATGCGACGCAACTGGAGCTGCTGCGCTCGGCGGGGGCTGAAGCCGCCGACTCGATCGTCATCACCTGTAACGATCCGGAAGACACCATGAAGCTGGTGGAGCTGTGCCAGCAGCACTTCCCGCATTTACATATTCTGGCGCGCGCCCGGGGGCGCGTAGAGGCGCACGAGCTGCTCCAGGCGGGGGTAAAAAACTTCACCCGTGAGACCTTCTCGTCGGCGCTGGAGCTGGGGCGTAAGGCGCTTATTTCGCTCGGGATGCATCCGCACCAGGCGCACCGCGCCCAGATGCACTTCCGCAGGCTGGATATGCGCATGTTGCGCGAGCTCATGCCTGTTCATACCGATACGGTGCAGATTTCCCGCGTGCGGGAAGCGCGACGGGAGCTGGAAGAGATCTTCCAGAGAGAGATGCAGCAGGAAAGACGCCAGCTCGACGGCTGGGATGAATTTGAATAAAGGGTAACTATCATGGCGGTACGTAAACGCTTTATCGCGGGGGCAAAATGCCCGAGCTGTCAGGCGCAAGACACGCTGGCAATGTGGCGTGAGAATAATGTTGATGTTGTAGAGTGTGTTAAGTGCGGTCACCAGATGCGTGAGGCCGATAAAGAGGCCCGCGAGCACGTTCGCAAAGAAGAGAAAGTGATCGGCATTTTTCATCCGGACTAGCGATATGGCCTGAGTTTTTTTAAGCTAAAGGGTACACGGGTGCAGATTTCCGCTACAATCTGCGCCAGCAATTTTCCCACGCTCAGGAGATATCATGAAAGTAGCAAAAGACCTGGTGGTCAGCCTGGCCTATCAGGTACGTACAGAAGACGGTGTGTTGGTTGATGAGTCTCCGGTGAGTGCGCCGCTGGACTATCTGCATGGTCACGGCTCCCTGATTTCCGGCCTGGAAAGCGCGCTGGAAGGTCACGACGTTGGCGATAAATTCGACGTTGCTGTAGGCGCGAACGACGCTTACGGCCAGTATGACGACAACCTGGTGCAGCGCGTTCCTAAAGACGTGTTCATGGGCGTTGACGAACTGCAAGTGGGTATGCGTTTCCTGGCTGAAACTGACCAGGGTCCGGTTCCTGTTGAAATCACTGAAGTTGAAGACGACCACGTTGTGGTTGACGGCAACCACATGCTGGCTGGCCAGAACCTGAAGTTCAACGTAGAAGTTGTTGCTATCCGCGAAGCGACCGAAGAAGAGCTGGCTCACGGTCACGTTCACGGTGCGCACGGTCACGACCACGATCACGATCATGGCCATGACGGCTGCTGCGGTGGTCACGGCCACGATCACGACCATGGTCACGACCACGGTAAAGGTGGTTGCGGCGGTAACGGCGGCTGCGGCTGCCACTAATACCCTCGTATCATCGGGCACAAAAAAAGCGGGATAATCCCGCTTTTTTTTCGCCTCAATAATGGGGCGGGGGTGTCTCTTCCGACTGGGAAGCAATATGGGACGACTGGGTTGCTTTCACTTTTTCGGTTAACAGGCGCATCAGATCCCGCAGTTTCGCCATTTCAAGCTCGTGGGCGGTCACGGTCTGATTCAGCTCTTCGATGGTGATGTCCTGAAACGCCAGGCGGCTTTCCAGCTCTTCCAGTCTCGCTTCCAGCATTGGGTCCGTCATGATCCACCTCGTTTATTTCTCGGTCGCCACTTTGGGCGGGGCGGCGAATTTTAACTGAGTTTATTCCTGAGTGCAGTATCCATCCCAGGAGTAAGAAACTTATTTAAACAAAAATAGTCTGAAAAGTGGTGAGAATAGGGAGAGTCCGTCTGTAGATTTCTTCCGCAACGTTTTATAGTACGCTACTCATTTACGTTTAACGCTGGGGTGAGAGTCCCCAGGCCCTGGAGATATGGATGAAATCACTGTTTAAAGCAACGCTGCTCGCAACCACCATGGCGGTTGCACTGCACGCACCGCTGACTTTCGCTGCTGATACCGCTGCGAAGCCTGCTGCTGCGGCAGACAGCAAAGCGGCGTTCAAAAATGACGACCAGAAATCCGCCTACGCACTTGGCGCATCTCTGGGTCGTTACATGGAAAACTCTCTGAAAGAGCAGGAAAAACTGGGCATCAAACTGGATAAAGCTCAGCTGATCGCCGGTGTTCAGGACGCGTTTGCAGACAAGAGCAAACTGTCTGACCAGGAAATCGAACAGACTCTGCAAGCCTTTGAAGCGCGCGTGAAAGGCGCAGCGCAGACCAAAATGGAAGCAGACGCAAAAGATAACGAAGCGAAAGGCAAAGCCTACCGCGACAAATTTGCTAAAGAGAAAGGTGTGAAAACCTCTTCTACCGGCCTGGTCTACAAAGTAGAGAAAGAAGGTACCGGCGACGCGCCTAAAGACAGCGATACCGTCGTGGTGAACTACAAAGGTACGCTGATCGACGGTAAAGAGTTCGACAACTCCTACACCCGTGGTGAGCCTCTCTCCTTCCGTCTGGACGGTGTTATCCCTGGCTGGACTGAAGGCCTGAAGAACATCAAGAAAGGCGGCAAAATCCAGCTGGTTATCCCACCGGATCTGGCTTACGGCAAAACCGGCGTTCCGGGTATCCCTGCGAACTCTACCCTGGTCTTCGACGTAGAGCTGCTGGATATCAAACCAGCACCGAAAGCGGATGCGAAACCAGAAGCGCCAGCTGACGCGAAAGCCGCGGCAGACGCCAAGAAGTAATCGAATGAAAACCGCCGCCTTTAAGGCGGCGGTTTTTTTTATTGTGGGGCAGGTATAATTAACACTGGAAAGCGTTATACACGCTGTATTAATTTAGTTGTCCGTGTAAATACTGAGCCTGCCCTGAGAACCTAACGACAGGCTCCTGAAAAGGAGTGTTTTTTTCATGTCCAGGTCGCTTTTAACCAACGAAACCAGTGAGCTTGATTTACTGGATCAACGTCCTTTCGATCAGACCGACTTCGATATTCTGAAATCCTACGAAGCGGTGGTGGACGGGTTAGCGATGCTCATTGGGTCCCACTGCGAAATCGTATTGCACTCCCTGCAAGATCTGAAATGTTCCGCCATCCGCATTGCCAATGGTGAACATACCGGCCGTAAAATTGGCTCCCCGATTACCGACCTTGCGCTGCGTATGCTGCACGACATGACCGGCGCCGACAGCAGTGTCTCCAAATGCTATTTTACGCGAGCGAAAAGCGGCGTGCTGATGAAGTCAGAAACCATCGCTATTCGTAACCGCGACCATCGGGTAATTGGACTGCTGTGCATCAACATGAACCTTGATGTGCCCTTCTCGCAAATCATGAGCACCTTTATTCCGCCAGAAACCCCGGACGTTGGCTCCTCCGTCAACTTTGCATCTTCCGTCGAAGATCTCGTGACGCAGACTCTCGAATTTACGATCGAAGAGGTCAATGCCGATCGCAACGTATCTAACAACGCCAAGAATCGTCAGATCGTGCTGAACCTCTACGAGAAAGGAATTTTCGACATCAAAGACGCCATTAACCAGGTGGCGGATCGTCTGAACATCTCCAAACACACCGTCTACCTCTATATCCGCCAGTTCAAAAGCGGTGATTTCCTGGGACAAGACAAGTAATGCGTTTTGCCTTAATGGTGACAGGCCCGGCCTACGGTACCCAGCAGGCCAGCAGCGCGCTGCAATTTGCCCGGGCGCTGCTGGAGGCGGGACACGAGCTGATAAGCGTCTTCTTCTATCGGGAAGGGGTCTACAACGCCAATCAATTTACCTCGCCCGCATCGGATGAGTTTGACCTCGTCCGCGCGTGGCAAGCGCTGCACGAAGAGCAGGGCGTTGAGCTGCATATCTGCGTGGCGGCGGCACTGCGTCGCGGCGTGGCAGATGCCACCGAAGCCGCCCGTCTGGGGCTGCCTGCGGCCAACCTCCAGCCCGGTTTTTCTCTGAGCGGTTTAGGCGCCCTGGCTCAGGCCGCGCTGACCTGCGATCGAATGGTACAGTTCTGATGAATCGCGTGGCATTTGTCTTCTCTTCTGCGCCGCACGGCAGCGCGTCCGGCCGTGAAGGGCTGGATGCGCTGTTGGCAACATCCGCATTAACCGAAGATATCGGCGTGTTCTTCTTGGGCGATGGCGTGTTCCAGATACTGGCCGGGCAACAGCCTCAGACCGTGCTGGCGCGGGATTACATCGCAACCTTTAAGGTGCTTCCGCTCTACGATATCGAGACTTTCTACGTCTGCGCCGACTCGCTGGCCGCGCGCGGGCTGACTGAACGCTCTACTTTTGTGCTCGACGTGACGACGCTCCCGGCAGACGCCGTGCGCGAAAAGCTCGCTTACTACGACACCATTCTGACTTTTTGAGGCCACCATGCTCCATACGTTGAGCCACTCGCCGTGGCAGTGCGACATTGATGCGTTGCTCAGAATGCTGCGTGAAGGCGATGCTCTGCTGCTGATCCAGGACGGGGTGCTTGCCGCAATAGAAGGCAGTCGCTTCGTTGAAATTCTCAACAACGCCCCCATCTCTGTCTACGCGCTGAAAGATGATCTGGATGCGCGAGGGCTTATTGGTCAAATTTCAACCAAAATTGACGTGGTTGGCTATACTGATTTCGTCAATCTTACTGTGACGCACACCGGTCAAATGAACTGGTGATTTGAGATCGCTGTATATTTCTTGACACCTTTTCGACGTAGCCCTAAAATTTCGCGTCCTCATATTGTATGAGGTCGTTTTATTACGTGTTTACGAAGCAAAAGCTAAAACCAGGAGCTATTTAATGGCAACAGTTAACCAGCTGGTACGCAAACCACGCGCACGCAAAGTTGCAAAGAGCAACGTGCCTGCGCTGGAAGCCTGCCCGCAGAAACGTGGCGTATGTACTCGTGTATATACCACCACTCCTAAAAAACCAAACTCCGCACTGCGTAAAGTATGCCGTGTGCGTTTGACTAACGGTTTCGAAGTGACTTCCTACATCGGTGGTGAAGGTCACAACTTACAGGAACACTCCGTGATCCTGATCCGTGGCGGTCGTGTTAAAGACCTTCCGGGTGTTCGTTACCACACCGTTCGTGGTGCGCTCGACTGCTCCGGCGTTAAAGACCGTAAGCAAGCTCGCTCCAAGTACGGCGTGAAGCGTCCTAAGGCTTAATGGTTCTCCGTTAAGTAAGGCCAAACTGATTTATCTTAATGTCACACTAAACTCTTTGAGTTTTGGACAATCCTGAATTAACAACGGAGTATTCCCATGCCACGTCGTCGCGTCATTGGTCAGCGTAAAATCCTTCCAGATCCGAAATTCGGATCAGAGCTGCTGGCAAAATTTGTAAATATCCTGATGGTAGATGGTAAGAAATCTACCGCAGAAGCAATCGTATACAGCGCGCTTGAGACCCTGGCTCAGCGTTCTGGTAAAAATGAACTGGAAGCTTTCGAAGTCGCTCTCGACAACGTTCGCCCAACCGTAGAAGTTAAGTCCCGCCGCGTTGGTGGTTCTACTTATCAGGTTCCAGTTGAAGTTCGTCCGGTTCGTCGTAATGCCCTGGCAATGCGTTGGATCGTTGAAGCTGCTCGTAAACGCGGTGATAAATCCATGGCTCTGCGTCTGGCGAACGAACTTTCTGACGCTGCGGATAACAAAGGTACCGCAGTTAAGAAACGTGAAGACGTTCACCGTATGGCAGAAGCCAACAAGGCGTTCGCACACTACCGTTGGTAATCCCTTCGGAGTCATAGTCACCAGACGGGCGCTTCAAAGTAAGCTGCCCGCTCTGGGTTACTTAACTGAACGCCAAAGAAATAAACGAGGAATCAAATGGCTCGTACAACACCCATCGCACGCTATCGTAACATCGGTATCAGTGCGCACATCGACGCCGGTAAAACCACTACTACCGAACGTATTCTGTTCTACACCGGTGTAAACCACAAAATCGGTGAAGTTCATGACGGCGCAGCCACCATGGACTGGATGGAACAGGAGCAGGAGCGTGGTATTACTATCACCTCCGCAGCGACTACTGCATTCTGGTCAGGTATGGCTAAGCAGTACGAACCGCATCGCGTAAACATCATCGACACCCCGGGCCACGTTGACTTCACCATCGAAGTAGAACGTTCCATGCGTGTTCTTGACGGCGCGGTAATGGTTTATTGCGCAGTTGGTGGTGTTCAGCCACAGTCTGAAACCGTATGGCGTCAGGCTAACAAATATAAAGTTCCACGCATCGCGTTCGTTAACAAAATGGACCGTATGGGTGCTAACTTCCTGAAAGTTGTTGGTCAGATCAAATCCCGTCTGGGCGCGAACCCTGTTCCGCTTCAGCTGGCAATTGGTGCTGAAGAAGGCTTCACCGGCGTTATCGACCTGGTGAAAATGAAAGCCATCAACTGGAACGAAGAAGACGCAGGCGTTACCTTCACTTATGAAGATATCCCAGCAGATATGCAGGACCTGGCTGACGAATGGCACCAGAACCTGATCGAATCTGCGGCGGAAGCTTCAGAAGAGCTGATGGAAAAATACCTGGGTGGTGACGAACTGACTGAAGAAGAGATCAAGAAAGCTCTGCGTCAGCGTGTTCTGAACAACGAAATCATCCTGGTAACCTGTGGTTCTGCGTTCAAGAACAAAGGTGTTCAGGCGATGCTGGATGCGGTAGTTGACTACCTGCCATCCCCAGTTGACGTTCCGGCGATCAACGGCATCCTGGACGACGGTAAAGACACCCCGGCTGAGCGTCACGCAAGTGATGACGAGCCGTTCTCTTCACTGGCGTTCAAAATCGCTACCGACCCATTCGTGGGTAACCTGACCTTCTTCCGCGTGTATTCTGGTGTGGTTAACTCTGGTGACACCATCCTGAACTCCGTGAAATCTGCACGTGAACGTTTCGGTCGTATCGTACAGATGCACGCGAACAAACGTGAAGAGATCAAAGAAGTTCGTGCAGGCGATATCGCAGCAGCAATCGGTCTGAAAGACGTGACCACTGGTGACACCCTGTGTGACCCGGATCACCCGATCATTCTGGAACGTATGGAATTCCCTGAGCCGGTAATCTCCATCGCTGTTGAGCCAAAAACCAAAGCTGACCAGGAAAAAATGGGTCTGGCTCTGGGCCGTCTGGCTAAAGAAGACCCGTCATTCCGCGTATGGACTGACGAAGAATCTAACCAGACCATCATCGCTGGTATGGGTGAGCTGCACCTCGACATCATCGTTGACCGTATGAAGCGTGAATTCAACGTTGAAGCTAACGTGGGTAAACCTCAGGTTGCTTACCGCGAAGCGATTCGCGCTAAAGTTACCGATGTTGAAGGTAAACACGCTAAGCAGTCTGGTGGTCGCGGTCAGTACGGTCACGTTGTGATCGACATGTACCCACTGGAGCCGGGCTCTAACCCTAAAGGTTACGAGTTCATCAACGACATCAAAGGTGGTGTAATTCCTGGCGAATACATCCCAGCCGTTGATAAAGGCATCCAGGAGCAGCTGAAGTCTGGCCCTCTGGCTGGCTACCCTGTTGTTGACATGGGTATCCGTCTGCACTTCGGTTCTTACCACGACGTTGACTCCTCTGAGCTGGCGTTTAAACTGGCTGCGTCTATCGCCTTTAAAGAAGGCTTTAAGAAAGCAAAACCAGTTCTGCTTGAGCCGATCATGAAGGTTGAAGTAGAAACTCCTGAAGAGAACACCGGTGACGTTATCGGTGACTTGAGCCGTCGTCGCGGTATGCTGCGTGGTCAGGAATCTGAAGTAACTGGCGTTAAGATCCACGCTGAAGTTCCACTGTCCGAAATGTTCGGCTATGCAACTCAGCTGCGTTCTCTGACCAAAGGTCGTGCATCATACACCATGGAATTCCTGAAGTATGATGATGCGCCGAACAACGTTGCTCAGGCCGTTATTGAAGCCCGTGGTAAGTAATCCACAGGATTAAAACCTAAGTCCCGTGCTCTCTCCGAAGGGGAGAGCACTATAGTAAGGAATATAGCCGTGTCTAAAGAAAAATTTGAACGTACAAAACCGCACGTCAACGTTGGTACTATCGGCCACGTTGACCACGGTAAAACTACCCTGACTGCTGCAATCACTACCGTTCTGGCTAAAACCTACGGCGGTGCTGCTCGTGCTTTCGACCAGATCGATAACGCACCAGAAGAAAAAGCTCGTGGTATCACCATCAACACTTCCCACGTTGAATATGACACCCCGACTCGCCACTACGCACACGTAGACTGCCCAGGCCACGCCGACTATGTTAAAAACATGATCACCGGTGCTGCGCAGATGGACGGCGCGATCCTGGTTGTTGCTGCGACTGACGGCCCAATGCCTCAGACCCGTGAGCACATCCTGCTGGGTCGTCAGGTAGGCGTTCCTTTCATCATCGTGTTCCTGAACAAATGCGACATGGTTGATGACGAAGAGCTGCTGGAACTGGTAGAGATGGAAGTTCGTGAACTGCTGTCTCAGTACGATTTCCCAGGCGACGACACTCCAATCGTTCGCGGTTCCGCACTGAAAGCGCTGGAAGGCGAAGCAGAGTGGGAAGAGAAAATCATCGAACTGGCTG
>NZ_JAKCMV010000059.1 GCF_021440515.1 Enterobacter asburiae | reverse complement strand
CGACTTCAGCACTATTCACATTTTTCTTAGGATTATTCAAATAACATTTTGCAAGACCTAAGGGGTCAAACCAATTTATCGGGTTTGGTGCATATTGATAAAGATCAACACCTCCCGCCAACCCAATCGGAGCCGCACACAAATACTGACCCGAATCAGCATCATAGTACCTGAAACGGTTGTAGTACAGCCCTGATTCCGCATCTTCGTACTGCCCCGGAAAACGCAGGCTCATCAGTTATTTGATGCGGTAAGCGCACCGATATTTATATAAATTACTATTGATTTTAATAGGTTAAGCGATAAATACGATATGAATATTTACCTCCCTACGTGGTTAATCTTTAAGCAAATTTCCATCAGTGCATAGTGGATCAATAGCTAGATCTGAAGTTTATATTGAACATTTGATCATTGGTATGGGGATTTATGTTCTTGAACAGTCAGTTCTGTTTTAATGTGCTCTAAGCATTTTGTAAAGCTAGTATTGAACAAAAAATACATATAGAAATCATATCCAAAATGAAATTGGCAGTCATTAGATATCAATTTGCACCATATTTGCTCCCTTAATATTGACTGAACCACTTTTCTAACTTCATCAAGCTGTATAATTTCACCTTCTGAATATTGACTTTTATCAACATTTAATTCCAAATCCTTTATTTTTAGCGATTTTACAGAGAGACAATTGCAAGCATCTAAAATGTAATCTATATATTTAGATTCAGTTTTTTTATATTCATCCTCTGTAACCTTACTACCTATATCATAAAAGCTGGTCCATTCATCTGCAAGTGAAGTAAAATTCCCAGCATTATCAGTTAGAGTATATTTCGTTATTCGATATGAATATTTCATTTATTAATCACCTATTCGATTGAGATTGATATCATAAGTTCCAGACCTTGTGCACTTTGAACCTATATTTTTAATGCTATCCGCAGCCTTCCAAAAACCGCCATTATGTCGATCTACATCTGGAGTAATATATTTAATTTTATTAGGTGCTTTGTTGTTAACAAAAACTGGCTTACCGTGAGAACGTTCCTTGGTTTTTTTATAACCGAGTTCTTTTGCTTTCGCTGTATATTCACAACTCAACCCTAACGGGTCGATCCAACTCAGCGGATTCGGCACATACCCATAAGGATTAATCCCTCCATCCAGCCCCACCGGATCCGCACACAAATACTGACCCGAATCAGCATCATAGTACCTGAAACGGTTGTAGTACAGCCCTGATTCCGCATCTTCGTACTGCCCCGGAAAACGCAGGCGGCACGCAGGTGCATCCGCTTTCTGACGGCCCGTTTCCCGGCCCCACAGCTGCTGCTCCCCGCGCCACGCGAGGGTGCCGTCTTCGCGCAGCAGCTCCTGAATCCGCCCGAGGGTATCGGTCACCGCATAGTTCAGCTCCCCGTTCTCATGGCGCGCCAGCGGCGTGAAGCTGCCCGGCTCGTATATCCAGCGGATGGCGTTTTCATACAGCGGCGTCCCGTCCGTTCCGACCGGTATTTCTTCGGTCATCTGGTCGCCGTTCCAGTGAAAATCGGTGCCCGGTTTGTCCCGGTTAATGCAGCGCTTGCTGATGCGCCGTCCGAACGGGTCGTACCGGTATGCCCAGCGCTCTCCCTCAGGCGTTTCCAGGCCGGTGAGCTGGCTTTTTGCATCCCAGCGGTAGCGCCAGATAAGCGGGCGGTAGCCGCCTTTGTCGACCTGTTTTTCCACCAGGCGGCCGTTGACGTCGTATTTCCATGTGGTCCGTTCGTCGCGGATGACCCGCACGAACTTCCCGGATTCGGGCATTCCGCTCTCAGGGTTGATGCGGGAGGTGGTATGCCGCCATTCTTTATACTGATGCGACGTCACCCGGCCATGCGTCTGGCGCTGGTGCGCCTCGCTCTCCATCACCGCGTTCAGCCAGGTCTGGCGCCCGGCGACGTTGAGATTTTTGTCGTAGGTGA
>NZ_JAKCMV010000058.1 GCF_021440515.1 Enterobacter asburiae | reverse complement strand
TGGAGGCGCATTATAGGGATCCCAGTTTTTAGCACAAGCGTTTTTTAGATCTTTTTTTCTGACTGCTGCTTTTCCACTCTTTTCGCTGAAATCCCACCCGATCTGCTTAAATATTGACGCATTTTGCCCTTGCCTCGATCCATAAATACGATCAAAGTCTTCTCTATAGCGCCCACCAGCCGAGGTAAATATGTCTGTCGTACTGCGTTCTTATAAGGATCTGTCCCCTAAAAAAGGCGATCGCGTGATGATCGATGCCAGCAGCGTTGTGATCGGCGATGTCCGAATGGCCGACGACGTGAGCATCTGGCCACTCGTTGCGATTAGAGGGGATGTTAACTACGTTGCGATTGGTGCCCGCACCAATATTCAGGACGGCAGCGTCCTGCATGTCACCCATAAATCATCCTATAACCCGCACGGGAATCCACTGATAGTTGGGGAAGATGTCACCGTCGGCCATAAAGTGATGCTTCACGGCTGCACAATAGGAAACCGGGTTCTGGTAGGAATGGGATCCATTTTGCTGGATGGCGTGACGGTTGAAGATGATGTCATGATTGGCGCTGGCAGCCTCGTTCCGCAAAACAAACGGCTCGAGAGCGGTTATCTCTATTTAGGCAGCCCGGTAAAACAGATCCGCCCCTTAACAGAGGCGGAAATAGAAGGTTTGAAATACTCTGCGAACAACTACGTTAAATGGAAGGATGAGTACTTAGCTCAGGACAGCCAGATCCAACCCTGATCGTCTTCTTGTCCGTCGCGGATTAAATCGCTGGCGTCTTCTTCAAGATCCCAGCGATTCTCGCAAAACACCTCAAGAGCCTGAGTGCCCTCAAAACGGCTTAACAAAGCCTCTTTATGGATCGCACAGGTTAGCTGCATTCCTTGCACCAGCACCGGAAAACAAACAGCCTGCCGATCCTCATCCCAGATTTCTCTGTCGGGAAAATGAATAGCCTGATTCACGCGGTCAGTTCCTGTTTCAGTTTCTGAATAACGGGTTCGACTACGGGCAGTACGCCATGCCAGAGCAGTACGGCATGAGCCGCTTGCCCCACCAGCATTCCCATACCATCGGCAAGATGCTTCGCGCCATGTTGTTCGCACCAGCTAAGAAACGGTGTTTTTCCTTTCTGATAAAACATGTCGTAGCAAAAGAGGTGAGCACTCACAACGGAAGCGGGAATAGCCGGAACCTCGCCGCCGATACCGCTGGAGGTAGCGTTTATTACCAGATCGAACTCATGCCCTGCCAGATCGTCAAGCGCGACCGCACTCACGCTGCCGGTATGCGCAAACAAGGCGGCTAACTCCTCCGCTCGCGAGAAAGTACGGTTAGTAATGGTGACGGCACACTCAAGAGAAAGCAGCGGCAGCAATACGCCACGCGATGCGCCACCTGCGCCAATCAGCAGCACGCGGAAACCGGGCTTAATAAAGGACAGCCGTTCCAGGTCGCTGAGCAACCCAATCCCATCGGTGTTATCACCGAGCAGGCGCCCATCCTCAAGCCGTTTAAGCGTATTGACGGCACCGGCAAGCGCGGCGCGCTCGGTCAGTTCATCCGCGCGCTCGAAGGCTTCTTCTTTAAAGGGCACCGTGACATTTGCACCTTTACCGCCCGCCTCAAAAAAAGCATTGAGCGTAGCAACAAATGCATCGACCGGGGACAGCACGCGGCCATAAGGATGGTCAATCTGTAATTGCTCAGCAAACTGCCGATGAATCAAAGGCGATTTACTGTGAGCAATGGGATTACCAAAAACGGCATAAGTTTCCATTACGTTACCCCTGGCGAAAGCGCTCGCCGGTTAAGGCATCGCGGATTTCCGACGGATTCAGTCGACCGCCCGTATCGCCCACGGCTACCGGGAAATCATCCCCGAACTGAGCCAATACCTCTTCCGTTGTCCGGCAAGGCGGCAATCCGGTCAGGTTTGCGCTGGTCGACACTAACGGTTTCCCAAACGCCAGACATAACTCGATGACCAGCGGGTGATCGGTGACGCGCACGGCAAGCGAATCGAAGCGACCGGTTAACCAGCGCGGCGTGGTTGGCCGTGCCGGGAAAACAAAGGTCACCGGGCCAGGCCATGCGGAGAAAATCGCCTCCTGCTGAGCGGGTGTCAGCATGGAGTCATCTATATAAGGGTTGAGCTGCTCATAATTTGCGGCAATGAGTATCAGCCCCTTTTCAACAGGACGCTGTTTCAGCGCGAGCAAACGCCCCACTGCGGTTTCGCTGTCAGGATCGCACCCGACCCCAAATACAGCTTCTGTTGGATACGCGATGACGTCTTCTTTATTCAGTACTTCCACCGCGTGAGCGATAGAGCCTGATGGCAGGTTATTATTCACTGGTTTGTTCCGCCGAAACCGGCTTTCCACATTGTTTACTGGCACAGAAGCGTTTCAGGCCTTGCGCCGTTTTCTTCTCTATTAGCAGCGGATAGTCGCAATGAGGGCAGACGCCCGCTACCGGTTTGAAATTGATAACGAACTGGCATTCAGGATAGCGATCGCAGGAATGGAAGGTCTTACCGTAACGGGAACGACGCTGCACCAGCTGACCGCGCTGGCACTGAGGACAGGTAATTGCCGTTTCGTCTGGTTTATCAATTTGTTCTGTGTGTTCACATTCAGGGTAGCTGCTGCATCCGATAAACATACCGAAGCGCCCCTGGCGCAGCGCCAATTCGCCACCGCAGAGAGGGCAAAGCTGTCCCTCCAGAATCTTGACGATATGTCCGTCCGCCTGGCTTTTCAGGGGACGGACGTAATCACATTCCGGATACTGTGAACAACCGAGAAACGGACCGTGTTTCCCGGACCGAATGACTAATTCAGCCCCGCACTGTGGGCAGGGCTCATTTTTATGCACCGTGAATAGTGCTGATTTGGCCATAACAACTCTTGGTGCTACACGATTGATTTAGTGCAGCATACCTTCATTCACTTCAAAGAGTAATTCTTCCATCTGCTGATAGGCATTTTCACAGCCCGGGATATTAAACAGAACCATCAGGATGACCCATTTAAGATCTTCCAGTTCGAATTCTGCCGTATCCAGCGCCATCACGCGCTCTATCACCATTTCTCGCGTTTCGAGGTTTAGCACCTGGATCTGCTCAAGGAACAGAATAAATCCCCGGCAGCTGGCATCCAGCCTTTCACACTCTTCAGCGGTATAGATGCGTACAGATAATGGATCGGAAGCAAGCTGCATCGGTTCGGCGAGGCCTTCCTGATAATCAGCCAGTTTTTCGAGCCACATCAACGCATTGTATATATCTTCCCGCTCGAATCCCGCATCGGTAAGATCCCGTGTCAATTTGTCCTGATCCACTCGCATTTCTGCTTCGTTATGGATGTAAGTCTCAAACAAATACATCAGTACGTCGAACATGGCTTGCCCTCCTCAATCGGACATAGCCGCCGGGTACAGCTGCGATCCACCCTGCTAACTCCAGTTCGAGTAGCTGTGCTACCGTTACTGGCACAGGTTGGCCGGCACGTTCAGCGACAACGTCAACAGGTGTTACCTCATCTCCTACGTTAGCCAGGAGCTTGGGAAATGGCAATGCCATGGCCTGCCGATCTGATGAATATTGTCGCTTTTCAGGCTCATCCGGTAACCAATGCAATCCAGATCGCAAATTTTCAAGAATGTCGTCGATACTGGTGACGGGTGTGGCGCCTTGCTTAATTAACCAGTGTGGACCTTCACATCCGGGATTACCCACGGGGCCGGGTAGCGCAAACACTTCTCGCCCCTGTTCCAGCGCACATCTTGCCGTCACAAGCGAACCGCTACGCAGCGCCGCTTCAACGACAAACACGCCCTGGCTCATGCCGCTAATAATGCGATTCCTGCGGGGGAAGTTGGCGGGCCAGGGTGTCGTAAACAAAGAGAACTCAGAGATCAGTGCACCACCCGACGCCATTAACTGTTCGGCAAGGGACATATGGCGGCGCGGATAGATGCTAAAAAGGCCATTGCCCAGCACGGCAATACTGCAACCTTTTACAGAAAGCGCCGCCCTGTGCGCGACGCCGTCAATACCGCAGGCCAGCCCGCTGGTGATGGTGAAACCACTTTGCGCCAGCTGTTCGCAGAAGATTTTCCCCCAACGCTCGCCATACCAGGAGGGTGCACGGGTCCCTACGACGCCTAGCTGAATTGAGTTGAGCGCATCAACGGTGCCTTTCACAAACAATGCCCCGGGATAATCCGGGATCGTGCGCAGCAAAGATGGGTAACGGGGATCGGTTGCCAGAAGCAGATAATGGCCGGGCTGCTCAAGCCACAGCAGGCTCTTTTCAAGCTCAGCATCGCTAAGCGCAAAAAACCGCTCAGCTTGCTTTGCCGTTAATCCCGCAGCCTTCGTGCTTGCGGGGTCAATTTGCGTCTGTTGCAGGAGGTGTTCGGCCGCTGTCAGCATCACATCGCCGCATAATGTCCCTGTATTTATCAGCCGTAACCATATCTCTGTGGGCGTCATCCTTTTCCCTGCCATAAGCAGCCTCCGCAATCTTTGCGATTGGTCAGTGATGCTGTCAATCAATGGGGGATTTGTCTAGAATAGAGGTAATAAACTTATCAACTCCTGAACACGACTCTGGAAATTTATGGCAGTTTTGCAAGTGTTACATATTCCGGACGAGCGCCTTCGCATCGTCGCTGAACCGGTTAAAGAAGTGAATGCAGAAATTCAGCGTATCGTCGATGATATGTTCGATACCATGTACGCCGAAGAGGGCATCGGCCTCGCGGCAACGCAGGTGGACATTCACAAACGTATTATCGTGATTGATGTATCTGAGAATCGTGATGGACGCCTGGTGCTGATCAACCCGGAGCTCCTCGAAAAGAGCGGGGAAACGGGTATTGAGGAAGGCTGCCTGTCTATTCCTGAACAGCGTGCCTTAGTCCCTCGCGCGGAAAAGGTAAAAATTCGAGCCCTCGATCGTGATGGTAATCCTTTCGAGCTGGAAGCGGACGATCTGCTGGCGATTTGTATTCAGCACGAGATGGATCATCTGGTCGGTAAACTGTTTATCGATTACCTCTCCCCCCTGAAACAGCAGCGTATTCGTCAGAAAGTAGAGAAACTGGATCGTCTGCGTTCACGCGCATAACATCCCGGGATACAAGGAATAACGTGTCTAAATCGCTACGTATTATCTTCGCAGGCACCCCCGATTTTGCAGCGCGTCATCTGGACGCGCTGTTAACTTCTGGTCATCAGGTCGTTGGGGTGTTTACTCAGCCCGACCGTCCAGCGGGTCGCGGTAAAAAACTGATGCCGAGCCCGGTAAAAACTCTTGCAGAGGAACATGGCTTACCGGTGTTTCAGCCAGTCTCTTTGCGCCCGCAGGAAAACCAGCAGCTTGTGGCTGACCTGAATGCCGACGTCATGGTCGTTGTCGCATACGGCTTAATTCTGCCAAAAGCGGTGCTCGATATGCCTCGTCTTGGCTGCATTAACGTGCATGGCTCTCTGCTGCCTCGCTGGCGTGGCGCCGCGCCTATTCAGCGCTCGCTATGGGCGGGTGATGCGGAAACCGGCGTGACCATCATGAAGATGGACGTCGGGCTGGACACGGGAGATATGCTTCTCAAACTGGCGTGTCCAATCACGGCAGACGATACCAGCGCGACCCTTTACGACAAGCTCGCCGACCTCGGCCCACAGGGGCTTATCGAGACCTTACAGCAGCTTGCGGATAACACCGCGCAGCCTGAAGTTCAGGATGAGAGCCTCGTGACCTATGCTGAGAAGCTCAGCAAAGAAGAGGCGCAGATTGACTGGTCATTATCTGCGGCCCAGCTAGAACGCTGCATCCGTGCGTTCAATCCCTGGCCGATGAGCTGGATGACGATCGATGAACAACCAGTGAAAATCTGGAAAGCGTCCGTGATTGAAGGTCATTCCACCGCAGCGCCAGGCACCATCCTCGACGCGAATAAACAAGGGATCCAGGTCGCCACGGCCGAGGGCATTTTAAACCTTGAGTCGCTTCAGCCTGCGGGTAAAAAAGCGATGAGCGCGCAGGATCTGTTGAATTCCCGTCGCGAGTGGTTTATCCCCGGCAACCGTCTTGCCTGATCGCTTTCATTATTAAAGCCCGGAGTTTCCGGGCATTTTTCTTTCTACGGTTATGAAAAAACAAAATCTTCGCAGCATGGCGGCCCAAGCCGTCGAACAGGTGGTCGAGCAAGGGCAGTCATTGAGCAACGTCCTGCCTTCGCTTCAACAAAAGGTTTCAGACAAAGACAAAGCATTACTCCAGGAGCTGTGCTTTGGCGTTTTGCGTACCCTTTCACAGCTTGAGTGGCTTATCACCAGGCTGATGTCGCGCCCAATGACGGGCAAGCAGCGTACCGTGCATTATTTGATTATGGTGGGCTTCTATCAGCTGCTTCACACCCGCATTCCGCCGCATGCCGCACTGGCTGAAACTGTGGAAGGTGCCGTTGCGATTAAACGCCCTCAGCTCAAGGGCTTGATCAACGGGGTGTTACGCCAGTTCCAGCGCCAGCAGGAAGAACTGTTAGCTGAATTTGATAAGACTGAAAATCGCTTCCTTCATCCTGCATGGCTCCTTAACCGCCTGAAAAAAGCCTGGCCGCAGCAGTGGCAGGCGATCGCCGAGGCCAATAATCAACGTCCACCGATGTGGTTACGCGTTAACCGTAACCATCATACGCGTGATGAATGGCTTGCCCTGCTTGAAGAGTCCGGAATGAGCGGCTTTACCCATGACGCGTACCCGGATGCCGTGCGTTTAGCGTCTCCGGCGCCGGTACATGCGCTGCCCGGTTTTGAAGAGGGATGGGTGACGGTGCAAGATGCCTCTGCTCAGGGATGCATGAAATGGCTTGAGCCGCAGAATGGTGAGCGGATCCTCGATCTTTGCGCCGCGCCGGGCGGAAAAACAACGCATATTCTGGAAGTTGCACCGCAGGCAAACGTCATGGCTGTAGATGTCGATGAACAACGCCTGTCGCGCGTTTATGACAACCTGAAACGTTTAGGTATGAAAGCGCAGGTCAAACAGGGCGATGGCCGTAAGCCTGCCGAATGGTGTGGTGACACGCAGTTCGACCGAATTTTGCTGGACGCACCTTGCTCAGCAACCGGCGTTATTCGTCGCCATCCGGATATCAAATGGTTACGTCGCGATCGTGATATCAACGAACTCGCGCAGCTGCAATCAGAAATTCTGGACGCCATCTGGCCTCATCTGAAACCTGGTGGAACGCTGGTCTATGCAACCTGTTCCATTCTCCCCGAAGAGAATACCCAGCAGATTGCCGCCTTCCTGACGCGCACGCCTGATGCCGCGCTGCGCGATACCGGAACACCGGAACGCCCAGGCCAGCAAAATCTGCCTGGCGCTGAAGAAGGCGACGGCTTCTTTTACGCTAAGCTAATCAAAAAGTGATGTGAGAACGGGCCACACGATATGAAGATAATCATTCTGGGCGCAGGACAGGTTGGCGGCACGCTGGCTGAAAACCTCGTGGGTGAAAACAACGACATCACGATTGTCGATACCAATGGCGATCGGCTGCGCGTATTGCAGGATAAGTTTGACCTTCGCGTAGTGCAGGGCCATGGCTCACATCCGCGGGTGCTTCGTGAGGCCGGTGCAGACGATGCAGATATGCTGGTCGCGGTGACCAGCTCTGACGAAACCAATATGGTTGCGTGTCAGGTAGCCTATTCGCTTTTCAACACGCCAAACCGCATAGCGCGTATCCGCTCGCCGGATTATGTGCGTGATGCGGAGAAGCTGTTCAATTCTGAAGCCGTGCCAATTGACCATCTTATCGCGCCTGAACAGCTGGTTATCGACAACATCTACCGCCTGATTGAATATCCTGGCGCGCTCCAGGTAGTGAACTTTGCTGAAGGTAAAGTGAGCCTGGCGGTGGTGAAAGCTTATTATGGCGGTCCGCTGATCGGTAATGCGCTCTCCACCATGCGCGAGCATATGCCGCATATCGATACCCGCGTCGCCGCGATTTTCCGTCACGATCGCCCTATTCGACCTCAGGGTTCAACTATCGTTGAAGCCGGCGATGAAGTCTTCTTTATTGCGGCGTCCCAGCATATTCGCGCAGTGATGAGCGAACTTCAGCGCCTCGAAAAGCCCTATAAGCGCATCATGCTGGTTGGCGGCGGTAATATCGGTGCTGGCCTGGCGCATCGTCTTGAAAAAGATTACAGCGTAAAACTGATCGAGCGCGATCAGCAGCGGGCATCCGAGCTGGCAGAAAAGCTGCAAAATACGATCGTATTTTATGGGGATGCCTCGGATCAGGAGCTGCTCGCGGAAGAGCATATCGATCAGGTTGATCTCTTTATCGCGGTCACTAACGACGATGAAGCGAATATCATGTCGGCCATGCTTGCCAAACGCATGGGTGCTAAAAAGGTGATGGTGCTGATTCAGCGTCGCGCCTATGTTGACCTGGTTCAGGGCAGCGTCATTGATATCGCGATTTCGCCGCAGCAGGCCACTATCTCCGCGCTGCTAAGTCATGTTCGAAAAGCTGATATTGTCGGCGTGTCTTCGCTACGTCGCGGTGTCGCTGAAGCAATTGAAGCTGTTGCGCACGGGGATGAAACGACTTCACGCGTTGTCGGCAGAGCAATTGATGAAATTAAACTGCCGCCAGGCACAATTATCGGCGCCGTGGTGCGGGGCAATGATGTCATGATCGCCAATGATAATTTGCGCATTGAGCAAGGCGACCACGTCATTATGTTCCTGACCGACAAAAAGTTTATTACCGACGTCGAACGTCTATTCCAGCCAAGTCCTTTCTTCCTGTAATGATTCGGGTGTTCTTTAACGAACACCCGAAATTAACCACCCTGTTTATATGCCTTCTTTAATTTTCATAACGATTATTTATCCCCAATGGAAATTAGCTAATCATTTGTTAAACTTATGAACGTCAGCTGGCACAAGGAGAACAAAATGAGTTTTATTAAAGAATTTCGCGAATTCGCGATGCGCGGGAATGTTGTCGATTTAGCAGTGGGTGTCATTATTGGTGCAGCGTTCGGTAAGATCGTTTCATCACTGGTCGCCGATATTATTATGCCACCGCTGGGTTTATTAATTGGGGGCATCGATTTTAAACAGTTCGCCGTAACGCTACGTGAGGCACAGGGCGACATCCCTGCTGTGGTAATGCATTACGGTGTGTTTATTCAGAACGTATTTGATTTCGTGATTGTTGCATTCGCCATATTCATGGCAATCAAACTGATCAACAGGCTGAACCGTAAAAAAGAAGAGCCAGCAGCAGCACCGCCTGCACCAACCAAAGAAGAAGTATTGCTGAGTGAAATTCGCGATCTGTTAAAAGAACAAAATAACCGTTCTTGATCAGAAGCAGAAAACAGGAAAGCCAGTGGTAAGAAAGCAATTTACTCTCTTGCCACTGGCCTCCCAGTTACCCCGATTGCCGTGTTTACCCTTTCGTAGATAACTTCCTTTCCCTTTTTTATTCTTCTCAACGCGCTGCCTAAAAAGTGGATCGTGTAACAGGGCTTCAATGGCGTTGTCCTTTATTTGCCCCTTTGTATGCTGATAGCGACTCATCATTTCTCCTGAGTGTGTTTTAAGTCGGCGAGAGTGTAGATCCGGGCGTACTAAAAATCAACAACCCTGTTTTTCCCCGCTTGCGCCCTGTTCTAAAGCTTCAAGAATTGAACAATAAACACTGCTATGAGCCGTTCCGCAACAGGCATCGTTGAGCCGTTGCAACGATCGCTGCATGGTCTGTAACTCCTGAATGCGTTCTTCTACCTCATCTAGCCTGGCCTGAACAATACTTTTCGACTCCTGACAGGTATGGTGTGCAGGATCGATGCGGATCGATAAAAGTTCGCGGATCGAGTCGAGCGTAAAACCTAACTGCCGGGCATAACGGATAAATCGAAGGCGTTGCAGGTCGTTATCGGTATAAAGCCGGAATCCCCCCTCGGTCCGCACCTCATGATCGATCATCTGCTGCTTCTCATAGTAGCGAATGGTATCGGGGGTTACATTTGCAAGCTTCGCAAGTTCACCAATGCGGTACATAGCTATTCCTTATTAATCTTGTGCACTAGCTTTTCGCTGTATTCACCATACAGGAAACCGACACTCATACCTGCCTGACGAAGCTTAAGTTCAAGCAAAGCCAGACGACGACTGATTTCTGAATATTGCGGGTCGTCCTTGTGGATCCCTTTTAGCAGATCGGAAAGCTCTACCGCCTCTTTACGATGTTCCAGTTCTGGAGGAAGGCATCCGGCATTTTTCAACAGGCGATATCCCGATCGCAGCTCAGGAGGCACATGGGAATCATCATCAAGTGCGATCGGTGCTCCAGCACCGGGGAGGTTATCAAAATCACCTTTTCTTTGGGCATCGCAGATATGACGTTCCGCCCACTGATCGAGCAACCACATATGAACTCCAGGGGATGAACAGAAAAGATACAGTTATTGTAGAGAAGTGGGGATCCTACGGATATAAAAAAAC
>NZ_JAKCMV010000057.1 GCF_021440515.1 Enterobacter asburiae | reverse complement strand
CGCCAATCAGGAACAGCAGCAGCACCATCGCCGCCTCCGCCGTCGCGCCGATAAACAGCGCGCCAATGGCGGCAACGCTCATTAAGGTTTCAATGGCGAACCAGCTTCCGCTTTTCATCAGCCGCAGGGCCTGACGCGCAATCGGGAACAGCCCGACCAGCGTGGTGGCGATAAAGGCCAGATTGCCGAGAGGATGGTTGAACTGCTCCAGCCCCCAGCTAATCGCCATCATCACAATAAGCGCGATCAGGGGCAGGTTTTCTTTAAGAGGTGAGGATGTTTGCGCAGGGGCCGCTTCGCTTCGCAGGGAATAGCCCGCCTTGCTGACGGCGGTTTCAACTTGTTTGCTGATGTCGGTTTCGGCGCTGACCAGCAGTTTTTCCGTGGCGAACAGCACCTGAACGTGGCTCACGCCCGGCACCTGTTTGACCGCGTTTTCCACCTTGCGGGCGCAGGCGGCGCAGTCCATGCCGTTAACCACCCAGCTATAGCGATTGCCGCTTTCGGGCAGCGGTTGAGTTTGCGTTTCGCACGCGCCTTCGCAGCAGCAGCCGTCTTTTGCGGGCTCGGGAGTGAGTTTAAGTGCCGAAAATTGCGGCACTTTTTTGCTTGTCTCTGGCGTCGACATGGTAGTCTCCGGTAATGATAATTTTCTCATTAGCCGCAGCATACACTCTGGAGTCGACTCCAGAGTCAAGCGTTATTTAGATGTACAGGGAACGCACAATCAGGAAGTGTCCGGCGAAGTAGCAGGCCGCCGCAATGGCGTTATCTGCCCGGAAACGGCGGCGATAATGGCTGCCCAGCCAGACAATATTGCCGATCAGCAGCAGCGCGGCACCGAAGAAGGCGGACATCGCCGTCGACGTTGGGCGGAAGAACCACAGCTCGCCCGCCAGCCACACCATCACCAGCGTCATGGCGATAAAGGTACAGATGGGCCAGCGCATCTCTTCGAGCCGCGTCCAGATCACCGCGATCAGCAGCGCGCCAATCGCCAGCAGCACCAGCGGCAATGGCCAGAAGAAAGAGAGCGTCATCTGGCTGGCAAAATAGAGGGTATAAAGCAGGTGCGACAGGAAGAAGGCACCCACGGCGTAGAGCAACCGCTGGCGCGGAAGCAGGGTTAAGGCATCACCAATCAGCGACGCGCACAGGCCCGCGAGCACCAGATAGCTGATGGCGTTAAACATCGGTGCCTGCCAGGCGAGCAGAAGCAGGAGAAGCAGTGTGACGGGTTTAAACAACCAGCGCTGCCACGCAGGCCCGCGATAAGATGCATCGACGAAGAGCCACGCGGACAAACAGACAGCGATAAATGACCAAAGCATATTAACTCCCTGTATCTGTTAAGACTGAATAATCAGTTTCTGATTCAGTGTAGTGACGCGGGCGGGCGTTTGGCAATGACGGATAAGGCAAGGTATCCTGAATTCCGCATAATCTGATGGGATTTAAGAATGAGCAAGATGCCGCTTTTTTTCATTGTGGTGGTGGCGATTATCGTGATCGCCGCGTCGTTTCGTTTTGTTCAGCAGCGCCGGGAAAAGGCCGATAACGACGCCGCGCCGCTGCTCCAGAAACAGGTCGTGGTGACCAACAAACGTGAAAAAGCGCTCAACGACCGCCGTTCGCGCCAGCAGCAGGTAACGCCCGCGGGCACCGCGATGCGCTATGAGGCGAGCTTCCGACCACAGGGCGGCGGGCTGGAGATGACGTTCCGCCTGGAGGCGCAGCAGTACCATCAGCTGACCGTGGGGGAGAAAGGGACGCTAAGCTACAAAGGCTCGCGGTTTGAAGGGTTTGAAGCGGCGCGGTAATCGTTCCCTCTCCTTGTGGGAGAGGGTTAGGGTGAGGGCATCAGACCGCACCTTACTTCTTCGCCTGCGCCTTAAACTTCTTCATCCATACCAGCAGTTCAAACACGCCGAAGATAAACACCCGCAGCTGCTGCCAGCCCGTCATCTGCGGGCCGTCCTTCGGCAGGCCGTTTTTCAGCATCACCATCTGCAACGCGTGCATAAACGAGGTAAAAATCAGCGCCACGTTGACAAAAATATTCATCGGGCGCGGGAACGGGTGGACCAGGTTCAGCAGCAGAAACGCCCAGACGCCCAGCATCAGTAAACGGCCCAGATTAATCAGTACCGGCATCGGATTCTCCTTGTGCGTGTCGGTGATACAGACGATAGGCAACCTGGCCTGCCACCTTTTCTCGGTGCAAATCCCAGTGCGCAGGCACGGGCGGTAAACCGTTTTCGACTTCGCTTTCTACGTAAATTTGCGCGCCATCCGCCAGCCAGCCGTTGTTTTCCAGCAGCGTGAGGGTCTCTTCCAGCAGCCCCTTACGAAACGGCGGATCGACAAACACCACGTCGTGCGGCGTGCCCGGCAGCGCCAGAAACGCGAGGCTGTTGGTATTCACCACTTTCGCGTTCGTCGCTTTCAGGGTAGCCAGATTCTGCTGAAGCTGCTGGGACACGCTGCGATCCATCTCCAGCAGCGTAGCGCTGGCGGCGTAGCGGGACAGGGCTTCCAGGCCTAAAGCTCCGCTTCCGGCGAAGCAGTCCAGGCAACGGGCATCTACCATAGAAGGGGCGAGCCAGTTAAACAGCGTTTCTCTTACGCGGTCGGTCGTTGGGCGCAAGCCGGGGCTATCCGGCACCGGCAATTTCCGGCCTCGCCACTGGCCGCCGATAATACGAATTTGTCCGGCCTGGCGGTTGGTTTTTTTCATTTCAGGAAAGCTCTGTTAACAATTGGCCTGCGATTGCGGGCGGTGATGTCAATTAAGTAAAGTGTTAGACTATTTCATCATTTTTTTAGCTTCCATGTATATAGCGCCGCGAGGAGTGTAGTCGCAGATGGCAAAACAAAAAAAACGTGGCTTCTTTTCCTGGCTGGGCTTCGGTGAAAAAGAGCAAGAAACAGAACAGAAAACCGAAGAGCAACAAGCCGTTGAGGAGCAAACGCCACCTGAAACGCCTGTTGAAACCGCCGCGATTGTAGAGGCAGAAGAACCCGTCCACAGCAAAGAAGAGATTGAATCCTTTGCTGAAGAGGTGGTTGAGGTCACCGAGCAGGTTCAGGAGAGCGAAAAGCCAGAACCTGTTGTGATTGAACCCGTTACCGAAGCGCCCCAGGCCGTGATTGAACACGAAGCGCTGCCGCTGCCGGAAGAGGTGAAGGTCGAAGAGGTCTCTGCCGAAGAGTGGCAGGCTGAAGCGGAAACCGTAGAAATTGTTGAAGCGGTAGAAGAAGAGGCGGAACACGAGCCGGAACTCACCGACGAGGAGCTTGAAGCGCAGGCGCTGGCAGCAGAGGCCGCTGAAGAGGCGGCGATCGTGGTGCCGGTTGCTGACGAAGACGAGCCGGTTGAAGAGATTGCCCAGGAGCAGGAAAAGCCGACCAAAGAGGGCTTCTTCGCGCGCCTGAAACGCAGCCTGCTTAAAACCAAAGAGAACTTAGGTTCCGGATTTATCAGTCTGTTCCGCGGCAAGAAGATCGACGATGATCTCTTTGAAGAGCTGGAAGAGCAGCTGCTGATTGCCGACGTTGGCGTTGAAACGACCCGTAAAATCATCACCAGCCTGACCGAAGGGGCGAGCCGCAAACAGCTGCGCGACGCCGAAGCGCTGTACGGTCTGCTGAAAGATGAGATGGGCGAAATTCTCGCAAAAGTTGACGAACCGCTTAATATTGAAGGCAAAACGCCATTTGTTATTCTGATGGTTGGCGTGAACGGCGTGGGTAAAACCACCACTATCGGCAAGCTGGCGCGTCAGTTCGAGCAGCAGGGCAAATCGGTGATGCTGGCGGCGGGTGACACCTTCCGTGCGGCGGCGGTTGAGCAGTTGCAGGTCTGGGGCCAGCGCAACGACATCCCGGTGATTGCGCAGCATACCGGCGCGGATTCCGCCTCGGTTATCTTTGACGCGATCCAGGCGGCCAAAGCGCGTAACGTGGATGTGCTGATTGCCGATACCGCAGGGCGTTTGCAGAACAAATCGCACCTGATGGAAGAATTGAAGAAAATCGTCCGCGTGATGAAGAAGCTGGACGAAGATGCACCGCATGAAATTATGCTGACTATCGATGCAAGCACCGGGCAGAACGCCATTAGCCAGGCGAAGCTGTTCCATGAAGCGGTAGGACTGACCGGGATCACGCTGACCAAGCTGGACGGCACCGCGAAAGGCGGGGTGATCTTCTCCGTGGCCGACCAGTTCGGCATTCCTATCCGTTACATCGGTGTGGGCGAGCGTATTGAGGATTTACGTCCGTTTAAATCGGACGACTTTATTGAGGCACTTTTTGCCCGAGAGGATTAACAATGATTCGCTTTGAACACGTCAGCAAGGCCTATCTCGGTGGGAGACAAGCGCTGCAAGGGGTAACGTTCCACTTGCAGCCAGGCGAGATGGCATTCCTGACCGGCCATTCCGGCGCGGGGAAAAGTACCCTGCTCAAGCTTATCTGTGGGATCGAACGGCCAAGCGCCGGGAAAATCTTCTTCAGCGGCCACGACATCAGCCGTCTGAAAAACCGTGAGGTGCCGTTCCTGCGTCGCCAGATCGGTATGATTTTCCAGGATCACCATTTGCTGATGGATCGCACCGTCTTCGATAACGTGGCGATCCCGCTGATTATCGCCGGTGCCAGCTATGATGACATTCGCCGCCGCGTATCGGCGGCGCTGGATAAGGTCGGGCTGCTGGACAAAGCGAAGAACTTCCCGATCCAGCTTTCCGGCGGTGAACAGCAGCGCGTGGGCATTGCCCGTGCGGTGGTGAACAAACCCGCCGTTCTGCTGGCGGATGAACCTACCGGTAACCTCGACGATGCCCTGTCCGAAGGGATTTTGCGTCTGTTTGAGGAGTTCAACCGCGTAGGGGTAACGGTATTGATGGCAACGCACGACATGGGGCTTATCTCCCGTCGTTCATACCGTATGCTGACGCTGAGCGACGGTCATTTGCACGGAGGCCTGGGTGAATAAGCGTGACGCAATGAATCAAATCCGGCAGTTCGGAAACCGCTTCGACCGTTTCCGTAAACCGCAGGGTGGCGGCGGTGATAACCGCCATACGCCAAAGCGCGCGAAGGCGGCGCCTAAACCGAATTCGCGTAAAACCAACGTTTTCAACGAGCAGGTGCGCTATGCCTTCCACGGCGCGTTGCAGGATCTGAAAAGCAAACCGCTGGCGACCTTCCTGACGGTGATGGTGATCGCCATCTCCCTCACGCTGCCGAGCGTGTGCTACATGGTCTATAAGAACGTGAACCAGGCGGCTTCGCAGTACTATCCTTCGCCGCAAATCACCGTTTATCTCGACAAAGCGCTCGACGATGACGCCGCGGCGCAGGTGGTGGGGCAGCTCCAGGCCGAGCAGGGGGTCGATAAAGTTAACTATCTCTCCCGTGAAGAGGCGCTGGGTGAGTTCCGCAACTGGTCCGGCTTTGGCGGTGCGCTGGATATGCTGGAAGAGAACCCGCTGCCTGCGGTGGCGGTGGTCAATCCGAAGCTCGATTTCCAGGGCACCGAAGCGCTCAACACGCTGCGTGACCGCATTACCCGCATCAAAGGCATCGATGAAGTGCGTATGGACGACAGCTGGTTTGCGCGTCTGGCGGCGCTGACCGGGCTGGTAGGACGCGTGTCGGCGATGATCGGCGTGCTGATGGTGGCGGCGGTGTTCCTCGTCATCGGTAACAGTGTGCGCCTGAGCATCTTTGCCCGTCGCGATACCATTAACGTGCAAAAACTGATTGGTGCGACGGATGGATTTATCCTCCGCCCGTTCCTCTACGGCGGCGCGTTATTAGGTTTTTCTGGTGCATTTCTTTCATTGATATTGTCAGAAATTTTGGTGCTGCGGCTCTCGTCTGCCGTCACCGAAGTGGCGCAGGTTTTCGGCACGCGATTTGATATCAGTGGCTTAGGCTTCGATGAGTGCCTGTTACTGCTGCTGGTCTGCTCGATGATTGGGTGGATCGCCGCGTGGCTGGCGACGGTGCAACATTTACGTCACTTTACTCCCGAATAATAAAAGCGTGGTATAATCTTTCCCTGCACCGAGCTGTTCGCTTGCAGGGAAAGAGTCCCTGTTTTCTCTTTCCCCGCACTATCATCTCCATGTCACATTTTGTGCGCAATTTATTCACGCGTTGCACTGGAACTTGTGGATAAAATCACTGTCTGATAAAAGAGTGAATGCTATTCTCGTTGCTCAAACGCTTTGGCATGGTTGTTGCCTGATGGGGATAACCTGGGCCAGAAGAGACCAAATTGAGAGGAATGAATGACCAAAGAAATGCAAACTTTAGCTTTAGCCCCTGTTGGTAACCTGGAATCTTACATCCGGGCTGCGAACACCTGGCCGATGTTAACGGCCGAGGAAGAAAAGGAGCTTGCTGAAAAGCTGCATTACCAGGGCGATCTGGAAGCAGCTAAAACGCTGATCCTGTCTCACCTGCGCTTTGTTGTTCACGTTGCTCGTAATTATGCGGGCTACGGCCTGCCGCAGGCAGACTTGATTCAGGAAGGTAACATCGGTCTGATGAAGGCTGTACGTCGCTTCAACCCGGAAGTGGGTGTGCGACTGGTCTCCTTCGCCGTACACTGGATCAAAGCCGAAATTCATGAATACGTTCTGCGTAACTGGCGTATCGTGAAGGTCGCCACGACAAAAGCGCAGCGTAAACTGTTCTTCAACCTGCGTAAAACCAAGCAGCGTCTGGGCTGGTTCAATCAGGATGAAGTAGAAATGGTAGCGCGCGAGCTGGGCGTTTCCAGCAAAGACGTGCGTGAGATGGAATCCCGAATGGCCGCGCAGGACATGACCTTTGACATGTCTTCCGACGACGACGCATCTGACAGCCAGCCAATGGCGCCGGTCCTGTACTTGCAGGATAAAACCTCTAACTTTGCCGACGGCATCGAAGAGGACAACTGGGAAGACCAGGCCGCGAACAAGCTGACTCATGCGATGGAAGGCCTCGACGAGCGTAGCCAGGATATTATCCGTGCCCGCTGGCTGGACGAAGACAACAAGTCCACCCTCCAGGAACTGGCTGACCGCTACGGCGTTTCCGCTGAACGTGTTCGTCAGCTTGAGAAAAACGCCATGAAAAAACTTCGCGCCGCTATCGAAGCGTAATTTCTGCGAAGTACCCGATAACCCTCGAATGAAAATTCGGGGGTTTTTGTTTTTTTAGCGCCCGATCTGGCGAATTTTCACCCTCTGGCAAACACTTACTGATGCGCTAAGCATGTGAATGTCTCAGGGGGACAGGGTGAAAAATAAAGAACTGAACGACCGGCGTTTGCAGGCGACGCCGCGCGGTATCGGCGTAATGTGTAACTTCTATGCCGACAAAGCCGAAAACGCTACGCTGTGGGATGTTGAAGGCAATGAGGTCATCGATTTTGCCGCCGGGATCGCCGTGCTGAACACCGGACATCGCCATCCAAAAGTTATCGCCGCCATCGAAAAACAGCTCCACGCCTTTACCCATACCGCGTATCAAATCGTCCCGTACGAAGGCTACGTCGCGCTCGCTGAACGCATCAACGAACGCGTGCCGATTGATGGCCCGGCCAAAACGGCCTTCTTCTCAACGGGGGCCGAAGCGGTCGAAAACGCGGTAAAAATTGCCCGCGCCTACACTAAACGTCCCGGCCTTATCACCTTCGGCGGCGCGTTCCACGGTCGTACCTTTATGACCATGGCGCTCACCGGCAAAGTCGCGCCGTATAAAATCGGCTTCGGCCCGTTCCCCGGCTCGGTCTACCACGCGCAATATCCCAATACGCTGTACGGCGTGAGCTCTCAGGATGCGATTAAAAGCGTCGAGCGCATCTTCAAGGCCGATATCGCCCCGGATCAGGTGGCGGCCATTATCCTTGAACCGGTTCAGGGCGAGGGCGGTTTTAACGTCGCCCCCGCTGATTTTATGCAGGCGCTGCGCGCGCTGTGTGATACCCACGGCATTCTGCTGATTGCCGATGAAGTGCAGTCCGGCTTTGCCCGCACCGGGAAACTGTTCTCAATGGAGCACCACTGCGTGAAGCCCGACCTAATCACCATGGCGAAAAGCCTGGCGGGCGGAATGCCGCTGTCGGCGGTCTCGGGCCGGGCAGAGGTGATGGATGCGCCCGCGCCGGGCGGTCTGGGCGGGACTTACGCCGGTAACCCGCTGGCGATTGCCGCCGCCCACGCGGTGCTGGACGTGATTGAGGAAGAAGATCTCTGCACCCGCTCGGCGCATCTGGGTCATCATCTGGTCGAGGTGCTTAACAAAGCGAAAGCGGATTGCCCGTATATCGCTGATATTCGCTCGCAGGGCTCAATGGTGGCGGTGGAGTTTAACGATCCCGACACCGGGCAGCCGTCGCCGGAATTTACCCGCCAGGTGCAGGAGCGCGCGTTGCAGGAAGGGCTGCTGCTGCTGAGTTGCGGCGTGTACGGCAACGTCATCCGCTTCCTTTATCCGCTTACCATCCCCGAAGCGCAGTTCCGTCAGGCGCTGGATATTATTTCCGCCTCGCTGACACGATAAAGCCCAATGCCCGGCGCAAAACGGTGCCGGGCCTGGCATATATTCATTTCAAATTTGCTATTCCAAAATCATAAAAATGGGGTATGTTTTAGCAGAGTGTGCTGAAAAAGCGCGGGCGGCATACCTATAATTGAAATAAAGCGCTACACAACAACATCACAACAATCGTTATAACCATAACAATGGGGATTCTCAGGATGAACATGAAGGGTAAAGCGTTACTGGCAGGATGTATCGCGTTGGCATTTAGCTCCGTGGCGCAGGCAGATATCAAAGTCGCCGTCGTCGGCGCAATGTCCGGCCCGGTAGCCCAGTACGGCGACCAGGAATTTACGGGAGCAGAACAGGCGGTTGCAGACATTAATGCGAAGGGTGGTATTAAAGGCGAAAAGCTGCAAATCGTAAAATATGATGATGCCTGTGACCCGAAACAGGCGGTTGCGGTCGCGAACAAAGTGGTTAACGACGGCATTAAGTACGTTATCGGCCACCTGTGCTCCTCCTCTACGCAGCCTGCGTCTGACATCTACGAAGACGAGGGTATTCTGATGATCACCCCGGCGGCGACCGCACCGGAGCTGACCGCGCGTGGCTACAAGCTGATCCTCCGCACCACCGGTCTGGATTCCGATCAGGGCCCGACCGCCGCGAAATACATTGTCGACAAAGTGAAGCCGAAGCGCATCGCTATCGTGCACGACAAGCAGCAGTACGGCGAAGGTCTGGCGCGCTCCGTGCAGGACAACCTGAAAAAAGCGAAGGCTGACGTGGTCTTCTTCGACGGTATCACCGCCGGTGAGAAAGACTTCTCCACGCTGGTGGCGCGTCTGAAGAAAGAGAATATCGATTTCGTTTACTACGGCGGCTATCACCCGGAAATGGGTCAGATCCTGCGCCAGGCGCGTGCGGCTGGCCTGAAAACCCAGTTCATGGGACCAGAAGGCGTGGCGAACGTTTCCCTGTCTAACATCGCGGGCGAGTCTGCCGAAGGGCTGCTGGTGACCAAGCCGAAGAACTACGACCAGGTTCCGGCGAACAAACCTATCGTAGACGCCATCAAGGCGAAGAAACAGGATCCAAGCGGCGCGTTCGTCTGGACCACCTACGCGGCGCTGCAATCCTTGCAGGCGGGCCTGAACCAGTCAGCCGACCCGGCTGAAATCGCGAAATACCTGAAGGCGAACTCCGTGGAAACCGTAATGGGGCCGCTGTCATGGGACGAGAAGGGCGATCTGAAGGGCTTCGAGTTCGGCGTGTTTGACTGGCATGCTAACGGTACGGCGACTGACGCCAAATAATTTTCCCGTCGCCTTTCGCGCCGCAGGTGCGTTGGCTGCGTTATTCAACCCCGGTCACATACTCATGTAAGCTCCCGGGGATTTCATAACTTGCCGCCTTCCTGCAACACGAAATGCTGGGGAAAATGCGGGAGAGTATGTAGGCCGGGTAAGGCGCAGCCGCCACCCGGCTTTCTTTTAGCGTTTTTCCCACCCGTTCGTCTGCGCCGTAAACCCTAACGCCTGCATAAACGCCGCCATCACGCCGCGATCTTCTACGCCCACGTCGGCCATCCACCAGGCGGTCACGCTCGGGTTTTCACGTATCACTTCTTCAATCAAATACTGCCCGACGCCGCGACGGCGGGTCACGTCACGCACGCGCAGCGAGTCCAGCGCGCCCTGCGTACCGCTCAGGGTGACGCGCACGGCGGCCAGCAGACGCTCGTTAAAGCGGGCGGCGTAAATACGGTGATTCTCGTCGACGGCCAGCGACGAAGAGGAGTATTCCGGCCAGATCTTGCCCAGGTCGATATGATCCTGGTCGCTAAAGGTCACCAGACGGACGATTGTCAGTTTCATTAGCTACATGTCCAAATCAAAAAGAGTAGGGGCAGTGTACTCAATTTATTCCACCAGCGGCTTTCTCTTTTTAATCCATTTGCCAGGTGATTAGTTTTTTGACAGGGCGATGTGCAGTCTGAAAACACATGGATCGAAAAATAAGCAGGATTTTACCCTGAAAGGTAGTGATTTATTCGGCGCTTTGTACCGTTATTTTATGCTGCCAACTACGCTTTTATTTGTTTATCTCTGCCAGAATTCAGAATATTATCTTTGCTTAATCGCCTGAAAAATAGAGATTTTAGTCTGGTTTTTGTAAAAAGACTGCGCTAAATCATTAAAGGCACTGGTAAAAATAGCGTTGTTCATTAAAAGTACAGAATGCTTTTTAACCATAATAAAACAAAATATAAACATCACGAATGGGGATTCAGAGATGAAACGGAACGTGAAAGCATTAATGGCGGGAATGGTTGCACTGGCGATTTCGCAGGCAGCTATGGCGGAAGATATTAAGGTTGCGGTTGTAGGCGCAATGTCCGGTCCGGTTGCCCAGTGGGGCGATATGGAGTTCAACGGCGCGCGTCAGGCAATCAAAGACATCAATGCCAAAGGCGGGATCAAAGGCGACAAGCTGGTGGGCGTGGAGTATGACGACGCCTGCGATCCTAAACAGGCCGTCGCGGTCGCCAACAAAATTGTTAACGATGGCATCCAGTACGTGATCGGCCATCTGTGCTCATCGTCCACCCAGCCCGCGTCGGATATCTACGAAGACGAAGGCATTCTGATGATCACCCCGGGCGCGACTAACCCGGAACTGACCCAGCGCGGCTATGAGCACATCATGCGTACCGCCGGGCTGGACTCCTCTCAGGGCCCTACCGCCGCCAAATTCATCCTCGACAACGTCAAGCCACAGCGCATTGCCATTATTCATGACAAGCAGCAGTACGGCGAAGGCCTGGCGCGCTCCGTGCAGGACGGCCTGAAAAAAGGCGGCGCGAACATCGTCTTCTTTGACGGCATTACCGCAGGCGAGAAAGACTTCTCCGCGCTGATCGCCCGTCTGCAAAAAGAGAATATCGACTTCGTTTACTACGGCGGCTACTACCCGGAAATGGGCCAGATGCTGCGCCAGGCGCGCGCCACCGGGCTGAAAACCCAGTTCATGGGGCCAGAAGGCGTGGGCAATGCCTCCCTGTCCAACATCGCGGGCGATGCGGCGGAAGGGATGCTGGTAACAATGCCAAAACGCTATGACCAGGATCCGGCGAACAAAGCTATCGTGGATGCGCTTAAGGCGCAGAAGAAAGATCCGAGCGGTCCGTACGTCTGGATCACCTACGCGGCGGTGCAGTCGCTGGCGACCGCGCTGGAGCGCACCGGCAGCAAAGAGCCGCTGGATATTGTGAAAGATTTAAAAGCACACGGGGCGAACACCGTGATTGGGCCGCTGAACTGGGATGAGAAAGGCGATCTGAAGGGATTTGAATTTGGTGTCTTTAAGTGGCACGCCGACGGTTCATCCTCGGTCGCCAAATAATTATCCCACCGCCCGGTGCGCCGGGCGGGTATAAAAAGGTTTGCATATGTCCGAGCAGTTTCTCTATTTCTTGCAGCAGATGTTTAACGGCGTCACGCTGGGAAGCACCTACGCGCTGATCGCCATCGGCTACACGATGGTTTACGGCATTATCGGCATGATCAACTTCGCCCACGGCGAGGTCTACATGATCGGCAGCTATGTCTCCTTTATGATTATCGCCGCGCTGATGATGATGGGCATCGACAGCAGCTGGCTGCTGGTCGCCGCCGGGTTTGTCGGTGCGATTGTGATTGCCAGCGCCTACGGCTGGAGCATCGAACGCGTCGCCTATCGGCCGGTGCGCAGCTCCAAGCGCCTGATCGCGCTCATCTCCGCCATCGGGATGTCTATTTTCCTGCAAAACTACGTCAGCCTGACCGAAGGGTCGCGCGACGTGGCGCTGCCAAGCCTGTTTAACGGCCAGTGGATTATGGGGGCGAGCGAAAACTTCGCGGCCACCATCACCACCATGCAGCTGGTTATCTGGGTCGTGACCTTTATTGCGATGCTGGCGCTGACGCTGTTCATCCGTTACTCCCGCATGGGGCGCGCCTGCCGTGCCTGCGCGGAAGATCTCAAAATGGCGAGCCTGCTTGGCATTAACACCGACCGCGTGATTGCGCTGACCTTCGTGATTGGCGCCGCCATGGCTGCGGTCGCAGGTGTCCTGCTCGGTCAGTTCTACGGCGTAATCAACCCGTACATCGGCTTTATGGCCGGGATGAAGGCCTTCACCGCGGCGGTACTGGGCGGTATCGGCAGTATTCCGGGCGCGATGATTGGCGGGCTGATCCTCGGCGTGGCGGAAGCGCTCTCCTCGGCGTATCTGAGTACCGAATACAAAGACGTGGTGTCGTTCGCCCTGCTGATTCTGGTGCTGCTGGTCATGCCTACCGGTATTCTGGGCCGTCCGGAGGTAGAGAAAGTATGAAACCGATGCATTTTGCAATGGCGCTGCTCTCTGCCGCCATGTTCTTCATCCTCGCGGGCGTCTTTATGGGCGTTCAGTTAGGGCTCGATGGCACTAAGCTGGTGGTTAACACCGCGCCGGATATCCGCTGGCAGTGGGTCTTTATCGGCACCGCGGTGGTGTTCCTGTTCCAGCTGATCCGCCCTGTGTTCCAGAAGACGCTCAAAAACGTTTCCGGGCCGAAGTTCGTGTTACCGGCGATCGACGGCTCAACCGTGAAGCAGAAGCTGTTCCTCGTGGCGCTGCTGGTCATTGCGGTGGCGTGGCCGTTTATGGTGTCGCGCGGCACGGTGGATATCGCCACCCTGACCATGATCTACGTGATTCTGGGCCTCGGCCTGAACGTGGTGGTCGGGCTGTCTGGCCTGCTGGTGCTGGGCTACGGCGGTTTTTACGCCATCGGTGCCTACACCTTCGCGCTGCTGAACCACTATTACGGCCTCGGCTTCTGGACCTGCCTGCCGCTGGCGGGGCTGGTCTCTGCCGCTGCGGGCTTCCTGCTCGGCTTCCCGGTGCTGCGCCTGCGCGGTGACTATCTGGCCATTGTCACCTTAGGCTTCGGCGAAATCGTGCGTATTCTGCTGTTGAACAACACCGAAGTGACCGGCGGCCCGAACGGCATTAGCCAGATCCCGAAACCGACCTTCTTCGGCCTGGAGTTCAGCCGCAGCGCCCGTGAAGGCGGCTGGGATACCTTCAGCAACTTCTTCGGCGTGAAGTACGACCCGTCCGACCGCGTGATCTGGCTCTATCTGGTGGCGCTGCTGCTGGTGGTGATTACCCTGTTTGTGATCAACCGACTGCTGCGGATGCCGCTGGGCCGCGCGTGGGAAGCGCTGCGTGAAGACGAAATCGCCTGCCGCTCCCTGGGCCTGAACCCGACCCGCATCAAGCTGACCGCGTTTACCATCAGCGCCGCGTTTGCCGGTTTCGCCGGGACGCTGTTCGCCGCGCGTCAGGGCTTTGTCAGCCCGGAATCCTTCACCTTTGCCGAATCCGCCTTTGTGCTGGCGATTGTGGTGCTGGGGGGGATGGGCTCGCAGTTTGCCGTTATCCTTGCCGCCATCCTGCTGGTGGTGTCGCGCGAGCTGATGCGTGACTTCAACGAGTACAGCATGCTGATGCTGGGTGGTTTGATGGTGCTGATGATGATCTGGCGTCCGCAGGGCTTGCTGCCGATGACCCGTCCACAGCTGAAGCTGAAACGCACCCAGGCAAAAGGAGAGCAGGCATGAGCCAGCCATTATTATCCGTTAACGGCCTGATGATGCGTTTTGGCGGCCTGCTGGCGGTCAACAACGTGAATCTGGATCTGCATAAGAAAGAGATTGTCTCCCTGATTGGCCCGAACGGCGCGGGCAAAACCACGGTCTTTAACTGCCTGACCGGCTTCTACAAGCCGACGGGCGGCACCATCATGCTGCGCGACCAGCATCTTGAAGGCTTACCGGGCCAGCAGATAGCCCGTATGGGCGTGGTGCGTACCTTCCAGCACGTACGCCTGTTCCGCGAGATGACGGTGATTGAGAACCTGCTGGTGGCACAGCATCAGCAGCTCAAAACCGGGCTGTTCTCCGGCCTGCTGAAAACCCCGGCCTTCCGCCGCGCGCAGGACGAAGCGCTCGATCGCGCCGCCACCTGGCTGGACCGTATCGGCCTGCTCCAGCACGCCAACCGTCAGGCGAGCAACCTGGCCTACGGCGACCAGCGTCGTCTGGAGATCGTGCGCTGCATGGTCACCCAGCCGGAAATCCTGATGCTCGACGAACCCGCTGCCGGGCTGAACCCGAAAGAGACCAAAGAGCTGGACGAGCTGATTGCCGAGCTGCGCGATCATCACGACACCACCATTCTGCTGATTGAGCACGACATGAAGCTGGTGATGGGCATTTCTGACCGTATCTACGTAGTAAACCAGGGCACGCCGCTGGCAAACGGGACGCCGGAAGAGATCCGCAACAACCCGGACGTGATCCGCGCATACCTTGGTGAGGCATAAGATGGAAAAAGCGATGTTAACGTTCGACAAGGTGAATGCGCACTACGGCAAGATCCAGGCGCTGCACGACGTTAGTCTGCATATCAATCAGGGGGAGATCGTCACCCTGATCGGAGCCAACGGCGCGGGTAAAACCACGCTGCTCGGCACCCTGTGCGGCGATCCGCGCGCCACCAGCGGGCGGATTGTGTTTGATGATAAAGACATTACCGACTGGCAGACCGCCAAAATCATGCGCGAAGCGGTAGCGATTGTCCCGGAAGGGCGTCGTGTGTTTTCCCGCATGACGGTGGAAGAGAACCTGGCGATGGGCGGTTTCTTTGCTCACCGTGACCAGTATCAGACCCGCATCAAGTGGGTGTATGAACTCTTCCCGCGCCTGTGGGAGCGCCGCATCCAGCGTGCGGGCACCATGTCCGGCGGTGAACAGCAGATGCTGGCGATCGGCCGCGCGCTGATGAGCCAGCCGCGCCTGCTGCTGCTGGACGAGCCGTCCCTCGGGCTTGCGCCGATCATCATCCAGCAGATTTTCGACACCATTGAGCAGCTGCGCAAAGAGGGGATGACCATCTTCCTCGTCGAGCAAAACGCCAACCAGGCGCTGAAGCTCGCCGACCGTGGCTACGTGCTGGAAAACGGCCGCGTGGTGCTCTCGGATACCGGCGACGCGCTGCTGGCGAACGAAGCGGTGCGGAGCGCGTATTTGGGCGGCTGAGCCGTCTGTATTGCCCGGTGGCGCTTACGCTTACCGGGCCTACGGGATCGAGTAGGCCGGGTAAGGCGCAGCCGCCACCCGGCTTTTTCACATAAACCCCTTCACATAACCATCATCCCTCTGACGCCTGGTTGTCACGATTCTGTAAATAAACAGTTATTTTTCTGTCATTCGAGCATGTCATGTTACCTCGCGAGCATAAAACGCGTGATATCGCGCATCCGGCACAATAAGAGAGATGACAATGACATCGTTACGACACACGGCTTTGGGTCTGGCACTGGGTCTGGCTTTTGCGACGAACGCAATGGCCGTGACGACCATTCCGTTCTGGCACTCCATGGAAGGGGAGTTGGGTAAAGAAGTTGACTCCCTGGCGCAGCGTTTCAACGACACCCACCCGGATTACAAAATTGTGCCGGTGTACAAAGGCAACTACGAGCAGAGCCTGAGCGCGGGCATCGCGGCGTTCCGTACCGGTAACGCGCCCGCGCTGTTGCAGGTTTATGAAGTCGGTACAGCCACCATGATGGCCTCGAAAGCCATCAAGCCGGTCTATGAAGTCTTCAAGGACGCGGGCATCAGCTTCGACGAGTCTCAGTTCGTCCCGACGGTTGCGGGTTATTACACCGATTCCAAAACCGGGCATCTGCTGTCCCAGCCGTTCAACAGCTCCACCCCGGTGCTGTACTACAACAAAGACGCCTTTAAGAAAGCCGGGTTAGATCCGGAACAGCCGCCAAAAACCTGGCAGGATCTGGCCGCGTACACCGCGAAGCTGAAAGCCGCAGGCATGAAGTGCGGCTACGCCAGCGGCTGGCAGGGCTGGATCCAGATTGAAAACTTCAGCGCCTGGCACGGCCTGCCGGTTGCCACCAAAAACAACGGCTTCGACGGCACCGACGCGGTGCTGGAGTTCAACAAGCCGGAGCAGGTGAAGCACATCGCGCTGCTGCAAGAGCTGAACAAGAAGGGCGACTTCAGCTACTTCGGGCGTAAAGACGAATCCACCGAGAAGTTTTACAACGGCGACTGCGCCATTACCACCGCCTCTTCCGGCTCGCTGGCGGATATCCGTCACTACGCCAAATTCAACTACGGCGTGGGCATGATGCCCTACGACGCTGACGTGAAGGGCGCGCCGCAGAACGCCATCATCGGCGGGGCGAGCCTGTGGGTGATGCAGGGCAAAGACAGCGGCACCTATAAAGGCGTCGCCGAATTCCTCGACTTCCTGGCGAAGCCGGAAAATGCCGCCGAGTGGCACCAGAAGACCGGATATCTGCCGATCACCAAAGCCGCGTATGACCTGACCCGCGAGCAGGGCTTCTACGACAAGAACCCGGGGGCGGATATCGCGACGCGCCAGATGCTGAACAAGCCGCCGTTGCCGTTCACTAAAGGCCTGCGTCTGGGCAACATGCCGCAGATCCGCACCATCGTGGACGAAGAGCTGGAAAGCGTGTGGACCGGGAAGAAAACGCCACAGCAGGCGCTGGATTCAGCGGTAGAGCGCGGGAATCAGCTGCTGCGCCGCTTTGAGCAGTCTACGAAATCGTAAACGGGTTGTGCGGCCTGATGCCCTCACCCCAGCCCTCTCCCACGGGGAGAGGGTGAAAACCGAAACCGCCACCCGGCACTGTTCAGGAACCAAATCTCAATGTCATCATCCCGTCCGGTGTTTCGTTCCCGCTGGCTGCCGTACCTCCTGGTCGCGCCGCAGCTGGTGATCACCGTTATCTTCTTTATCTGGCCTGCGGGCGAAGCGCTGTGGTACTCCGTACAAAGCGTCGATCCGTTCGGGCTCTCCAGCCAGTTTGTTGGCCTCGCGAACTTCGCCGCCCTCTGGCACGACAGCTACTACATCGACGCCTTCTGGACGACGATCAAATTCAGCACCCTCGTCACCGTGAGCGGGCTTGTCGCCTCGCTGTTCTTCGCCGCGCTGGTGGATTACGTGGTGCGCGGCAGCCGGATTTATCAGACCCTGATGCTGCTGCCCTACGCCGTGGCGCCCGCCGTCGCCGCCGTGCTGTGGATCTTCCTGTTTAACCCCGGCCGGGGCCTGATTACCCATTTTCTGGCGGAATTCGGCTACGACTGGAACCACGCTCAGAACAGCGGTCAGGCGATGTTCCTGGTGGTGTTCGCCTCGGTGTGGAAGCAGATCAGCTATAACTTCCTGTTCTTCTTTGCCGCCCTGCAATCCATTCCGCGCTCGCTGGTGGAAGCCGCCGCGATTGACGGCGCAGGCCCGGTGCGCCGCTTCTTCAGGCTGGCGCTGCCGCTGATCGCCCCGGTGAGTTTCTTCCTGCTGGTGGTCAATCTGGTGTACGCCTTCTTCGACACCTTCCCGGTGATCGACGCCGCCACCGCGGGCGGGCCGGTACAGGCCACCACCACGCTGATTTATAAAATCTACCGCGAAGGCTTTGCGGGGCTTGATCTCTCAGCCTCAGCCGCCCAGTCGGTGGTGCTGATGTTCCTCGTCATCATCCTCACGGTGGTGCAGTTCCGCTATGTTGAAAGTAAGGTGCGCTACCAATGATTGAGAACCGTCGCGGGCTGACGATTTTCAGCCATACCATGCTGATTCTCGGCATTATTGTCATCCTGTTCCCGCTGTACGTGGCCTTTGTCGCCGCCACGCTCGACACCAAAGCGGTGTTCGACACGCCGATGACGCTCATCCCCGGCACGCACCTTTTTGAGAACATGAAAACCATCTGGACCCAGGGCGTGGGCGCTAACAGCGCGCCGTTCTGGCTGATGATGCTCAACAGCTTCATCATGGCGTTCGGCATTACGGTGGGCAAAATCACGGTGTCGATGCTCTCGGCCTTCGCCATCGTCTGGTTCCGCTTTCCGCTGCGTAACCTGTTCTTCTGGATGATTTTTATTACCCTGATGCTGCCGGTCGAGGTGCGTATCTTCCCGACGGTGGAGGTGATCGCCAACCTCGGGATGCTTGACAGCTACGCGGGGTTAACCCTGCCGCTGATGGCCTCGGCCACCGCCACCTTCCTGTTCCGCCAGTTCTTTATGACCCTGCCGGACGAGCTGATTGAGGCCGCACGCATTGACGGCGCGTCGCCGATGCGCTTTTTCCGCGACATCGTGCTGCCGCTGTCGAAAACCAACCTCGCGGCGCTGTTTGTGATCACCTTTATCTACGGCTGGAACCAGTACCTGTGGCCGCTGCTGATTATTCAGGACGTCAACCTCGGCACCGCCGTGGCGGGCATCAAAGGCATGATCGCCACCGGCGAAGGCACCACCCTCTGGAACCAGGTGATGGCGGCGATGCTGCTCACCCTTATCCCACCCGTAGTCATTGTTTTAGCCATGCAGCGTGCGTTTGTCCGCGGCCTGGTCGATAGCGAGAAATAAGATGGCAGGTTTAAAACTTCAGGCAGTTACCAAAAGCTGGGACGGTAAAACCCAGGTCATTCAGCCGCTCACCCTCGACGTGGCGGACGGCGAGTTTATCGTGATGGTCGGCCCGTCCGGCTGCGGCAAATCTACCCTGCTGCGCATGGTGGCGGGGCTGGAGCGCGTTACGTCCGGGGATATCTGGATCGACCGCCAGCGCGTCACCGAGATGGAGCCGAAGGACAGGGGCATCGCGATGGTGTTCCAGAACTACGCGCTTTATCCGCACATGAGCGTGGAAGAGAACATGGCCTGGGGGCTGACAATTCGCGGGATGGGCAAGGGCCATATCGAGGAGCGCGTGAAAGAGGCTGCGCGCATTCTGGAGCTGGACGGGCTGCTGAAGCGCCGCCCGCGCGAGCTCTCCGGCGGGCAGCGTCAGCGCGTGGCGATGGGCCGCGCCATCGTGCGCGATCCTGCGGTGTTCCTGTTCGACGAGCCGCTCTCGAACCTCGACGCTAAGCTGCGCGTGCAGATGCGCCTGGAGCTTCAGCATCTGCACCGTCGTCTGAAAACCACGTCGCTTTACGTGACCCACGATCAGGTCGAAGCCATGACCCTCGCCCAGCGGGTGATGGTGATGAATAAAGGCATCGCCGAGCAGATTGGCACCCCGGTGGAGGTGTACGAAAAACCGGCCACCCGCTTTGTGGCGAGCTTTATCGGCAGCCCGGCGATGAACCTGCTGGAAGGGCGCATCAGCAGCGCGGGCACGCACTTTGAGCTGGAAAGCGGGATGGCGTTGCCGATCAACTGGTACTATCGCGGCTATGCCGGGCGTAAAATGACGCTCGGCATCCGCCCGGAGCATATCGCGCTCAGTACCCAGGCGGAAGGTGGCGTGCCGCTGGTGATGGACACGCTGGAGATGCTCGGCGCAGACAACCTGGCGCACGGACGCTGGGGCGAGCAGAAGCTGGTGGTGCGGCTTGCGCATCAGGAGCGCCCGAAAGCGGGCAGCACGCTGTGGCTGCATCTGCCGGAAAATCACCTGCACTTTTTTGACGGTGAAACAGGACAACGCATATGAGTAAATGGCCCTATCCCCACGTCGTCGCCCACCGCGGCGGCGGCAAGCTGGCACCGGAGAACACCCTGGCAGCCATCGACGTGGGCGCGCGTTTTGGTCACACGATGATCGAGTTTGACGCCAAGCTGTCGAAAGACGGCGAAATCTTCCTGCTGCACGACGATAACCTCGAGCGCACCAGCAACGGCTGGGGCGTGGCGGGCGAACTGCCGTGGCACGACCTGCTGAGGATGGATGCCGGAAGCTGGTTTAGCCGCGAGTTTACGGGCGAACATTTACCGCTGCTTGCAGAGGTCGCGGACCGCTGTCGTCAGCACGGCATGATGGCGAATATCGAAATCAAACCCACCACCGGCACCGGGCCGCTGACGGGGAAGGTGATTGCGCTGGCCGCGCGCGAGCTGTGGCAGGGGATGACCGCGCCGCTGCTCTCGTCGTTTGAGATTGACGCGCTGGAAGCCGCACAGAAGGCGGTACCCGAGCTGCCGCGCGGGCTGCTGCTGGATGAATGGCGGGAAGACTGGCGCGAACTCACGACCCGCTTAGGCTGCGTGTCGATTCATCTTAATCACAAGCTGCTGGACGAGGCGCGGGTGAAGGTGTTGAAAGAGGCGGGGCTGCACATTCTGGTGTACACCGTCAACAAACCCCAGCGCGCCGCCGAGCTGCTGCGCTGGGGTGTCGACAGTATCTGTACCGATGCGATCGACCGTATCGGCCCGGACTTTAGTTCTGCGGATTAGTAAGCATTCCACCGCTCGGCTGGGCCGGCAGCATATGCTGCTGGCCGCTGCTTAGCGTATTGCCCCCGCCTAACATCCCGCCGTTTTTGTTTTGCAGCGGCTGCTCACGCACCTGACCCTGCTGAATACGCTGGGTATTGGTGTTCATCTGGTTTTGCAGATTTTGCTGCTGCATCTGGGTCTGGGTTCTTAACTGCTGGTTGAGCATCCCTTTTTGCTGCTGTTGCTGGCTCATCATCTCGTTTTGCATACGCTGCTGGCTCGGAATGACGTAGCCCTGCTGGTTAGGGTTGTTCATGGTGTTGAGTGGCTGTGCGAGCGCGGCAAACGGAAGCAGCGCGGTCAGAATCAATAAGCGTTTCATTGTCATCTCCTCCTTTTGAGGCCTTCCTTAAGTTTACCCTGATTTCACCATGACGATGATTTTTTAGGAGTTGTGAACCAGGCTTAAGCGGGGAATATGGGCCCCTTCACCTGGAGAACAATAATGATGAAACCAACGTTTTTGCGCTGGGTAGCGATCGCTGCGCTGATGGCCGGCGGCACGTTTAGCGTGGCGGCCAACCCGCCTGCGGCTCCGCCAGTGTCCTACGGCGTGGAGGAAGATGTTTTCCATCCCGTGCGGGCGACGCACGGCATGGTGGCCTCGGTGGATGCGCTGGCCACGCAGGTGGGTGTCGATATTCTTAAACAGGGCGGTAACGCGGTGGATGCGGCGGTGGCGGTGGGCTACGCGCTGGCGGTGACGCACCCGCAGGCGGGTAACCTGGGCGGCGGCGGCTTTATGATGCTGCGCACCAAAGAGGGCAAAACCACGGCGATCGACTTCCGCGAAATGGCGCCGAATCAGGCATCGCGGGATATGTTCCTCGACGACCAGGGCAATCCGGACAGCAAAAAATCCCTGACCTCGCATCTGGCGTCCGGCACGCCGGGCACCGTCGCGGGCTTCTCGCTGGCGCTCGAAAAATACGGCACCCTGCCGCTCAATAAAGTGGTGCAGCCTGCCATCAAGCTGGCGCGGGACGGCTTCGTGGTGAACGACGCGCTGGCGGACGATCTCAACACCTACGGCAGCGAAGTGATCCCGAATCACGAGAACAGCAAGGCGATTTTCTGGAAAGAGGGCGAGCCGCTTAAGAAGGGCGACAGGCTGGTGCAAAAGAACCTCGCCAAAAGCCTGGAGCTGATTGCTGAAAACGGCCCGGATGCGTTCTATAAAGGCGCCATTGCCGACCAGATTGCCGACGAGATGAAAAAGAACGGCGGGCTGATTACCAAAGCGGATCTGGCGGAATACAAAGCGGTAGAGCGCGAGCCGATTAGCGGCACCTACCGGGGCTATGAGGTCTTCTCCATGCCGCCGCCGTCCTCCGGCGGCATTCATATCGTGCAGATCCTCAACATTCTGGAAAACTTCGATATGCACAAGTTCGGCTTCGGCAGCGCGGACGCCATGCAGGTGATGGCGGAAGCGGAAAAACGCGCCTACGCCGACCGCTCGGAATACCTCGGCGACCCGGACTTCGTGAAGGTGCCGTGGCAGGCGTTGACCAACAAAGCCTATGCCAAATCCATCGCCGACGAGATTGATATCAACAAGGCTAAGCCGTCGAGCGAGATCCGCCCCGGCAAGCTGGCCCCGTACGAGAGCAACCAGACCACCCACTTCTCTGTGGTGGATAAAGAGGGTAACGCGGTGGCGGTGACCTACACGCTCAACACCACCTTCGGCACCGGGATTGTGGCGGGCAATAGCGGCATTCTGCTCAATAACGAAATGGACGACTTCTCCGCCAAGCCGGGCGTGCCGAACGTCTACGGCTTAGTGGGCGGCGACGCCAACGCCGTCGGGCCGAAAAAACGCCCGCTGTCCTCCATGTCGCCAACCATCGTGGTGAAAGACGGGAAAACCTGGCTGGTGACGGGCAGCCCGGGCGGTAGCCGCATCATTACTACCGTGCTGCAAATGGTGGTCAACAGCATCGACTTCGGCATGAACGTGGCGGAAGCGACCAACGCCCCGCGCTTCCACCACCAGTGGCTGCCGGACGAGCTGCGCGTGGAGAAGGGCTTTAGCCCGGACACGATTAAACTGCTGGAGCAGCGCGGTCAGAAGGTGGCGGTGAAAGAGGCGATGGGCAGCACCCAGAGCATTATGGTCGGGCCGGACGGTGCGCTGTTCGGCGCGTCGGATCCGCGTTCGGTGGATGATTTAACGGCGGGGTATTAATAAGTCCCCTCACCCTGGCCCTCTCCCCAAAGGGGAGAGGGAATTATTGAGCCCCTCTCCCCTTTGGGGAGAGGGGTTGGGGTGAGGGGGTTACTTCATCCGCGCCATATAATACGCATCAACATACTCGCCGTTGCGCAGGGCGAACTTCTTGCCGGTCCCTTCGATTTCAAAACCGAACTTGCGGTACAGCGCCAGCGCCGACGGGTTATCGCTAAACACCGTCAGCTCAATACGCTCGATGCGCAGCCAGTTATCGCACAGGTTGATCATCTCACGCATCAGCGCGCTGCCCACGCCACGGCCCTGAGCATGAGCGGCGACGCTGATGCCAAAGCTCGCCACGTGGCTGCGTCGCGGGCTGGCTTCGACCTGGAGCGCCAGGTCGCCGACGATCGTGTCGTCAATGCAGGCCACCAGACGTCGTTGCCCCGGTTTAGGCAGCAGGCGTTCCTGCCAGTACTGGAGGGAAGGATGAGGTAGCTGTAGCGTGTCGTGATACACCCCTGGATGCGTATAATTCTGGCGGAAAGCCTCGGCATCGGTCAGTTCAGCGTGGCGTATCACTATCTCACTCATTCCTTAATCCTCAGTTAGTTAACGGTCACTTCCAACATCAGCGAGTTTGAAAGCGGAGTCAATCGCTAATTTTTGCAAAAAGTATTGGACAAGTGCGAATGAGAATGATTATTATTGCTCTGCATTCAGGACGACCCCTACGGGAACCTGAAAGCACGACATTGCTCACATTGCTTCCAGTATTACTTTAGCCAGCTTCTAGCTGGCTTTTTTTTGCGCGTTTTCCGCTACTTCGCTTTCCTGCTCTCGGTGGCTTTCGGCGCAGCACCCGCTTCCGGTACGCTCTCTTTCACCAGGCCCACCACGTTGGTTTTTTCCACGACGGCAGGCAGCACTTCGGCATTGCCGCTGAAGGCACCGCCTTTTTTCACCGCCAGCGTGCGATAGGCGATGGTGCCGGACACCTGCCCGTGCTCGCAGATTTCAATGGTGTCGCTGCTGCAATGCCCTGTGACGCTGCCGTCAATAATCAGCTCGCGGCTGACGATGTTCCCCTCGACGCGGCCGCCGCGCATGATTTTGATCATGCTCTCTTTCGACTCGATATTGCCGATAAGCTCGCCGTGAACGTAAACGTGGCCGCCCGACACGATATTGCCCTCAAAACGCACGTCGCTGGCGATCACCGTGGTGCCGTGTTTTTCGGCGGCGGTTGGCTCTTTTTCGCTCACGGCGGCGGGCGGGGTAACGTCTGGCGTCTGCACGTCAGCCACTTTGCTTTTCTTAAACATAACAATAACCTGCCTGAATAAAGGGGGGAGAATAAAGGTCACTAAAGACAAGGCCGCGAAAGACCACGCGAATCGCGTTTCTTCGAAACACCAGAAGATCAGCGCAATCAGCCAGAAGAGGAGCGCACTGCTTAAAGCGAGATGTTTTCTTTCCATAGAAACCCGGCGCGACTCCTTCGCGGTACACAGAATTGAGCGCACCTTATCCAGTTTTTTCACCGCAGGGTCAAGGCAACGCCGCGATTTTCAGATTTGATAAAGCACTATTGTTAATATTCTCACGAGGTTGCGCTAAGGTGGAAGGAGTGACCATAACAAGGATTGAGCCATGACATTACATTGCGCATTTATTGGATTTGGTAAAAGCACGACCCGGTATCACCTTCCGTATGTCCTCAACCGTAAAGACAGCTGGCACGTCGCCCATATTTATCGCCGCAGCGCGAAGCCAGAAGAGCAATCCCCCCCGTATTCCCACATTCATTTCACCAGCGATCTGGATGAGGTGCTGAACGACCCGCAGGTGAAGCTAGTAGTGGTATGTACCCACGCCGACAGCCATTTCGACTACGCGAAACGGGCGCTGGAAGCGGGCAAAAACGTGCTGGTGGAAAAACCCTTCACCCCAACCATTGCCGAAGCGAAAACGCTGTTTGAACTGGCAAAAAGCAAAGGGCTGACCGTCACGCCGTATCAGAACCGTCGCTTTGACAGCTGTTTCCTGACGGCGAAAAAGGCGATTGAGAGCGGCAAGCTCGGTGAGATTGTGGAAATTGAAAGCCACTTCGACTACTACCGCCCGGTGGCGGAAACCCGGCCCGGCCTGCCGCAGGACGGCTCCTTTTATGGCCTGGGCGTCCACACGATGGACCAGATTATCTCCCTGCTGGGTCGCCCGGATCACGTCGCGTATGACATCCGCAGCCTGCGCAACAAGGCCAATCCGGACGATACCTTTGAAGCCCAGCTGTTCTACGGCGACCTCAAAGCTATCGTCAAAACCAGCCATCTGGTGAAAATCGACTACCCGAAATTTATCGTTCACGGCACCAAAGGCTCGTTTGTGAAGTACGGCATCGACCAGCAGGAGACCAGCCTGAAGGCCAATATCATGCCGGGCGAACCGGGCTTTGCGGCGGATGATTCCGTGGGCGTGCTGGAGTACGTCAACGACGCGGGCGTGACGGTGAAAGAGGAAGTGAAACCGGAAACCGGCGACTATGGACGCGTCTACGATGCGCTGTTTGACACCCTCACCAACGGCACGCCGAATTACGTCAAGGAATCTGACGTTCTCACCAACCTTGAAATCCTTGAACGGGCCTTCGAGCAGGCTTCTCCTGCCACGGTAACCCTCGCGAAATAAGCAAAAACGGCTCCTCTGCACTTGTTCATAATTTTTGAACAGAGGAGTCAATTTTCACCCTCTATGATCCCAGACCGTTTGCGTCCACACTTACTCCATCGAAACGAACTGAGGGTGAAAACAATGATCTACTTACGCAAAGCAAACGAACGTGGTCACGCGAATCATGGCTGGCTGGACTCATGGCATTCATTCTCGTTTGCCGATTACTACGACCCGAACTTCATGGGCTTCTCCGCACTTCGCGTGATTAACGATGACGTGATTGATGCAGGCCAGGGCTTCGGTACTCACCCGCACAAGGACATGGAAATCCTGACCTACGTGCTGGAAGGGGCGGTTGAGCACCAGGACAGCATGGGCAACAAAGAGCAGGTGCCGGCGGGCGAGTTTCAGATTATGAGCGCGGGTACCGGGGTGCGTCACTCGGAGTACAACCCGAGCAAAACGGAAAAACTGCACCTGTATCAAATCTGGATCATTCCAGAAGAAACCGGCATCACGCCGCGCTACGAGCAGCGCCGCTTTGACGCCAAACAGGGCAAACAGCTGGTGCTGTCCCCGGATGCGCGTGAAGGTTCCCTGAAAGTGCATCAGGATATGGAGCTGTACCGCTGGGCGCTGGCAAAAGATGAACAGTCCGTGCATCAGATTGCCGCGAACCGCCGCGTGTGGATCCAGGTCGTGAAGGGCGAAGTGTCCATTAACGGCACCAAAGCCACGACCGCCGATGGTCTGGCCGTGTGGGACGAGCAGGCGCTCTCCGTTCACGCCGACAGCGAAAGCGAAATTCTGCTGTTCGACCTGCCGCCGGTGTAATAAATCATAAATAAATGCCCATCCTTCCCTTTGACAGGGGAAGGATGGGCTTTGTCCGTGATAAACTGAGCAAATCTCTCACTTCAAGATTTCTCAGGACGATGAAAAAGAAACGCCCCGTACTTCAGGATGTCGCCGATCGCGTCGGTGTGACCAAAATGACGGTCAGCCGGTTTTTACGTAACCCGGAACAGGTTTCCGTGGCGTTGCGTGGCAAGATTGCCGCGGCCCTTGATGAACTGGGTTATATCCCCAACCGCGCACCCGATATTCTCTCCAATGCGACCAGCCGTGCGGTGGGCGTCCTGCTCCCTTCCTTAACCAACCAGGTTTTCGCCGAAGTGCTTCGCGGCATTGAAAGCGTCACCGACGCGTTCGGTTATCAGACCATGCTCGCGCACTACGGGTACAAGCCGGAACTGGAAGAGGAACGTCTGGAATCCATGCTTTCCTGGAACATCGACGGGCTGATCTTAACGGAACGTACCCACACCCCCCGCACGCTCAAAATGATTGAAGTGGCCGGTATCCCGGTGGTGGAGCTGATGGACAGCCAGTCCCCGTGCCTCGATATTGCCGTGGGCTTCGATAACTTCGAGGCGGCGCGTCAGATGACGGCGGCCATCATCGCGCGCGGTCATCGTCACGTCGCCTACCTGGGAGCGCGTCTTGATGAACGTACTATCATCAAACAGAAGGGATACGAGCAGGCGATGCTCGACGCCGGTTTAACCCCGTACAGCGTGATGGTGGAGCAATCCTCTTCCTATACGTCGGGTATTGAGCTGATGCGTCAGGCGCGTCGTGAGTATCCGCAACTGGACGGTATTTTCTGTACCAATGACGACCTTGCGGTAGGGGCGGCGTTTGAGTGTCAGCGTCTGGGGCTGAAGATCCCGGATGATATGGCGATTGCCGGTTTCCACGGCCACGATATCGGCCAGGTGATGGAGCCGCGTCTGGCGAGCGTCCTGACCCCGCGCGAGCGCATGGGCCGTATTGGCGCAGAACGCCTGCTGGCGCGCATCCGTGGCGAAGTGGTTACCCCTAAAATGTTAGATTTAGGTTTCACCTTGTCACCAGGTGGATCTATTTAATCCGACAAATTTGAAGTAGCTCACACTTATTCACTTCTCGCACGTTTGGATATTGCTTCTCTTTTGCCCGGGCAGGACAATGTTACCGATAACTGTTACCCGTAACAATTGACTGAGGGACACCCTTTGAGCACGACTAATCACGATCACCACGTTTACGTTTTGATGGGCGTTTCCGGTAGCGGTAAGTCAGCCGTGGCCAGCGAAGTGGCGCATCTTATTCATGCGGCGTTTCTTGATGGCGACTTCCTCCATCCGCGCAGCAACATCATGAAAATGGCGTCCGGCGAGCCGCTGAACGACGACGACCGCAAACCGTGGTTGCAGGCGCTGAATGACGCCGCGTTCGCGATGCAGCGCACCAATAAAGTGTCGCTGATCGTATGCTCCGCGCTGAAAAAAACCTACCGCGACCTGCTGCGTGACGGCAATCCGAACCTCTCTTTCATCTATCTGAAAGGCGATTTCGACGTGATTGAAAGCCGTCTGAAGGCGCGTAAAGGCCACTTCTTCAAAACCCAGATGCTGGTGACGCAGTTTGAAGCGTTGCAGGAGCCGGGTGCGGATGAAGACGATGTATTAGTGGTTGATATCGATCAGTCACTGGAAGGTGTTGTCGCCAGCACCATCGAGGTTATTAACAAAAGGCAGTAAGTTTTGAGTACATTAACGCTTGTTTTAACGGCAGTTGGCTCCGTTTTGCTGCTGCTGTTTTTGGTAATGAAAGCGCGTATGCACGCTTTCGTTGCTTTGATGGTGGTGTCTATTGGTGCAGGTCTTTTTTCCGGCATGCCGCTCGACAAGATCGCAGCGACGATGGAAAAGGGGATGGGCGGCACGCTGGGCTTCCTGGCGATTGTCGTGGCGCTTGGCGCGATGTTTGGCAAGATTTTGCATGAAACGGGGGCCGTCGATCAGATTGCCGTCAAGATGCTGAAATCCTTCGGCCACAGCCGCGCGCACTATGCGATTGGTCTGGCAGGGCTGATTTGCGCGCTGCCGCTGTTCTTTGAAGTGGCCGTGGTGCTGCTGATTAGCGTTGCGTTTTCAATGGCGCGCCACACCGGCACTAACCTCGTGAAGCTGGTCATTCCGCTGTTTGCGGGCGTGGCGGCCGCCGCAGCCTTCCTGCTGCCGGGGCCTGCGCCGATGCTGCTGGCCTCCCAGATGCACGCGGATTTCGGCTGGATGATCCTGATTGGCCTGTGCGCGGCGATCCCGGGGATGATTATCGCCGGCCCGCTGTGGGGCAACTTCATCAGCCGTTACGTTGAGCTGCACATTCCTGACGATATCTCCGAGCCGCACCTGGGCGAAGGCAAAATGCCTTCCTTCGGCTTCAGCCTGTCGCTGATCCTGCTGCCGCTGGTGCTGGTGGGTCTGAAAACCATCGCCGCGCGCTTCGTGCCGGTCGGGTCTTTTGCCTATGAATGGTTTGAGTTTATCGGCCACCCGTTCACCGCGATTCTGGTGGCGTGTCTGGTGGCGATTTACGGCCTGGCGATGCGTCAGGGGATGCCGAAAGACCGCGTGATGGAGATCTGCGGCGCAGCGCTGCAACCGGCGGGTATCATTCTGCTGGTGATCGGTGCGGGCGGCGTGTTCAAGCAGGTGCTGGTCGATTCCGGCGTGGGCCCGGCTCTGGGCGAAGCGCTGACCGGGATGGGCCTGCCGATTGCTCTGACCTGCTTCGTGCTGGCGGCGGCGGTACGTATTATCCAGGGCTCTGCAACCGTAGCGTGCTTAACGGCGGTGGGGCTGGTGATGCCGGTGATTGAACAGCTGAACTACTCCGGTGCGCAGATGGCTGCACTTTCTATCTGTATCGCAGGTGGTTCGATTGTGGTCTCTCACGTAAACGACGCTGGCTTCTGGCTGTTCGGTAAATTTACCGGCGCCACCGAAGCGCAAACCCTGAAAACCTGGACGCTGATGGAAACTATCCTCGGTACGACAGGGGCGATTGTCGGGATGATTGCGTTTACGCTGTTGAGCTGATTTGGGTTTTGTCGGGTGGCGGCTTCGCCTTACCCGACCTACAAAACCACGATATGTAGGCCGGGTAAGCGTTAGCGCCACCCGGCTTTTTATTGGGTGCGGCCTGATGCCCTCACCCCGGCCCATTCCCACAGGGCTGAAGGATCCTCAGAAAAAATGCAGTCACGGAACAGTTCCCTCGCCCCTTTGGGGAGAGGGATAGGGTGAGGGGAACATACGGCTCCGGTGGTCATTCCGTTCACCTTACGTTCCTTGCTTCTCTGNNCGGCGATTTACAGCCGGACAATGGTGTCGCTTTAACGCATTTATCTTTCTGAATTCTTCTCATCGCTTTATGAGAAAAAATTACTGGGGATCCCTCAGCCCACGGGGAGAGGGTGCAAACCTTAAAAAAGGCAACTTACGTTGCCTTTTTGCTTTTACCTATCCTTTCATCCACGCCCGGATCCCGTCCAGGAACATCTGGGTTGCCATCATTACCAGAATCAGCCCCATCAAACGCTCCAGCGCGTTTACCCCTTTCTCACCCAGCAGGCGCAGGAACAGCGACGATTGCAGCAGGATGATGAACGTGCCGCCCCAGGCGATCAGCAGCGCAATGACCAGATGGCTCATCTGATTCGGATACTGATGCGACAGCAGCATCAACGTCGCCAGAATCGTCGGCCCGGCGACCAGCGGGATCGCCAGCGGCACGATAAACGGCTCCTCACCCGCAGGCAGGCCGCTGCTGCTGCCCTCGGCGCTCGGGAAAATCATCTTGATGGCGATCAGGAACAGAATAATCCCGCCGGAGATAGAGACCGTTTCCGCGCGCAGGTTAAGGAAGGCGAGGATCTTCTCGCCCGCGAACAGAAAGATAAACATCACCAGCAGGGCGATGAGCAGTTCGCGGATCATAATGGCCCGGCGGCGCTTCGGTTCGGTGTGCTTCAGTACCGACATAAAAATCGGTAAATTCCCGAGGGGATCCATAATCAGGATCAACAAAACCGCGGCGGAAATGATTTCACTCATCGTTACTTATCCCTGATACTTATTTTGAACATGATGATGATTAGCTGCTTTTCTGATTGCCGCGCGATCATCGATTAATTTCGCTTGCGACTTTGGCAGCATTTTGTAAGGTGAAGCATATCCCAGTTCAATACTGGCTTGCACAATCAGCACACACCTCTCCAGGAAAAAAATGCTATGAAAAACGTTGGTTTTATCGGCTGGCGCGGAATGGTCGGCTCTGTTCTCATGCAACGCATGGTTGAAGAGCGCGATTTTGACGCCATCCGCCCGGTCTTCTTCTCCACTTCCCAGCTCGGTCAGGCGGCGCCTGCATTTGGCAGCGCGACCGGCACGTTGCAGGACGCATACGATCTGGAAGCGCTGAAGGCACTCGACATTATTGTGACGTGTCAGGGCGGCGATTATACCAACGAAATCTATCCAAAGCTGCGTGAAAGCGGCTGGCAGGGCTACTGGATTGACGCCGCGTCTTCGCTGCGCATGAAAGACGATGCCATCATTATTCTTGACCCGGTTAACCAGGATGTCATCACCGACGGCCTGAACAACGGGGTGAAAACCTTCGTCGGCGGTAACTGCACCGTTAGCCTGATGCTGATGTCCCTGGGCGGCCTGTTCGCGCAGGATCTGGTGGAGTGGGTCTCTGTTGCCACCTATCAGGCGGCATCCGGCGGCGGCGCGCGCCACATGCGTGAGCTGCTGACCCAGATGGGCCAGCTGCACCAGAGCGTGGCGACCGAGCTGGCAAACCCGGCGTCCGCGATTCTCGATATCGAGCGTAAAGTCACGCAGCTGACCCGCAGCGGCGAGCTGCCGGTGGATAACTTCGGCGTGCCGCTGGCCGGTGGCCTGATCCCGTGGATCGACAAACAGCTGGATAACGGCCAGACCCGCGAAGAGTGGAAAGGCCAGGCCGAGACCAACAAAATCCTCGCGACCGCGAACACCATTCCGGTTGACGGCCTTTGCGTGCGTATCGGCGCGCTGCGCTGCCACAGCCAGGCCTTCACCATTAAACTGAAAAAAGATGTTTCTATCCCGACCGTCGAAGAGCTGCTGGCCGCGCACAACCCGTGGGCGAAAGTGGTGCCAAACGATCGCGATATCACCATGCGTGAACTGACCCCGGCGGCCGTAACCAGCACGCTGACCACGCCGGTAGGCCGCCTGCGCAAGCTCAACATGGGGCCGGAGTACCTCTCTGCGTTCACCGTGGGCGACCAGCTCCTGTGGGGCGCGGCCGAGCCGCTACGCCGTATGCTCCGCCAGCTGGCGTAATAATCTGTTAACTACCGGGGGTGATTTTCACCCCCTTTTTTTGCGTACTACATGGAGTAAAACGCGGATGTCTTATTTTTTATCAGGAGTGATGTAGAGCGTTGGCTATGCTTTAAGGAAGATTTATTTCTTACCTGAGGTAGGACGGAGCAGAGAGGAGCACCGTTCAGGTCACATTAAAAAATCGCACCCGGGCGCATATAAGGGGCGATCACAAAAAAACAGGATGAGTATCATGTCTGATCGTGTGGATAGACACGTTATTAATGCGCTTATTGCGGGTCATTTTGCCGACCCTTTTTCAGTGTTGGGAATGCACCGTACAGACGCCGGACTGGAGGTTCGGGCGCTGTTACCAGACGCGACAGAAGTATGGGTTATTGAGCCGAAAACCGGCCGCAAAGTCGGTAAGCTGGAATGCCTCGACTCGCGCGGCTTTTTTTCGGGCGTCATGCCCCGTCGTAAAAATCCTTTCCGCTACCAGCTCGCCGTTATCTGGCACGGCCAGCAAAACCTGATTGACGACCCTTATAGCTTCGGCCCGCTGCTGAAGGAGATGGACGCCTGGCTGCTCTCTGAAGGCACCCACCTGCGCCCGTATGAAACGCTCGGCGCACATGCGGATACGATGGACGGCATTACCGGCACCCGTTTTGCCGTCTGGGCACCTAACGCCCAGCGCGTGTCCGTGGTTGGTCAGTTCAACTACTGGGATGGACGCCGCCACCCGATGCGCCTGCGCCGTGAAACCGGCATCTGGGAGCTGTTCATCCCCGGCGCGCACAACGGCCAGCTCTACAAATTTGAGCTGATCGACGTTAACGGCAAGCTGCGCATTAAGGCCGACCCTTACGCTTTCGAAGCGCAGATGCGCCCGGACACCGCCTCGCTGATTTGCGGCCTGCCGGAAAAAATTACCCAAAGCGAGGAGCGCAAGCAGGCCAACCGCTTTGACGCGCCTATTTCTATCTATGAAGTGCATCTGGGCTCATGGCGTCGCCACACCGACAACAACTTCTGGCTCAGCTACCGCGAGCTGGCCGATCAGCTGGTGCCTTACGCCAAATGGATGGGCTTTACCCACATTGAGCTGCTGCCGGTTAACGAACACCCGTTCGACGGCAGCTGGGGCTATCAGCCCACCGGGCTGTATGCGCCGACCCGCCGCTTCGGCGCGCGCGACGACTTCCGCTATTTCATCAGCGCCGCCCACGCAGCGGGGCTGAACGTGATCCTCGACTGGGTGCCGGGCCACTTCCCGTCCGACGATTTTGGCCTGTCCGAATTTGACGGTACCGATCTCTACGAACACAGCGACCCGCGTCAGGGCTATCACCAGGACTGGAATACCCTGATCTACAACTATGGCCGTCGCGAAGTGACCAACTATCTGGTGGGCAACGCGCTCTACTGGATCGAACGCTTCGGCATTGACGCCCTGCGCGTCGACGCGGTGGCGTCGATGATTTACCGCGACTACAGCCGCAAAGAGGGGGAGTGGGTCCCTAACGAATTTGGCGGGCGTGAAAACCTCGAAGCTATCGATTTCCTGCGCAACACCAACCGCATTCTCGGCGAGCAGGTTGAAGGCGCGGTGACGATGGCGGAAGAGTCCACCGACTTCCCGGGCGTGTCCCGTCCGCCGTCAATGGGCGGGCTGGGCTTCTGGTACAAGTGGAACCTGGGCTGGATGCACGACACGCTGGACTACATGAAGCTCGACCCGGTGTATCGCCAGTATCACCACGACAAGCTCACCTTCGGGCTGCTCTATAACTACACCGAAAACTTCGTGCTGCCGCTCTCCCACGATGAGGTGGTACACGGCAAAAAATCCATTCTCGACCGGATGCCGGGCGACGCGTGGCAGAAGTTTGCCAACATGCGCGCCTACTACGGCTGGATGTTCGCCTTCCCGGGCAAAAAGCTGATGTTCATGGGCAACGAATTTGCCCAGGGGCGCGAGTGGAATCACGACACCAGCCTGGACTGGCACCTGCTGGAAGGCGGCGACAACTGGCACCACGGCGTGCAGCGTCTGGTGCGGGATCTGAACCTGACCTATCGCCATCACAAAGCCCTGCACGAGCTGGACTTCGACCCGTACGGCTTCGAGTGGCTGGTGGTGGATGACCACGCGCGCTCGGTATTTATCTTCGTGCGCCGCGACAAGGCGGGCAATGAGATCATCGTTGCCAGCAACTTTACGCCGGTTCCTCGCCATCAGTACCGCTTCGGCGTGAATCAGGCCGGGAAATGGCGCGAAATCCTCAATACCGATTCGATGCACTATCACGGCAGCAACGAGGGTAACGGCGGCCTGGTGCAAACCGATGCCATCGAAAGCCACGGTCGCCCTGACTCTCTGAGCATCACGCTGCCGCCGCTCAGTACCATCTGGCTGGTTCGGGAGGGGGAATGACGCAGCTGACGGCAGGCCAGCCCGCTCCGCTCGGGGCGAGCTTTGACGGCAAGGGGGTGAACTTCACCCTCTTTTCAGCCCATGCGGAGCGGGTCGAGCTGTGCGTGTTTGACGGAAAAGGCCACGAGCATCGCTACGACCTGCCGGCCCGCACGGGGGACACCTGGCACGGCTATCTGGCCGGTGGAAAGCCGGGAATGCGCTACGGTTTTCGCGTTCACGGCCCGTGGGAGCCTGCTCTGGGGCACATCTTTAACCCGGCGAAGCTGCTGGTTGACCCTTGCGCCCTGCGAGTGGAGGGCGAGTTTAAAGACGACCCGATCTTCCACGCGGGCTACGACGCGCCGGACGGCCGCGACAGCGCGGTGCTGGCTCCTAAAAGCGTGGTGGTGAAAGACCAGTACGACTGGGAAGAGGACACGCCGCTCAGAACGCCGTGGGGCAATACCGTCATCTACGAAGCGCACGTTAAAGGGCTGACCTATCTGCACCCGTCGATCCCAAACGAGATCCGCGGCACCTACCGGGCGCTCGCGCATCCGGAAATGATCGCCTACTTAACGCATCTCGGGATCACCGCGCTGGAGCTGCTGCCCGTCGCCTGTTTTGCCAGCGAGCCGCGCCTGCAACGGCTCGGGCTGACCAACTACTGGGGCTATAACCCGCTGGCGATGTTCGCGCTCGATACCCACTATGCGGTCGATCCCGAGCGCGCGCGGGATGAGTTTCGCGATGCGGTTAAAGCGCTGCATCAGGCGGGGATCGAGGTGATTCTGGACGTGGTGTTGAACCACAGCGCGGAAGGCGATCTCGACGGCCCGATGCTCTCCCTGCGCGGAATTGATAACCGTAGCTATTATTGGATCAGGGAGGATGGCGATTACTACAACTGGACCGGTTGCGGTAACACGCTGAATCTCAGCCAACCGGCCGTAACCGACTACGCTTATGAGTGCCTGAAATACTGGGTTGAGACCTTTCACATCGACGGTTTCCGTTTCGACTTAGCCACGGTGATGGGCAGAACCCCGGCGTTCGACCCGCAGGCGCCGCTGTTTGAGGCGATCAAAAACTGCCCAGTGCTCTCGGAGGTCAAGCTCATCGCCGAGCCGTGGGACATCGGGGAAGGCGGTTATCAGGTGGGGAACTTCCCGCCGCTGTTTGCCGAGTGGAACGATCGCTATCGCGACAGCGTACGCCGCTTCTGGCTGGAGAGAAGTTTGTCTCTTGGCGAGCTGGCCGGGCGCTTTGCGGGCTCCAGCGATCTGTATAAACGTGACGGAAAAGCGCCGTCGGCGACCATTAACCTGGTGACGGCGCACGATGGTTTTACCCTGCGCGACTGCGTTTGTTTCAACCAGAAACACAATGAGGCAAACGGAGAAGAGAATCGCGATGGCACTAACAATAACCATAGCTTTAATCATGGTATAGAAGGGCTGGGCGGTAGCCTCGACATCATCGAGCGACGTCGCGACAGCGTTCACGCGCTGCTGACCACGCTGCTGCTGTCGCAGGGCACGCCTATGCTGCTGGCGGGTGATGAACACGGGCACAGCCAGCACGGCAACAACAATGCTTATTGCCAGGATAACTCTCTGACCTGGCTTGAGTGGGAGAAGGCGAACAGCGGGCTGATGCATTTTACCGCCGCGCTGATCCACCTTCGTCAGACCATCCCCGCGCTGACGCAAAACCAGTGGTGGGAAGAGGGGGATGGCAACGTTGTCTGGTTGAACAAGGCGGCACAGCCGTTGAGCGCGCAGGAGTGGCAAAGCGGTACGCCGTGTCTGCAAATCCTGCTTTCGGATCGCTGGCTTATCACCTTTAACGCCACGCAGGACGTGGTGGATTTTGCGTTACCTGATGGGGAGTGGCACGCCATTCCACCTTTTGCCGGGGAGGATAACCCGGTGGTTGTGGCAGTCTGGCATGGACCTGCGCACGGAGTGTGTGTGTTCCAGAGATGATAAAAAAGGAGTTAGTCATGGTTAGGTTAGAGAAGAACGATCCCTTAATGTTGGCCCGCCAGCTACCATTAAAAACGGTTGCCCTCATCCTCGCAGGTGGACGCGGTACCCGTCTGAAAGATTTGACCATCAAGCGCGCCAAACCGGCCGTTCACTTTGGTGGTAAGTTCCGTATTATCGACTTTGCATTGTCCAACTGCCTTAACTCCGGCATTCGCCGTATTGGCGTCATTACGCAGTATCAGTCGCACACGCTGGTTCAGCACATCCAGCGCGGCTGGTCATTCTTCAGCGAAGAGATGAACGAGTTTGTCGACCTGCTGCCCGCCCAGCAGCGCGTTCACGGTGAAAACTGGTATCGCGGCACCGCCGATGCGGTGACGCAGAACCTCGACATCATTCGCCGCTACGGCGCGGAATACATCGTGATTCTGGCTGGCGACCATATCTACAAGCAAGACTACTCCCACATGCTGATCGACCACGTCGAAAAAGGGGCACGTTGCACCGTGGCGTGTCTGCCGGTGCCCGTTGCCGAGGCGACGGCGTTTGGCGTGATGCACGTAGACGCTGACGACAAGATCATCGATTTCGTTGAAAAACCGGCTAACCCGCCGACCATGCCGGGGGACGACACCAAGTCTCTCGCCAGCATGGGGATCTATGTCTTTGATGCCGATTACCTTTACGAGCTGCTGGAAGAAGACGACAAAGACGAAAACTCCAGCCACGACTTCGGCAAAGACATCATCCCGAAAATCACGCAGGCTGGCATGGCTTATGCACATCCGTTCCCGTTGTCCTGCGTACAGTCTGACCCGAATTCAGAACCGTACTGGCGCGACGTCGGGACGCTGGAAGCCTACTGGAAGGCGAACCTGGATCTGGCCTCCGTGACCCCTGAACTGGATATGTACGACCAGAACTGGCCGATCCGTACCCACATGGAATCGCTGCCGCCGGCGAAGTTCGTGCAGGACCGTTCCGGCAGCCACGGCATGACCCTGAACTCGCTGGTCTCCGGCGGGTGCATTATCTCCGGGTCGGTGGTGGTGCAGTCGGTGCTGTTCCCGCGCGTGCGGGTGAATTCATTCTGTAATATCGACTCGGCAGTCCTACTGCCGGATGTCTGGGTCGGACGCTCGTGCCGTCTGCGCCGCTGCGTCATCGACCGCGCGTGCGTCATTCCTGAAGGCATGGTGATTGGCGAAAACGCGGAAGAGGATGCGCGCCGCTTTTACCGTTCGGAAGAAGGGATCGTGTTGGTAACACGAGAAATGCTGCGGAAATTGCAGGTCAAACAGGAGCGCTAATGCAGGTTTTACATGTGTGTTCAGAGATGTTCCCGTTATTAAAGACGGGCGGTCTGGCGGATGTTCTTGGCGCATTACCCGCGGCGCAAATCGCAGGCGGCGTAGATGCCCGGGTCTTGTTACCCGCCTTTCCTGATATCCGGCGCGGCATTCCTGACGCTCAGGTCGTGACCCGCCGGGATACGTTCGCCGGACGCATCACGTTATTGTTTGGGCGTTTCAACGGTGTGGGCGTCTACCTGATTGATGCCCCGCATCTGTACGACAGACCGGGAAGCCCTTACCACGACACCAACCTGTTCGCCTACCCGGACAACGTGTACCGCTTTGCGCTCCTCGGCTGGGTGGGGGCGGAGATGGCCTGCGGGCTGGATCCGTTCTGGCGGCCAAACGTGGTTCACGCCCACGACTGGCACGCGGGGCTGGCTCCGGCGTACCTTGCGGTGCGCGGCCACCCGGCGAAATCGGTCTTTACGGTACACAACCTGGCGTATCAGGGCATGTACTACGCCCATCACATGAACGATATCGATCTGCCCTGGTCGTTCTACAACATGCACGGGCTGGAATTTAACGGGCAGATTTCGTTCCTGAAGGCGGGGCTGTACTTTGCCGATCACATTACGGCGGTCAGTCCGACCTACGCGCGCGAAATCACCCAGCCGGAGTTTGGCTACGGCATGGAAGGGCTGCTGCAACAGCGCCACCGTGAGGGCCGTCTGTCGGGCATTCTCAACGGCGTTGACGAGAAGATCTGGAACCCGGAAGCCGACCTGCTGCTGGCCTCCCGCTATAACCGTGATTCGGTGGAAGACAAAGCGGAAAACAAACGCCAGCTGCAAATCGCGATGGGGCTGAAGGTCAACGACAAGGTGCCGCTGTTCGCCGTGGTCAGCCGCCTGACCAGCCAGAAAGGGCTGGATCTGGTGCTGGAGGCGTTGCCGGGGCTGCTGGAGCAGGGTGGGCAGCTGGCGCTGCTGGGCGCGGGCGATCCGGTCTTGCAGGAAGGGTTCCTCGCCGCCGCCGCCGAACATCCGGGGCAGGTCGGGGTGCAAATCGGCTATCACGAAGCCTTCTCGCACCGCATCATGGGCGGGGCGGACGTGATCCTGGTGCCGAGCCGTTTCGAGCCGTGCGGTCTGACTCAGCTTTACGGCCTGAAATACGGCACCCTGCCGCTGGTGCGCCGCACGGGCGGGCTGGCAGACACGGTATCGGACAGCTCATTAGAAAATCTGGCGGACGGTATCGCCAGCGGCTTCTCGTTTGAAGACAGTAATGCCTGGTCGCTGCTCAGAGCGATTCGGCGTGCTTTCGTATTGTGGTCCCGTCCTTCTTTGTGGCGTTACGTTCAACGCCAGGCGATGGCCATGGACTTTAGCTGGCACGTTGCGGCGCAGTCATACCGCGACCTTTATCAACGCTTGATGTAACGAGGCGAGTCACTGATATGAATGCACCTTTTAGCTACTCTTCACCGACACTCAGCGTCGAGGCGTTAAAGCACTCCATTGCCTACAAGCTGATGTTCACCATCGGGAAAGATCCGGTTATCGCCAACAAGCACGAGTGGCTGAACGCCACCCTGTTTGCGGTGCGCGACCGTTTAGTGGAACGCTGGCTGCGCTCTAACCGCGCCCAGCTGTCGCAGGAAACGCGTCAGGTCTATTACCTGTCGATGGAGTTTTTGATTGGCCGCACCCTGTCCAACGCGCTGCTGTCGCTCGGCATCTACGAAGACGTCAAAAACGCGCTGGAAGAGATGGGGCTGGACTTAGAAGAGCTGATTGACGAAGAGAACGACCCGGGCCTCGGCAACGGCGGCTTAGGGCGTCTGGCGGCCTGCTTCCTGGATTCGCTGGCGACCCTGGCGCTGCCGGGACGCGGCTACGGCATTCGCTACGACTACGGCATGTTCAAGCAGAACATCGTCGAGGGGCGGCAGAAGGAGTCCCCGGACTACTGGCTGGAGTACGGTAATCCGTGGGAGTTCAAGCGCCACAATACCCGCTATAAGGTGCGCTTCGGCGGACGCATTCAGCAGGAGGGCAAAAAATCCCGCTGGGTCGAAACCGAAGAGATCCTCGCCGTGGCCTATGACCAGATCATCCCCGGCTACGACACCGATGCGACCAACACGCTCCGCCTGTGGAGCGCCCAGGCCAGTAGCGAAATCAACCTCGGTAAATTCAACCAGGGCGACTACTTCGCGGCGGTGGAGGATAAAAACCACTCCGAGAACGTGTCCCGCGTGCTCTACCCGGATGACTCGACCTACTCGGGCCGCGAGCTGCGCCTGCGTCAGGAGTATTTCCTGGTCTCCTCGACCATTCAGGACATCCTGAGCCGCCACCATCAGCTGCACAAAACCTACAGCAACCTGGCCGAAAAAACCGCTATTCACCTGAACGACACCCACCCGGTGCTGTCGATCCCCGAGCTGATGCGCCTGCTGATCGACGAGCACAAGTTTAGCTGGGACGACGCCTTCGAGGTGACCTGCCAGGTCTTCTCCTACACCAACCACACGTTGATGAGCGAAGCGCTGGAAACCTGGCCGGTGGACATGCTCGGCAAAATTCTGCCGCGCCATTTGCAGATCATCTTTGAGATTAACGACTACTTCCTGAAGACGCTTCAGGAGCAGTACCCGAACGACACCGGCCTGCTGAGCCGCGCGTCGATCATCGACGAATCCAACGGCCGCCGCGTGCGTATGGCCTGGCTGGCGGTGGTGATCAGCCACAAGGTCAACGGCGTATCCGAGCTGCACTCGAACCTGATGGTGCAGTCCCTGTTTGCCGACTTTGCGAAAATTTTCCCGACCCGCTTCTGCAACGTGACCAACGGCGTCACCCCGCGCCGCTGGCTGGCGCTGGCGAACCCGCCGCTCTCTGAGGTGCTGGATGAGCATATCGGGCGCACCTGGCGTACCGATTTGAGCCAGCTTACCGAGCTTGAGCAGCACATTGATTTCCCGACGGTGAACAAAGCCGTGCGTGAAGCCAAGCTGATGAACAAAAAGCGTCTGGCGGTCTATCTGGCGATGCACCTTAACGTGGTGGCAAACCCGAAAGCGCTGTTCGACGTGCAGATCAAACGTATTCACGAGTACAAGCGCCAGCTGATGAACGTGCTGCACGTCATCACCCACTACAACCGGATCAAGGCCGATCCGACCGCAGAGTGGGTGCCGCGCGTGAAGATCTTCGCCGGGAAAGCCGCGTCCGCGTATTACATGGCGAAGCACATCATTCATCTCATCAACGACGTGGCGAAGGTGGTGAACCAGGATCCGGACATTGGCGATAAGCTGAAGGTGGTGTTTATCCCGAACTACAGCGTGAGCCTGGCGCAGCTGATCATTCCGGCGGCGGATCTCTCCGAGCAGATTTCCACGGCGGGGACGGAAGCGTCCGGCACCAGCAACATGAAGTTTGCCCTTAACGGCGCGCTGACCATCGGCACGCTGGACGGCGCGAACGTCGAGATGCTGGAGCACGTGGGGGCGGATAATATCTTTATCTTCGGCAACACCACGGAAGAGGTGGAGGCGCTTCGCAAGGAGGGCTACAAGCCGCGCGAGTACTACGAGCAGGATGAAGAGTTACGTCAGGTGCTGACGCAGATCGGCACCGGCCTGTTCAACCCGGAGGAGCCAGGCCGCTACCGTGACCTGGTGGATTCGTTGATTAACTTTGGCGACCACTATCAGGTGCTGGCGGACTACCGCAGCTACGTGGATTGTCAGGACAGGGTGGACGAGCTGTACCGCCAGCAGGAGAAGTGGACCAGCGCCGCGATGTATAACATCGCTAATATGGGCTATTTCTCGTCTGACAGAACCATCAAGGAGTATGCCGATTCGATCTGGCATATCGATCCGGTGAGGTTGTAAAAGCAACCCCTCACCCCAACCCTCTCCCCGAAGGGGAGAGGGTGTTAAAGTCCCCTCTCCCCTCCGGGGAGAGGGTTAGGGTGAGGGGGCACCAGCCCGCACCGATCGAGTAGGCCGGGTAAGGCGGAGCCGCCACCCGGCTTTTTTTCACTCACGACGCCAGCGACAGCTCACCCTTTCCCGCATGCTGCGCCAGCCACTGCGCCACGCGAGACTGCTGCTCAGCGTTGAGCCACATCCCCTCTTTGGTACGACGCCAGATAGCATCGTCCAGACGGCGCACCCACTCGTGCTCAACCAGATAACGCAGTTCGGCTTCGTACAGCTCATGACCGAAGTTCTCCCCGAGGTCGGCAAGGGATTTCGCCTCGCCTAAAATCCACTCGGTATTGCTGCCGTAGGTCCGTGCGTAGTGACGGGCCATGGATTCGGTAATAAACGGATAACGACGGCGCAGCTTCGCGGCAAAGTCGTCGCGGTTGCCTTCGATATCGCCACCCGGCAGCACCGCGTCCTTCGTCCACGCCTGGCCGATGCCTTTGTAGTACGGCGTCAGTTTTTCCAGCGCGTGCTCGGCGAGCTTGCGGTAGGTGGTGAGCTTGCCGCCAAACACCGACAGCAGCGGCGCCTGACCGTCCACGTCGTGGATGTCGAGGGTGTAATCACGGGTAATCGCCTGCGGTGAATCGGACTCGTCATCGCACAGCGGACGCACGCCGGAGTAAGTCCAGACCACGTCATCGCGCGTCAGCTGTTTCTTGAAGTGCGCGTTGTACACTTTGAGCAGGTAGTTCACCTCGCTCTCTTCGATATCGACGTGCTTCGGATCGCCTTTGTACTCCACGTCGGTGGTGCCGATGATGGAAAACTCGTCCATCCACGGGATCACAAACACGATGCGCTTATCTTCGTTTTGCAGAATGTAGGCCTGCTTCTGGGTATGGACACGCGGCACCACGATATGGCTGCCCTTGATCAGGCGGATACCGTACGGAGAAGGCAGGTGCATCCCGTCGTCGAAGAACTGTTTCACCCACGGGCCGGTGGCGTTCACCAGACCGCGCGCTTTCCAGCTGAACGTTTCGCCGGTGTCGATATCTTCCGCTTCCACGATCCACACGCCGTTTTCACGACGGGCAGAGGTGGCGCGGGTGCGGGTTTTCACCTCGCCGCCTTTTTTCACCACCATCTGCGCGTTCGCCAGCACCAGACGGGCATCGTCCACCCAGCAGTCGGAATATTCGAAACCGCGCACGATTTCAGGCTTAAGCACCGATTCTGAGCCAAAACGCAACCCGGTCGAACCCGGCAGGCTGGTGCGTTTACCCAGGTGATCGTACATAAACAGGCCAATGCGGATCATCCACGCCGGGCGCAGGTGCGGGCGGTGCGGCAGGCGAAAGCGCATCGGAATAGCCAGATGCGGGGCCATTTTCAGCAGCACCTCGCGTTCGGCCAGCGCTTCGCTTACCAGACGGAATTCGTAGTGTTCCAGATAGCGCAGGCCACCGTGGATCAGCTTGGAACTGGCGGACGACGTCGCGCAGGCGAGATCGTTAGCTTCCAGCATCAGCACGGACAAACCGCGTCCTGCGGCATCGACCGCAATACCGGCACCGTTGATGCCACCGCCTATCACAATCAGATCTTTGGTTTCCATATCACCCTCACGCACTTTCGTTAAAGCTCAGAAATGTTCGATATCGCTCATAATAGCAAAGGAACGCGCTTTTGGTAACATCAAAAAAACAATTTAGAGTGATATGGATAACATAATGGCGTTTCCCCGCCGCCAGGACGTACACTACGGGGTAACATTGTGCGGACTGATGCCCTCACCCTACCCTCTCCCACGGGGAGAGGGTAGGGTGAGGGGGAAAACGCACCGCATCCGAATTTACAAAGAGATCTCCATGGAACAGTTTGAATGTATTAACGTTGAAGAAGCGCACCAGAAAATGCACAAAGGAACGGCAGTGCTGGTGGATATCCGCGATCCGCAAAGTTTCGCGATGGGCCATACGCCGGGCGCGTTTCACCTGACCAACGACACCCTGGGCGCGTTTATGCGCGATAACGACTTTGAAACCCCGGTGATGGTGATGTGCTATCACGGCAACAGTAGCAAAGGCGCCGCACAGTATCTGCTTCAGCAGGGCTACGATGCGGTTTACAGCGTGGACGGCGGCTTTGATGCCTGGCACCGCCATTTCCCGGCAGAAGTTGAATACGCGTTTGAGCGCTGATACCGCTATACTGTCCCCTTTTGTGTGGAAATAAGCGACTGCCGCCCATGTTGATGATTACCTCTTTTACCAACCCGCGCGTTGCCCAGGCGTTTGTCGATTATATGGCGACGCAGGGCGTTATCCTGACGATTCAGCAACATACGCAAACCGACGTCTGGCTGGCAGACGAAAGCCAGGCCGCGCGCGTAAACGCCGAACTGGCGCGTTTTCTTGAAAATCCCGGCGACCCGCGTTACCTGGCCGCCAGCTGGCATTCCGGGCAGACGAACAGCGGGCTGCGCTACAGCCGTTTTCCGTTTCTTGCCACCCTGCGCGAGCGCGCGGGGCCGCTGACCCTGCTGATGGCGGCGGCGTGCATTATCGTCTTTATCATCATGAACGTGGTGGGCGACCAGCAGGTGATGATTGCCCTTGCCTGGCCTTACGATCCGTCCGTGCAGTTTGACGTCTGGCGCTACTTCACCCACGCGCTGATGCACTTCTCGGTGATGCATATCCTCTTTAACCTGCTGTGGTGGTGGTATCTCGGCGGCGCGGTAGAGAAACGCCTTGGCACCGGAAAGCTGCTGGTGATCACCATCATCAGCGCTCTGCTCAGCGGCTACGTGCAGCATAAATTCAGCGGCCCGTGGTTTGGCGGGCTGTCGGGCGTGGTCTATGCCCTGATGGGCTATGTCTGGCTGCGCGGCGAGCGCGACCCGCAAAGCGGCATCTATCTGCAACGTGGTTTAATAACCTTTGCGTTAATATGGCTAATTGCCGGATGGTTTGATCTGTTTGGTATGTCCATCGCCAACGGCGCGCACGTCACCGGGCTGGCCGTGGGTCTGGCAATGGCTTTTGCCGACACGCTTCATGCGCGAAAACGAACATAATTCCCAGGGATATTTCATGAAACAAACACAACGTCATGACGCCATTATCGAACTGGTAAAAAAACAGGGATACGTCAGCACCGAAGAGCTGGTCGAGCAGTTTGCCGTCAGCCCGCAGACCATTCGCCGCGATCTGAACGACCTCGCGGATCAGAACCGTATTTTGCGCCACCACGGCGGCGCGGCGCTGCCGTCCAGCTCGGTCAACACCCCGTGGCACGACCGTAAGGCGACGCAAACGGAAGAAAAAGAGCGCATCGCCCGCAAGGTGGCGAGCCAGATCCCGAACGGCGCGACCCTGTTTATTGATATCGGCACCACGCCGGAGGCGGTGGCGCACGCGCTGCTGGAGCACGAAAACCTGCGCGTGGTGACCAACAACCTGAACGTTGCGAACACCCTGATGCAGAAAGACGACTTCCGCATCATCCTGGCCGGTGGCGAGCTGCGCAGCCGCGACGGCGGGATTATCGGCGAAGCGACCCTCGATTTTATCTCTCAGTTCCGCCTCGATTTCGGCATTCTCGGGATCAGCGGCATCGACAGCGACGGCTCGCTGCTGGAGTTTGACTACCACGAAGTGCGCACCAAGCGCGCGATTATCGAGAACTCACGCCACGTCATGCTGGTGGTGGATCACTCCAAGTTTGGTCGTAACGCGATGGTGAACATGGGCAGCATCAGCCTGGTGAATGCGGTCTATACCGACGTGATGCCGCCAGCGGGGGTGTTGCAGGTAATTAAAGAGAATAATGTGCAGTTAGAGCTGTGCTAAAAGCCGTTCTCCCTCTCCCTGTGGGAGAGGGCCGAAAACTTACACTCCATATCCCATCATCTTCAACAGCTGCTGCGCATGTTGCACCGCGTCCTGACGGTGCGCCACGCCGAGCTTCTGATACAAATTACGAATATGCGTTTTGATGGTGGTCGCCGCGACCGCCAGCTCTCCCGCAATCTGCTCGTTGCTGTAGCCTGAATAGATCAGCCCCAGAACCTGCCACTCGCGCTGGGTGAGCGGGCTGGTGCGGATAAGTTCCGGCACTTCCGGGTGATTCAGCAGACGCTCCACGAAGTTCTCGTCAAAGTGCGCAAACTTGTGGCGATGATGCTGGTTAATCTCGCGCAGGATGCGCTGGGCGCGGTGCTGATCCAGCTCCGGCAGCGTGTTGAGCTGAATAAGCTGGCGCAGCTGCTGCGCCATCACTTCGCCCTCAATCACAAAATGGCTGATAAATCCGGTGCGGTTGGCGAGCTGCAACGCTTCCAGCAGTACGCGCTGGGCGTCGTTTTTACGTCCCGCCTGCCAGTACAGCTGGTTTTGCAGCAGCAGGTTGCGGTTTAAATCGCTCATCAGGCGCAGGCTGCGGGCGTTTTCGTTTAGCTCTTCCAGCACGATCTCGGCAGGCTCAAAGTCGCCGAGCAGGATCTGCACGCGGGCGATGTTGCGCCACTGGCTTTGCAGGAAGTGGTTGTTGGCAAACTCCGGTTTCGGCGTGTGGCGCAGCCAGTTGGCGGCCGATTTTTTATCGCCGGTCATCTGCCAGTAAATCGCCCGCACCTTATCGGCGTTCGATACCCAGTCGCTGTGGTACTGACCGTTGCCGAGCAGGTTTTCCAGGCGGTTAAGGTGATTGCGGGCGTTATCCAGATCGCCGCGCGCCAGCGAGCACTGCACCAGCAGCGCCAGACACTGCAACTGCTGCTGCGGCTGGAAGCCCGACAGCACGTCGACGCCGTGGCGGGCAGAGCTTTCGGCCTCATCCAGACGCGACCACGCCCACAGCAGCTGGGCGCGAATACGCAGCAGGAACTCGTGCATCGGCAGCTGTTCCAGATGCTGATCGCGAACCAGCTGGAACGCCTTCTCCTGGTTCTCCCAGGCGGCTTGCAGGAAGCCTTGGGCAAATAAAATCTCGCTCTGCTGGATCAGGCTCCAGAGCGCGTAGTGCCAGACGTCGTGGCGGCGCGCCATCTGTTCCGTCTGCTGCATCAGCGCCAGGGAGCGGGTGAGATCGCCTTTGCAGTGCAACACCTCACCGTGTACCGAGGTCGCCACGATGCGGCTGTAGAAGTTCGCCAGCGGCAGCTCGTCGAGCGCCACCATCGCCAGCCGTTCAGCCTCTTCCGGATCGCCATCGTTAATCGCCACCTGCGCGCGCAGGGCGTTAAACTCGCCGTGCAGGGTCGGATCCATTTCGCTTTCCATCTCCTGCTCGGCGCGTGCCAGCAGGGTGTTCACTTCGCTGTAGCGGTGCTGGCTCTGCATCAGCCAGGCCTGAAGCAGCACCAGGCGCGGGTTCTCCAGCAGGCTTTCCCACGGCAGCGCTTTTAAGGACTCTTCCAGCAGGGTCAGCTCGCTGTGGTTAAACAGCCCCCACGCGTGGTTAAGCAGGATGTCGCGCAGCATATTGGCGTCACCGGCGGCGAGCGCGTGGTGTATGGCTTCGCTCGGGAACCCTTGCGCCATCCAGCTTTCTGCGGCGGCGCGGTGGATGTCCGGCAGCTCAACGGCCAGCTCCCACTGGCAGCGCTGGCGCAGGAAGCTGCCAAACAGCGGGTGATAGCTAAACCACTCGCCGGGATCGTCCATGCGCGTCAGGAACAGGCCCTGACGTTCAATCTCTTCAAGCTGAAGCTGGCCGTTCTCAATGCCGGTCACGCGGACAATCAGCGCGTCGTTCATCGAGCGCAGCAGGGAGCTTTTCAGCAGGAAATGGCGGGTGGAGAGGTCAACGCTGTCGAGCACTTCGTCCACCAGATAGTCGGACAGGTGGCTGGCGTTGATCCCGGACAGTCGACGTGCGGACTGGTGCGTTGGGCTGTTGTTCTGGCGAGCAGAGAGGGCAATCAGCTGGAGCGCGGTCGCCCATCCGGCCACGTCGTCGCACAGGCGGCTGCTCTCGGCGGCCTCAATCGGCGACGTCAGGCGGCAGTCGAAGAACTGCTTGGCCTCCTGATGGGTAAAGGCGAGCTGCTGGCTGCCCACTTCCAGAAGCTGGTCGCGCACGCGCAGGTTCGCAATCCCGAGCTGCGGCAGGTTGCGCGACAGCACCACCAGGGTGAGATTCTCCGGCTGATGGCGCAGGAAGAAACGCATCGACTCATGAATCACCGGATTGGTGATCAGATGGTAATCATCAATCACCACGTAGAGCGGGCGATGCCATTCGGCGAGTTCGATAAAGAGCTGTGAAAAAAGCGAAGAGAGGCTCGCATACTGGCGTTTTTGCACCATCACTTCGCTGGTCACGCAGTGGCCGTTGGTGGCCTGCTGAATAGCGGCAATCAGATAGCTGGCGAAACGCTCCTGCTGGTTATCACCCTCATCCAGAGAGTACCAGCCAAGATCGCTTTTCCCTGCCGCCCATTGCGAAATGAGCGTTGTTTTTCCATAACCCGCAGGGCTCGTCACCAGCGCCAGTCGGAAATTATGCGCGCCGGAAAGTTTAGCCAGCAGACGCTCGCGCACCACCGTGTGGTCAAGGCGAACCGGGCGACTTAATTTGGACGGAATCAACATAGTTTTCACTTCACTGTGGGGAACGAGAGAATTTATTTTTTTTGCGCTTCGTAATTAATGGATATAAGGTCGGCCAGAAAGGAAGTTATTGCAAGTTATGTCTAATTTTTGTGCCTCTGAATTTGCACTGTGTCACAAAATATTCTTATAGGTGCTGGAACTTTCTGAAATGGCCCACATCCCGCGTGGATGCTGGATTGTATGCATTTAGTGCGCTTAAATTGTAACTGGTTTCAGAAAGGTATAATGACGTCAAATGTAATTAAGTTTCGGTAAAGTTGACCGGGTTTAATAGTCACCTGAGACAAACCTCATTTCTGAAAATATTATTCAACGTAAGTAATCATTTCCACGCGGGTCAATTTCCCTCGAAACTGCTTTTCATTTTTTACCCTTCTGATGGGCTATCTTTACCCATTAGGGTCACAGGCAAACTATGCTCACTAAGTGGCCTCGATCACACTTTTACGCTCATCCCCGCTACTCCTCCCTGTCTAATCCCCGACAGGAGGAGGAAGAGGAGAAATGAGCCAGGCACACTAGCGCCAACGTGTTTTTTCTTTCAACAGGATGCCGATTCCCTATGTCACAGCCTACTTTCAACAAAGCTCAATTTCAGGCTGCCCTGACGCGTCAGTGGCAGCGTTTTGGTTTACATGCTGCAAACGACATGACGCCTCACCAGTGGTGGCAGGCCGTGAGCGGTGCGCTCGCAGAGCAGCTGGACGCTCAACCGGTGGCGAAGCCCGTGAAAGGCCAGCGTCACGTTAACTACATTTCAATGGAGTTCCTGATTGGTCGCCTGACCGGCAACAACCTGCTGAACCTCGGCTGGTATCAGGACGTGGGCGATGTGCTGAAAGAGCATGACATCAACCTGACCGATCTGCTGGAAGAAGAGATTGACCCGGCGCTGGGCAACGGCGGTCTGGGTCGTCTGGCGGCCTGTTTCCTGGATTCAATGGCGACCGTCGGGCAGTCGGCAACGGGCTATGGCCTGAACTACCAGTACGGCCTGTTCCGGCAGTCCTTCGTGGACGGGCATCAGACGGAAGCGCCGGACGACTGGCACCGCAACACCTATCCGTGGTTCCGCCACAACGCGCAGCTCGATGTGCAGGTGGGGATTGGCGGTAAAGTAACCCGACAGGGGCTGTGGGAGCCGGCGTTCACCATTACCGGTGAAGCCTGGGATCTGCCGGTGCTCGGCTACCGCAACAGCGTGGCGCAGCCGCTGCGCCTGTGGCAGGCGAAGCACGCGCATCCGTTTAACCTGACCAAATTCAACGACGGTGATTTCCTGCGCGCCGAGCAGCAGGGTATCGACGCCGAAAAGCTGACAAAAGTGCTCTACCCGAACGACAACCATCTGGCGGGCAAAAAGCTGCGCCTGATGCAGCAGTACTTCCAGTGCGCCTGCTCCGTGGCGGATATCCTGCGCCGTCATCACCTGGAAGGACGCAAGCTGGCGCAGCTGCCGGACTTTGAAGTCATCCAGCTGAACGACACCCACCCGACGATTGCTATCCCGGAACTGCTGCGCGTGCTGATTGATGAACATCAGCTGAGCTGGGACGACGCCTGGGCCATTACCAGCCGCACCTTCGCCTACACCAACCACACCCTGATGCCAGAGGCGCTGGAGTGCTGGGACGAGAAGCTGGTGAAAACCCTGCTGCCGCGCCACATGCAGATCATCAATAAAATCAACGACCAGTTTAAAACGCTGGTAGAGAAAACCTGGCCGGGCGACGACGCGGTCTGGGCGAAGCTGGCGGTGGTTCACGATAAACAGGTGCGCATGGCGAACATGTGCGTGGTGAGCGGCTTTGCGGTCAACGGTGTGGCGGCGCTGCACTCGGATCTGGTGGTCAAAGATCTGTTCCCGGAATACCACCACCTGTGGCCAACCAAATTCCATAACGTGACCAACGGCATCACGCCGCGCCGCTGGATCAAACAGTGCAACCCGCTGCTGGCGGTCCTGCTCGATAAGACCCTGAAGAAAGAGTGGGCCAACGATCTGGACCAGCTCATCAACCTGGAAAAACAGGCCGACAACGCCAAATTCCGCGAGCAGTACCGCGCGATCAAGCTCCAGAACAAGGTGCGTCTGGCGGAGTTCGTGAAGGTGCGTACCGGCATTGAGATCAACCCGAACGCCATCTTCGATATCCAGATTAAGCGCCTGCACGAATACAAGCGTCAGCACCTGAACCTGCTGCACATTCTGGCGCTTTACAAAGAGATCCGCGAGAACCCGCAGGCCGACCGCGTGCCGCGCGTTTTCCTGTTCGGGGCGAAAGCCGCGCCGGGCTACTACCTGGCGAAGAACATCATTCTGGCCATCAACAAAGTGGCGGAAGCGATTAACAACGACCCGAAAGTGGGCGACAAGCTGAAGGTGGTGTTCCTGCCGGATTACTGCGTATCGGCGGCGGAAATGCTGATCCCGGCGGCGGATATCTCCGAGCAGATCTCTACCGCAGGTAAAGAGGCTTCCGGCACCGGCAACATGAAGCTGGCCCTGAACGGCGCGCTGACCGTGGGAACGCTGGACGGCGCTAACGTCGAAATCGCTGAGAAGGTCGGAGAAGAGAACATCTTTATCTTCGGCAATACCGTGGAGCAGGTAAAAGCCATCAAGGCCAAAGGCTACGATCCGGTGAAATGGCGTAAGAAAGACAAAGTGCTTGATGCAGTGCTGAAGGAGCTGGAAAGCGGCAAATACAGCGACGGCGATAAGCACACCTTCGACCAGATGCTGCAAAGCCTCGGCAAGCAGGGCGGCGATCCGTACCTGGTGATGGCGGACTTCGCGGCCTACGTTGAGGCGCAGAAGCAGGTGGACGTGCTCTACCGCGACCAGGACGCCTGGACCCGCGCGTGCATTCTGAACACCGCCCGCTGCGGCATGTTCAGCTCCGACCGCTCAATCCGTGATTATCAGGCTCGTATCTGGCAGGCAAAACGCTAAGGAAGCGCAATGGATAGCAAACGTCTGGACAGTGCCGCGCAGGCGGCGGGGATCGGCCTCAGTTATATCAATGCTCACGGCAAACCACAGTCAATTGGCGCTGACACCAAAAGACGTTTGCTGGACGCCATGCACAAAGCCGACGCGAAAGCGTCGGCAGCGCCGGTGCCACCCGTAAAGGTCTTCACCGCCGGCAAGAAGATACCGCTGGCGGTAGAGGGGCGCGGCGAGTTTAGCTGGCTGCTCACCACCGAAGAGGGGCAGCAGCATAAAGGCCACGTCACCGGCGGTAAAACCCTGAACCTTCCGGCAAAGCTGCCGGAGGGGTATCACACCTTAACCCTGACCCAGGACGACAGGCGTTTTCACTGCCGCCTGATCGTCGCGCCAAAGCGCTGCTACGAGCCGCAGGCGCTGCTCGACGGTAAAAAGCTGTGGGGCGCGTGCGTGCAGCTTTATACCCTGCGCTCCGACAGCAACTGGGGCATAGGCGATTTCGGCGATCTGAAAAAGATGCTGGCCGACGTGGGCGAGCGCGGCGGCGCGTTTATCGGCCTCAACCCGATCCACGCGCTCTATCCGGCAAACCCGGAGAGCGCCAGCCCGTACAGCCCGTCGTCCCGCCGCTGGCTGAACGTGATTTATATCGACGTTAACGCGCTGGACGATTTTAAAAACAGCAAAGAGGCGCAGGCGTGGTGGAAGCTCGATACCACGCAGCAGATGCTTAAGCACGCGCGCGACGCCGACTGGGTGGACTACTCGACGGTGACCTCCCTGAAAATGGCCGCGCTGCGCCTGGCGTGGAAAGGGTTCTCTCAACGCGACGACGAGCAGATGTCGGCGTTCCGTCAGTTTATTTTGCAGGAGGGCGAGAGCCTTTACTGGCAGGCGGCGTTTGATGCGCTTCATGCGTATCAGGTGAAAGAGGATGAGCTGCGCTGGGGCTGGCCGGTATGGCCGGAAGCGTACCAGCGCGTCGACACGCCGGAAGTGAAAGCCTTCTGCGAAGAATACGCCGATGAGGTGGAGTTCTACCTGTGGCTTCAGTGGCTGGCGTACAGCCAGTTCGCCGCCTGCTGGCAGGTGAGCCAGGGCTATAAGATGCCGATTGGCCTGTACCGCGATCTGGCGGTGGGCGTGGCGGAAGGGGGCGCGGAAACCTGGTGCGACCGCGAGCTGTACTGCCTGAAAGCCTCCGTTGGGGCGCCACCGGATATTCTCGGTCCGCTCGGCCAGAACTGGGGGCTGCCGCCGATGGATCCGCACGTCATGGCCGCCCGCGCCTACGAGCCGTTTATCGACCTGCTGCGCGCCAACATGCAAAACTGCGGTGCGCTGCGTATCGACCACGTGATGTCGGTCCTGCGTCTCTGGTGGATCCCGTACGGCGAAACCGCCGATCACGGCGCCTACGTGCAGTATCCGGTGGACGATCTGCTGTCGATTCTGGCCCTGGAGAGTAAGCGTCATCAGTGTATGGTGATTGGCGAAGATCTGGGGACCGTACCGGTTGAGATCGTCAGCAAACTGCGCGACAGCGGCGTTTACTCCTACAAAGTGCTCTATTTTGAAAACGACCACGAGAAGACCTTCCGCGCGCCGCAGGCGTATCCGGAACAATCAATGGCTGTCGCGACGACGCATGATCTTCCTGTGCTGCGCGGCTACTGGGAAAGCGGCGACCTGACCCTCGGAAAAACCCTCGGCCTGTATCCCGATGAAGAGGTGTTGCGCGGGCTGTATCAGGATCGCGAGCTGTCGAAGCAGGGGCTGCTCGACGCGCTGCACAAGCACGGCTGTCTGCCAAAACGCACCGGGCATAAGGCCTCGTTGATGAAGATGACGCCCGCCCTGAACCGGGGTTTGCAGCGCTATATTGCAGACAGCAACAGCGCGCTGCTGGGGCTTCAGCCGGAAGACTGGCTGGACATGGCTGACCCGGTGAACATTCCGGGAACCAGTTATCAGTACAAGAACTGGCGGCGTAAGTTATCCACCACCATTGAGAAGATGTTTGCCGACGACGGGGTGAACAGGCTGATCAAGGATTTGGATAAACGCAGAAGGGCAGTGAGTAAGAAGAAATAAGAAAACCCGCCGGATGGCGGGTTTTTTGGCTCATGTAGGCCGGGTAAGCGCAAGCGCCACCCGGCTTTTTCACATCAGAGCGCCATATTCAGCAGCAGACACCCGACCAGGCCGCACACGGAAATAATGGTTTCCAGCATTGACCAGGACTTGATGGTTTCACCAATCGTCAGGTTGAAATACTCCTTGAACAGCCAGAAGCCCGGATCGTTAACGTGAGAGAAAATCACGCTACCGGAACCGACCGCGATCACCATCAGCTCAGGGCTAACGCCGGTGGTCGCAATCAGCGGGGCAACAATCCCGCCCGCCGTAATCGCCGCCACGGTGGCAGAGCCGAGCGCGATACGCAGTACCGCCGCGATAGACCACGCCATGAAGATTGGCGACAGGTTGGTTTCATGCATCATGGACGCGATGTATTTGTCCACGCCGCTGTCGACCAGAACCTGCTTGAACGCACCGCCGCCGCCGATAATCAGCAGCATCATTGCGATGATTTTAATGGACGAGGTCAGCGTGTCGTTAATCTGATCCATAGAACGACCGCGGTTCAGACCGAAGGTAAACATCGCAATCAGCACCGCAATCAGGGTCGCCATGACCGGGTCGCCGAGGAACTCCGCCACGGAGAGGAACGGGTGACCTTTTGGCAGGATCATCTCCGCAATCGCGCGCATTGCCATCAGCACGACCGGCACCAGAGAGGTCCAGACGCTGACGCCAAAGCCTGGCATCTCTTCTTCGGTGAAGGTTTTCGCGTTGTACAGACCTTCCGGGATGGGCTTATCGATACCCTTCAGCGTGCGGGCAAAGACCGGACCGGCGAGGATAACGGTTGGGATCGCCAGAATTGTACCGAACAGCAGGGTTTTACCCATGTCGGCGTGGAAGATGGTCGCGATAGCGGTTGGACCCGGGTGCGGAGGCAGGAAGCCGTGGGTAACGGACAGCGCCGCCGCCATTGGCACACCAACGTACAGCAGCGGGATATTGGCCGCCGCAGCGATGGTGAACACCAGCGGCAGCATCAGCACGAAGCCCACTTCATAGAACAGCGCGAAGCCTACGGTGAAGCCGGTTAACACCACGGCCCACTGGATGTGTTTCTTGCCGAATTTTGCAATCAGCGTGGTCGCGATACGCTGCGCGCCGCCGCAGTCTGCCAGCATTTTACCGAGCATGGCGCCGAAGCCCATGATCAGCGCCAGGCTGCCGAGCGTGCCGCCAACCCCGGCTTTAATGGAGCTGATAACTTTTACCAGCGGCATCCCTTGCATCAAACCGACTGCAAGCGCCACCAGAACCAGAGCGATAAATCCGTTCATTTTGAAACGGATCATCAACAGCAGTAATAAGACTACACCGATAGCTACGATGACTAATGGCATGATTTACCTGGCCTTTAATTGTTATGGGTAACGTCATTGTTTCAACGACAGGTTCCGTTTGTCCCAACTGGGAACAGAGTGGTAACGGCACTAATACTGATGCCTGTGAAACTGTTTAGTTTAGTCGGCTGTTATGAGGGTGCTTAGTGCCCACGTGAATGATACGGGTAACATAGAGCGATTGAGAATCACCCAGGATGGCAAAATTTAAATTATGAGACACAGGTCAACATATGGGGAGGGGGAGGAGCGGACAAACAAAAGCCGGGTGGCGGCTTCGCCTTACCCGGCCTACGATGCTAAGCGACGTTTGTAGGCCCGGTAAGCGTCAGCGCCACCGGGCAAAGCAGACGGGCACTTAGTAGTAAGAGTGCTCACCGCGCTGGTGTTCGGTCAGATCGCGAACGCCCTTCAGCTCAGGGAACTCGTTCAGCAGCTGCTTCTCGATCCCTTCTTTCAGCGTCACGTCAACCATCGAACAGCCGTTACAGCCGCCGCCGAATTGCAGGATCGCCAGGCCATCTTCGGTGATTTCCATCAGGGAAACACGACCGCCGTGACCGGCCAGCTGCGGGTTGATCTGGGATTGCAGCAGATACTCAACGCGCTCCATCAGCGGGGCATCGTCAGACACTTTACGCATTTTCGCGTTCGGCGCTTTCAGCGTCAGCTGTGAGCCGAGCTGGTCTGTCACAAAATCGATTTCCGCATCTTCAAGATACGGTGCGCTCAGCTCATCAACGTAGGCGGTGAGCTGTTCAAACTTAAGGGCAGTGTCGGTTGCTTCCACAGCGTCCGGCGGACAATAAGAGACACCACATTCTGCATTCGGAGTGCCTGGATTGATCACAAACACGCGGATCTGCGTCCCTTCTTCCTGATTTGCCAGCAGTTTGGCAAAGTGCGCTTGTGCAGAATCGGAAATACGGATCATAGCTTTGGCCTAATAGTTGACTAAATTACCTGGGTATAATCATACGCCCATTGAAGAAGGGCTACAAGGTACGGCACAGACACCATACCTGAACCGACGCGGCGCCGCTTCGCAAAAGCAGTCGGGAAAGTTCAGCAACGGTACTGCCCGTGGTGACGACATCATCCACGATGGCGATATGGAGGCCGTTCACCGGCAATTCAAGACGAAAGGCGTTTTTAAGGTTCTTTTTGCGCAGCCGCGCGCTGAGCCGATGCTGGATGGCGGTTGGGCGCAGGCGCGTTACCGTGTTTGCCTGATACTCGCAGCCAAGCCAGCGCGCAAGCGGGCGACACAGCAGGTCGCTCTGGTTATAACCGCGTCGCCACTGGCGGTTTTTATACAGCGGCACGCTGACGATTCGGTCAGCGCGCGGCAGCGTTCCCGCCCGACGCGCGCGCAGCACCGCCAGCAGCAGCGTGCGGGCCAGCGGTACGGCCAGCGTGCTCTGGCGTGAAAACTTAAACTGATGCACCAGCCCGCGGAGCGGGGGCACGTAGTCCGTCACCGCCACCAGCGCACGCCAGGGCGGCGGCTTTTGCAGGCAGCGTCCGCAGGGTATGTCGGGATGGGTCGCGCGTAATCCACACTGCGGGCACCCGTTCACCGTCACCAGCGACCGGGAACACACCGAGCAGATGCCCCACCGGCTCAGCGCCAGCGGCATTCGGCATAGCCAGCACAAGCCAGGCACTGTTAGCATGTGCAACCTCCTTGTGAAAAAAGAGAACAGTAACCGATGAAGACTCTGTGGTGGCAGACCGTAGGCACGGGAAATTGCCATCTTGTGCTGCTGCACGGATGGGGGCTGAACGCCGAGGTGTGGAATTGCATTCGTGAGGAACTGGCCTCGCACTTTACGCTGCATCTGGTGGATCTGCCGGGGTTTGGCCGCAGCCGTGGCTATGGCGCGATGTCGCTCGATGAGATGGCAGAGCAGGTGTTAGACGCCGCGCCGCCGCGCGCCATCTGGCTCGGCTGGAGCCTCGGCGGGCTGGTGGCGAGCCGCATCGCGCTTAACCATCCGGAGCGCGTACAGGCGCTGGTGACCGTGGCCTCTTCCCCGTGCTTTAGCGCGCGCGACGCGTGGCCGGGCATCAAGCCTGAAGTGCTGGCCGGGTTCCAGCAGCAGCTGAGTGACGATTTCCAGCGGACGGTGGAGCGTTTTCTGGCGCTGCAAACGATGGGCACCGACACCGCACGACAGGACGCGCGCACGCTGAAAAGCACCGTGCTTTCGCTGCCGATGCCGGAGGTCGAGGTGCTGAACGGCGGTCTGGAGATCCTGAAAACCGCCGATTTACGCGAGCCGCTCGGCGCCCTTGCGCTGCCGCATCTGCGTATCTATGGCTATCTGGACGGGCTGGTGCCGCGCAAGGTGGTGCCGCTGCTGGACGCGCTCTGGCCGCAGAGTGAATCGATGATTGTTGCCAAAGCCGCCCACGCGCCGTTTATCTCCCATCCGAGTGAATTTTGCGCCGCGCTGGTTGCGTTGCGTCAACGAATACTCTGATTGTTTTCTGTCCAGCCTGGCAAAAGTGGCTTACCGCAACAATACTTACTGTGTCGTTGCGGTTGTTCCGCCCACGATAGTCAAAACACCATCCTAAGGAGAGTCATGGTTATGAAATTGATTACAGGTATTGTCACTTCACTGGTTGTTGGGTCACTGTCTTTTGGCGCATTAGCGGCGCAAGAGCTGCAAAAAGATAAAGTGAAAGAGATGAATCTCACCAAAATCGGTGATATCTCCACGTCAGACACCACCGCGCCGATGGACGCGAAACGCGAGCTGTCCAAGAAAGCGGACGAGCTGGGCGGGACCTACTACGTGATCACCAGCGCGAACAAAGATACCAAAGACGTTCGCGCGACGGCGGACGTGTATAAGTAAGACAAAAAAGCCGGGCATCTTGCCCGGCTTTGCTATCGCAGTACCCACCACTCTCTGAGGCAGGCTTTCCCTTCCGGGCAGCTTTTACAACTCCCCGACAGACAGCCGTCGGCCTCTTCCTGAACGCGTTCGGCTTTTCCCATTGCTTCCAGTCTTTGCAGCATGGCGTCGATCATCGGCTGTGGCGTATGCAGGCTGAGGCTCAGCTGTTTCGCCTCCATTCGCCCCTGCAAGGCCAGTAAATCACGCACCTGAATCAACGTTGCCATCGCGCGTCCCCTTAGTGACAGTCGCCCGCCGGGCTGTTGCAGCAGGTGGTCGGCGTTTTACGGGTAGCCAGCAGGTTAACGTTGACGCGACTGCGCGCCCGGCGCAGCAGGCCAATCACCACCACGTTGAACAGGACCACCGCCAGGATGCAGATCAGGCTGTAGCGTGGATGCTGGCTAAAGTTGGCCGTCTGGTAGAAGACCGTGGCAAGCGAGTAGGCGATGTTCAGCCCCCACAGAATGGAGAAGCCCATCCAGCCGCGGCTTGATTCACGGGCGATGGCGCCCATTACCGAGATGCACGGAATATAGAGCAGCACGAAGATCAGATAGCTATAGGCCGCCGACGCGCTGCCAAACTTCTCGCTCATCACGCCCATTGCCCCGGTCGCCATTTCGCCGTCGCCTTTGCTGGCTTCGATGGGGTTCGCCAGCACGCTCAGGCTGAAGGTGTCTTTCAGGCTCTGCCAGGTCTCTTCCACCGCGCCGAGCAGTTCGTCACCGAGGTGGAACGCCGCCGGGTTGAAATCCTGCTCCTGAATATCTTCTGCGGTGTAGAGGGTGTTGAGCGTTCCGACCACTACCTCTTTCGCCATCGCCCCGGTGAACAGGCCCACGGTCGCCTGCCAGTTGTCTTCGTGCACGCCAATCGGCTTGAAGACAGGCGTAATCACGCGGCTGACGGAGGCCAGCGCCGAGTCGTTAATGTTATCTGCCGCCTGGCCGCTGAGGGTGAAGCTGTTCAGCGCGCTCAGGAAAATACTGACGATGACAATCACCTTACCGGCGCGCAGCACAAATCCTTTCAGGCGCTGCCAGGTCTGGATCACCAGGCTTTTCAGGTGCGGGACGTGGTATACCGGCAGCTCCATCACGAACGGCGACGCTTCGCCACGCATGATGGTGTGCTTGAGCATCAGGCCGGTGAGGATAGCCATGACGATCCCCAGCACGTACAGGGAGAAGACCGCCAGCGCCCCCTGCTGACCAAAGAAGGCCGCCGCAAAGACCGCGAAGATCGCCAGACGTGCGCCGCAGGACATAAACGGCGCCATCATGATGGTCATCAGACGCTCGCGCGGTGCATCCAGCGTACGCGCGCCCATCACCGACGGCACGTTACAGCCGAAGCCCACGATCAGCGGCACGAAGGATTTCCCCGGCAGACCCAGCGCCTGCATCAGGCGGTCCATCACGAACGCGGCGCGCGCCATGTAGCCGGAGTCTTCAAGGAAGGAGAGGAACAGGTACATCATCCCGATTTGCGGCACCAGCGGCAGAACGGTGTTGATACCGCCGCCCAGACCCTGAGCCAGGAAAATGGTCAGCCACTCCGGGAAGTGCAGGGTGTAACCCACCCACTGAATGCCGTGAACAAATATCGCCACCGAACCGGCGTCAAAGATAGGCTGAAGCGCGCCGCCGATGTTAATGGCGAGCAGGAACATCAGGTACATCACCAGCAGGAATACCGGCAGCCCGAGGAAGCGGTTCAGAACAATTTTATCGACCGCGGCGGTGAATTTACTCGGCTCGGCGGTGAGGGCGTTGCTCACCACATCACAAATGGCGGCAATGGACTGATAGCGGGCGTCCGCGATGTGCAGGGCCGGGTCGTCCATCTCTTCGCTCAGGCGCGCGAGCGACGCGTCGAGCTTATCGGCAGCGCGTCCGGCGTAGGCGCGGCTGTAAATATCCCCTTCGAGCATTTGCAGGCCGAGCCACTGGCGCTGTTTCGCGGGCATCTGTGCTTCCATCGACTGCGCCAGCTGTTCGGCTTCGCGCAGCAGCGGGCGGGCGTAATGAACCAGCTCCACGCTGCCGTTGCCCGCGTGACGATCGACGGCGAGCTTCAGGGCGTCAATGCCGCGCGCGCGGGTGGAAACCAGGGGCACCACCGGGCAGCCCAGACGGGCGGAGAGGGCGTCGATATCGATGCGCAGGTTCTGCTTTTCCGCGATATCGAGCATGTTGAGCGCCACGATGCACGGAATACCGAGTTCCAGCAGCTGTAGCGTCAGGTAGAGGTTGCGCTCAAGGTTAGAGGCATCCACCACGTTAATTAATAAGTCCGCATCGCCGCTTAGAATATAGTGGCAGGCAATTTGTTCATCGAGAGAGGTTTGTGACGAAATAGTCGTTAAGGAATAGGTGCCGGGCAAATCCACCAGCGTGACCTGGTTATCGGTGGTCGCGAATTGACCCTCTTTGCGCTCAACGGTAACGCCCGCCCAGTTACCCACGCGCTGACGCGCGCCGGTTAACTGATTAAATAAGGTTGTCTTGCCGGAATTAGGATTGCCAATTAAGCCAATAGTTAATTTTTTCATTAGATTAGACTCACTGAACCGCTGGCTTGTTATCAGGAAATAGCTTCGACTTCGATTAAGGCGAGGTCTTTTTTACGCAGTACCAGGTTAACGCGTCGGGTTTCAATATGCACCGGATCGCCCAGCGGCGCGACGCGCACCACCTGGAAGGAGGAGCCGGGCAACATGCCGAGGGACAACAGCTTCTGCCGATACGCCGGGCTAATCTCGCGGGTAAAGCCGGTAATTTTCCATGCACTGTCGGGAGTGAATTGCATAGTGCCTACTTAACGAAGGAAAGATTAAATAATCAACAATGCAATCGTAATGAGAATTGTTTTTATCAGCAATATGTAAAATGTGACGGAATGCTAACAGCGATATTAATTTGCGAGCAATTTGACCTCGCTCAATATTTACGGGAAAGCGGTGTCATGCAGAATGAGCATATTTGTTAATAAAGTGATGATGGGGAGTTTAAATATGGATATGCAATCGGTTTCATATATTTATTAATGAGTGAGCACATTCTTATTGAATTTTTTTGTGTTGGCTGGAAGCCGGGTAGCGGCGTTGCCTTACCCGGCCTACGGTCTTGAGGTTTTGTAGGCCCGGTA
>NZ_JAKCMV010000056.1 GCF_021440515.1 Enterobacter asburiae | reverse complement strand
GACCAGGGTGTCGCTGTAAGTCTCTTATTTAAAGGAAGTATTTACATCGCTTTTGAATAAGGAATACCGGAAAGGCTGCTTTTAAAAATCCCAGTCCTCATCCTCGGTTTCCACCGCTTTGCCCATCACATAAGACGAGCCGGACCCGGAGAAGAAGTCGTGGTTTTCATCGGCATTGGGAGAAAGCGCGGCCAGGATCGCCGGGTTAACCTCCGCCATCTCCGGCGGGAACAGCGCCTCGTAGCCGAGGTTCATCAGCGCTTTGTTGGCGTTGTAGCTGAGGAACGCTTTCACATCCTCTTCCCAGCCGCTTCCGGCGTACAGCTCCTCGGTGTAACGCAGCTCGTTGTCGTACAAATCCATCAGCAGATCCAGCGCGAAGTTTTTTAGCTCCTCGCGTTTAGCCTCGCTGACTTTTTCCAGCCCTTTCTGGTACTTATAGCCAATGTAATAGCCGTGAACCGCTTCATCGCGGATGATCAGGCGGATTAAATCGGCGGTGTTGGTGAGCTTGCCGCGACTCGACCAGTACATCGGCAGCCAGAAGCCGGAATAGAAGAGGAATGATTCCAGAAACACGCTGGCGATTTTCTTTTTCAGCGGCTCGTCGGCCCGGTAATAGGACAGCACCAGATCCGCCTTGCGCTGGAGCGATTCGCTCTCTTCACTCCAGGCGTAGGCCGCGTCCACGTCTTTAGTCTGACACAGCGTCGAGAAAATCGAGCTGTAGGAGCGGGCGTGGACCGCCTCCATAAAGCTGATGTTCGACATCACCGCCTCTTCGTGCGGCGTCAGCGAATCCGCCATTAACGCCGGGGCGCCGACGGTATTCTGAATGGTGTCCAGCAGCGTCAGGCCGGTAAAGACGCGGATGGTCAGCTGCTGCTCCGCGTGGCTTAAGGTCTGCCAGGCGGGGATATCGTTCGACAGCGGCACTTTTTCCGGCAGCCAGAAGTTGCTGGTCAGGCGGTTCCACACCTCCAGGTCTTTATCGTCCTCGATTTTGTTCCAGTTAACGGCGCTCACGCGTGACAGTTTCATCCTTTCTCCTTACAGCGCGCAGGACACGCAGCCTTCGATTTCGGTGCCTTCCAGCGCAAGCTGGCGCAGGCGAATGTAGTACAGCGTTTTGATGCCTTTCTTCCAGGCGTAAATTTGCGCCTTGTTGATGTCGCGCGTGGTGGCGGTGTCCGGGAAGAACAGCGTCAGCGACAGCCCCTGATCCACATGCTTCGTCGCCTCGGCGTAGGTATCGATGATCTTCTCCGGGCCGATTTCGTAGGCATCCTGATACAGCGCCAGATTATCGTTGGTCATAAACGGGGCAGGGTAATAAACGCGCCCGGTTTTGCCCTCTTTGCGGATCTCGATTTTCGACACAATCGGATGAATGCTCGACGTGGCGTGGTTGATGTAGGAGATCGAACCGGTCGGCGGCACCGCCTGCAAATTCTGGTTGTAGATGCCGTGGCGCATCACGTCGTCGCGCAGCTGCCGCCACATCTCGCGGGTGGGCAGCGTAATACCGGCACGGTCAAACAGTTCACGCACGCGCGCCGTTTTCGGCTGCCAGTCGCCTTCCAGATACGGGGTAAAATACTCGCCGCTGGCGTAGCGCGACTGCTCAAAGCCCGCAAAACGCTGGTTGCGCTCCCGCGCCAGCATCATCGAGGTGTGCAGGGCGTGCCAGGTGATGGTGTAGAAATAGAGGTTGGTGAAGTCCAGCCCCTCCGGGCTGCCGTAGGCAATGCCCTCACGCGCCAGATAGCCGTGCAGGTTCATCTGCCCAAGCCCGATGGCGTGCGAGGCGGCGTTGCCCGCGGCGACGGACGGCACGCTGCGGATGTGGCTCATGTCCGACACCGCCGTCAGGCCGCGAATGGCGGTCTCCACCGTGCGCCCGAAGTCCGGCGAATCCATGGTATGGGCGATGTTCAGCGAGCCGAGGTTGCAGGAGATATCCTTGCCGACGTCCGCGTAGTCCAGGTTTTCGTCATAGGTGGAGGCGGCGTTAACCTGCAAAATCTCCGAGCACAGGTTGCTCATGTTGATGCGCCCGGCAATCGGGTTCGCGCGGTTTACCGTGTCCTCGTACATGATGTACGGATAGCCGGACTCAAACTGGATCTCGGCAAGCGTCTGGAAAAAGTCGCGGGCGCTAATGTACTTCTTGCGAATACGTTCGTCGGCCACCAGCGCCTCGTAATGTTCGCTGATGGCGATATCGCCGAAGGCTTTGCCGTAGATCCGCTCCACGTCGTAGGGAGAGAAGAGCGCCATCTGCGCGTTCTCTTTGGCGAGCCTGAAGGTCACGTCAGGGATAACGACCCCCAGCGAAAGGGTTTTGATGCGGATTTTCTCGTCGGCGTTTTCCCGTTTGGTATCGAGGAAACGCAGAATGTCCGGGTGATGGGCGTGCAGATAGACCGCTCCGGCCCCCTGACGCGCCCCCAGCTGGTTGGCATAGGAAAACGCATCTTCCAGCATCTTCATGACCGGGATCACGCCCGAAGACTGGTTCTCAATCCGCTTGATAGGCGCGCCCGCTTCACGCAGGTTCGAGAGCAAAAACGCCACGCCGCCGCCGCGCTTTGAGAGCTGCAACGCGGAGTTCACCGCCCGGCCAATCGACTCCATGTTGTCTTCGATACGCAGCAGAAAACAAGATACCAGCTCGCCGCGCTGGGCTTTACCGCAGTTGAGGAAGGTCGGCGTGGCGGGCTGGAAGCGACCGGAGAGGATCTCGTCGGTCAGCCGTTCAGCCAGCGCGTTGTCGCCCTGCGCGAGGGTCAGCGCCACCATCACCGCGCGATCTTCAAAGCTTTCCAGATAGCGTTTGCCGTCGAAGGTTTTCAGGGTGTAGCTGGTGTAAAACTTCCATGCGCCGAGGAAGGTCTTGAAACGAAAACCGCTGGCGTGGGCGCGCTCGAACAGCGTCACCACGAAGGGGCGATCGTAGCGGTTCAGCACCTGCGCTTCGTAATAGCCTTCGCTCACCAGATAATCCAGACGCGCGTCCTGGGTGGCAAAGGTCACGCTGTTAGGGCGAACGTGGGCGTTAAAAAAGGCGTCTACCGCCTCGCTGTCTTTATCAAACTGAATATGCCCGTCGCGATCGTACAAATTGAGCATCGCGTTTAACGCGTGATAGTCGGGCGCGGCCTGCATTACCCGTTCTGCGGTTGTCGTTGCCAAAATTCGTTCACTCCTTTACGCACGTTCTCGACGTCCTGCTGTGTCCCCATCAGCTCAAAGCGATAGAGATACGGCACGCCGCATTTTTGAGAGATAACATCCCCGGCGCGGCCAAAGGCGTCGCCGAAATTACGATTGCCTGCGGCGATCACGCCGCGAATAAGCTGCCGGTTCTGCGGATCGTTCAGAAAGCGGATAACCTGGCGGGGCACCGCGCCCGCCGTTCCGCCGCCGCCATAGCTCGGCACCACCAGAATGTATGGTTCGTCTACCTGAATGCGCTCCCGCTCGTTAAGCGGAATGCGGATCGCAGGCAGCCCGACGCGCTCGATAAAGCGGAGCGTGTTTTCCGAGCTGCTGGAGAAGTAGACAAGGCCGCTCATGCACTGGCGGCCAGCGCGGCAATGCGGTTGATCATGTCCGGACGAAAGCCAGACCAGCTCGTTTCCCCGGCGATAACCACCGGAAGCTGACGGAAGCCCTGCTCGCGCAGGATATCGGCGGCGTCCGGGGCGAGGTCGATGTTGACCATTTCAAACGCGACGCCGCGGCTCTCCATGGCGCGTTTGGTGGCGTGGCACTGAACACAATCGTTACGAGTGTAAATAATAATGCTCATGATTCGTATTTCCATTTAGAATGAGAAAACGGCGCGAAGTTACGCGTCAGGTTGTGTGTCTCTTGCTTAAGGGAATACTAGATGTAGTTGAGATTAGTTTCAACCATACAAGATATGGGAAATTCAGATTAATGTCGCCATGATGATGAACAGACCGGGGCAGGGCAGGCCGTGCGGGCTTTTCAGGTTTTTTGGCCAATAAAAACCCCGATGCCGGGGAGGCGATCGGGGTTCAGGCGACGAATGCAGGAATTACTTACGTAAGCTCAGCAGGGCGCCAACGAAAATGCCGACGGCCGCTACCGTTCCCAGCGTGCAGAGCGGTCTTTCACGCACGAAGGTCGTTGCGCAGCTTGCCATATCGCAGGCAGCCTGCGTGGTGCGCGAGCGGCCGTTCATTCTGGCACGGGTTTCACGCAGCAGAGACTGAGCCTTACGTTTGGCGGCATCCGCGTCGTCCTTTGCATCAGAGCCCCAGGATTTCAGCACTTCTTCCAGCGTATCGGCTAATTGGCTGACATCGTTACGGATATCCTGAGCGTCGTCATTAATATCGTTTCGGTTCGGTCTGTTAAACATACGATCCTCCATAATTTTGCGTTCCCGTTAAGTTTAGCCCAGGATTTTATTATCTGAAGCCAGTCACGTCTTATCAGGCGGTTTATGGAATATTCTGAAAGCACTGCTAATGCTGAATACTGTAAGGTTGCCGGGCAGGAAAAGATAACGAGGATTAAATATGTATTTACGACCCGATGAGGTGGCACGCGTTCTTGAGAAAGCGGGATTTACCATGGATGCTGTGACCACAAAAGCCTATGGATATCGCCGCGGCGAGAATTATGTTTACGTCAACCGTGAAGCGAGAATGGGGCGCACTGCTCTCATTATTCACCCGACGCTGAAAGACAGAAGCCAGTCATTTGCTGAGCCTGCCTCGGATATTAAAACCTGCGATCATTACCAGCAATTCCCCCTCTATTTAGGCGGTGAATCGCATCAACATTATGGTATTCCGCACGGTTTTAGCTCACGCATGGCGCTTGAGCGTTTTCTGACTGGATTGTTTGGCGATCAGCAGTAAACGGGCGACTGGCAGTGCGCCAGTCGCGATACTTCAGGCTTTGGCCTGACTGTACTGGCTGACCTTAAACAGGCGGCGACAATAGTCGAGGAAATAGCCGTACACCGCACCCATCAGCATCGACACCACGATATTTGAACTTACCGCAGCGGCAATTTGATGCCAGTCCGCGCCGACGGTCAGCAGGATCGCCACATACACCGGAGACTGAAACGTGACGTACGCCAGCACGTCTGCCAGGTTTTTCATCCAGCCTGTCGGGCTCATACGGCGTGCGTAGCGCATCACCGCATCGCGGTACATTCCGTACGGCCATGCAATAAGGATGTTGACCGGGATCGCCACCAGACGAGAAGAAAGCGATTGCTCAAAGGACATTCCGGAGAGGAATATTTCGATCAGCATGTTCACCACGGAACAGTAGACAACCATCGCGAAGGTATCCGCTACCGCGTGGCGCAGGCGAGACTGCGGTGAGAACATGTCTGGGCTCCTTGAGAAAATCATAAAAGTGGCGCATAACCCTCGGCGTTTAGTGCTTTAGGTTGTGATATTTGACGCGTATAGCGTATATCTCTGCTTTGAAACTCTCAATTAGCGATAAATTTTTATTTTTTGGCACTTTGTCCACAAAATTCTCTAAATTTGGCGAATTGTTAACCGCATCGCTATTTTCTCTCTCGTCTGTTGTAAATCTATTCAGAATCAGGATGTTAACTCAGATTTCATTAATGTGAATAATGGCTCACGGCCCCATTTAGCACGGCATTCTTTAGGGTGGATAAAAAATCACCGTTTTGTGATGATTATTCTTAAATGCCGAGATTGGTAGTGAAAAGCTCTGTCGCGAAAATTTCATTTTCATTCTGTTTTAATGCATAAATATGCATTTATATTTCCGCGTCGAGATAACCTATAAATCCCTGAATCTTTATCGCTGACAATATCCGTAAGAGAAATACATCACACGCATCCATGAAAACTGAACGGATATTAGAAATAGATATTTTAAAATGTTTACAATAATGCTTTTAAGTTTCCGTAGGTGGATATTGCGGGGGAAATGAATTACTCTACGGTTTGAATTTTCGTTTTTCACAAAAAGGTTTTCAATTATTATGTCTTTGTCGTTACAAAATCTTAATAATATCCGTACACTTCGCGCAATGGCTCGTGAATTCTCTCTTGATGTTCTGGAAGAAATGCTGGAAAAAGTCAAAATTGTTACTGAGGAAAAACGTAACGAAATGGCAGAATTCGAGCAGCAACGCGCAGAGCAGCAGGATAAAATTAACGCGCTGCTCGAGCTGATGAAAGCGGATGGTATTTCCCCGGCCGATCTGCTGGGTTCAGAAGCGGTAATCGCGGGCCAGCCGGCCAAAAAACGTAAAACGCGTGAAGCAAAATATCGCTTCACCGACGTTAACGGCGAAGTAAAAACCTGGACCGGCCAGGGCCGTACGCCGAAGCCAATTGCCAACGCGCTGGCTAACGGTAAATCTCTGGAAGATTTCCTGATTTAATCGGAGTGCCGGGCAAACCTTCGCCCGGCAATTCTTATTAGCAGACGCCGAAATCGCCGTCTTCTTTATAAGCAGATAGCTCGGACGCGTTCAGCGTATATTTCTCGCCCTGCTCATTGCTGGCCTGTACTGCCACAATGCTGTCACCGTTCACTTCGATCACTTTCAGTTTTGGGCCGCCCTGACGCGGTTGCACATATTCACCGACAGAAAACATAGTACCTCCTCATTGATAGCTCTTCTCACCTTAGCCCACGTTCGGTTCAGGTGACAACGACTTTCCCGCCTTCTACCCCGCAGTAGGGATCGCTTAAGCCAGTGTAAAAAGGGTAAAGGCAGGTAAAAGCGCGGGAGCGCCGTGGCAAGCCGTCATAAACCCGCTACGCTTAAAGGTAGTCTTATTTGTTTTCAATTGGTTAGCCTGCATGGAGGATTTATGGGTTTTTGGCGTATTGTTTTCACTATTATTCTGCCGCCGCTGGGCGTGCTGCTCGGCAAGGGCTTTGGCTGGGCGTTTATTCTCAACATTATTCTGACGCTGCTGGGCTATATTCCCGGTCTTATCCACGCCTTTTGGGTGCAATCCAAAAACTAAGCCCGCCAGAGTAAATCACTGTAGATCCCGGTCAGCACGCCCTGTGGGGCAAACTGCTGTTTGATCCAGCGCGTGACCTGGCCGGTCGCCGCATGTTGTGTCGCCAGCAACATGCGGGAATCCTGCCGCGGATTATTGATCCGCCGCGTCACCAGCAAACCCTCTTCTACCGCCTCCCGCGCCATGTATTCCGGTAAAAAGCCTATCCCGTCGCCGAGGATCTGACACTGGCACTTGGTGTTAAAGTCCGGCACCCGTATCGCCTCCTGCCCGTGCAGCAGCCAGCCGACCTTCTTGTTGATGGTGTGCGCGGTGTCTTCCACCATGATGTTCGGGTAAAGCCGCAGCTGGCTTTCGGCAATCGGCTCCGGGGCAAAGGCCAGCGGATGCGCCGGGGCAATCGCAAACACCCAGCGGATCGCGCCAATTTCGGTGTAATCAATGCCGCCGCCGTCGAGCAGCGTATCCGGCGCGCCGATGGCGATATTGGCCTGATTGTTAATAATCGAATCCCACACGCCGTTATACACCTCGGTGGTGACGGTGATCTGGCAGGTAGGAAACTGTTTTTTCAGCACCTGCAACAGCCGGGCGGTATGGCGAGGAGTATAGAGAAGCTGGTTGATGCAGATTCGCACCCGCGCCTCAATGCCCTGGGAAATCGTATCGATCCCGCGCTTGATGGCGTGAAAGTCGTTCAGCAGATCGGTAGCCTTACGGTAAAAGTAAAAGCCGGATTCGGTCAGCTCGATGCTGCGGGTGTTACGTACAAACAGCACCACGTCCAGCCCGGTCTCCATGCGCTTGATGGTGTAGCTAATGGCCGACGTCGTCACGCCAAGCTCGGCGGCGGCTTTGCTGAAGCTGTTAAAACGCGCCGCCGTGGTGAAGGCCAGAAGGTTCTCTTCGGTAAAGATGGAATTCATATTACGGCTCCTGGCTATCATCAGTTTTGAACATATTTTAACAACGCAGTTACATCCCATATGAAGCCGATCACAGTTCTGCATGTTTGCTGGAAACCGCGCGGTGCAAGGCTTCGTCAGAGATAAGTATTTTGCAATTTAATCGGCTAAAACGCGCTGAAACATAAGAAAAAGGTTGCACGGACGCACGTTTTGGCTGAACTGTTGAATCTAACTCAACAATGAATTGACTGTCGATGAATCATTTTTAAGCGGATTCTTTTATGACCAGGCTGTTGCTATTCTCGGGTCATCAGAAATGAAAACATCGGGAGTATGAATATGTCAGGACATGAACTCGTTAGTGAATTTCTGCGGGCGGCAGAAGATGGAAATATCGATGCGCTGAAAGCCTGCCTCGATAACGGCGTGGATATCAACGCCACCAACCGCCAGAAAAGAACCGCCGTTATTATTGCCAGCCTGAATAAACACTATCCCTGCGTTGAGTTTTTGATTTCCGCCGGGGCCGATATTGATAAGCAGGATCAGACCTGTTTTAACCCCTTCCTGATTAGCTGCCTGACCAACGATCTCACCCTGCTGCGTATTGTCCTCCCGGCGAACCCGGATTTGGACAGACTGACGCGCTTCGGCGGCGTGGGAATTACCCCCGCCAGTGAAAAAGGTCACGTCGAGATCGTGCGCGAGCTGCTGGAAAAAACCGATATCAACGTTAACCACACCAATTTTGTCGGCTGGACGCCGCTGCTGGAAGCCATCGTATTAAACGACGGCGGCGCAAAGCAGCAGGAGATTGTGAAGCTGCTGCTGGAAAACGGCGCGAACCCGCATATGACCGATAAATACGGTAAAACCCCGCTCGAACTGGCGCGGGAAAAAGGTTTTCACGCCATCGCCGACCTGCTGCTGGCGGCTGGCGCGTAACGCTTAGACCAGCCTGACCGGGCTGGTCGCGACTCAAACAACGGTTTTTCCCGCCGTGCATTTTGCACGGTGGCGGCCCCCTTTTATCCGCAAACAGGTGAAAATAATGCCCACCAGAATCGTTATAAAAAAGAATACCTATTTTGATTCGGTCTCGTTGATGTCGGTTTCCACCAAAGCCAATAAACTGCCGGGCGTTGAGCAGGCCTTCGTGGCGATGGCGACCGAGATGAATAAAGGCGTCTTAAAAAACCTCGGGCTGTTAACGCCGGAATTAGCAGAAGCCAAAAACGGCGACCTGATGATCGTCATTAAAGGCGAGGCGGCGAACGACGACACCCTGGCGGCGATTGAGGCGCTGTTCACCCGCAAAGAGAGTTCAGGCTCCCATGAAGCGCGCTACGCCACGGTTGCCAGCGCCAAAGCCCATCGCCCGGACGCTAATCTGGCGGTGATTTCCGTCAACGGCACCTTCGCCGCCCGCGAGGCGCGTCAGGCGCTGGAAAACGATCTCAACGTGATGCTGTTTTCCGATAACGTCTCCCTCGACGACGAGCTGGCGCTGAAAATGCTGGCGCATGAGAAAGGGCTTTTAATGATGGGGCCGGACTGCGGCACCGCCATGATTAACGGCGCGGGGCTGTGCTTCGCCAACGCGGTGCGCCGCGGGTCGATTGGCATCGTTGGCGCATCCGGCACCGGCAGCCAGGAGCTGAGCGTGCGCATCCACGAGTTCGGCGGCGGCGTGTCGCAGCTGATTGGCACCGGCGGGCGCGATCTGAGCGAAAAAATCGGCGGCCTGATGATGCTCGACGCCATCGAGATGCTGGAGACCGACGACGCGACGCAGGTCATCGCGCTGATCTCCAAGCCGCCAGCGCCTGCGGTGGCCGAGAAAGTCCTGGCCCGCGCCCGCGCCTGTCGTAAACCGGTTGTTGTCTGCTTCCTCGGGCGCAACGAACCGCCTGCCGACGAGTCGGGAGTAGAGTTCGCGCGCGGCACCAAAGAGGCGGCGCTCAAGGCCGTGCTGCTCACCGGCATCAAAAAAGAGTCCCTCGATCTTCACCCGCTCAACTGGCCGCTGATTGAAGAGGTGCGCGCCCGCCTGACCCCGCAGCAGAAGTACATTCGCGGCCTGTTCTGTGGCGGGACGCTGTGCGACGAAGCGATGTTCGCCGCGCTGGAAAAATTCGACGACGTTTACAGCAACATCCAGCCGGATCCGGCTAAGCGTCTTAAGGACATCGGCGTCAGCCAGGCCCACACCTTCCTCGATTTTGGCGATGACGATTTCACCAACGGCAAACCGCACCCGATGATCGACCCGACCAACCGCATCAGCCGTCTGCTCCAGGAGGCGCGCGATCCGGAGGTTGGGGTGATTGTGATGGACTTCGTGCTCGGCTTCGGCGCGCACGAGGATCCGGTGGGGGTGATGCTCGACGCCATCAACGAGGCGCAGGCGATTGCGAAAGCCGATAACCGCCCGCTGGAAATTCTCGGCTACGTGCTCGGCACCGACCAGGATCCGCAGTCGCTGGCGCAGCAGTGCCGGCTGTTGACCGACGCGGGCGTCATCTGGGCCAGCAGCAGCACCAACACCGGACTGCTGGCGCGTGAATTTGTCTGCAAAGGGGAGAACGCATAATGACCACCTTATTTAACCAGCCGCTGAGCGTGATTAACGTCGGCATCGCGATGTTCAGCGACGATCTCAAAAAGCAGCACGTTCCCGTCACCCAGCTCGACTGGACGCCGCCGGGGCAGGGCAATATGCAGGTCGTTGAGGCGCTCGACCAGCTGGCCGAAAAACCGCTGGCGGAGAAAATCGCCGCCGCTAACAAGGTTGCGCTTGAGCGCATTATTCAGTCCCATCCGGTGCTGGTGGGCTTTGACCAGGCTATTAACGTCGTGCCGGGCATGACCCGCACTACCATTCTGCACGCCGGTCCTCCCGTGGCCTGGGAAAACATGTGCGGGGCGATGAAGGGGGCGGTGACCGGGGCGCTGGTGTTTGAAGGGTTAGCGAAAGACCTGGACGACGCGGCGCGGCTGGCGGCCTCCGGCGACATCACCTTCTCACCGTGTCACGAGCACGACTGCGTGGGATCGATGGCGGGCGTAACTTCCGCGTCGATGTTTATGCATATCGTTGAGAACAAGACCTACGGCAACCGCGCGTTCACCAACCTCAGCGAGCAGATGGCGAAGATCCTGCGCATGGGCGCCAACGACCAGAGCGTGATCGACCGCCTGAACTGGATGCGCGACGTGCTCGGCCCGATGCTGCGCGACGCCATGAACATCATCGGTGAAATCGACCTGCGCCTGATGCTGGCGCAGGCGCTGCACATGGGCGACGAGTGCCACAACCGCAACAACGCGGGCACCACACTGCTGATCCAGGCGCTGACGCCGGGGCTGATCCAGGCGGGCTATCCGGTTGAACAGCAGCGCGAGGTGTTTGAGTTTGTCGCCAGCAGCGACTACTTCTCCGGCCCAACGTGGATGGCGATGTGTAAAGCCGCGCTGGACGCCGCCCACGGCATCGAGTACAGCACCGTGGTGACGACGATGGCGCGCAACGGCTACGAGTTCGGCCTGCGCGTTTCCGGCCTGCCGGGGCAGTGGTTTACCGGCCCGGCGCAGCAGGTGATTGGCCCGATGTTCGCGGGATACAGGCCGGAAGATTCCGGGCTGGATATCGGCGACAGCGCGATCACCGAAACCTACGGCATCGGCGGCTTTGCGATGGCGACGGCCCCGGCGATTGTCGCCCTGGTGGGCGGAACGGTGGAGGAAGCGATCGACTTCTCCCGCCAGATGCGCGAAATCACCCTCGGCGAAAACCCGAACGTCACCATTCCGCTGCTCTCCTTTATGGGTATTCCGACCGCCATCGACATCGCCAGAGTCGCGGGCAGCGGCATTCTCCCGGTCATAAACACCGCCATCGCCCACAAAGACGCGGGCATCGGCATGATTGGGGCGGGCATCGTTCACCCGCCGTTTAGCTGTTTTGAAAAGGCGCTGTTGACCTTCCGCGATCGCTACTTTTTATAAGAGATGCATCCATGAAAAACATGAAACTGGAGTGGAAAAGAGGTGACTGGGCGGCCTATTTCGGGCTAATGACCAACAACCTGACCAATTTGCTGACCATGATGGGGCTGCTCATTTTTGTCGTCGGCATCCCGAAGGAGATTGTTTATGGACGCATCGCCCCAGCCTTCGGGCTGGCGGTACTGGTGGCGAGCGTCTGCTATACGTGGTTTGGCCTGCAAATGGCGCGCGCCACCGGGCGCAATGACGTTACCGCGCTGCCGTCCGGGCCGAGCGCGCCGTCGATCTTTACCGTCACCTTCCTGGTGCTGATGCCGGTGTATCAGCAGACGGGCGATGCGGATTTTGCGATCCAGATTGGCCTGGTGTGGTGCTTCGTGGAGGCGATGATCCTCGCGGGCGGGTCGTTTTTAGGGGAAACCATCCGCAGGATGATCCCGCGCACCGTGCTGCTGTCGTGCCTGTCCGGGCTGGGCCTGCTGCTGCTGGCGATGAACCCGATGCTTCAGGCGTTTGAAGCGCCGACCGTGTCGTTCATCGTCCTGCTGCTGATCTTTATTAACTGGTTTGGCAAAAAGCCGATTTTCGCCCGCATTCCGACCGGCCTGCTGCTGCTGATTGCCGGTACGGCGCTGGCGTGGATCTCCGGCCTGCAAAGCCCGGAAGCGATCAAAGCCTCGATGTCGTCGTTCGGCTTTAACCCGCCGCAGGTCCACGTAGAGGGCTTCCTGCAAGGGCTGCCGCACGCGCTGCCTTATCTGGCGTCCGCCGTCCCGCTGGGGCTGGCGAACTACATCTTTGACCTGGAAAACATCGAAAGCGCCCACGCGGCGGGGGATGAATACCCGACCCGCAAGGTGATGCTGGCGAACGGTCTGGCCTCGATGCTCGGCTGCCTGATGGGCAACCCGTTCCCGGTGACGGTCTACGTCGGCCACGCGGGCTGGAAGGCGATGGGGGCGAGCATAGGCTACACGCTGGCCTCCGGCGTAACCATGTTTATCGTACCGCTGTTCGGGCTGGGGGCTTTTATGCTCGCCATTATTCCGATGACCGCCATCGTGCCGATTCTGGTGTTTATCGGCGTGGTCACCGCCAACCAGGTGGTGCGGGAGACCCCCAAAGTGGAGGTGCCGGTGATCTTCATCTGCCTGTTCCCGTGGATCGCCAACTGGGCGCTGACCATGATGAACAGCGTGATGGGGGCGGCGGGGACCAGCGCGTCGAAAATCGGCACCGACGTGCTCCACAGCAAAGGCATTTACTACGAAGGGCTGGTGCATCTGGGCAGCGGCGCGCCGCTCGCCAGCATGCTGTGGGGCTGTATCGCCATCTTCGCCATCATTAACAAGCCGCTGCGCGGCGCCGTGGCGGCGGCCGGTGGCGCGCTGCTGGCGCTGTTCGGGGTGATCCACGCCCCGGTGGTGGGTTTTGCCGAAGGCAGTTCGCTGATGTTCGTGACCGCCTACCTGATGATGGGCGGGATGTTTGTGGTGAAGCACGTGCTGGATATCTCTGTTAATCCCCCTCTCCCCGTGGGAGAGGGCCGGGGTGAGGGCATCAGACCGCACCATTCAAAGGAAATCTCATGAAAGAACTCATGGTCGTCGCCATCGGCGGCAACAGCATCATCAAAGACAACGCCAGCCAGTCGATTGAACATCAGGCGCAGGCGGTAAAAGCGGTGGCCGACTCGGTGCTCGACATGCTGGCCTCCGACTATGACATCGTGCTCACCCACGGCAACGGCCCGCAGGTGGGGCTGGATCTGCGCGGGGCCGAGATCGCCCACGAGCGCGAAGGCCTGCCGCTGACCCCGCTGGCAAACTGCGTCGCCGATACCCAGGGCGGGATCGGCTATCTCATTCAGCAGGCGCTCAACAACCGTCTGGCGACGCGCGGGGAGCAAAAGGCGGTGACGGTGGTCACCCAGGTTGAAGTGGATAAAAACGATCCGGGCTTTACCCACCCGACCAAACCCATCGGCGCGTTCTTTAGCGAATCCCAGCGCGACGAGCTGCAACGTGCCCACCCGGACTGGCATTTTGTGGAAGATTCGGGCCGGGGCTATCGTCGCGTGGTGGCCTCGCCCCAGCCGCTGCGGATTGTCGAAGCCGACGCCATCAAAGCGTTGACCCAAAAGGGCTTTGTGGTGATTGGCGCGGGCGGCGGTGGTATTCCGGTGGTGCGTAACGCGCAGGGGAATTATGAGAGCGTGGATGCGGTGATCGACAAAGATCTCTCCACCGCGCTGCTGGCGCGGGAGATCCGCGCCGACGTGCTGGTTATCACCACCGGCGTAGAGAAAGTGTGCGTGAACTTCGGCAAGCCGAACCAGCAGGCGCTGGACACGGTGAGCGTGGCGCAGATGACGCGCTATAGGGAGGAAGGCCATTTCCCGACGGGCAGCATGCTGCCGAAAATCGTCGCCTCGCTGGCATTTTTACGCCACGGCGGCAAGCGCGTAGTCATCACCTCGCCGGACTGCCTGCCCGCCGCGCTGCGCGGGGAAACCGGAACCCACATTGTTCATGAAGGACGTTAAGATGAGTGAGAATAAAAGCCGCCGCGAGTTTATCAGCCAGAGCGGCAAGATGGTGACCGCCTGTGCGCTGTTGGGTGCGACCGGCTCCGTGGCGTATGCTGCACAGTCCGCGAAGCCAACCTGCGAAACGGGTAAACCGATGAACATCACCGCAAAACACTACTATCTCGATAACGTGCTGCTCGAAGCCGGGTTTCATTTTGACGGCGGCGTGGCGACAGGCACCCGTACCGAGCTGAAAACGCTGGAAATTAAAGACGGAAAGATCGTCGCCCTGCGTGATAACAACAGCCACCCCGACGTCGCGCTGCCGCATTTCGACGCGGGCAATAAGCTGATGCTCCCGGCGATGCGCGACATGCATATTCATCTGGACAAAACCTTTTACGGCGGCCCGTGGCGCTCGCTTAACCGCCCGGCGGGCACCACCATTCAGGACATGATCCGCCTGGAGCAAAAGCTGCTGCCTGAACTACAGCCGTATACTCAGGAGCGCGCGGAAAAGCTGATCGACCTGATCCAGTCGAAAGGCTCCACTGTCGCCCGCAGCCATTGCAATATCGAGCCGGTTTCCGGCCTGAAAAATCTGGAGAATTTGCAGGCGGTGCTGGCGCGTCGTAGCCCAGGCTTTGACTGTGAAATCGTGGCGTTTCCGCAGCACGGGCTGCTGCTGTCGAAATCCGAGACGCTGATGCGCGAGGCGATGCAGGGCGGGGCGCACTACGTTGGCGGGCTGGATCCCACTAACGTGGACGGCGCGATGGAGAAATCCCTCGACCTGATGTTCCAGATTGCGCTGGATTACGATAAAGGCGTGGATATCCATCTGCATGAGACCAGCCCGGCGGGCGTCGCGGCGGTGAATTATATGGTCGAAACCGTCGAGAAAACGCCTGAGCTGAAGGGTAAGCTGACCATCAGCCACGCTTTTGCGCTGGCGACGCTCAACGAGCAGCAGGTGGATGAGATCGCCACCCGCATGGCGGCGCAGCGGGTGACGATTGCCTCCACCGTGCCGATTGGCACCCTGCATATGCCGCTCAAGCAGCTGCGGGATAAGGGCGTGTTTGTGATGACCGGCACCGACAGCGTGATTGACCACTGGTCGCCGTACGGCCTGGGGGACATGCTGGAGAAAGCCAACCTGTACGCCCAGCTCTATATCCGCCCGAACGAGCAGACCCTTTCTCGCGCATTAGGTATCGCCACCGGCGACGTGCTGCCCCTGAACGACAAGGGTGAACGCGTGTGGCCGAAAGCGCAGGACGACGCCAGCTTTGTGCTGGTGGACGCCTCCTGCTCCGCCGAAGCCGTGGCGCGGATCTCGCCGCGTACCGCGACCTTCCATAAGGGGAAACTCGTCTGGGGCGTTGTGGGCTAAAAAGCGAGCCGGGTGGCGGCTTCGCCTTACCCGGCCTACAAAAAACTCATATCGTAGGCCGGGTAAGCGCAGCGCCACCCGGCAATGCCGTATACTGCCAGCCACATTCTTAAAGAGGGATCTGACATGGCACAGAACATCTACGACAACCCGGCCTTTTTCGAAGGCTACGCCCAGCTTCCGCGCTCGGTGCAGGGGCTGGACGGCGCGCCGGAGTGGGCGGCGCTGAAAAGCATGCTGCCGGACCTGTCCGGTAAATCGGTTATCGATCTGGGCTGCGGCTACGGCTGGTTTTGCCGCGTCGCGCGTGAGATGGGCGCATCGGACGTGACCGGCGTCGATATCTCCGAAAAAATGCTCGCCCGCGCGGCTGAGCTGACGAACGACGCGAACATCCGCTACCAGCGCAGCGATCTGGAATCGCTCAATCTTGACGAGAACAGCCTCGATCTGGTCTACAGCTCGCTGGCGCTGCACTATCTGCCGGAGCTGGACACCCTGTTCGGGAAGGTGCTGCGCGCCCTGAAGCCCGGCGGCAGCCTGGTGTTTTCGATGGAGCACCCGATTTACACCTGCGCCTCGCGTCAGGGGTGGCTAACGGACGACAGCGGCGCGCGCTTCTGGGGCGTAAACCAGTATCAGCAAGAGGGGCAGCGCGTCAGCAACTGGCTGGCGGAGGGCGTCATCAAATACCACCGCACCCTGGGCACCACCCTTAACGCGCTGATCGGCGCGGGATTAACGCTAGCCGAGGTCAACGAGTGGGGCCCAACGCAGGCGCAAATCGACGCCTGGCCTGCGCTGGCGGAAGAGGCGGAACGCCCGATGCTGGTGCTGATTGCCGCACGTAAGGCTCAATAACCGACCTTATAGACCCGTCCGCTCTGCACCCCTTCCACGCTGCGGCGATAGGCCAGCGCCACCGTCGCGGCGGGGACGCTTTCAAACCCCGGGAAGAAACCGTCGTAGGCCTCGGCGGATTCCGTCAGCACCGTTGGGCTGATCAGGTTGATACGGATGCCGCGCGGCAGTTCGCAGGCGGCGGCGCGGACAAACCCTTCCAGCGCGGCGTTCACCGTGGTGGCGTTCACCCCCAGGGCAATCGGCTCGTGGGCCACAATGCCGCTGATAAGGGTGATTGAACCCCCGTCGTTCAGATAGTGCTGGCCGGTCAGCGCCAGACGCACCTGCCCGAGCAGTTTATCCTGCAAGCCCTGGTTGAAATCGCTGTCCTTCATGCTGGCGAGCGGGCCGAAGTGCAGGCCGCCGCTGGCAGACACGATGGCATCCACCTGACCGATTTTTTCAAACAGCGCCGCGACGCTCTCCTGCGAGGTGATATCCACCTGATAGTCGCCCTGCGTGCGTCCCACGCGAATAACCTCATGGCGACGACTCAGTTCTTCCGTTACCGCACGACCGACCGTACCGCTGGCACCAATAATGACGATTTTCATAGCCGACTCCTTCTGTTGTGAGCCTCCATTCTTTAATAAAGTAAAAGCCGGATAAACTGGGCTAAAGTTAGATAATTACTAACCAGAGGTTTGCAATATGGATAAGCTTCGCGGCATGGAAACCTTTATCGCGGTGGTCGAAAGCGGCAGCTTTACCCTGGCCGCCGCGCGGCTTGAGATGTCGGCGGTGATGGTCGGGAAGTACATTGCGCTGCTGGAATCGCAGCTGGGCACGCGCCTGCTGGAGCGCAACACCCGCCGTCAGAGCCTGACCGATGCCGGGCGGGTCTATTTTGACGAGGCAAAGCGGGTGCTGGAGCAGGTGGCGGTGGCGGAAAGCAGCGTTGAGCGGCTGCGCGCGGCGCCGGCGGGCACGCTGCGGGTGACGGCGCCGACCTCGTTTGGCGGCTGCGTCATCGCCCCGCTGACCGCCGCCTTTTTGCAGCGTTTCCCCGAGGTGCGCGTGGAGCTCGATCTCACCAACCGCCGGGTGGATCTGGTGGATGAGGGGGTCGATCTGGCGATCCGCATTGGCGATATTCATAACGACGATCTGGTGGCGAAATACCTGTGCGCCTACCGGATGGTGATTTGCGCCGCGCCGGACTATTTAGCCCGTTACGGCACGCCGCAAACGCCTGCGGATCTGGTGGATCATCTGTGCCTGTCCCACACGGTATGGACGGCGCGCAACGAGTGGCGGCTGCCGGGGGCAGAAGGAGAGGTACGCTGGAAGCGGGATGCAGTTTTACGCTGTAACGACGGCTACGGGTTGCGCATGGCGGCACGGGCCGGTGCGGGGCTGCTGCTGCAACCGGAGGTGCTGGTGGCAGACGAGCTGGCAAGCGGCAGGCTGGTGCAGGTGATGGACGATTACACCCCCGAGCCGAGGCCGGTGAATCTGCTGTGGCGGCAGGATTTGCGGCCGCTGCCGAAGCTGACCCGGTTTGTTGAACATGTTGTGCAGGGGGTAGGGGAGTGGGGGTTGTAACGCCCGGTGGACCGGGCGTACAAACGGTGCGGTCTGCATTGCCCGGTGGCGCTGCGCTTACCGGGCCTACAAAAGATGACCGTAGGCCGGGTAAGGCGTAGCCGCCACCCGGCAAAAAGTGCTAGAACCGATAGCCCACGCCCAGGTTCCAGCCGTTGATGGAGCGGTTGCCGTCCAGATCCGCGTTGGTCCCTTCGTAGCCCACGTTAACCGCCAGCTCTGGCGTTGGGTTAAACTGCACGCCCGCGCCGTACGCGAAAGAGGTCGATTTCTCGGAGATGCTGTCTTTCTGGGTATACCCGTCGCCCGCGTTCACCCACCTGGTGTCGCCGTCGGCTTTGGTGTGCGCCACGCCGCCCAGCGCGTACAGGGAAACGTACTCGTTAATGCGGTACGCCGGGCCAACCAGCAGGGAGTAATATTTCGCGTCGATGTGGTTTTTCACCGAGTCGGACGCCACGTAATAATGCTCGTCGTCATCGCCACTCATGTAGGTAAATGAGCCCATCGCGCTCCACGGGGAATCCCACTCGTAGCGATACTGCACGTTCACGCCGCGAATGTTTTTGAAGTCCTCCACCTTGCTCTGCGCATAGCCGACGGAAACCGTCGAGCTATCCGCCAGCGCCGCACCGCTTGCCAGGCTCGCTGCCATCAAAACCGCCAGAGATATTTTTTTCATCTTCCCTTCTTCCTTTTATTAATTTGGACACAGTCCGGTAGGTGCTTTAAGCGGGCCGCATTGATCGTAGCCGTAGACCTTATAGCCTTTGGCTTTCATGCAGCTCGATATCTTATCGTTTCGGGCCACGACCTCCTGAAGCGTCTGATCCCTGGTAGAGCTGCCGCCGTTCCAGCTACCATCATCCAGATTGGCTTTTCTGGGCACCCCGCAGCTGTAGAGATCTTCTTTACGCTGAGCGGTGTCGGTACGTCCGGTTTTATCCAGCTTCTGGAAGGTCTGGGCGTACTTCACGTACTGATAATCGGTCGAGTCCATATTGCCCACCACGCAGCCGGTGAGCAGGAGGGGCAACAGAACAAGCAGGCTTTTTTTCATGGTTCGCTCACTCACTGAGAGGTTGAGAAAATAAATTGCAGCAGTTCAGGCGACACCAGCTCGCTCATGGCGAACGGTGTGGCAATCGGAATGGCTGCGATGGTCCAGGTACTGGCCGCTGCGTTGGCGAGCGGGCCGCGATCGCGGGCGGTATTCCCCTCTTTATCGTAAAAACCAGGCAGTTGGCCGCCGACTAAATCATGGGTTCCGGCGTAGCTTTCCACCAGATCGTCGAAGAAGGAGCCTGGCGTGTAGGTCAACGGCCCCATCATACCCACTCCGCCCTGGAAACCGCCCGTTGGGCCATATAGCCCGTCAGATAACGTCCGGTCTTTAAGCAGCGCGTCGAAGGTCTTATGGTCGTCATCACCGATATACTGAACCCGGCCTTTGCTGTCGAGGATCAGGGCGTTGCCGTTATCTGCATCGTGGCGGCAGCGGATATTGCCGTCACCGCAGATGAAGTCCAGACCAACCCTGACGCCCCCAAGCTTAACGCCGTCGTAAAGCCCGTCGCTCGGCCCGGAAACGTTGCTGATTTCATTGCCGTTTATGTCGACAACCCCCGGGGAGATCAGGGAGTTTTTCAGCGTTTCTTCGCGCATCTTTGTCGCCGCCAGCGACAGCGTACCCTGGGTGATGGCTGCATCTGGCGATCCCGCCACCACGCCGACCAGCGTTTGCAGGAATCGACGCTGGTACTGCATTTTGTAGATATCTTGCAGCGCGGCATCTTGCTTCGCTTTATCCCCGGCTTTGATGGCGTCCTGCAATTCCTGACGCGCCGCCGCCTGCTTACCGTCGAGATACGCGCCGATCTGGCGATTGGCGTTCTCTTTGAAATCGCGGGTCACGCTGACCTGTAGGTTCAGCTCTTTAAACACCTCGTCCTTGTCGAAGTTGTTAGCAATCGCCCCGGAGTTGGCGGCGGCGGTTTCGGTGGTGATATCGGTCTTCACCCCCTCGATGGCCTTCTGCTGCGCGTCCGGATTGTTAATCGTGATGTTATCGGTATTAATGCCGCTGCGGGTGGTGCCGCTGTCGTCACCGCTGTCGTGGCCGATACCGAAGGTGACGTTCTTGTTCGTTCCGGCGTCGGCGTTATGGCTCACCGAGCCGCCGATGCCGAAGCCGTTGCCCTCAAACTCTGACGTGTTGTTCAGGTCGCGCCAGCTTAGCGTGCCGGTGCTGAACTGGTTTTTGCCCGCCAGCTCCGCGCTTTCGCTGGAGGTGATAAGCCCGCCGACCAGATCGGTGTTGCCCTTCACGTTGATGTTGTAGCCGTCGCTGCCCGCAAAGACGCCGGACTGCTCCTGCACCGAGGCATAGTTAGCATCCACCTTCGACTGGCCGTAGTTGCCGGACGCGGCAAAACCGTAGCCGACGGTGACCTGGCCGCCCATGCTCTTCTGTTCGCCCTGCCAGGTCATGGTGTCCTGAAGCGACTCGATATTCAGGTTATCGGCGGTGATATCAATCCCTTTGCCGAGCAGCTGCCCGCCGCGCAGGGTGGTGTCGCCGCCGCTGATGATGCGGGTCTGCCCGTCCATATCCCCGACGTGGCTGTTGCGCCAGGAGACTTCATCCCCGTTGCCGTAGCCTTTGCCTTTGTTGGCCCCGGCGGTTACGCCGAATGAGGCGCCGCCCTGACCGTAGCTCACCGCAACCCCGGCGTTCCAGCCGCTGGAGTTATCGGTGCTGCGATCGTGGCTCTCCTGCTGCGCCGCGAGAATGTTGATGTCGTTGTCCGCGAATAGCGTGGTGCCCTGTTTGCCGCTGACGTCCGAGCCGATGATATTGATATCGGACTGCTCGCCGCCGCCCGTGGCAACCACCACCGCCTGGTTCCCGGCGTTCACCTTGCTCGCCAGCGCCGTGGTGCTCTCGTTATTCTGGGTGTGCGTCTGCTTGCTTTCGCCGTAGGTCAGGGACACGCTGACGTTTTGCGCCGCCCCCTGCACGCCGTTTGCCATCGCCCCCTGGGCGGTATTCATCAGGGTGTTGGCGGCGCGGGCGCTGTCCCACGCGGCGTTAGCGGCGGCCAGCATGTTAATGCGGTCGTCGTTGCTCTGCCCGACCTTCTCGGTGGAGGCGATCACGCTTTGCAGCGCCTGCACCACCGGCACGTTCACCGCGAGGGTAAAGCCCTTCTGCTCAACGGTGCGTTTGTACTGGGAAGCGTAGGTATTTTGCGCCGCCTCGATGGTGACGTTTTTCCCCTGGATCGCCACGTTGCCGTTTGGCGACGATACGCTGCTGCCGGTCTGGCGGTAGTCGTTACCCGCTAGCAGAACCGTGTCGCCCTGGAGGCTCCCGACCATCGACCCTTGTCCCGCCAGCGCCTGGCTGGCCCGGTCGGTGGTCTCTTTACGGGACCCCACGGTAAAGCCGATGCCGCCGGAGGACATCAGCCCCGATTTTTTCTCCTCTTTCAGATGGGTTTCGTTATTGCGCCCGCCCATGCTGGTGAGGGTTAAATCGTTGCCCGCGCGCAGCGCCACGTCGCCGCTGCCCACCACGCTGCTGCCCGCCACGGTAAGATCGTTTCCGGCGCGAACGTTCACCGAATCGGCGCTCAGCTCGCTGCCCTGAACCGTCTGGCGGTCAACGGTGTCGCGGGTTTTGGTGGTGGTTTTGGACATAAATCCGTTGCCGCCCACCACCTTATGGCGCTCGTCGAGCTGGCTGTCGTTGAGCACTCCTTCTATGTTGACGTTACGCTTCGCGGCGGCGGTCAGCGCGCCGTCGGAAGTCACCTGCGAGCCGCGCACGTTAATGTCGTTATCGGCGGCCAGCGCCACGCCGCCCGCGCCGCGCACGGTGCTGGCGTTGTGGTCGACATGGCTTTGCTTAAGGGTGTTGTCCGCGTCCCAGACGAGGCTATCGCCGCTGGCGGTGGTGACGGTATTCAGGTTCAAGTCTCGCCCGGCCACCAGCTGCGCCTTGCCGTTTTCACCGCTGGCGATCACCTGCGCCCCGGTCAGGGTGATGTCGCGCCCGGACTGCAAGGCCAGCTTGCCGTCGTCGCCCTGCACGTAAATGCCGGACACGCTGTCGATGATGGTGCGGGTGAAGCTGTTCTCACCGTTCACGCTCTGTGCGCTGGTGGTGGTGGTGGTGACGTTAATGTCGCGCCCGGCGTTGGCCAGCACGCTGCTATCCCCGACAATCGCCGCGCCGATGTTGTTGATGTCGGTGCGGGCGTTCAGGTTCACGTCTGCCGCCTGAATAGTGCCGGACTGGTTGGTGATGTTGTCCGCGTCCAGCTGGAGCACCTTGCGCCCGGCGATGGTGCCGCTGTTGAACAGGTCGCCGTTAAGCTTCATCGACACGTTGTTCCCGGCGATCAGCGCCCCGGAGCCGTCGATATCCCCCTGTTTCACCTTCGCGTAGACCTGCGGGACCAGCACCGTCTGGGTCGAGCCGTCCTGCATCTTCACCTGAGTATTCACCAGCCAGACGATATCCCCGGTCAGCAGCGCCATCTGCTCCGGCGTGAGCGCCACGCCGAGCTTGAGGTTGTACGCTTTGCCGAAGGTGATGCCTTTGTCCATCAGCGATTTAAACTGATCTTCATCGTTAGAGAAGCCGTCCAGATAGCGCTGTCCGGTAATGCCAATCACCTGTTCGCGCACCAGACGCTGCTCGTAATAGCCGTCGCCGAGGCGCTTGAGGGTGTTGTCGCCGTCGTCGGTGAAGGCGTTTTGCATATAGTCGCTGCCGAGCCACTGGCGTTCGTTGGTAAAGCGCGGATCGGTCTCCACCAGATACGGCACGTCAGAGTTCGGGTTGACCTTAAACAGGCTGTTGTCCGGCAGGGTGGTGTTCGGGCCGATAATGCGGATCGCGCCGTCGGCGGGCGTGACCTCAAACTGCTGCCCGGCCGGCGGCGTCACCGGTTCGCCCGGCTGTACGGTCTGCTGCGGCGCGGCGTTAACGCCCGCCGCCTGACCAATTTCTACGCCCGTGCCCTGGAGCACCAGCGGCGTAATGCTCAGGTTGCTTCCCTCCACGCTGCCGCCGCTCACCAGCTGTCCCGGCTTCAGGGCGATGCTCTGAATAGCCGTCGGCGGAGTGTAGGCGGTCGTTTTGCGCCCCTGCTCATCGCTCCCTTTGTGGCGAATACGGTAGTAGTGGGTCACGGTGCCGTTGTCGGTGGTGTAGCGCTCCCCGGTCACGTCGTCGTTCTGCACGCTGCCCATCTGGTCAATCAGCAGCGTACCGCCCGCGACCACCTGGCTCTTGTCGTTAAACAGCCTGTCGCCCGCGAGCGTCATGCTGCCGCCGGAGAGGATCTTCGCCGGATCGGTTTCTTTGATGCGGGTCTCTTCCACGGTGCGGTCGTAGTCGTACTGGTTGAAGTCGTCGTTACCGTGCCCGCTGCGCTCCGGGGTGTTGAGGTTGCGCAGGCCGTCGGCGGAGTTACCGTCCACCCACACGCCTTCATCGCCCGCCTTCCAGCGGTTGGTCGAGCCGGAGTGCTGGTACTCGGTCAGCTGCTCCTGGGACACCAGCGCTACCTCGGTGGAGAAGTGGTCGTTGATGTTGTTGATCTGCCCGGCGTTAATAGCCATATCCCCGGCAGACTCGATGGTCGAGCTGTGGTTATTGATCGCCGCCGCGCGTCCGGTCACCGCGCCGCTGTCGTCCAGCGCGCCGCCGATCTGCATGCTGCCTGCGCTGTAAACCAGCCCGTGGTCGCTGTTGTTCAGCGTCTGCACGCCCAGGTTCACCTGCTCGCGCCCGGCCAGGGTCGCCGCGGTGCCGTTTTCCGCCAGGTTGTTGAAGGTGATGGCGTTAACGCTCACCGCGTCGCCGTAAATCCGCCCGGTGCCGACGTTGTTCAGCGTATTGGCGTTGATGCGGGTCGCCACACCGTCGATCAGGCCGTAGTTCAGCACCGCGCCCGTGGCGTTCAGGGTGTTGCGCCCGGCGTTGATCTCCCCGCTGGCGGCGTTGGTGATATTGGCGCTCTGCACGTTCAGCGCGCTGCCGGCCATCAGCCTGCCGCTGTTGGTCAGATCCCCGTTGGTGGTGAAGTTGAGGTTGCCGTTGGCGATGGTACTGCCGCTGTTGTTCACGCCGTTAGCGCTTACCAGCGTCATGTCGCCAAGCGACAGCAGCTGCCCGCTGGCGTCGAGCGTATCGGCCCGCACGCTGAGGTTTTTACCCGCCTTGAGCGTCCCGCCGCCGTTAATGAGGTTCAGCCCGCTGCCGCTTACGTCCAGCGTGCCCGCCGAGGCCAGCGCGCCGCCGGTGTTGTTCAGCACGCCGTTGTTATGCAGGTTCAGGGCGTTGTTCGCCAGAATGCTGCCGCTCTGGTTATCGAGGCTGCCCGCGTTCAGCGCCACGTTCTGCCCCTCCAGCCCCTGGTTATCCCCGAGGGTGTTCTGGTTAACGAAATTCAGGGCGTTAACCGTCACGCTCTGGCCGCTGCGGATCAGGCCCGAGGCGTTGTCCACCAGCCCCTGCGCGGCGTCGATCAGCAGATCGCCCACCGTCTGGATCTGCCCGCCGCCGTTTTGCAGGCCGTCGGTATGCAGCGTGGCGCTGCCCTCGCCGATGACGCGCCCGCCGCTGCGGTTATCCATACCGCTGGCGGCGATATCCGCCGCGCCCGTGGCGGCAAGCGTTCCCGCCTGGTTGTTCAGGCTGCCCGTCGACAGGTTTAGCGCCCCCAGGCTGTTGATGGTGCCGGAGGTGTTATCCATCGCGGCGCTGGTGGCGTTAACCCCGTTGCCCTGAACCACCCCGGCGCTATTGGTTAGCTGCGTGGCGGCGTTAAGGGACAGCCCATCGGCGGCGGCAAGCTGTCCGCCGCTGTTGTTAAGCGTGTCCCCGGTGAAGGCAAGGCTCGCCCCGGAGAAGGTGGTGCCGCCGCTGTTATCCAGCGCGCCGCCGTTGAGCGTCATTGCCCCGACCGACTTCAGCGCGCCGCCGTGGTTGCTGAGCGTGTTAAAGCGCGCGTTCAGGGTCTGGTTCGCGCCAATCTGCCCGCCGGTGTTATCCACGTCGCCGCTGTCGAGGGCGAAGTCCGTGCTGCTGGCAAGGAAGCCGTTCTGGTTGTTCAGCGCGCCGCTTTCAAGGCTGAGCGCGCCCTGCGAGAGCAGGGACCCGGACTGGTTATCCAGCGTGCCGCCGTTCAATGCGACGGTGGCGCCGTCGGCAACGATAACCCCTTGCTGGTTATTCACCCCGGCGGCGCTGATGCGCTGGGTTTTGGCGGCTTCGATGCGCCCGTGAGCGTTGTTCACGGCCTGCTGGCTGTCGATCTCCCCGTCGCCCGCGGCGGCGGAGATAAGCCCCTGCTGGTTATCAATAGAGGTGGTTTTGAGCTGGGTTTTCCCCGCCACGGCCACAATCTGCCCGCTGCGGTTATCAAGCGCCCCGGTCTGCACCTGCACGCCGTTCGCCGCGCCAATCTGCCCCTGCTGGTTATCGATGCTGCCCGGCAGATTAAGCGCCAGCGCCTCGCTGCCGCTCTGAATGAGTTTGCCTTTCTGGTTGCTGAGATCGCGGGCGGTAATTGCGACCTTCTCGCCGCTCAGCGTCCCGCCGTTGTTGTTAAGCATTTTCCCGCTGCTGACGGTTAGCTCGCTGGCGCTGACCGTAGCGCTGGCGGTATTGACGTCCTCTGCGCCGCCGTTAAGGGTTACGCGTTTCGCCTGGGTCTGGCTGCCGCTCACGTCCACGCCCTGACCGCTGGCGTTAAGCGTACCGCCCGCCAGCGTCTGCCCGTGGGCGCTCAGCCTGCCGCTGGTGCTCAGCTCTAAATTCCCGGCGTCCGCCAGCTTGCCGTCGCTTTTCACCCCGGCGGCCAGCACGCTCTCTTTGCTGCTGGTGAGGCTCCCGGCGCGGGCGGTGACGTTGTTTGCGGCGGTCAGCACGCCGCCGTTGGCGAACTCGCCCGCGGTCTGGACGTTAACGCTGTCGCTGGCGCGCACCGTGCCGCTATTTTCGATGCGGCCGTCGGCGGTCAGGGTGACGTTCCCCGCCTGGGCGCCCATCGCCCCGGCGTTGCGCACGCCCACGCCGCGTTCGGTGCCGACCATGCGGATTTTCCCGGCGTACATCCCGCCGAGGCTGGAGACATCCACCGCCAGCTGCGGGCGGGTGGTGCTATCGTCGCTGCCTTTTTCAATTCTCTCGTGGGCGGCGTCGACCCGGTTACGCCCGGTCGTCACCTTCAGATCGTTGGCCCACAGTCCGGCGTTAACCTTCACCGAGCGGGCGATGATGTCGGTGTAATCCGCACCGGAGGTGTCCATCCCGGCCCCTTCAACCACCACTTCACCGCGCTCGACGTTATAGCCGGTCAGCTGACCGTCCTTCATCTGCGCCTGCCCGGTGGTGAGGGTGGCGCGGTTGGCGTTGATAAAGCCGCAGCCGCTACAGGTAATGCCCGCCGGGTTGGCGATCACCACCTGCGCTTTTTTACCCGCCACCTCAATCATGCCGTTGAGCCTGCTGGGATCGCGCGAGCTAACCTCGTTGAGGATAACTTTGGCTTCCCCTTTGGCGAGCCACGGGTTGCCCGCCACCATGCCGCCGATGTTGGTCTGCACGTTTTTGTGCGAGTTGTTGAGGATCGCCCCTTTTTTATCCACGTCGAAGCGGGTGTAGTCGTTGCGCGATACCCCGGCTTTGGACGGCGTCTGGATATTGACCTGCGGCGTGCCGTTGGCGCTTTTGATCACCGTCGGCTGCTGGTTTTTCGGCGCGCCCGCGTTGGCGACAATCTCCGCCTGCGCCGTCTGAACCGCGCCCATCGCCAGCCACAGGCTAAAGCTCAGGGCGCTCACCTTGCCGATAAGACGTCCATGCGTATGCCCAATGCCGGACGAGCGGGCCGATCCGGCGCGACCGGAGCGGGCGATATCCGCCACGACCATCAGCATGCCGCGCGCTTTGTTAAAGACAATCCGGTAGAGGTTCTTATTCATGGTGCGTTCCTTTCAGCGCCTGCGGCAGGTTAACCGTAAGCGGGTGGTTCAGTTGCCATTCTCGTGCATGGGCGCGGCTGACGCGGCTGCCGTGGAACATCACCACGCGCTTGCCGCGCTCGGCGCCCCGGTGGTACAGGGCGCGCCAGCAGTGGTCGGGGAAGATATCGTTGCGGATGAGCCGGTTCATCGCCGGGGTGTGGCCGAAGGGGGCGATCCAGTCGCAGACCCACATCCGGTCGCCGCTGTCCCAGTCCTGTTCCTGCATCTCGATGGACGGGCGGGTGAGGAAGCGCGCTTCCGCCTCCTCGTTAAGCCAGGCCCAGCTCAGGAAAAAGACCGGACGTTCGTTTTCCACCACCAGCACGTACTGGCGGCGTTTGATAATCGGCAGCAGCAGCGTCGGCAGGGCGTGCAGCGGGGCGTCCCGGTGCATCGGCGAGTGCATCCACAGCCAGACGGTGGCTCCCAGCACTTCAGCCTCGTTCTCTTCGCCGCCGAGGATCAGCGGGGCTTTGATATCCAGATTTCCGACGCGCATCACCAGCTCCAGTTGAGGTTAAACCCGAGGGTCAGGTTGCTGGTGGTAAAGCCGTCCGGCTTTGAGAACGGCGTACCGGCAAACAGGTCATAGCCGGTGTTAAAGGCGCTGCCGCGCAGGCCCACCACGCCGCCCGCCAGGTGCTTGCCGATCAGGTAATCCGAGCTGTAGCCGCCCACTTCGCCGTAGTCGGCGCCCAGGTACAGCTCCTGGTTGGGCAGCGGCGTGCTCCAGGCCACGTCGTTACGCACGTACCAGCCGTGGCTGGCGTTAAGGGTGCGTTCCCCGTCAAAGCCGCGCACCGTCCAGCGGTTGCCGATGGCGAACTGATCCTGCGGCGTAAGCGGGGTGTTGCTAATCTGGCGCAGGTACTGCACGTTGTAGCGGAAATTCTGCGTCCCAACCTCAAACGGCAGGTCGAGCTGGGCGTTGAGCAGGGTGATTTTGCTAAGCGCGGTGGCATCCCCGGTGTACTCTTCCGGTGCGGGCTGTGCGCCAAACCAGCGGGTGCCGCGCTGATAGCTGATCCCGGCGTCGAGGGTCGCCTGGCCGATGTAGTGGCGATGCTCCAGCCCTACGCGCCAGCCCGCCGTCTGGCGGCGCTGAACGCCCACTTCGGTATCGTCGATGTAGTTGCGGGTTTCGCGCGCCAGCACGTCGTAGGTAAAGGTGGTTTTCTGCGTGCCGCTGCGGTGCAGCACGCGGCTCAGGGACACGTCGAGGTTTTTACTTTTGCCGCTGTAGCGGTAATCCCCGTTCAGCCCGGCGACGGTCTGGTGATAGTCGTAATCGCTGCCGGTGACGCCCAGCATCCAGTAGCCGAACGGCACCGAGTAGTGGGCGGTGTAGTTTTTACTGCCCTTACCGCTTTTGTCGTTCAGATCGTGGCTGGCGGAAACGTACAGCAGGTCGCTGAGGGAGAAGGGGTTATCCAGCGACAGCGTTACGCCGCCCTGATAGCGTCCGGTGGTTTCGGTGCCCGCATCGTCCAGCGACAGGCCGACGCGCCACATCTTGCTCTGCTTGCGGGTGATCACCACGTCGCTCTCGCCGGGCTTTTCGCCGGGCAGGATCTCCATGCTGGCCTCCACCGTCGGCAGGCGCTGCAAGTTCTCCAGCCCCTGTTCGATGTCGCGCAGGTCGAGCAAATTGCCCTCGTGCGCCGGGAAGGCGCTGTAAAGCTGAATATAGTCGTCGCTCTCTTCGGTGAGCTTAACGTGGCGAATATAGCCCGGCACGATCGCCAGCTTCAGGGTGCCGCTTTTCAGATCCTGCGACGGGGCCAGCACGCGGGTGGTGATCCAGCCGTGGTCGACCAGACGGTTCTGCATGGTGCTCATCAGCAGGTTAATGCCTTTTCCGCCGAGGCAGCGCCCCTGCGCCTGATCCGCCATGCGCTGAAGCGGCAGCCAGTGGGGCAACGCCTCCTGTCCGCTCAGCTCCACGCGGTTAATCGGGAAGCAGGGCGTTTCGCTCGGGAACGGGATTTTGCCGAAGCTCGATGATGGCTCGGAAAGACGCACGTCCGGCACCGGCGGCGTAAGCTGCTGCTCAAGCGCCCGCTGTCGCTGCTGCTGAATAATAAATTGATTATCCGGCTCTGCCGCCTGGGCAGAGAGGGTTAAAAACAGGCCAGAGGCTGTCGATATTATTATCGCTTTTGGGTGTCGGGCTATCATCGGGTGTTCCGTGCTGTGTCAGCAAAAGGGGTACAATGTGAATTTATGTAAGATTGTTTAAATAAAGGCGGGGGATGAAAAGGGTAAATAATCCTAAAGCTCAGACGATTCTGAGTTTCTTCATCCTTAAATCTGGTAGGGCAGAGAGGGGTGCGGAATAAATAAAGGAATCGGGCAGTTTATACAGAATAATTAACCACTGCCCTTAAGCTAAATTAAAAAGATTATTTCTGAATACGATCGATACGCACCACCGGCGGTTTCGATTTTTTATCCAGACTACCGTTAATGCTAATCATGTTATCGGGCTCAACTTTTCGGCCATCAAATACCGCTTTCGGAATAATGACGTCAATTTCGCCGGTTTTATCCCGGAAGCGATATTTATCACCTGAACCGTCAATCAAATTACCGCGCAGGGAAATGGTCGCGCCGTCGTGCATGGTCTTAGCGTGTTCTACGGTCATGATCCGCGCGTCGTCCGTCCCGCGATAGCCGTCGTCCAGCGCGTGCGGCGGCGGCGGGGCGTCGCCTTTCTGTAATCCACCATTATCATCGGCCCAGGCGGCCGGGGCGAGCAGGCAACACATCATGGGCACATAGCGTAATTTCATATTGGCCTCCGGTAAGTGACTGGCTTGACTTATTAAGCCTGGTTGCTATTGCTTAATCTGGAAACGAGATGAGTCCGAAAAGATTTTATCCTTTGAAATCATCTCGCTATTGCCAGATAAGAGAAGCGGATGGGGTGATCGATGACCGGATTCGAAGGGAAAGAAGAAAAATTACCCGGCGTAAACGAGAGCCGACGGGCGCTTAATTTTGAGTCGGCCTGCCAGTGGGTTGGGCTGGTGCTGCTGCTGGCGATTATTATCGCCGCCGTACTGGGGATATTTTCCAACGGCTATTTTAGCTCGGCAAACGCGGTTAATTCCGCGCAAACGCTGCGGGTTAATTATGAACGTTTTGGTCGCTTGCAGACTGAATATAAAATTGAATTAACAGCGAAAAACGTTACCTCAGAGCAGATTATATTCCGCCTCGGCGGGGATTTTAATACCGCGTTTCAGCAGGGCAGTATTACCCCGCAGCCTGACCATATGTTTAGTCGGGATAACGCGCTGTATCTGGTTTACGACAACGTAAAAGCGCAAGAGGCATTTCCGGTCTGGATCTACATCACCCCCGTGCAGCCCGGAAAAAGGGTCAACACCTTCGGGGTAAATAACGAACCTGCCCTGAGCGTCTGGCAGTTTATTTATCCTTAAGGAGAAAATGATGGAGATGGTATTCCGCGCGCTGGCCATTTACCTGATATTGCTGGTGGTGTTCAAAATCGCCGGACGTCGGGCGCTGCTGCAAATGACCAGCTTCGATCTTATCCTGCTGCTGATCATCAGCGAGGCCACCCAGCAGGCGCTGCTGGGCAATGATTTCTCCGTGACCGGGGCGATGATCACCATCGTCACGCTGGTGGTGGTGGATATTCTGTTTGGCCTGATGAAGAAATATCTGTCGGGGGCGGAAAATCTGCTCGACGGCTCGCCGGTCATTCTGGTGGAAAACGGGGTGCCCGACATCGACAAGCTCAAAAAGGTGGATGTCTCCTGCGACGATATTCTGGTGGCCGCGCGTCAAAATCAGGGCATTACGGAATTTAGCAAAATCAGATACGCCATCCTTGAGCGCAACGGCCACATTTCAATTATTCCCGTTGAAAGTTAAAAGGTGAGGTAATGAGTCAATCAACGTACAACGTGGCAAAAACAACCAGTGAGCTGACCAAACAGGTCGCCAGCGTGCTGACGGATTTAGGGCTGCGGCTCACCACGGCGGAGTCCTGCACCGGGGGGAACCTGGCGTCAGCGCTGTGCGCCGAAGAGGGGACGGCGGCCTTTTACGATATCGGCCTGATTACCTTTAGCGACGAGGCCAAGCAAAAGCTGCTCGGCGTGCAGCCCGAAACCCTTGAGAAATACACCGCCGTCAGCGAACAGACGGTGAAAGAGATGTCGGCGGGCGCGCTGGATCGCGCCGGGGCGGATATCAGCATTGCTATAAGCGGCTATGCCGGGCCGGACGGCGGCGATGACGGCACGCCCGCGGGCACCGTCTGGTTTGCGTGGAACTTTCGCGGCAAGGTCGATACTCAGCGAGAGCTGTTTTCCGGCGAATGCCAGGACGTGATTGAAAAAGCGGTGCGCTACGCCCTGGCCGAGCTGGTTTCAAAACTGTCGGTGTGGAAGAAGCGCATCAAATAGCCGGGCTGGGATCCTCAGTGATAGCCTTCGGTATCGGACACCTTGCCCCGGAACACGTAGTAGCTCCAGGCGGTATAGACCAGGATCACCGGAATGATCAGCAGGGTGCCGACCAGCATAAACAGCTGGCTTGCAGGGGGCGCGGCGGCCTGCCACAGCGTGATGTTGGGGGGAATAATGTGCGGCCACAGGCTGATCCCGAGCCCGCTAAAGCCGAGGAAAATCAGCCCCAGCGTCAGTAAAAACGGGCGCGCGTGGCTCTCGCTGTTGTGCGTCAGCCGCCAGATCCACAGGCTAAAGACCAGCACCAGAAGGGGAACCGGCACGAACCAGAAGAAGTTCGGCAGGGTGAACCAGCGCTCGGCGACGTACTGCCAGCCGAGCGGCGTCCAGATGCTCACCACCGCAATCACCGCCATCAGCGCCAGCAGCACACTGCGCGTCAGGGCGCGCATCCGGTTTTGCAGCGCCCCTTCGCTTTTCATGATAAGCCAGGTGGTGGCGAGCAGGGTGTAGGCCACCACCAGCCCCAGCCCGCAGAACAGGTTAAAGGGCGTCAGCCAGTCCAGCGCCGAGCCTGCAAAGCGTCGTCCCTCAACCTGAAAGCCGTTAATCATCGCCCCCACCACAATCCCCTGGCTGAAGGTCGCCAGCAGAGAGCCGCCCGCGAACGAGTAGTCCCAGAACGCGCGGTGGGAGGGCGTTGCCTTGAAGCGAAACTCAAAGGCCACGCCGCGAAAGATCAGCCCGATCAGCATGGCGGTGAGCGGAATGGTGAGCGCATCGATAATCACCGCATAGGCCAGCGGGAAAGCGCCGAATAGCCCCGCGCCGCCGAGCACCAGCCAGGTTTCGTTGCCGTCCCACACCGGGGCGACGCTGTTCACCATCACGTCCCGCTCGTGGGGATCGTGAACGAAGTTAAACAGCATCCCGATGCCCAGATCGAAGCCGTCCATGATGATGTACATCAGGGTGGCGAATACGATGATGGCAAACCAGATAACCGCGATATCGACGCCCATCAGTGTCTCTCCTGTTCCGGAACGGACTCCGCCGCCGACAGCGGACGGGCGGGGGTGCCTGAGGTATTAGAGGTGAGGGTGCCCGTCGGCTGTGGCCCTTTTTTGATAAGCCTGACCAGATAGACATACCCCACGCCAAACACCGAGCAGTAGACCACGATAAAGGCCAGCAGGCTGATGCTCATCTGTAGCGTGCTGTGCAGGGAGACCGCGTCCACGGTGCGCAGGTAGCCATACACCACCCACGGCTGACGGCCCACCTCGGTGGTTACCCAGCCCGCCAGCAGCGCCAGCAGTCCGGCCGGCCCCATACAGAGGGCAAACCAGTGGAACGCGCGGGAGTGATACAGGCGGCGGCGATAGCGCAGCCACACGCTCAGCGCGCCAAGGGCGATCATCAGCAGCCCCATACCGACCATCACGCGAAACGACCAGAAGACGATAAGGGAGTTCGGGCGATCCTCTTTCGGGAAGTCCTTCAGCGCGGGCACCTGTTTATCCAGGCTGTGCGTCAGGATCAGGCTGCCCAGCGCGGGGATCTCCAGCCCGTAGCGGGTGCGCTCTGCCTCCATATCCGGCACGCCGAACAGCAGCAGCGGGGTGGCTTCGCCGGGAGGATTTTCCCAGTGGCCTTCGATGGCGGCGATTTTCGCGGGCTGATGCTCAAGGGTGTTAAGCCCGTGCATATCGCCGACGACCGCCTGTATCGGCGCCACCAGCAGCGCCATCCACATCGCCATCGAGAACATTTTGCGCACCGCCGGGGTATCGTTACCGCGCAGCAGATGCCACGCGCCGGACGCGCCAACGAACAGCGCGCTGCTAAGAAACGCGGCGATCGACATATGGATAAGACGGTAGGGGAAGGAGGGGTTAAAGATCACCGCCAGCCAGTCCTGGGGGATCACCTGACCGTTCTCAATACTGAACCCCTGCGGGGTGTGCATCCAGCTGTTGGAGGCGAGGATCCAGAAGGTGGACATCAGGGTGCCGAGCGCCACCATGCAGGTGGCAAAAAAGTGCAGGCCGGGACCCACCTTGTTCCAGCCAAACAGCATTACGCCAAGAAAACCGGCTTCAAGGAAGAAGGCGGTGAGGACTTCATAGGTAAGGAGCGGGCCGGTAATGCTCCCGGCAAACTGGGAAAACCCGCTCCAGTTGGTGCCGAACTGGTAGGCCATCACCAGCCCGGAGACCACGCCCATACCGAAGTTTACGGCGAAGATTTTCAGCCAGAAGTGGTACAGCGAGCGCCAGACGTCGTTCTTAGTCCGAAGCCACATCCCTTCCAGCACCACCAGATAGCTCGCAAGCCCGATGGTGATTGCCGGAAACAGAATATGGAAGGAAACGGTAAACGCGAACTGTATTCTTGCCAGGTGAAACGCGTCGAGTTCCGGCATGGCCTATCCTCATGCGAGCGCTATTTTTTAGCTTCCACACCCGGTGCATCCGAGCGAATCAGGAACTCCTCGGTGGTTTGTGGAAGATGCTGGAACAGCCAGTCGGCCATCTCCTGCTCTTCGGCGAGGATACTTTCCAGCGTCGGAATGGAGGCGGTATCGCCCGCTTTTTTCGCGGCGGCGATGAGCGAAGTATAGCAGGCCGATTCGAACTGCTCGAAAACGTAGCCGCTGATAGCGCCCTTCACAATTTCATCGGACGGGAACATGCCGCCAACCGACTGCCCGAAGGCCGCCATTTTGCTCATCGAATCTTTTAAAACCGAACGTGAAATATCATTGCGATCCAGGATCTCTTCCAGCAGTGTGATTTGACGTTTTGTCTCAGAGAGGTGTTGCTCGATTCTGGTGCGCAACTCGGGGTAGTTATCGATACGTTCGGACATGGATTCGAGCATCGACTCGGCCTGCTTTTCCATGGCGTGGGCGTCGCGTAGCCAGTCGTGGTAGTGTTCAATCGCGTTCATGATGTCACTCCTTTTCTTAAGCCTGGGCGTGCTGGTTAATATTGCCGACCGCGAGATCGGTCAGCTTGAGATCCGTTTCTTTCTCTTCTTCCAGCGTTTCGGCCAGGAGTTTCACCGCTTTTTTATAGCCCAGCTGCTCGGCGAGGGTCGCCAGCGTGCCGTAGCTTGCAATTTCATAGTGCTCGACCTTCTGCGCGGCGGCGATGAGCGCGGCGTCACGCACCTCGTTTTTCTCGGTGCTTTCGATAACCTCGTTGGCCTCTTCGATCAGCCCTTCCATCGCCACGCACTTCATCCGCTTGAGCTTGATGCCCGACTCCTGCTCAACAATCTGGTCGATACGTTCGATCTGGCCCTGAGTCTCTTCAAGGTGGGCGCGGAAGGCGTCGCTAAGCTGTTCGTTTGACGCGGAGCGGGCGAGTTTTGCAAGTGCGCGGGTGAGCTGCTTCTCTGCGCTGTAGGTATCGGACAGGAGGTGAATAAACACGTCTTCAAGACTTTTCATATTCATGGGCAGATAACCTTTATCAGGAAAAAAATACTGCGAGTCCTGGGACCCGCAGCTTTCGACATTAATTTCGTGAGAAATTACGCGTGTTCATCAGGAGTTATCAGACTTCCGGCCTCCGCCGTGGCTGTTTTGACCCCCTTTCTTACCTGCTTCAGATGCACGTTGCGGATCGTTTTTAAAGTTCCCACCGCTGTGCTGACCGCCTTTACGTCCGGCGTCTGATGCTTTATCACGGTCTTCAGCGAAATTACCGGAACCACCACGATGCTCTGCCATATATAAACCCTCGTATTGTGTTTATTTCGGTAGAATACGCATTGTCCAGCGCGTATTCGTTGTCGTTCAGAACTAAGGCTAGCGGATTATCAGAATAATGAACGAAGCGGCAAATATATTTCCAGCCGCTTACTTCGCGGAATATCGAGGGTTATTGGGCTTCGTTTAAAGGCAATATATCTAAGCGATATTAGTAAGCTGCGTAGCATAATTACCCCTGCGTTGTGCAGAAGAAGAAAGGGGGGTAAGCGAAGCGGTGGTATTTACGTTACTTTACGTTTTTAACGAAGCGGGGGTTATCAAAATGGCGGACATATGATACTAAGGAGGAGATCATAAAAAAAATGAAGGGTCCAACAGCATGTCATCCCAAAAACTCGCCGCTAGCGTGCAGAGCCTGCAATCCTCAGCCATCCGCGAACTCCTCAAACACAGTAAAATGGCGGGGGTCATCTCCCTCGGTGGAGGCATTCCTAATCCCGACCTGTTCGATCGTGAAGGCCTTAAAATCGCCTCAGAAGCGGTGTTATCGCAGCAGTTTGGCGAAGCGTTCCAGTACGGTCTGACCGAAGGCGTTCCGGCGCTGCGTGAAGCAATTAAAGAAATTTCCGCCGAGCGCGGCATTCACTGTGCGGCAGACGACGTGGTTATTACGTCCGGTTCGCAACAGTCACTCGACGTGCTCGCCCGCGCGTTAATTAACCCAGGCGATATTGTGGTCGTCGAACGTCCAACCTATTTAGCGGCGTTGCAGGTATTTGGCCTGGCGCAGGCGCAATTTGAATCCGTTGGCACCGACGGCGACGGCATGATTGTCGATGAACTTGAGTCGCTGGTAAAAAATAAAACCATTAAAGCGGTTTATATTGTGCCGACATTTGGTAATCCCGGCGGCGTGACCCTTTCTGAAGCGCGTCGTAAACAGCTGGTGGAATTATCCAGACGCTATGACTTCGTTATTATTGAAGACGATCCGTACAGCGAAATTAATTATACCGACGAGGTGTTTCGCCCGCTGATTGCGCACGCTAAAGATATCGGCAACGAAGAGAATGTGGTTTATACCTCTACCTTCTCCAAAATACTGGCGCCGGGCACGCGCGTGGGCTGGGTGATTGTCCCCGAGTGGCTGAAGCGCGCGGTGGTGAACCTCAAGCAGACCACCGATTTGCACACCAGCACCCTGTCGCAGCTGATGACGCTGGAATACCTCAACACAGGCCGTCTGAAAGGGCAGATTGCGGCGATCCGCGAAGCCTATCGCCAGAAGTATCAGACTTTCGCAGGAGAGCTGGAGGCGCAGCTCGGTGACGTTATGACCTTCCACAAGCCGAAAGGCGGCATGTTCCTGTGGGCGAAGATGAATAACGGCATCGACACCACCCGCTGGCTGGAAAAGACCTTAAGCAACGGCGTGGTATTCGTCCCGGGCGAGTTCTTCTATTGCAGCGCGCCGGATCGCACCACGCTGCGCATGTCGTTTGTTACGCCAACGGATGAACAGCTGGTCGAAGCGGTTCGACGTTTGAAAGTGTCGCTGTAGGGGGAGGGGCTCATCGTGGCGGGGCCACGATGAGCTTTTAAATGTTCTATTAATTACAGGTTCACACTTTACTCATTTTAAGAATCTATAAAGGATTATTTGCGCCCATAACTCTGTTTCCTGTCGTATGGTGTTCTTCCGATATACGAAAAGATTAACAACGTATGGATACAGTAGAAAATTTAAAGGGTACATACTTTTATAAAGGAATCAGTAATATCTCCGCCGGTGAGTTATTTTTCTGGATTTTATTAGATAAAATTGAACAGCAATTTGGAGGGGTAATTGATGCTGTTGCGTTGAGTAGTATCGTATTAGGGTTGCCTCTTTTACCCACCAGAGGAAAGCCTTACGGAACCACGGCAGGTACTTCGATTGCCTCTAAATATTTACGTCATTATCTCAATGTTGAACTGCCGGTAAGATTGCCAACGTTAACGGAAGCTAGCATTACATCGTTGAAGCCAAAGTATGTTAAAAATCTTGGTGCCTTTATTGGACGAGGGATCCCGGTAGTAGGATGGGCGATTGTAGCGAGTGACATATCACACATTTTTTATAAAACGCTTAATACTTATAATACGATTGCGCATGAGAGAGATCGCATATGGTAAATGAGCAGGCAGTTTTACTTTTTTTTCAAAATGAACTACCTGTTTTGGGAACATTTACGGGGAAGCTCATTCCTCTGCAATTAGATGACGTATTACAAGAATACGCCGAAGATGATGATTTGATATTTAGCATCGATAAATATAGCGTTTGCTTCAATGTAGATATCTCGGTAATGAATTACAGCGCCTATTACCCCTGGTTCCGAACATGGTTTTTTCGTAAATGGTTTACAAGTAAGCCTATACCACAAGTTTCGAAACCATTAACGGTGAGAATGTTTGCGGAATCTGCAAAAGCAGGGAAATGGTTATATGAATGATAAGGAGGTTTTCCATGGCAGTACCTGTTCACTTATGGCTTAAGGATGATGGTGGTAGTCCCATTAGAGGCTCATCGGATGTAGCAGACCGTGAAGGAAGTATTGAACTACGAGGTTTAACTCATAACCTGAGCATTCCGACTGATGTTTCAACGGGAAAATTAACGGGAACGCGGCAGCACGCTCCATTTTTAATTGAAAAAGAGATCGACAGTGCTTCCCCCTACCTTTACAGGACGGTAGCGACAGGTCAAACGCTCAAATCTGCTGAGATTAAGTGGTATCACATCAATGATGCTGGTCAGGAGGTTGAGTATTTCAATATTTTGATGGAGCAGGTCAAAGCTGTATCAATTACTCCTCTTATGCTCGATACCCGTAATTGTCCAGGCACAGGACATATGGAAAGCGTTCAGCTGCGATATGAGAAATAACGTGGCGGTATGTGGATGGTAATGTTCAATATACTGACGCATGGAATGAACGAAATAGTGTTTGAGTGAAAGACGTAGGCCGGGTAAGGCGCAGCCGCCACCCGGCTTTTTAATGCTGCGTCACGCCTGTACTTTTCGGGCAGCCATGACTTCTGCCACGGTTTTAACCCGGGTTAATTCTTCCTGCGTTCGGGTATCGGTTTTTGCTTCCCAGATATCGAGGTTTTGTTGCAGATTCAGCCAGAACTCAACGCTGGTGTCGAATGCCTTGGCGAGCCTGATAGCCATGTCGGCAGTCAGCTTGCGGTTGTTGTTAACCAGCGCACTGATAGTGTTGCGATGCACGTTTAGCATGTCAGCCAGATCGCTGATTTTCAGATTAAGTGGCTCGAGGTATTCATACTGCAATACGTCACCTGGCGTGGTGGGTTTGCGCAGCGCTTGTCGAAGTGTCATGAGATGCCTCATTTGAGTAGGGTATATTTATGGGCGGTAAGATAGAGATCTTCGGCTTTACCTTCGTTCCATATGAACACCAGTCGATATTGCCTGTTCACGCGAATCGATGAGAAGTTTGATAGCGGCGGATTTAAAACTTCGTACCTGTTGCCCGGTGGCGATTGCAGATCTTTATAGGAGATGGCCGCATGGATGATGTCCAGTTTTCTCGCGAGTACAGATTCCAGGTTGACGGGGATACGTTGGCTGACTTTCCATAAAGAAAGAAATCCTCAAGCCATTGATCTCGGAAATGATGAATCATTATGGGTAGACGCTCCGTTCCGTGAAGCTCAAATAATAATATTGCACACTTGCACTGTGTGCAAGTGCATTTATTAACAAGTTTAGTAGTTTTACGCGATTCGGGATTGCGTGGAAGCGTTTTATAAAAGAGAAACGAGATCGTGAGAGGCGGCTTCAGGAAATATGCAAAGGGTAGTGTATTCAGCTGAGGCCTGATGCCCTCACCCCGGCCCTCTCCCACGGGGAGAGGGTGAAAACCAGCTCCCACATCAAATCCCGGCGACTCTGCTGCGGCCCGATGCCCTCACCCAAACCTTAAACCAGCCCCCATCAACGCTCCCTCAGCGCCTCCTTCGCCCGGTTAAACGGCTTAATCATATAATCCAGCACCGTTTTCTCTCCGGTCTTGATATCCACCGTGGCAATCATCCCCGGCACAATCGAGAAGTGCCGTCCTGCCTTATTCACCAGATAATCCTGCCCGGTGCGGATAAACACCCGGTAATAGAACACCTCCGGCTTGGCTTCGTCCTGGATGGTGTCCGGGGAGATCGTCTCCACCACCCCGTGCAGCCCGCCGTAAATGGCGTAATCGTAGGCGGTGATCTTCACCAGCGCCTTTTGCCCCGGATGGATAAAGGCAATATCGCGCGGCGACAGGCGGGTTTCAATCAGCAGATGATCGTCCACCGGGACAATCTCCATCAGCTCGCCGTTGGGCGGGATAACGCCGCCGATGGTGGTCACTTTGATGTTTTTCACAATCCCGCGCACCGGGGAGCGCACCGTCAGGCGCGTCACGGAGTCTTCGCGTCCCTTCAGGATCGCCGAGAGCATATCCACTTCGGCGTTGGCCTTTGAGAGCGCCTCGCGCGCCTGAACGTAGTACTGCGAACGCACGTCGGTGAGCTTCAGCTCCAGATCGCTTTTCTGGCGCTGGAGGCGCAGCACCTCAACGTGGCTGGCGGCACCGCTTTTTGCCAGACGCTCGGTGATGGCCAGCTCTTTGTTTGCGAGGCTCAGGGCGGAGTTCAGCTCGCGCTGGGTATCGTCGAGCTGCGCGCGGCGGCTTTTATAGAGGTGCGTTTCGGTGGCGAGCAGATCCGGCCATGCCTTGAGGGATTCCGGGAAAATCAGCGGCTTGTCGTTCACCTCGGCGGTCAAGCGCACGCTGGAGGCCAGCGAGGCGCGGTAGCGGGCGGCGCTTTCCCCGACGTTGGATTCAGAACGGGTCGGGTCGAGGCGGGCGAGGATCTGACCCGCCTGCACCTGATCGCCCTCGTGGACGCTCAGCTCGGTCAGGATCCCGCCGTCGAGAGACTGCAAAACCTGCTCGCGGGAGCTGGGGATCACTTTGCCCGTCCCGGTAGAGACTTCATCCAGAATGCCGAACCAGGCCCACACCCCGGTGACGATAAACAGCAGCAGGGTCCAGATAACAATGCGCCGCGCGCCGGAGTAGCCGGTTTCCGAATCCAGCGCGTTATCCAGATCCTCCATCGTGGTGGCATCATGCTGACTGGTTTTCATTTTTCCACTCCCGTCCGTTCGCCTGCTGTTGCATACGGCTGTTGCTGAGGGCCTGCGCTTTCGGCGCATCCATCACCAGCATCCCCTCTTTGAGCACCACCACGCGCTCCACCAGTTCCAGAACCGGCACGCGGTGGGTGGCGACCACCAGCGTGCGGTTGCCCAGCCACAGGCCCAGACGCTGAATAAACTCGCGCTCGGTGTGTTCATCCAGCGAAGCGGTCGGCTCATCAAGCAGCACGATGTTCGGATCGCGCAGCAGCATTCGCGCTAGCAGAATCGACTGGCGCTGGCCGCCCGACAGCCCCACGCCGTTTTCCATGATCGGGTAGTCCAGCCCCTTCGGCAGCTTCTGCACAAAGCTCGCGGCACCGCACATCTCCAGCACTTCGAAGATGGCCTCGTCGGTGGCGCGCGGCAGGCCGAGAGTCACGTTTTCGCGCAGCGTGCCGTGGAACAGGCGGGCGTTCTGGGTCATAAAGCCGACGTTGCGCCGCAGATCGGCCACGTCCAGATGCGGCAGGCTCAGGTTGTCGAGCCGCAGCTCGCCGCTCGCCAGATCCATTCCCCCCGCCAGCGCCTGCAACAGCGTCGATTTCCCCGCGCCGTTACGCCCCAAGATGGCAATACTCTCGCCCGGCTTGATCTCCAGGCGGTTGATGCGTAGCGCCATGCGCGGATCTTCCGGGTGATAGCGAAACTGCGCCTGATCGAACAGGTAGTGGCCGTGCAGCACGTCCTGGCGGATCGGCGTTTCTTCCCGCTGGTTCTCGGTGGGCAGCTGCATGATGCTGTCCAGCCCCTCTTTGGCGGCCTTCACCTGCTGCCAGCGCGCCAGCACGCCGCACAGGGTCGCCATCGGGGCGATCATGCGCGAGGCCAGCATTGACGCGGCCACCACCGAACCGGTTGTCAGTGTGCCTTCGATCACCATCGGCGCGCCGACCACGATCACCCCGGCGTAGACCAGGCTCTGAATGGTCATGCCCCAGTTGATCAGCCCCTGGCTCAGCTCGCGGGTGCGCAGGCCGGATTCCGCGGTGATCTGGATATAGCTGTTCCACTGTTGCAGGAAGCGGTTTTCCGCCTGCATCAGCTTGATATCCTCCAGCCCCTGCACGCTCTCCACCAGCACCGCGTTGCGCAGGGTCGATTCGTGGGCGGACTGTTTCGCCAGCGTCGCCAGCTTTTTTTGCAACAGCAGGCCGGGCAGCACCATTAGTACGGCGGCGACCGGAGCTATCCACGCGAGCGGCGGGGCGATGATCGCCAGCACCACCACGAACAGCAGGAAGAAGGGCAGATCGACAATGGTGGAAATCGTGGAGGAGGTGACCATCTCGCGGATCTGCTCCAGCTCGCGCAGCTGGGAGATAAAGCTCCCGGTGGAGCGCGGCACGGCGCTGTTGCGCAGCCGCAGGGCGTGCCCAAACACCCTGTCGGAGACCCGCAGGTCGGCGCGTTTACCGAGCAGATCCATGATGTGCCCGCGCGCGATGCGCAGTACAAAGCCGAACAGGGTGGCAATCAGCACGCCGATCGTCAGCACGTACAGCGTCGGATAAGACTGGGCGGGGATCACCCGGTCATAGACCTGCATCGAAAAGACCACGCCGGACAGCGAGAGCACGTTTATAAACAGCGCCGCCAGCATCACCCAGGTGTAGGGGCGCAGGTCGCGCATCACCAGGCGGTAGAGCCAGTCCGGGCGATATTTCGAGATATAGGCATCCACGCGGCTGTCTTTAAGCGCCGCCAGCGGACGCAGGGCGACAACGTGGCGGATGGCGGGCAGCAGGGCGGTCAGGGAGAGGCGGTTGCTCTCCGGCGTGCTGCCGATAAAGCAAATCTCCAGCGTGTCCTCGCCGTCAAAGTGTTCTATGACGCCGATCTTGCCTTCGTTCAGCTCCACCACCACCGGCAGACGCCAGCTGTTGATGGTCTCTTCGCCGCTGCGCAGAAACTGAAGCGACAGCCCCGCCTCGCGGGCGAGCTGGGTCAGCGCGGTCACCATCGGCTTGCCGCGCAGCCAGGGCGCACCCGCCATCAGCGAGCCGGGTGAACAGGCCACGCGGTAGTGGTCGGCGACATAGCCAAACGCCTGCGCCCACTGCTCCAGCTTGCCGTCCGGGATCGGTTCATTGTTCGGGATATCGGTATCCTTCATGGCTGGATCTCCACGGACTGGATCGTGCGATTATCCAGGCTGAATGCGTGGCGCATACGGCCCGTGTTGTACAGGCAGTTAAGCTGGAGCTGATGCAGCTGCCCGATCGTTTGCTGCTGGGTGAAGCGCGCCTGATACACCTCCTGTTCGGCGTTAAGCACGTCCAGCAGCGGGCGCGAACCGAGATCAAGATACTGCTGCTGATAGAGTTCACGGGTGCGGGCGCTCAAGGATTCCTGGCGGGACTGAATTTGCAGCGTGCTGAGCAGGCTCATCACCTGGCTGCGGGATTCGAGCAGCTTTTGCCGCACGTCCACGCGGGTGCGCTGAATGGTGGACTGCGCCGCTTCCACCGCGTGTCCGGCCGCGTTTCGCCGCGCGGTTAAGCCGCCGCCCTGGTAAAGCGGCATCTCGACCCTCACCCACGCGGAGTACTGGGTGCGATCCAGCGAGCCGTGCCCCGCATAGTTGTCGTTAAGATAGTGGCGCACCTCCGGCTCCAGCGAGATGGTTGGCGTCATCTGGGCATTGGCGTAGTCCAGATTCGCCTGCGCCGCGTTCGCCTGCGCCCAGGCGGCGAGTACCGCAGGCACCAGACGATCGTCCGGCTCGGCGATATCGCAGCTGCGCTTCATGCTGTCCGGGAAGTCGTTGCTGATGGCCCCGAGCGAGCTCCAGCCGAGGTTGCTCATTAGCGTGGCGCGGGAGCTGTCGAGGTTAGCCTGATATTGCATCAGCTGGGCGCGCGCGCCTTCGATACGGGCGTCGGTTTGCACCACGTCCGAGAGCGACGTCGCCCCTTCGTCGTTACGCTGTTTGGTTAATTTGCCGATGGCGCTCAGGGCGTCGAGCTGCTCCCGGGCGGTTTCCACCATCTGCTGCCAGGTCTGTACCTGCACCATCGCCGTGGCGGTATCGTGGGCGATGGTATCAATGCTCACCAGCACGTTGGCCTGCTGCTGGGCGACGCCCGCGTTTTCGGCGCGCACCTGGCTGGCGACCTTGCCGAAGTCGTAGAGCATTTGCGAGAGGGATAACACCAGAGAGGGGGTAAAGCCGGAGTCGCCGCCGTCGTGGGTGTAGCCGTTATCCATTCCGGCGTTAACCTGCGGATAGTATTTGGATTTGGCGACGTCGACCTGCGATGACTGTTCATAAAGTTTGCCGACCGCTTCGCTGATGGTCGGATGCCAGGACACGGCGCGCACCACGGCGTCGTCCATCATCAGCACGCCGGGTGGGGTTTTACTGGCCGGAAGCGCCACGCGGCCTTCCAGAGAGGGCAATTCCTGTTCAGCACTCAGCTGTTCGGTATTGATGACTACCGCATGAGCGTTGAATACGGGCACAGCAACCAGGCAGCACGACAGCCACCCCCAATGCATTCTTTTTCTCATGTCATGTCCCTAATAAAAACGTACCGCTTTTTTGTTTATGCCCGGGCGGCGAGCGCCCGGGTCATTTTTTGGCGTACTGTCAGGTAATGATGTTGTGGTGCTGGTTTACCAGTTCGTCGAAGGTGGTCTGAACGTTGTCCAGGGTCACCAGGTTGGTATTGGCGTAGGCCGTTCCCGTGCCGTCGCGGTCGATAGAGATCACCGTGTTGTTCCCGCTCGCGGTGACGTGCAGATAGTTACCGAGCGTCGAGGTCTGGCCGTTCCAGCCCACCAGCAGATCGCCGATATCAATCTTGTCGCCCTGCGAAATAGAGAAGTTGGTCCAGTGATCCCCCGTGCCGTTGCCCCCCGTGCCGTTGCCCGCGGCGGTGTTAAGTACGTTGTAAATCAGCGTGTCCCCATAGGCGCTACCGGTGACGATATCGTTATGGTTAGTGCTGGTGATTTGCGGTGCCAGGTTGATGGTCAGCGAGGCGGTATCCGTCTGGCCGTTGGCGCCGGTCAGGGTATAGTTGAAGACCTCCTTACTGGTCATGGAAGCCAGCGACACCCCGTTGTTCAGCGTGTAGGTATAGCTGCCGTCCACGCCAATCGAGAGCGTGCCGTAATGGCCCACAATCGACGCGCTGGCGTTGCTGGTGGTGTAAGGATCGAGCGTGGTGACGTGCCCGTCGTATCCGGTCACGCTCAGACGAGTATTCACCGATGCCAGCTGATCCAGCGCCCCCTGGGAGTCCGTACCGTCGTAGATATTCCCCGTCACCTGATGACCGGCGGTGGTTTCAAAGTTATTGAGGAACACCGAGGTGCCGGTGACGTAAGGGGTGATGGTGATCCCGCCTACGCTGACCGGGCCCGCCGTACCGGTAAAGTTCAGGGTATAGGTGCCCGCTTCGAGGTCCAGTCCGCTCAGGTTGATGGTGGTGGAGCCACCGGTAAACGAGCTGGAGGCAATCGGCGTGGCGGAACCCTGCATGGTGATGGACCAGGTCACGCCCAGCCCGCCCAGCGGCAGCAGCGAGGAGATATCAAAGTGCAGCACCACGTTGTGCAGCGCGGTATTCGGATCCACCACGAAGGTGCCGCTGCCGGAGGCGCGGGTGGTGCTCAGCAGCGCCGTCGTCCAGCTGGCGCTGCCGACGGTGGTATCGCTCCAGGCCGCGATGTGTTGGGTGGCATCGACGGCCACTTCCTTGCTGACGTCGTTAATGGCATCCAGCGCGTGCGGCGTTGGGGTGATGTTGAGCGAGGCGCTGTCCTTATGCCCGGTGGAGTCCGTAATGGTGTAGACAAAGGTATCCGGGGTGCTGATCTTGTCGGCTCCGGTGCCCGCTTTCAGGGTGTAGTTGTAGTTACCCTGAGAGTCGATGGTCAGCGTGCCGTACAGCCCCTGAACGGTGGTGATCCCGGTGGCGTTCACCTGTACGCCGTTCACTTCCGTCACCGTCGCCGTAATGCCGGTCGGCAGAATGTCGTCCGCCATCACGTTACCGCTGGTGGCCCCGTCGGTGCTGGACACGGTGTAAACGTGATCCTCAAGCACGTTCAGGGTATACCCGGTGAGCGCGGTGATCCCCGAGGCGGTATTCAGCAGGAACAGGTACTGGCCCGCCGGGAGGTCGACCGTCAGCTTGCTGGAGGTTCCGCCCAGCAGCGGCGCGGTCAGCCAGCTCTTCTCGTAACGGTACTGCTGATAGGTCTGGGTCGCGGCGTTGAACTTGTAGACGTACAGGTCAAACACCGAGCCGATAGCCACCCCGCCGACGTTCGCCTGCAAGGTCATGGTGCGGGTCGTGCCCTGATCGACGTTGTAGATAATCGGGTTGCTGAGGTTGCTCAGCACGTCGAGGCTCAGCACGTTACCCAGCCCGACGCCGACCACCGTGAACCCGCCCTGGGACGAGGTGCCGTTGTCGATGGCGTGAACGCTGGTATCGAAGACGAAGCTCGCCGCATCATCCACCGCCGTGGCGTGGGCAACAGGCGTTCCGGCGCTGGTACCCAGCGAAATCACCAGCTGGGCGCTGGCCGTCGCGCCGTTGTGGGCGATGGTGTAGGTGAAGTTCTCCGTGCGGCCGTTGGCGCTCGCGCTGGTGGTGGTCAGCGTGTAGGTGTAGCTGCCGTTGGCGTTAATCGTTAAATCACCGTACAGGCCGTGAACCACGGTGGTGCCGGTGGCGTTGATGTTGGTGACCTGTCCCTGGGCGTTCGTCACCTGGGTGACCAGCGTGCCGGACGGGGCGTTATCGCTACCGGACACCGCGTCGTTATCGGTTATTACGTTACCCGCGACGTTGAGGTTAGTACCAACAATCGTGCCCGCGCTGGTCTGGGTGACGTCCACGTCAAGGCTGCTGTAAGCGCCGGTCGCCAGCAGGCTGGTGTTGTAGGTCAGCACCCGGTACTGCCCCTCGGCAAGCCCGGTCAGGTTCAGCGACACGCCGTTCGCGCCGAGAGTAAGGAGGTTCAGCGCGTTGTTTGCGCCGGAGTCCACCACCGTCGTCCAGACGTTGTTGGTCGCATCCCAGTGCTGCACCACAATCTGCATGGTGTTGAGTAGGCTCAGCACCGCGCCGGTTCCGTAAGCGTTGATGTTGATGTTCGCCGACGCGCCAGGGTCAACGTTGAAGGTGACCTGGGCGCTGTTATCCCCCAGCAGCGAGAGGACATTGCCTACCGCACCCACCAGCAGCAGGCCGTAATCGCTGTACTGCGCGTCGGTGACGGCCGCCGTGGTGGTGAAGTTCAGCTCGTCCAGGTTGTTGGCGGCGGACAGCGGCAGGTTAGGGGCGATGACCTGCCCCGCCAGCGAGGTGTTCCCTGCGGCGTCGGTCGCGCTCAGGGTCAGCGTCCCCCCTTCGGTCTGCTTGTTGGCAAAGTTCAGGGTGAACGCGCCGCTGGCGTTGGCGGTGGTGGTGTAGGTGGTACCGTCCGGCAGGCGAATGGTCACGGTGCTGCCCGCTTCGGCCTGCCCGGTGAGCACGCTGCCGTCGGCGTTAAAGGTCCCGGTCGGCACGCCCGGCGCGGTGGTGTCGACGACCACGGCGATGCTGCCGGAGACCGGCCCGGTGCCCGTACCGTTGGTGGCGGTCGCGGTGAAGGCGTGTGATCCTTCGCTCAGCGCGGGTGCGGTAAAGGTCCAGTTGCCGTTAACGTCCGCCACCACCGTCCCCATTGCCACCCCGTTGTTAAACAGGGTGACCGTGGCGCCCGCCTGGGCGGTCCCGGTCAGCGTCGGGGTAGTGTCGTCGGTGCTCTGTCCGTTGCTGAGCGTCCCTTTAATCGTGCCGACGTCATCGGTCACGGTGTTGATGACCGGCGCGCCAGGCAGGGCGGTAATCGGTGCGATCACCGACGAGGTTAAGCCAGCGTTGCCCGCCTTATCGGTGGCGAAGGCCAGCAGCGTTTCGCCGTTGGTCTGCGCCGGGCTGATGGTGGCGGTAAAGTTGCCGTTACCGTCCGCCGTGGCGGTGCCCAGTACCGTACCGCCGCTGGTGGTGATGGTCACGGTGCTGCCCGCTTCCGCCGTACCCGTTACGCGGGTGCCCACGTTAAGTACCGCCAGTCCGCCAGGTACGGCGGGTGCAAGGGTGTCCACCACAATTGAGGTGACTGGCGAGGCGGCGCTGGTATTGCCTGCGGCGTCGGTAGCGGTCACGGTGAAGTCATGCTGGCCGTTGCCGAGCACGGTGGTGGTCTGCGGCAGCGTCCAGTTGCCGTTGGCATCCGCCGTCACCTGGCCGACCAGCGTTCCGCCGTCGTAAATTCTCACCACGCTGTTGGCTTCCGCCGTGCCGTTCAGGGTTGGCTGGGTGTCGTTGGTCGGGTTCGAACCGATAATCGGCCCGGTGATGGTGCCGATATCATCAACAATAGAGGTGATGACCGGGACCGTTGGCGCGGTTGCATCCACTACCAGCGTAAAGGTGTTAGAGTCGCCGCTGACGTTGCCCGCCGGATCGCTGGCGGTGGCTCTCAGGGTGTGCGAGCCGTCTGCCAGCGGCGAGGTTGGGGTAAAGCTCCAGCTGCTGTTGGTGGCGACCACGCTGCCGAGGAGGGTGGAGCCGTCGTAAATCCGCACCACCGAGCCAGCCACCGCCGTGCCGCTGAGGGTTGGCCTGTTGTCATCCGTCAGCTGGCCGTTGGTCAGGTTACCGGTGGTCGTCCCCACGTCGTCCGCGACGGTTAAAATGACCGGTGGCGCTGGCGGGGTGGTGTCTACGGTGATCAGGAACGGCGCGGACGGATCGCTGGCGTTACCCGCCGCGTCTACCGCCACCGCCGTCAGGCTGTGGGTGGTTTCGCTAAGATTGGTCGCGAGCTGCAACGACCAGTTCCCGCTGCCGTCGGCGGTGGTGGTACCCAGAAGCTGCGTTCCTTCGTAGATATTAATGGTCGCGCCAGGCTCGCTGGTGCCTTTCAGCAGCGGCTGGGCGTCGTCGGTGATCTGCCCGGTACCGAGCGCCCCCTGGATCGCCCCAAAATCATCCACCGCCTGGGTAATGGACGGGGCCGCTGGCGGCGTCAGGTCAACCACCACCACGAACGGCGTGGAGGCCGTGCCCACGTTGCCCGCGGTATCGGTGGCGGTAAAGGTCAGGCTGTGGCTGCCTTCGGTGAATCCTGTCGGAGCCCAGGTCCAGTTTCCGGTGCCGTCGGCCGTAACCTGGGTAACGAACGTGCCGTTGTCGTAGATGGATATCTGAGCACCGTTTTCGGTCGTGCCGGTAAAGGTCGGCGTGCTGTCGTTGGTGGATTGCCCGTTGCCGAGCGTGGTCACCGCGCCCACGTCATCCGTCACGGTCACCACCACAGGCGCCGCCGGTGCGCTGGTGTCCACGGTGAGGCTCACCGTTACCGTGTCGTTGCTGGTGTTGCCCGCGCTGTCGGTCGCGGAGATGACCAGACTGTGCGGGCCGTCGTTCAGCGCGGCGGTTGGGGTGAACGTCCAGGTGCCGCCAGCGGTGACGACCGCCGTGCCGATTTCATTGCCACCCTCTTTGATGTGAATAGTCGAACCGGCTTCCCCGGTGCCGCTCAGGGTCGGACGGTTGTCATCGGTAATCCCACCAGGGCCGACCTGTCCGGTAATCGCGCCGACGTCATCCAGCACGCCCGTAACGGACGGCGTGGCGGGCGGCGTGGCGTCTACGGTAATCGCAAACGCAGGGGAGGTGGCGGAGACGTTACCCGCGTCGTCGTTGGCGTAGACGCGCAGATTATGCACGCCGTCGTCCAGCGCAACGGTTGGGGTAAAGCTCCACTGGCCGCCGCTCACAATCGCCGTGCCAATCTGCACGCCGTTATCCAGAATGTGGATCACGTTGCCGTCGGTGCCCGTGCCGCTCAGGGTCGGCAGGTTATCGTTGGTCAGCTGGCCGTTGGTGAGAGTGCCCGTGCTGCCGCCCGGCACGTCGTCCAGAATCGCGTCCAGCGTCGGCTGCGCGGGCGGCGTGGTGGCAATGGTAATGCCGTAGCCGTCCGATACCACGCTCTGGTTGCCCAGCGCGTCGGTTGCTACCACCGTGAAGTTGTGCGGGCCATCCCCCAGCGGTTTCGACGGGGTGAAGGTCCAGCTGCCGCTCACGTCGGCCTGTGCGGTGCCCAGCACCGTGCCGTTATCGCTGACCGTCACCGTGCTGCCCGCTTCGGCCTTACCGTTCAGGGTTGGGGTGGTGTCGTTGGTGGAGGCGTTCTTGTCGATGCCGCCCACGTACAGCGGAACGTCGTCGGTAAGGGTATCAATGGTCGGCTTGTCCGGCGCCGTGGTGTCGATATTCACCACAAACGGCAGGGACGACTGGCTGATATTGCCCAGGTGATTAACGGTAATGGTGTAGGCGTGCGTCCCGTCCAGCTGCGTGCCGGGGGTAAAGCTCCATGCCCCGCCCGCCACCGCCGTCGCGGTACCGATCGCCAGCCCGTTGTCGTAAACGGTGATGATATCGCCCGCGCCAGCCGTACCGCTCAGGGTTGGGGTGCTGTCGTTGGTGGACTGCCCGTTGGTCAGCGGCCCCACGTACGGCGGCACGTTGTCCGTCACTGCGCTAATCACCGGAACGCCCAACGAGAGCAGGTCGATGGTGACGGTTGCCGCAGACGAGATATCGCTGGTGGCGCCGTCGACCGTTGCCGTGGCGGTAAAGGTATGTGCGCCAGGCAGCAGCGGTGCGGTGAGCTCATAGCTCCAGCTGGTCTCGGTTGCCCCCAGGGTGATAGTGGTCAGCAGCGCGCCGTCCTGGTAGATCGACACGGTGCTGCCCGCCGCCGCCGTTCCGTTCAGCGTTGGCAATTCGTCGTCTGAAATCCCGCCCTTCACGTCGCCCACCAGGTTGCCGACGTCATCTATGATGGTGTCGATGGTCGGCGGCTGCACGGTACCCGTGACCTGATAGCTGGTCGGATCGCTGGCGTTACCCGCTTCGTCCGTCGCGGTGACGGTCAGGTTATTGCCCGACGCCTGCGTGCCGTTCAGCGGGATGCTGAAGTGGTTGTTGCTGTCCGCCGTGCCGGTGCCAATCAGGTTGTTATCGGCATCGCGAATTTCGACCGTTGAACCCGCTTCCGCCGTCCCGGACAGGATGGTGCCCTGCACGTTGATGGTGATATCCGACGGCTGCGCGGGCGCTAAGGTATCGACCGTCACGGTGATAGGTGTTCCCGCCACGCTGACGTTACCCGCTTCGTCCTGGGCGGTGGTGGTGAAGGTGTGATCGCCCTGGCCGAGCGCAGGCGGCTGGAAGCTCCAGTTACCGTTCACGTCCACCGTGGCGGTACCCAGCGGCGTGTTGGTGCCGTTGTAGTTGTCGTAAACGGTGATCACATCGCCCGCGCTGCCCGTGCCGCTCAGCACCGGACGCGGATCGTTGGTGGTGCCGTTATTGCCGATAACGCCGGTATTGGCATCAACGTTATCGGTGACGATCGGTGCCGTGGTCACGGCTGGCGGATCGGTATCGATAATGATGGTCGCCCCGTTGGATGGCGGGCTTTCGTTGCCCGCGCCGTCTTTGTCGGTGGCGGTCAGGGTGATGTTGTAGGTGCCGTTAGGCAGCGGCTCGTCAGGCGTCCACGTCCATTTGCCGTCTTCGCCCACCTGCGCCGTGCCGAGCACGGTGGTGCCGTTGTAGATGGTGATGATATCGCCCGTTGCCCCGGTGCCGCTCAGGGTTGGGGTGGTATCGCGGGTCGGTTGACCCGGCTCCAGCGTGACGTCCACGCCGTCCGGGTTAACGGTCACGGTTGGCGTGGTCGGCGCGTCCGGTGCCGTGGTGTCAATCACCACCTCGAACGCGTCGGAGGCGGTGGTGTTCCCGGCCGGGTTAGTGGCGACGGCGGTGATTGAATGTGAGCCTTCGCCGAGCGGCAGCGGCGGGGTAAAGGTCCAGTTTCCGGCGCCGTCTACCGTCGCATTGCCCAGCAGCTTGTCGCCGTCGTACACGGCAACGGTGCTGCCCGCTTCGGTTGTGCCTGAGAATTCAGGCTGAGTGTCATCGGTCGGTTGCCCGCTGGCAACGGGCCCGGTCACGCTGCCCACGTTGTCGGTTACGTCGCCAATGGTCGGCTTGTCAGGGGCTTCCGTTGACAGGTTCAGCACGAAGTCGGTTGAGGTGGTGCTCTGGTTCCCGGCGGCGTCTACCGCCACGAAGCTCAGGTTGTGCGTGCCAGTGGTAAACGCGCTGGCGTCAGCGGGGGTCCATGTCCACGACCCGTTCGGGGCGACCAGCGCGGTGCCAATCACGGCGCCGTTTTCCACCACGTTAATGGTCGCACCCGGCTCCCCGGTCCCGTTGAAGGTTGGGGTGGTGTCGTTGGTTAACTGCCCGCTGGTGATGTTCCCGGTGCTGGCACTGGCATCGTCAATGACCTGGTTAATCGCCGGAGCGTTCGGGGCAACAGTATCAACGGTGACGGACCAGCTGGCGGACCAGCCGCTCTCCTGTCCTTTAGCATCGACGGCTTTGGCGGTGATTACGTTTCCGCCCTCAACCAGATGCACGTCCGCCGGGAAGCTCCATGTGCCGTCGGCCAGAACGGTGGTCGAACCAATTTTGTTGCCGTTGGTGTAGAGATCGAGCGTCGTGCCCGCCTCGCCGGTGCCGTAGATGGTCGGATGGTTGTCGTTGGTCACGCCGCCGTTCGCCACGCTGCCGGTATAGGCGTCCACGTTATCGGTCACGCCGAGGATTTCAGGCGTCTGGGCCGGGGTGATATCCGGTGCGACGATACTCGCCGGGCCGCCGGTATTGCCCGCCGGATCGGTTGCCGCTGCGGTTAAGGTCTCACCGTTGGCCTGCGGCGGATTGAGCGTCACCGTGAAGTTGCCCCGATCGTCCACCTTCGCGCTACCTACATCGCTGGTGCCGTTATTAACGGTCACGGTACTGCCGGGCTCGGCTTTACCGGTCAGTTGGGTGCCATCGTCTGAAATCGCCAGCTCGGTCGGGGCATTTGGCGGCGTGGAGTCCGGTGCGGTGGCGGTCGCGGGCTGGCTGGTATTGTTCGCCCCGTCGGTCGCGGTAACGGTCAGCACCTCGCCGTTTTTCTGCGGCGGAGAAATGGTGATATCAAAATTACCGTCGCTGTCGGCCTTGCCGCTGCCGATCGGCTGCCCGTCTTCCCCGTTCACCACGACGGTGCTGCCCGCTTCGGCCTTGCCCGTGACGTGGTCGCCATCCTGATTCACCTCAACGCCGCTCGGGATCTGCGGCGCGGTGGTATCCGGTGCCGTCAGGCTGGATGGGGTGCTGTTATTTCCCGCTTCGTCGGTCGCGGTGACCGTAATTTTTTCGCCGTTGGTCAGAGCAGGAGAGAGCGTCAGGGTGAAATGCCCGGTACCGTCGGCGGTCGCGTTGCCAATCACCGTCCCGGCGCTGTTTTTAATGGTGACGGTGCTGCCCGCCTCGGCGGTCCCGGTTATCTGATCCCCGGTACCGTTTATCTGTGCATCCGGCGTGGCAGGCGGCGTTGTGTCGATAATAAAGTTCAGCGACGGGGACATGCCGCTGGTGTTCCCCGCCGGATCGGTGGCGGTGAGGGTCAGAGAGTGTGCCCCTTCCGACAGCGCCGTGCCTGGGGTAAAGCTCCAGTTGCCGCTGGCATCAACCGTCGTTTCGCCAATTTTCACCCCTTTGTCATACAGGGTGATGGTATCGCCCGGTTCGCCTTTGCCGCTCAACACCGGCCTGCTGGCGTGGGTATACTGACCGCCCAGAATCGGTACGGCGGTCGACGTGGTGTTATCGCTTGCGCTCAGCACGCCCGGCGTGGCCGGAGGCGTGGTATCGATGACCAGCGTGAAGGACGGCGAGGCGGGGCCGGTATTGCCTGCGGCATCGGTGGCGGTGGTGGTAATGCTGTGCGAGCCTTCGCTCAGATCCGAGGAGGGCGTAAAGCTCCATTTCCCGTCGCTGCCCGCCACCGCGGTTCCAATGGCCTTGCCGTTGTCATAAATCGTGATTGTTGCCCCCGCTTCCGCGGTGCCGCTAAAGGTCGGACGGGTGTCGTCGGTGCTCTGTCCGCCGGTCAGCGCCCCCTGAATGGAGCCAACGTTATCCTGTGCGCCGGTGATGGCAGGCGCGGCAGGCGCAGTGGTGTCAGTGTTGCCGCCGCCGGTATTTCCCCCACCGGTGTTTCCACCGCCCGTGTTGCCGCCGCCGGTATTGCCCCCGCCGGTATTTCCACCGCCCGTGTTGCCGCCGCCGGTATTCCCTCCACCGGTATTACCGCCGCCGTTATTTTCACCGCCGTTGTTATTATCGTTGTCACTGCCGCCGCCCCCGCCGCCACCGCTACCCCCGGCGGCGATCGCAATGCCCCCGGCTGCGGCCAGACCACCCAGCACCCACGGCCAGACCGCGCCGCCTGCGGCAAAATCCGCACCCGCTGCGGCAACCAGCGCATCCGTAGAAGCGATGGATTCATAGGCCGCTGCGCCAGCGGGATCTTCAACCCACCACAGCGCGCCGTTACCCTCTTCAAGCACAAGCTGGCTCAGCCCCTGCGCATCCGCCACGTAGAAGTTCTTGATAGTGATGGTTTCCCCGGAGTTCAGAGTGACCACCAGATCGTTATTGCTGCGGGCATAGTGCGCAATATCAGATCGTTCAACGTGAAGCTCAACGATGGAGGAGTGTTCCAGGGTTATCTGACTGGCCTCGGTAGTCGTTTCTACGCCAGTCAGTTTTGAAATAATAGATATTTTGCTCATAGGGTTACGGCTCCCGGCAGCGATGGTATTTGTTATGCCACTCTCTTTTTAATTTCTTCAGGGCGCACGAGGCCCGCCAGCGATAAGAGTGGCTATGCAGGTGGAAAACTTAATTTTGGACAAAGTGTTTATTCGGTATAGTTATTCTCGCTAAACCCTTTTTTTAGCAGTGATATTATTTAGGCACGTCTAAAAAGGATATAGCTATAAACGGCAGAATGCGCAAATGCGGTATTGGCAATTATTTGTAGGGGGTAAATGTTAATTTTCCGGTGTGGCGTCATGGCGAGTGAAGCGGCGCAGGCCTTGTGTGGTAAGGGCTACGGGTGAGGCAGGGTATAAAGGTTTTTTGATTTTGTGATAGGTACGTAATTAATTACTGTACTTATTTAATTGGCGCTTAATAACAATTTAAGCCAGGTTATATAACTTAGGGAATATGATATATTATGTTTGAGTTCTGTTTTTAAATAATTTAGGTGCGCGACAAATATAGTGTGCTAATGCTTAATGATTCAGCCTTATCTTGCCTGCAACGAGTAATAAAATATATCTTTCATTAAGGTGGTTCTACACCGGTTTGATATTCAATGTAAAAAAAGACCCGGCGCACGGGCACCGGGTCTTCTTACTGAGCATTACTCAGTGACTTTCTTTTCGAGGCTGGAAGCGCCTTCTTTGGTCTTGTTCCAGCCTTTCTCAGCGCCTTCTTTGGTAGCATCCCACCCTTTCTCGGTGCCTTCTTTGGTTTTGTGCCAGGCTTTCTGAGAATCTTCGCTTACCTTACTGGAGAAATTCTCGCTCTTACCTTCGGCGGCGTGTTCGTTTTTGAGCTTCAGCTCTTCGCCTTTGTTCTGCTCTTCATGCAGTTTTTGCTTCGCATCGTTAGCGTTCGCATTGGCGGCAGCTACGGTCTCGTCGGTTGCATGTGTGGTCGCAGCAAAAACGGGAGCAGCCAGCAGAACGGCAGATAACGCAATAATTGTTTTTTTCATCTTTTATCCTCTATTCGCTTTCTTGTTCAGAGCGGGATTCACTATGGCACGGGAACAGCGGTGAAGGCTTTAGGAAAAAACTGTAAAGCATCAACGGCATCCCGCGACGCTATTTTCGGCAAGGAACTAGCCGAGGGTTAAATACCCAATTTCCACCAGTGCGGCCAGGGTTAAAAGAATAAACAGAATAACGATTATCGGCCTGTGCATGATTGATAACCATCCCTTGAGATTTCTTCATCCGCAACGAACTCTTCATATCCCAGAAGCCACTCCTCTTCAAGCCAGTCCGTCAGGCGGTTGGAAAAGGAAATTATATCGCCCGTTACGGCGTCTTTAATGCAGTATTTTCCCAGCACATGTTGTGCACGCTTATCGCGTATTTTGTGAACCTTTTGCCCCTTTTTCAGAAACACTTTGTTGAGGCGCTTCATGGCTGCCGACGTGGACAGCGGGGCGGTTTTTAGCGCCTCAGGCAGGCGCGACACGGCTGCGACTTCATTATTGACAAACGATTGCGTCCACAACCCGAGACTCTGAATCCTGATATCCATATCGCTAAACTGTTCCGTGCTTATGTGGGTGAGAATTTTCTTAGTTCAATTCATTTTCCACGGAAGAGGGGCGAGAACCTTGATATAAATCAATGATGGATTTTGGTGCAGAATTATTTATTAATTATGCAAAGTGGTAGTTACGTAAAGGGAGCAGTTATTGACAGGTAATCACTATTTCTCACAGGTTAAAATGAATAGCTGTCTGCCATTTGTGGCCTGCAACTATTCATCAATGATAAACCTTATTTAATAAATGCGTTATCCGTATATCTGCGTTAAGTGAGAGTCGCGATAATGGTTTCGATCGCCGAATAGGAACCTGGCTTGGGATTTTTTCCGGTAATAGCGACCGGCACATAGGTTAACGGAACTTTCACATTCCCGTTGTCCAGTGACACGGATATCTGGCCGCCTTTCGCAGAAACGGTTTGATGGTTAGCGTCCAGCACGCGCACGCCGACATCCGGGTTGGTGGTGACAATGTCGTCCCCGGCGGCTTTGTTCGTCGTGACGTGCAGATCTATTGTCGCTGAGTCACTGCCTCCCAGACAGCGGATAGTCAGCGGTTGGGAGATGCCCGTGCCGATCTTGCCCCCGGCCCCAGCCTTACCGTATTCCCCGGATAAGGTGTCAGGCATAAACACCACCGATCCTGATTCGAGCTGGCAGGAGGCGGGAATAGTAATTTTTCCGGAGACAAAAACTTTTGTCAGAGGATCGCCACTAATTCTCTGATGATAATATTCCTCGGTAGTTAAAAAAACATAGCCGGCAATTTTATTGTATATGGTGATATTTCTGGCCTGAGTGGAATCTGATATTACTAAACGCACGCCGACATATTTCCACGGGAGAAATGCTGACGGTACCTTTCCGCTCGCCGGAAAGGTGCCCTCTGTCGTCACGTTGAAACCATTATAAAAGATGGAACCATTGCTGATATTAATACCTCCCATTATTCCTGGACCGAAAACGGTGCCAGAACCGCTTTCGACAAACAGGTCATCGGTGGTGTCTAACCACAGTTCTTGTGTTGAGCGGGGGCAGGAATAAGTTTCATCAGGGCTCCCGCTCCAGAATGGCACGATGGGCTCCTGAGAGGCTTTGGTACCGTTGCTGTTAGCGGGAAAGGTAAAATTCTGGGTAGTGCTTACGCTGGCAAGCGCAGAGGTTAGTCAGCAGGTTGCCCTTGCGTTGTTGGCGTCTGCCCATAGCAGTACGGTAGAAAATAAAAACAAAGGGTATTTTGCTGAACGCATTTAAAGTGATACCTATACGATTTAGAGCCCGATAATATGAATCTGATGTGCAGTGAACAGAGAAAAATGAAACGGTAATTACTTGCCCTGAGTAGCAATTCCTTTTTTAAACTATCCGCCGAATAATTATTGCAATAACGAACGTTCATTGTGAATAAATACCGCAGTCCAACTTAGGATGGCAGTATTTAACATCTTAAGCTAATTACGGATTGTGTTATTTGCGCAACGTTAATCATTATTGCGCAAAATACGTATTTCAAATTTATCTATTTATTAATAAAGCAATGAAAACTCTGAGAACGCGTTAATTAGGGTTCAGTAAGACCTGCGTGGTCGCGTTAATGATTACCCGAAGCAACGTCCTGCAACAGCCAGTCGTGGAACACCTTCACTTCATGGCGAATGGCGTGGTGCTGCGGCGTGACCAGATAGTAGGACCAGGTCAGCGGCCAGCGATGGTCGGGATGCAGCTGCACCAGCTGGTCGGTTTCAATAAGCTGCTTTACCAGCGCGCGGCGAACAATGGCTACGCCCCGTCCGCTCAGGGCTGCCAGAATGACGGCGGAGGTAGAGTTAATATGCAGACCGCGTTCCAGAGCGGCTGGCGCACCCAGCGTTCTGAACACATCCTCCCACGAGGGAAAATGTGCGCCGGGATGCGGCGTATCGTCGTGGATCAGCTTTTGCGTGGCAAGCCATTCGCCGCAGCTTATCTTTTCCGCTGGCACCAGACGCGGGCTGCACACCAGCACCGCCTCTTCATCCATCAGCCAGGTTTTATTCACCCCGGGCCAGTCCCCCTGACCGCAGCGAAGGCCGATATCCGCCTCGCCGTGCGACACGTCCATTAGCTTTTCGGTGACGTTGAGCCGCAGATCGATGGTTTCATGCGTTTCAGAGAAGCGGTTTAGCCGCTCCATCAGCCAGTTCATCATCAGCACCTGTGAGGCGGTGACTACCACCACGGAGCGCGCCCGCCGCCCGCGCAGTTTGTTCAGCCCGGATTCGAGCTTGTCCAGCCCCAGCGTGATGTCCTGTAACGCGTCCTGCGCCTCGTCGACCAGCGTCAGGCGCTCTTTTCCTGAACGCGTGCGATGAAGCAGCGGATGCCCGACCCACTCTTCCAGCGAGCGAACCAGCTGACCCACGGCGGCAGGCGTTACGCCCAGCTCCCGCGCCGCGCCGGTAAAACTGCCGTGGCGGGCGGTGGCTTCAAAGGCGTGCAGCCATTTCAGACGGTTAAGCGATCGCATGGTTTTTATCCTGATAAGGTATTTCCGTCAGTATATGCGAGCGGGATAGATTTTCTTTCTCGTTACGCAATTTCTTCTCAGTCGTCAGACCGGACGCAGGGTGGCACTCTGGCGTCACAGGATGAGGAGCAGCGCTTCGCATCAACGACAACGAACTGAACTGAGAGGTTTGCGATGAACGCATCTTTTGCCGGTAAAAAACTGTTAGTGGTGGGTGGTACAAGCGGTATGGGCTTCGAAACGGCGAAGCGTGTCCTCCAGAACGGCGGCAGCGTGGTGCTGGTAGGAAACCGTCAGGACAAAGCCGATCAGGCGCAACGGGCGCTGGCAGCAGACGGACAGGTTTCCATTATCGTCGCCGATCTGATGAAAGAAGAGGGGATGCAGCGCGTGGTGGATACCATTAACGCGGAACATAAGGATATTAGCCTGCTGGTCAACGCCGCGGGCGTCTTCTTCCCGAAACCGTTCACCGAGCATGGCCTGGCGGATTACGACATCTATATGAACCTCAATCGCGCAACGTTCTTCATCACCCGTGATGTGGTGCGCAACATGATAGCCGCCGGAATCAAAGGGTCGATCGTTAATATCGGCTCTATGTGGGCGCAGCAGGCCATCGGCGCGACGCCGTCTTCAGCCTACTCGATGGCAAAAGCGGGTCTGCACGCGCTGACCAAAAACCTGGCCATTGAGCTCGGGGATAACGGTATTCGCGTGAACGCCGTTTCTCCGGCGGTGGTTCACACGCCGATTTATGAAGGCTTTATCCCGAAAGACGACGTGAAGGATGTGATGACCAGCTTCGACAGTTTCCACCCCATTGGCCGCGTGGGGACAGCTGAAGATATCGCCGAAACCGTTGCCTTCCTGCTGTCCGACAAGACAAGCTGGGTGACAGGCGCTATCTGGGATATTGACGGCGGGGTGATGGCGGGGCGTAACGCCTGATTTCTGAGAATCGCAGGCACAAAAAAGCCCGCATGGCTTGCGCCGTACGGGCTTTCAGGACTTCATCAGACGACTCTGGTGATCGCTGATGGAGAATTTTGGTGGAGCTGGCGGGAGTTGAACCCGCGTCCGAAATTTCTACATCCTCGGTACTACATGCTTAGTTTGTCTTTACATTCGCACGCCAGCTGCGGACAGACACGCCACTAACGAACTAGCCTGATTAGTTTTAGCACTTCAACCCCAGGCAGGGCATCCGCGCGATCTCTTTTGGGTTTGACCTCTCTTGATCCCCGTCTTAAGAGCGGAAGCTAGGGAGAGAGGGCTCAGAGCAGGTTATTAAGCTGCTAAAGCGTAGTTTTCGTCGTTTGCGACTATTTTTTTGCGGCTTTTTACGAGGCAAACCGCCCCTCGGCATGCACCTTGGGTTTCGCAAATCCCGTCGAATCCAGAATCAGCCCCAATAGTGTTAAGCGAGTATACCAGATTTTGCTCCCTGGATACCAGCCCGGAACGCTAACTTATTGAATCGTTCAATAAGTATTCTAATACTAACGGCCTGCGTGCTTCATGATGCGCGCTTTATCGACTTGCCATTCACGATCTTTCGCGTCGTTACGTTTGTCGTGCTGCTTTTTACCTTTCGCGACGCCGATTTTTACTTTGCACCATGCATTCTTCCAGTATAACGACAGCGCCAGTACGGTATAGCCTTCGCGGTTGATGCGTCCGAAGAGCGAATCCAGCTCACGTTTGTTCAGCAGCAGCTTACGGGTACGGGTTGGGTCGCACACGTAGTGCGAAGAGGCCACCGTCAGCGGCGTAAAGTTTGCGCCAAACAGAAAGGCTTCGCCATCTTTAAAGATAACGTAGCTATCGCCAATGTTAGCCTTGCCCGCGCGCAGTGATTTAACTTCCCAGCCCTGCAATGCAAGACCTGCTTCGAATTCTTCTTCGATGAAATACTCATGGCGAGCACGCTTGTTGAGCGCGATGGTCGCCGAGCCAGGTTTATGTGCTTTTTTCTTCGTCATAAGTGTCGTAAAGCCGTAGGTAATCTGATGTCAAAAAGTCACCTCATTGCATCCTGTGAGGTCTAACGCGCTATATTAGCACGAGATGAGGCTTAGCGTTTTTTTAACAGGTGATAAATGTTATTATTTGTCTGTTGTGTGACCATGGAAAATGCTATGCCTCAGATTAGTCGTACTGCGCTCGTGCCTTACAGCGCGGAACAAATGTATCAGTTAGTGAACGACGTTCAGTCCTACCCGCAGTTTATTCCGGGATGCACCGGTAGCCGGGTGCTGGAATCAGGCCCGTCGCAGATGACTGCCGCTGTGGATGTCTCCAAAGCCGGGATCAGCAAGACGTTCACCACCCGCAATACGCTGACCGATAATCAGAGTATTTTGATGCATCTGGTAGATGGTCCGTTTAAAAAGCTGATGGGAGGCTGGAAATTCACGCCGCTGAGCGCGGATGCCTGCCGCATTGAATTCCATCTCGATTTTGAATTTACCAACAAGCTGATCGAACTGGCGTTTGGCCGCATCTTCAAAGAGCTGGCCTCGAACATGGTTCAGGCGTTCACGAACCGCGCCAAAGAGGTCTACAGTGCCGCATAAGATTGCTGTGGAAGTGGTGTATGCGCTGCCGGAAAAACAGTATCTGCAACGCGTAATGCTCGACGAGGGCGCCACCGTCGAAGCGGCTATTCATGCGTCTGGTATTCTGGAACTGCGCAGTGATATCGATCTGACGAAAAACAAAGTGGGTATTTACAGCCGTCCGGTGAAACTGGCTGACGTGGTGAAAGAGGGCGACAGGGTCGAGATTTATCGTCCGCTGATTGCCGATCCGAAAGAGCTGCGTCGTCAGCGCGCGGAGAAATCGGGTAAGTAGCGCTTTCTTTCCCCGGTGGCGCTGCGCTTACCGGG
>NZ_JAKCMV010000055.1 GCF_021440515.1 Enterobacter asburiae | reverse complement strand
AACGAATGGGGTATTGAATATGAATAGATTTTTTCTCTTAATCAATTGTAAACGTTAACTAATGAAGGTCTTAGGAGATAGTTATGGCTTATGATTTGACTAATACTCTGGTCATTGGTATTAGCTCAACAGCACTTTTCAATATGCAGGAATCAGATAATCTTTTTAAGGAATTCTGTTCCAGCAATCCAGAAAAAGCAATTGAGCAATACAGAGACTACATGCTTTTGCATGAGAATGATGAGTTGCTTCCTGGAACTGGATTTCCCTTGGTAGAGGCTTTGCTGGGGCTAAATAAGTATAAAAAAGAAGCTGATAAATCTCCTCTTGTTGAAGTAGTGGTTATGTCAAGAAATAGTCCTGATACAGGACTTATGATACTGAACAATATAAGAAAAAAAGAAGTAGATATAACAAGGTCAGTATTCACAGGTGGTGAAACGGTGGTTGACTATCTTGAGGCTTTCAATGTGGATCTCTTTCTTACAACCAGTATTGATGATGCACAGCGCGTTATCGACTCTAACGCCTGTGCAGTTGCTATTTTAAAGGAACCGCCAAAAGAATCTATAAAATATCCGCAAGATCAGGTAAGAATTGCCTTTGATGGTGATGCTGTCTTATTTGATGAGTCTAGTGAGATTGTCTTTAAAACGAAAGGAATAAACAGTTTCCATGCACAAGAAAATGCTAAGCAAAATGAACCATTGGCGGAAGGTCCTTATGCAATGCTGCTAAAAAAAATAGCGAGATTACAAGACCGATTACCTGCAAGAGTTGATTATTCACCGATAAGAATTGCTCTTGTTACAGCAAGAAATAGCCCATCCGAGCTACGAGTTATAAAAACATTAAGAGCTTGGGGGATAAATGTTGATGAGGCATTCTTTCTAGGTGGGGTCGAGAAAACAAAAATACTTAAAGCTTTCAATCCTCATATATTTTTTGATGATCAAGATGTCCACCTTGAGCCAGCATCAGTATATGTCCCTTCAGGACGAGTACCTTATGCTTCTCGCTCGCCTTTATATCAGCAAATATTGTCAATCAAGCCAGCTTAATCTATATCAATGTCATTGCCCCGATGAGTCGGGGCGGAACTATCATCATGGTCACGAATTTTTCTCAGATGGCAGTTATCTGCCGAAGATAGTCTTGCAATAAAATCTTTCGTTTAAATAAACTATGGACTTCGGTATTTTTTGATGTAAAAATAAAAAGACAATATCATAAATGTTAAAACTCAAAATAGCCGAGCAGCAAACGCCAAAACAACAATACTGACATTACCATTAACTGTCGCGATGGTTCTGAGTCGGTCGTCTTTAAGTGTTTTACCATCAAATGTTGCGATGGTGCGGAGTCGCTCGTCTTTCAAGGTCTTCCCATCAAATGTTGCGATAGTTCTGAGTCGGTCGTCTTTCAGGGTTTTACCGTCAAAGGTAGCGATGGTACGGAGTCGGTCGTCTTTCAGGGCTTTACCATCAAACGTCGCGATGGTCCTCAGTCGATCATCTTTCAAGGTCTTGCCATCAAAGGTCGCGATAGTCCTGAGTCGATCGTCTTTTATAGTTACGCTCATAAGTATTCTCCTGAGATACATCCATTCAGCACTTTGCCATCCAAAATCAAGCGCTGGTTTCTGTAAGTTCTGGACGCTAATTGTATGAATGTGCGTTAAAAATTCATCCTGTTAGCATTAACATTAACCAGCGCTTCATCGATCATAACAGGTCTGACGCAGTTTAAAGGATACAATCTTACCTATAAATTGCGGTGGCGCATTGTTCTTTTATCAGGCAACTAGAGGTGTCCTCCAACCCCTTTAAATTTTTCGATAAACGCCCCAATTTTCTGGAATACAGTCTGCTTTTTCGTTTTGTACTGAGGATTCAGCGGACTTAGTTTTGGTAGCGTCTCATTTAACTCCGTCCCATTTTCGGTAGCGTACTCCCGTTTTAGTGATGTGCGGATATAGCGCCTTGCAGCCTCTTCATTGAGGTTTTCTTCCTTAATCAACGCCTCTGCTTCCCGTTGCTGTTCACGCTGAGCATATGTAAAGAATGCATCAATGATACTGGCCTTGTCCGGCATGTCATCAAGGTTAGTTTGCTGAATAAAGTCAACAATCAGACCTTCTTTGGCACGGTTGCCCAGACTTGAGCGGATTAAGCGTCTGACCTCTTCAGTCAGGGCTTCTTTACCTTTTTTCTGACGATTGTGGTCGAAAATCAGACCAAGGATGTAGTCCAGGTTAATCTCCTGCGACTTAAGCAGGTCAATTTCAAACACCACATCATCCCAGTCTGTGGTTGATTTATCCCTGTCGTTTGCTGCTTTTTCGCGTCGCTGCCAGTCCCGGATATCATTGTATGCTGAGCGATAGTCCTGAACTTTACGTTCTGCCGGGAGACGAATGGTTTGTAATTCAGCAAATTTTTCATCATCTACATAGTGCTCTGCTTTAAAGGTTTCTACCGCTTCCGGGTCACCAATATCAACCTTCTGCAGGGCTTTCAGCGTGGCAAATTCATCATAGTTTTGCAGGATGTTTTCTGCCCGCAGATATTCACCAAACAGTTTGACGAAGGCTTTTTTCTCTTTTTCACTGTCGATACTGGCAGGGTCAGGGAAGCGCTGCTCCAGCTCCGAAACAACAGCCATAAAACCTCGTTTAGCCTCACCGGTTGCCGCATCGGTAAAGCCCTGCATGTACTCTTCGTAGCTTTTTTCCAGCACCACATTCTTGGTGTTTTTGTCGCCAAAAAGTGTGATGGCATCAATGGTCGGACGCTCCAGGTCCCTGAAAGTCACGATATTGCCGAAGGTTTTGGTGGCATCATAGATACGGTTGGTGCGTGAGAATGCCTGCATCAGACCGTGATAACGCAGGTTTTTGTCAACGAACAGAGTATTGAGCGTCGGAGCATCAAAGCCAGTTAAGAACATTCCCACCACGATGAGAAGGTCAATATCCTGATTTTTCACTCGTTGAGCTAAATCGCGGTAGTAGTTCTGGAAACCGTTACTGTCGGTGCTGAAATTGGTTTTAAAGTGGTTGTTATAGTCATCAATGGCTGAATCCAGGAATTCCTTCGCGCTGCTGTTCATTGCACTGGTATCAAAGCTTTCGTCAGTAATATCACCAATGGCGCTTTGCTCTTCATTTGCAGCAAAGGAGAAGATGGTTGCAACCCGAAGGCGTTTATAGCTGCCAGATTTCTTCTCCGCTTCTTCCTGTAGCAATTTAAAGGTCGTGTAATAAGCTTTTGCCGCATCCACGCTGCTCACTGCTAACATGGCATTGAAGCCTTTTGCTCCCGGGTAAGTACGGTGCGTTTTCTGACGGAAGTTATTCAGGATGTACTGTGTTATTTCCTGAATACGCAGGGGGTGCAAAAATGCCTGTTGGTTTTCAGCCGCGCTGAGTTTTTTCTCATCAGTTTCCGTTTCAAGAGACTTAAACTGTGGGCGGACATCGTTATAGTCCACCTTAAACTTCAGCACTTTTTCATCACGAATCGCATCAGTAATGACGTAAGAATGTAACTCACGCCCGAACACGCTGGTTGTGGTTTCTGCTCCCAGTGCGTTTTCCGGGAAAATAGGCGTACCGGTAAAACCAAACTGATAAAAGCGTCTGAATTTCTTTTTGAGGTTTTTCTGGGCCTCACCAAACTGACTGCGGTGACACTCATCAAAGATAAACACCACCTGCTGCTGATAGACGGGCAGGTCAGCTTCGGCTTTCATCAGGTTATTGAGTTTCTGAATGGTTGTGACGATAATTTTGTTATCGTCCTTATCCAGGTTTCTTCTGAGGCCTGCTGTATTATCCGAACCATTGACACTGTCCGGAGAGAAGCGCTGATACTCCTTCATGGTCTGGTAATCGAGGTCTTTCCTGTCGACCACGAAGAAGACTTTATCAATAAAGTCCAGCTCGGTTGCCAGTCGTGCGGCCTTAAAGCTGGTCAGGGTTTTACCTGAACCGGTGGTATGCCAGATAAATCCACCGCTTTCGGGTTTTGACCAGTTCTTCGCTTTAAAAGAGCTGTTGATTTTCCAGAGAATGCGCTCAGTTGCCGCTATCTGATAGGGACGCATGACGAGCAGTGTCTGGCTGCTGTCAAACACGCTGTAATTAAACAGAACATTCAGCAGGGTATGCTTCTGGAAGAAGGTGGCGGTAAAGTCCTTCAGGTCCCTAATCAGGGTGTTATCCGACTTCGCCCAGTTCATGGTGAAATCAAAGCTGTTTTTATCCCGTTTAGTGGTACTGGCAAAGTACCGGGTATCAGTCCCGTTGGAAATCACGAAGAGTTGCAGGTATTTAAACAGCGAGTTATCGCCGTTAAAGCTTTCCTTGCTGTAACGGTGTATCTGGTTAAAGGCTTCACGAATAGCCACGCCGCGCTTTTTGAGTTCGATTTGCACCAGCGGCAGGCCGTTGACCAGAATGGTGACGTCATAACGGTTAGCGTGTGAACCTGTCTGCTCAAACTGCTGAATGACCTGCACCTTATTGCGCAGCAGGTTCTTTTTATCTACCAGATAGATGTTTTCCAGACGACCGTCATCAAACGTGAAATCACAGATATAGTCGATATGGATTTTACGAGTTTTGTCCAGGCTGCTGTCACTGGGGCTGTCGAGATACTGCTCTGCGAAACGCCGCCATTCACTTTCGTTAAAAACCACACCATTAAGACGCTGAAGTTGGTCCCGCACATTCGCCAGCATCGCTGTCGGTGACTTAACGGAGATAAACTCATAACCCTGATTAAGAAGGTCCTGAATCAGTTCTCGTTCAAGGTCAGATTCGCTCTGGTAGCTGTCACCGGTATCTAGAATTTTGGTGTATTTATCAAGGACGATAAAGTTATTGGATTCAGCAATCGTGTGTGTCTGTTGTGTCATGGTGCATCCTGTGCGTCATCTGGCAAAGCCCGGAAGGGTATCAGAAGCATCTTCCGGCATTTGTAAAGCCTGATACCGGCGAGTGAAAACATACCCTACCGGTATCAATGGTCTATCAGTTGCTGACGGTTTCTGTTTTCGGGAAGCTGAACAGTAAATCACGATAGTGCTCGTACTGTTTCTGGCGCAGCTCGATTTCACGAGGGAGGCCTTCGTTGATGGAGTTTGTTAGCGCATCAAATTTGTCCAGAATAGAAACTATCCGCTCTTTATCTTCAGGTGAAGGATTTGGAATGCGTATGCTCTCTAAATTTTTCTTATTTAGTTTTGGTTGCGCTGCTCCGGAAATATAGGGGGCTAAATCAATGCTATTCAGATAGTACTCCACGTACCTTCGTTCTGCATAGGAATCGAATTTAATCACATGTGCATGATTGTTTACCCAAGATTTACCACTGATACTAAATGCTATAGGCGTATTGCGAGCTAAAAGATTTGCGCCATCTTCAGAAATCAGTAAAAAATCACCATCAAAAATGTAGTCTTTAACATAATCGACAATTCCAGAAGCACCGTAATAAGGAATACTTCCTGCTTCCCTCAGACCGCTGGTAATTGGTTTCCTTTTCGAATCCAGATTTTCCCCTAGATCCCCAAGCGTCTTCCACTCAACTTCACCCTCTTCAAAACTCAGCAACAGGTCGCGATAGTAGTTGTACTGCTTTTTACGCATGGTAAGTTCAGCTGTAAGTTCAGCTGTAAGGGCAGTAAACTTATCCAGAATCCGGACGATTTCAGACTGGATGACAAGGGATTTTTCCGGGCTGTCCGGGCAAGGAATCGGAACTAGGAGTTTTTTGACTATCCCTGCATTGATATTTGTTTGTGAGCCAGAACCTAAGGATTTTATATATTGATACTGACTGGATAGAAAATAAAATACATATTTATAATCAGCAATTTCTGAGTTTACTTCTATATTTGCGCAAGCTTGGTTGGTTGTCATTGGTATCTTATTAATACCTAACTTACCAACTGTGGCTCCATACATTGCAATAATTACACAATTGACTGGTATCCATTTTGCGCTGGAGTTTTTAACTCCAGATTCAGTTATTTTTACTCCAGTATCCCATATGTCACAAAAATTAACTTCTTGAGTTCGTAGCCAAGGAATGTCACCATCATAATATTCAGCTACGCCAGTTTTAGGTGTGCCTCCAGAGGATATTTTTACAGAAATATCATCCAGAGTCTTCCACACTACCTCCGTCCCATCCAGTAACTTTTCCAGATAACTCAGCTCACTCATTTCTGCACCTCGTCACCTTCAATCTCAGCCACTATTGAATCAATGTCTTTGCGCAACTGATCGATTTTGCTGACGGTGGTTTTTAGCTCGGCATTCAGCTCTGCAATATCGACAATTTCGCGGGTATCCATGGCTTCGACGTAGCTGCTTACTGACAGGTTATAGTCATTGGCAGATACTGTTTCATAAGTGACAGTTTTCGCAAGATGGTCAGTATCCGCTTTGCTGGCAAAGACCTGCATAATCTTTTCGATATGACCATCAGTCAGGATATTGTTATTGGTTTCTTTCTTAAACAACCCGCTGGCGTCAATAAACTGAACGCGGGTATCTGTTTTGTGCTTTGACATCACCAGAATGTTAACGGCAATAGTAGTGCCGAAGAACAGATTAGGTGCCAGAGAAATCACCGTTTCAACATAGTTGTTGTCGACCAGATACTGTCGGATTTTCTGCTCTGCACCGCCACGGTAAAAAATACCGGGGAAGCAAACTATTGCTGCGCGCCCTTTAGCAGACAGGTAATTCAGCGCATGTAGTACAAACGCAAAGTCAGCTTTTGATTTCGGGGCCAATACGCCAGCTGGAGCAAAACGTTCATCGTTAATCAGTGTAGGGTCATCGCTGCCAATCCACTTAACCGAGTACGGTGGGTTAGAGACGATCGCGTCAAACGGTTTTTCATCGCCAAAGTGAGGCTCAGTCAGGGTATTCCCCAGTCTGATATCAAATTTGTCGTAGTTGATGTTGTGCAGGAACATGTTCATACGTGCCAGGTTAAAGGTTGTATGGTTGATTTCCTGACCGAAAAAGCCTTCTTCGATGATGTGGTTATCAAAATGCTTTTTGGCCTGAAGCAGAAGAGAGCCTGAGCCTGCAGCCGGGTCGTAGATTTTATTGACGTGGGTCTGCCCGTGCATTGCCAGTTGCGCAATCAGCTTAGAGACATGCTGTGGTGTGAAGAACTCCCCGCCTGATTTACCGGCATTCGCCGCATAGTTAGAAATAAGGAATTCATAGGCATCACCAAACAGGTCAATCTGATGCTCGTTAAAATTCCCCAGCTTCAGCCCTTCAACGCCTTTCAGAACGGCGGCAAGACGGCTGTTTTTGTCTTTAACTGTGTTACCCAGACGATTGCTGGTTGTATCGAAATCGGCAAACAGGCCTTTGATGTCAGCCTCGGACGGATAGCCGTAGGCAGAGCTTTCAATAGCGACGAAGATACTGTTTAAATCAGCATTCAGCCTGTCGTTGGTGTTCGCTTTAGCGGCAACGTTGCAGAACAGCTGGCTCGGGTAGATGAAATATCCTTTAGTCCTGATGGCATCGTCTTTGATGTCATCGGTAATGATACTGTCATCAAGTGCTGCATAATGTATGCTTTCATCCCCTGCTTCCATGTAGCTGGAAAAATTCTCACTGATGAAGCGGTAGAAAAGTGCACCGAGTACATACTGTTTAAAATCCCATCCATCTACTGAGCCCCTGACATCATTGGCAATGGCCCAGATTTGACGGTGTAGCTCTGCACGCTGCTGAAGGCTTGTCATTTTGTATCCTGTTTTATGATTCTTAGCTACTGTTATTGGCCTGATTTTATCGCAATTTCATACCGATGACAGGCTTTGTATGTCATGCGTTGTACTGAGAGTTCGTTTGCACGGTTGTGTAGCCAACGTTTTTTCAGTCACGCCAGTAGAAACGTTGCACTGGCGATAAATACTGAAACCACAATACTATCGGAGCTGAACGTTCAGTCTGTGAGAATTTCTTCATCCGTATCCATTGTGGATAGTGATGAATCTATTTTTGTTGTAAGAAACACCCGACTCAGTAGTCTTTGCTTCAGGGCGTTTCGTCGCTCATTGTAGAAATCCGGGAAGCGACTGAACTCAATATTGTCATCTGAAACTAACAGCATTGATGGCGTATAGTTGTTTGATGACTGAGATAGCCATTGTTTCAGGGATGTATCCTGTTTACTTATATTCTGAGAGTGATTCAGTAAATGAAGATTCGGTATGGTGTCCCAGTATTCTTGATTTTCATAATAGCTGAGGTTCTCCGGTGAATTCGCAATATAATCTAATTTTTCAAGATATTTCTTTGAAAAATGATTTCTTGGGTGAAGGTGATCAATATGAAACACCTCGGTCGGATTCATTTCAGGGAACAGAAGATGCAATAGCGCACGGCAACGACCTTCGCCATATCTGATATTGAGAAGGCTTCCGATGTATTCGTCGTCAAATCTGAGGTCCTTATTCGAGCCTTTATATCGGTCAATAATCTTCTCAAGAGGAAAGTGAATATCTGAAAGACTACTCTTCATTACATCTCTGATGCTCGTGAGTAGTGCATCGGCCTGGCTTCCAAAGATTCCTTTCAGAAGTACCATGTAAAACCACTGACTGATTATTGAGCGTTCATTATGGTTTTTATTCAGGAGATTAATCGTTGTATATAATGGATGTCCATTGGTTTGCTTTTTATAAAGCCAGTAGACCACAGGAATGACTGCGTTTTTAGATATCAAAGACTGCGGGTTGATGCCAAATCGCCTGATGAGAATAAAAGTCTCCTTGATACAAGATTTTATTTCAGACCATTGCTGTTGTATCTTACCGACCTCCTCTGAAGTGAAGTTTTTTACTTTGAACCGGACGTCAGAGTCAATAAGCATCAGGCTGGTTTTTAAGAACCAGTCTCTTTCAATATAAAACCCCATTTCATTATTCTGATAAATATTTTTTGTCAGTTCATCCAGTTCTCTTCTGAAATCCCCCTGCCAGTGCGCTACCGCTATTGACATCAGTAAGTCTGAGAACTCAAGTTTTGTCCCCCCGCTGTTCGTGCGGATGAAAACATCCAGCACATGATCAATATCCTGACTGCTCTCATTGAAGTAGTGAATGATGTTCTCAGTTCTTATCTTTGTATAAAGTCTCAGTAATGTTTTTCTGGAAAATTCACTGGAAATGAGTCCTTTTTTTTCGAGTTCTGGTACGACAACGTTAAATAAAATATCATCAGGAGAATCATGTTGCTCGTATTTGAATATTTCGTGCAGGCAGAACCAGTGATGTTTGTTATCGGTAAGTGAATCAGTATATTGCTTCTCGGTCAGGAACCTGAAGTTGTACTTCATCATGAGTTCGTCGTCTGACTTAAGTGGCGCTGTTAAATCGACGTAAAGCTTTCTGGGCGGCAGGATGCGATCATCCTGTGCCGAAGGCCACCACACCCGGGGCTGTTTATACGCATACGTTCCACACAATCCAATATATAATGATGTGAGACGCTGCTGACCATCAATCACCGCCTTGAAATCATGAAATCCAGCATTTGTTGCTACGCAGGGGTTTTCTTCATTAAATCGCTGACAGTATTCTTTCAGGAATTCATAGAATTTGTAATCGTTTTTAATACTGGCACTACGGATATCCCACATCATGAAAGAGTTTATCGGGTAGTCTCGCATGATGGAATCAAACAGCAGACATATCTGACTGCTGCTCCAGACGAACTTCCTCTGAATTGCAGGCAGAAGATAGTGGCGTAAATTAATTGAATCTATCGCTTGTTTTATCGTTATTGCTTTTTCATACTGGCCAGCCATCATAAACCTCATGTGTTATATTAGCTGGCCTATTTTAATTTATTGCGTGTCGGTAGTACAGTCTTTGCACAAACTAATTTATGCAATGGAAAAGCTGACGGCTCGGTTTGTGTTTTTCGTTCGGGTAGACTCGCATTGCGGATGCACAAAGTGATGAAACCTGTCTTGCTATATTTTTACCGAAGTTAACAAGAAGGCCGTGCTTTATCTTTTCACCCTCTGCCCTGATGCTGATGATAAAACTGGACTGATATACTGTTATGTCTGTCAGGTCATTGCCAAATGTTATAATGGCGGCGTTGTTTATTTCATGTTCATAATCCCTCAGGTCAGTGTTAAGTCTTGCGGTCGTATCTACAAGTGCGTATTCTTTATCGATAATCATAACTTTCTCACTTATCATGTTAATGTGATTTAATCATCACTAATAATATGTTGTGATTTTAATTGCGATTATTCGGTTGTTTTGCCCCGTAATCCATTATCTGATGAATAATGTTCATGTGGGGTAACGCTTCCATAAAGTCAGACTGTTCAATCAGCGAAATGAGTGTGTTATCGATTTCGAACGTTGTATCCGGTAATACCTCAACCAGCCTGATTCGGGACAGGGAAATAACGAACACGCCCGATAAAGCACATCCGGCAAGAAACCACTCTGCATGGCTGCAAAGCAGACGATAGGGATGAACGGTATGGCTGACGTTTTCGTCGGTTCTGATACGCACCTTGGTCTGGTTAAGTATGGCGAGGGTTAGTCTGCTGAAATCACCGAACAGCGTGGGTTTCTGGCGCGGCTCCGGAAGCATAATCCTGTAGGGCGAGGGGCGTTCCCCGTCAAGCATCAGGCTCAGCAGTTTGGCGTCCATTGCGGGTAACAGACGGTCAAGATGTAGCAACCTCGCCAGTATCTTCATATCCCGTTCCGTGCGGCGGCGAAAGTAATGCGAAGCAAGCTGATACACGCCGTTGCTCTGTTCAATATCAAGGTACGTCAGACGGACGTTAAAATCCCTTCTCAGCGTTCGCGTTGTCACCCCGAATTCTTCTGCCAGCGTCCCGATATGCAGCTTTTCACCCTGAAATAAACGGCTCAGGATGATGGAAAGGCGGGTTGCCAGTCTGTCATGTTCGTTTTCTTGTGTTATCAGTGTCATACATCGTTCCCGAATTTTGCCGGGAAATGATGCCAGCAGTAGCGGACAGGATTTGTCCGCCCTCTGAAGTTTTTTAAAGCCTGATAACCTTAAATATAAGCGTTAAGCGTCTGTACTCTCAGGTGAATACAGATGCTTCTGGCGCATGTAGGCAATAAAGATGCAGGATGGGATCGTGACCCGGTATGCGGGACCGGCTAAATCTATCAGCAGCCAGAGAGAACTCAGCACCCAGCCCACGGGACCTGCAAATGCGCCCATGGTCCGCGTCAGCATGGCATTTCCTGCGAACGTCAGCCCTCTGCCTAGCAGGGCTTTCGCCACGCCATTTGTGACCACAAGCGCCATCTGATAGGCCGCAAACCCGGATGTTTTTATTCCCGCCTGGATTGCCATGGTCAGCAGCTCCGGCGTGGGATTGCTGTAGCCCGTCTGCAACTCTTCCGCCACGGTCTTTAACTGGTCAGGCGTCATCTTCTCAAGACTTTTCTCAAGGATCTTCATGAGCAGATTCATTTCAATCGTCTCGACGCTGGATTTGCTGTTGTAGTTCACCTTCATTTTATCGCAGGCATCGGTAAGCATTTCCCGGTACAGCACCCCTTTACCCCAGCGGAGCAGCGTGGCGAAGCTGTTTGCACCAAATGTCTGAACCTCGGCGGCAATGGCATCCCAGTAGCGCGGATGGTTGGGCTTGTGTTTTTTATACTGAGGATCGTAAGTCAGCGTTTCCGTAATACGTGCCAGTCCGTCTTTCGGATCGCAGATAAGCACAGAAACCAGTAAATCCAGATCGTCACGATGACAGTGGCGCAGAAACTCAAGGTCAGGGTCGTGTCGGTAGGTAGCCATATTTCACCTCATAGCGGATATTGGACCTGACAGTTTAAGGATGTCCCCGGACAGGGCGTGTCCGGCTGAAAAAGAAAAAAGTAAAAAAAAAACCTGCCCGAAAGCAGGTTTCTGTTCACCGGATATCGCGTACCGGTTACTTTTTACGCCATTCCTTTTCCACTTTATTCGCGAAGGTATCGCACTGCCGCGCATATTCCGGGTTATAAAGCAGCTCCGACTGCGAAAGCTGCATGGCGGTCATGCTGCCATTACGGGCATTTGATTCGAGCCAGGTTCTGCCATAGGTTTTGTTCATCACCTGGAGCACCCGGTTGAATACCGGTCCGTTGAAGCGGGCATTGAGATTGACGCCTTTTACCTGAAGGCCGCTGTCACTGGTCTGGGTCAGGCGGGTGGAGTACATCGCACAGAAGGTCGAGTTGCTTATCATCTGAGCATCAGCCTGCTCGTCGGCGAACGCGCTGTGGCTGAAGGCTGAAAGCAGAATGGTGGCGGTTAACAGTTTAGAAATTTTCATCATGTTCCCTTATGGATTGAAAAGCGGAGACAGCCTGCCATACGGGGTGGTCAGGAGATGTCCGGCAGAGAAAAAAGTCAGGGTTTCAGCGAGGGAGCCAGCCGCCAGCGGTGAGGGCCAGCGGATTCGAGCACAAAGGCCAGATGGGTGAGGTCCCGTCTTGCCGTACGGGGAGAGACGTCAAATCGTCGGGTGATATAGCGAACAGATATTGTCTGACCGTAAAACAGCACCATGGTCAGCCGGATAAGCCGTTCTCCCTGTCCGGTAGCGTGTTGCCTGCGACGATTAACGTTCATCGTTGCCATACGCGCCATCGGTCCCCTTTCTGAAATCTATCGAGGTGCCTGGCAAGCCATATATCAGCGCATGAGTTGCCGGTAACGCAGCGGGCAGTAAACCGGTGGCAGTTAAAGTCGAGCAGGCTGTAGGGATAGCGCTGACCTACTGCCGCCTGTGCCCGTTCAGCGGCCTGCGTACAACCCTGTGGGGCCAGGTCCATACAATCGGTATACACCGAGATAGCGGAGTTCCAGCCATCGAGCCGGTCAAGAAACTCGCGGGCCTGACTTCTGATAACGATGCCGTCGCCGTCAAGATGAACAATATCGCCGTTACCCACATAGATACCGCTGTGTGCGGCAAGGCCAAAAAGCAGTTCGCACTGCACGATACCGCCGTAAGCCGGTTCATCGACGCAGGAGAGAATGCAGTTATCGATAAATGAATCCACGAAGTTCAGCAGCAGAAGCCGGTACATAACATTCAGTTCCTTACTACGGGGGAGAGGGGGGATGCGGGGGAAACGTTGTGAACACTCAGCTTTCCCACAACGTACGGACCGTGAAAACCCCCATATCGTGGTAAGCCATAAAGTTACTTTCCCATAGCGACCAGAACTCACGGGCGTCGACATGAGAGATCTCGCCACAACGGGAAAGCCACGTGTATTGTTGCGTCCAGCTCACATCGACATCTTTTTCAAGCTCAGGCCATGGATGTCCTGCATAGTGAAAATCGGTGACGTAATCGAGCTGCCAGTCTTCTCCGGCAGGGATGAGGCGTATTTCGACCGGATGCCATCCACCCGTTTCCGGTGAGTATTCAGGGTCACGAAAGTTAATGGTTAATCCGGTGATGGGGTGACTATGGGGCGGTTTTTGCGCAACGATACCCAGAAGCAGTTGGGTGAACGACCGGGAGAGAGGCAGCACATAGCCGCCCTGCAATATAGCGGGTGATGACATAGTGAATTTCCTGATTTTTTGGTTAACGGAACACAGAAAAAGCGGGGGGTTAGTCCTGGCTGAGCGTAGCAAGCTGCGTCATACGATGCTGCCAGTCGGCATAACAACGGTGCATAAAGAGCCTGCTGCTGTCCGCTTCGATAAGGCAGATATCCGGACTTCTGAGTACGGCGGCAAGAAACCCGGCGTTGTTGGTGCTGCCCTGACCAAATAGTGGTCGAAACACACGCGACGGAAAGCTGTCCTGCTGGTGTTCAAGAATGGCGTGAATAGCATCAAGCGTTATCCATTCACGGGAGAACAGGCCTCCTTCGTCATTGGCGGTTAAGCGCAGGGCAAGGCTGCCGGTATCACCCTCCTTACCCAGCTCATACGTCAGCAGCCCCTTACTGTGGGGACTGATTTTCTCGGCCTCACCACTGTAGAACACGGTATAGCTTTCGATGACGGTAGCTTCTGTAGCGATTTTTTTCTTACTCATGGTTCAGCGCCTCAATCAGGTTCTGGAGTTGAGTGATAACAGTCGAGTCCGGGAACACCAGATAGATACCCTGTCCGTTATCACAGACGATACCGAGAAGCAGATACCAGCCATCGTCAAGTGCGGTGACGTATTCCGGGTTAGCCAGTGCGACTGCCAGCAGCGGGTCTTCGGGGAGCGTGTCATCGTGGTTGAGATGCCAGAGCAGGGTTCCCGTTTCGTTCCAGAAATCGGTAAACAGGTCGATATCATCGACAGGGCCAAGGATTTCATTGCTGAGGGACGCCAGTGCGGAGGCGGGCAGGTTGAGAAGGGGAAGACTGGTGGGGGTCGTGAATTTAAACATGATTATCTCCATAACTAATTGATTCATATTGATAATATGTTTTCAAATGACTTTTAGTTACATTTTATTTACGTTGTTTGCTTGTTCTGGATTATGCCCTTAAATTTAGTGGTGGGTTGGCATTAAATCCCGTTTTTTTTATATTTTAAGCGTTTTGTAAAGAAATTAGCATGTACTGTTTTAACTGAAAATGAGAGAAGGCTTGTGCACAATTGCTATTGATTTTCTTACTTATTTTCTCAATCACAAAACGCCTTAAATAGTTCAAAAAACAAGCAGCGCCCCATAATCGATATTATTTATGGGGAGAAACGACGTTCAGGCCTGAAAGTGGGGGAGTGGCGCTTTCAGGAGGTTAAGGGGGCAAACAGGCCTCTTTAACGCGTGTTTTTCTCACCAAAATGTCAGATTCGGTGATTTGCACTTCAGTATTTCTGCCAATACTATTCGCTTCATGTGCTGGCCAGCATCTAACTCAATACCCTTAATTTGTATTAATTGAGCGAGATGTATGCATTATGAAACCCGATAGTTCTTTAAACCTAATAACGCTGACAATGAAACAGAATGATGTTGATTCTGTGGATGGTCGCTTTTGTAAGTCAGCGCAAAACATCAAAACCAGCGTTGACGTTGATGATTGCTGTGTTGAACCGATGGCCCGACATCGCAGCCCAAAGAATCAAAGAGAGGCATTCACTAAAGCTTTTTTTGATGAGTGTAAAACCCGTGCAATACAAACTGGCCGGACTATCGAAGCCAGCGATACAAAATGTACCGGGCTTAAGGCTATATTCCACTCATCCGGACGCATTAAGTTTATTGTCCGCAAAAGTATTCGTGGAAAGAATGTTTACGTTGCCGTAGGAAGTTACCCTGAATTTTCCATTAATAACGCAAGGGAGCATGCCTTTAAAATAATTCAGGAGCTTAAGGCTTCCGTTGAGACTTATGGTGAGCGTTTTCTTACGCACAGTAAAATGACGTTTAATGAGCTTGTGGATGAGTATGAGAAAAGCGTACTCAGCACAGGCGTTAAGCGTTCAGCTAACACCGATCTTTCTAAGATCCGTAAATACCTGCGCCCTCTTCTCGGTGCCAAAAAGCTGGCAGGTATGACGGAGGCAGATATTCTGAGCTATCTGCATAATCTCGATCTCAAGCCAGCCACCCGCAATCGCCATCTGGCGCTCATTAAAGCGGTGTTTACCAGGGCTATCCGCATGGGATATATCAGCCGCTCTCCGGCGCTTTATATCAAAGCGCTGCCTGAAGTGACGTCAGATAGACGCGCCATGGATGACTCCCAGCTTCAGCGCTGGATGGAAGTCTGTGAGCGCTGGCGTAATGGTAAACCCGATCATGAAGGCCTTGCTCTGCTCATGTTCCTTGCCCTGACGGGACTGCGTCTGGGGGAAACCCGTCATCTTCGCCTTGAGGATGTGGACTGGAGCCGCAAGGTTATCACTCTTCGCCATACCAAAAACGGCAGACTCCGCCGTGTACCGGTATGTGATAAGGCTTTCGTTCTTCTGACAGAACAGCGTCAACATCTGAGTGATGAAGGCTGGGTATTTCCGGGCAAGGGGGCCGACAACCCGGTTTCTGAGCCGCGTCGCCTGCAAAAACGACTTTGTGAGGCTGCGGGTATTCCACCGTTCACCATCCATGAGATGCGCCATACCTTTGCGACAAAGCTCATTGAGAGCGGGGCCGACATTCACACCGTCAAAGACTTACTGGGCCACAGCACTATCAAAGTGACGGAGCTTTACTTGCACGCTTCTCCGGCGCGTTACCACGAAGTCGTTAACCGGGCGATGGGGTAACAACCTTCACTCAACGGTATGGTTTTTAACTATGGTTCTGATGCACCCGTTTTCTGACGGTGGCGTAATTTGATGGTAATACACATGAATAAAAAAGTGATAACTAATGTTCCTAAGGTTTCCGGGATTAAGCGTATTCGCGCTTTTGCTGACCGCGATAAAAATTTCAACAAAATGTCGGAAGCAATTATCAGGCGTGCTGAAAACACTGAGGTCGGTGAAGATGATATCGCTTCACTCGGTATTGGTGATGGGCTGCCACGGCATTATGTGAATACGGCTGATGGCCTTTTCTACATCGGTGGACAGAAACCTGTGCAGGTTTGCACCACGCCAGTTGTGCCTGTCGCCCTGTTTTGTGGAAAAGATAAGGAGTCCGGTCTTGGGATCAGCCTGATGACCGGTAACGGGCTGGGTAAGTATGTTAAGGCCCAGGTGAGCTTTGAGGATATTGTTCAGGGTGGTGCTCAGGTTATGGGCAGACTGGCAGGTCGTGGATTTTGTGTTGGCCCCTCTCCACAGCAGCTTGCTCTTTTTGACCGTTTTATTCAGAGCTGCCGGAGTTTACCGCTGCCTGTTTATCTGATGGCAGATGCAATGGGATTCGTTTCGGAGGATATGGCCTTTTTACATGGTCATGAGCCCGTTGTGACCTCTCTGACCGGGTTTGATTATCTGCTGCCGGGATTCCGCGTGCGTCCCGGACTGCACAAAGGCGGGGCTCTGGAGGAGTGGATTAACCTCATCCGGGAAAATGCCCATGGCTGGGCGCAGACCTTTGCGCTGAGTGCCTCCTTTGCTTCGATGCTTCTGGTTCCTGCCGGTATGGATGTGGGCATGTTTCATTTTCACGGCGTATCCACGACGGGTAAAACGCTTCTTCTGATGCTGGGCGCATCGATCCATGGAGATGGCAGTGAGCCGGGCAGTGGGGGGAATGTGAATATTATTCGCTGGAATACCACGCCGAATGCGATGGAGCGCCTTCTCGCTGACTATTCCGGTCTGGTTGCCTGCGTCGATGAACTGGGGGCAAGTAATCATAAGCAACTTTCCTCACTGCTATACAACATTACGTCAGGTACGGCAAAAGAGCGCCTGACCCGTGGCCTGACGGCAGATGAGCCGTTTAAATGGCGCATGTTTATTCTCTCAACCGGTGAGATGTCAATCTCCGAAAAGCTGGCTGAACAGAAAGCTGTGTTACAGGGAGGGCAGGAGCACAGGGCCATCAGTATGGAACTGCTGCCTGAGGATGCTCAAAAACCGGATGAACCGGTATCAGAAACTCGTGCCCGTGCAGATGCACTTAAGACGGGGCTGGGAGAGGCTTACGGTCATGCCGGGCCTGCATTTATCGGCAAGCTGTTATCCGAAAAAAATGCGGCTGACACTCTTCGCACCTACTCAGAGTTTTCATCCTGGCTCCAGGAACAGACAGATGCGTGCTGTAACGCACTGGAAGAGGCTCTGAAGGATGAAGGGCGTGATATTACCCGCGTTCAGCGACGTGGACTGAAAAGGTTTGCGCTGGTGTGGCTGGCAGGAGAGAAGGCGCTGAAATACGGCCTTTTACCTTTCGAAAGCGATGCGGTAGCTGAATCCGTTATGTCCGCTGCACGGCGCTGGCTGGATGATAACCAGAATCAGTATAACCCGGTACGTAACATGCTTGAGGAGCTTCAGCTGACGCTGGTGACAAAAAGCAGCAGGCACTTTATCACCCTGCGTGAGGACCATGCCCGATGCCCGGGAGATATGTGGGGATTTGTTCATCATAAAACCGGCGACTTCCTGATTTATGAATCGGTGTTTGAAAAGCTCTGCTCTGAAAAGGGACTTAAGACCGTTGATGTGGCCAGACCGTTAGAGCGTACCGGTTATCTGCTTGGCGAAAGTGCGGGTCACTATAAAAAAAGAGCGCTGAAGACGATGGCGCAGTCTTACTACCAGGTCAAAAAAGCGTTTCTGAAATGCAATGTTATGACCGAATTTTAACCCTGAATATAACCATTTTGACTGAACCACAACGAATAAAAGGTGATGTATGTTTTCTGAATCAGACGAGTACTATAACGGCTTTCCTCACGCTATCAGCAGCGAAAATGAAGAAAACACGTCATTCACTGATTACAATCTGTTTTACACACTGGCGGAGTGCCTTTATCACGGCATTTCTCGTGAAATCTTCGATGGCAGCGAGCCTGCGCTACGGGCCGTCATTGCCAACGGTCAGATTAAATTCCTGGCTCGTTATACGCTTAGAGGGGCCTGCTATTATGAACCCCTCGGCAGGTTCCCTCGTATGTCTATTAAAGACGCGCGCGAGTGTGCTCGTGAACTCTATAACAGATATGATGATAACCGGGTGCCGGATGAAGAATATGGGGCCGCTTATGAGAATATCCCGTTCTGACTGATGGCTGAACAGTAAAAAAAGCAGGGGCATTTGCCTCTGCTTTTCTGTTATCACAAGGACGGTAGCTGAGCCGTTATCCTTTCCGCCAGTAACTGACTGGTGTTCTGTAAGCGCTGAGGGTGAAGGTGCGCATACCGTTGTGAAGACTGACTGCTGCGGTGCCCCAGTTGAGCCTGAACGTCATACAGTGTTCCGCCGTAGGACACGATGAGGGCGGCAACCGAATGGCGGCAGGTATGAATACACACTTCTTTGTCGAAAATTCCCGCCCGACGCACGATACGCTGAAAGGCTTTCACCGGGTTACTCAGCGGCATGCCCTGTTTTTTACCGATAAACAACCACGGATTTCCCCGCTGCGTTGGCAGCGTTCTGATTACGTCCATCGCCAGTGAGTTAAGATGAACAATCCGTCCATAGCCATTCTTGGTTTCCGGGAGCCACAGGGTGCGTTTAACCGGGTCAACATGCTCCCACCTTCCCAGACGCAGCTCATCACGGCGAAGGCCGGTCAGTAACAGCAGTTTGACATAGCGGACAGCGACGGGATTGGTATCGTTATCGGCGGAGAGAAAAATACGACGAATTTCGTCCTCGGTGAAATAGCGCTGTCGGGCGTTGTTCTCCCTGAGAAGCTGTACCACTCTTGCCGGATGGACAGAGGTGATGCTTTGCCTTCCGGCCCAGGTAAATACCGCTTTAATCAGTACGATGACACGATTACAGGTTGCTGCTGATAATGAAGTGCTTAACGTCTGCTGGAGGCGGAGAATGCTGGCAGGTGTGATATCGCTAAGCAGCATCTGACCAATGGCGGGACGGATATGATCCCGGTAGCGCTGGAAATCCTTGCCCCAGCTACGTTTAGCAGACTTTGCCCAAACCAGATAATGCTGGTTAAAGAGTTCATCAAATGTCATCTCTTGTCTCTTGTTTTCGCGTTCCTGCTTAGGGTCAGTTCCGGTGGCAAGTGAGCGTTTATGTTCCATGGCAATCTTACGGGCTAAGGTGGCATCCACCTCAGGCCAGTGACCAATGGCGATGGCGCGTTTTCGTCCATGATAGAGGTAGCGTAGCAAAAACTTTTTACGTCCTTCTCCTTTGCTGACCAGACATTTCAGGCCAGAAATCTCGGTGTCGCTGTATTCGGCATCGGTGCTGCGTGAATCTAATGTGTTAGGGGGCAGGGATTTAATGAGCTGGTTAGTAAAACGGAAGCGTTTCGGACTGGACATATTACCTCCTGTAACTGGTGTAAAGAACGTCAGGGTTGACCCATCCCCGGCACGGCGTTGTTAATGGCTAAGTTGATTTTATGGCGTGGAGAAGGGAATGCTGGTGCCTCATGAGATGAGTGAAGACGAGAAATACCGCAAAAACGACCTTTACGGTCTGATTCTGGTCTTTAGGGGGAAGATGCCGTTGGGGGATGCGTCCACAGAAATAATATGTGTTTCAGTCGGGTATAATTACATGCCATAAGGACTAGTAGCTTTGCCTGTATGTGGGGCGGCTATATGCCAGAAGCTGATGTTACAACAACCTGAGATGTTAAGCAGGTCAGGCCCACATAGTAGTTCAAGCAGGATGTTGCATCCATCGTTTGAACTCAAATGATTCCTCATCCAAGTTAGACCGCACAGAGGAATTGCACTGGGTAAAAATCGTAAAGCCTGTAAAATGGAGTTATAAAATCTGGTGGCCTTTGCAAAAATATGTGATCGCATCGAACGAGTAACGCAACTAATGCCACAAGTAGTTGTCTAGTGGCATGCCTAGTATAATAATGGAATCAATACTTAATAATCACCGCGACAAATATTTAAATCTTTAGCTATTGCATTATACATAACCCTCAGGGTGGAATTAAATGGCACCTTACCTGCCAATTCCTGATAATGACTTTGCACGACATTATGATCACCATTCAATAACATCCTTCTAATATCAGAATTAATGGTGGTCACGAATTGTGCAGCATTAATTGAATATTTACTACGCAAGCTAAAATTTTTGAAATGATTTATCACTCGCTGTCGTTCAACATTCAACCATTTTTTGGGAGGATCTGGAAAAAAATCGAAAACCAATATCCCATTGCTAGTCGCTATTGTTGCAGAAATCCAATCAGTTTTATAAAATTTATTATCATCATTGTAAGGGTAGAGAGTTAGATCTGATGCATTGACAAATACACTATCTGACTTACCTTCATTACAATTCTGGCAGGCAGGTATAAGATTTTTGGGATTAACGGAGAACAAAGGATAACGGGCTTTAGGCAAATAGTGATCTAAGGTTGCAACGCCGTGGATTCCACAAAGTGGACATACACCATTTGAAGCGGCTCTTAATTTATCGTATATTTTCCTGGATTCACTGCCTAACTTTAGCATATGACGTGTATACAGATTCATTAAATCATCTTTAGTGACATTTCCTGTGATAACCTGCTCTTTATTCCTGGGATGGCAAGGAGGGAATAAATGAAGGTTTTTTGGTGTACAACGGTCATCAAACTTTTGCCAAGAAGTAGCCACAACCTCTGAGATTCTATTTAATTTAATCTTGTAATCTAAGCTTCGAGGCCCAACCGATAACAAACATGTCGCATATACATCATCACAATGCAATGCAGGGAAATTAACTTTATTCATGATTATCACCTTTAGGAGCATCTATTTTAATACCTCTATCCCTAAGCATAATCATACTCATTAAAATAGCCTGACCTTCGAAACCTATTTTATTCCTGAATTCCCTCATAATTTCATCGAAGCCTAAACCCTCATCAACTTTGGTTTTTAACAACTTATGAAAACCAGAGTTCTCCATTTCTAATTTAAAGACCTCTTTTGTTAAAATACCTACATTTTCTGCAAATGTTTCAATTGAAGGTCTTGAAAAATTTGTTACTTCGCCGAATCGTGTTAATACCCAGCAGCATTTTTTTGGAACCTCTTGCAGGACCACTGGCGAATGAGTAGCTATGATAGCAATTCCATTTCGCTTAAATAAAAGATTGCTTAGTGCACGTATGAATGCTGAAAGAAGCGGTGGGTGCAGATGACTCTCTGGCTCATCAAATAATATGAGTGTCTTATCTTGTAGTTTCTCAATTAGATTACTGATTGTCATGAATATAATTGCATGCCCCGAACTCATACTCTTTAGTCGTCTTTTGCATTCATCTACAATTTCTTGCGCACCAAAGTATGGGAGATCTTTAAGATTGAGGTCACGGAAATTAGTGTCGGACTCCAAATCACTTATAGCATCTAACCATAATTCTCTTTTTGAATCCTCGGAGCAACAATTATAAACAGACTTCGCGCATTTTTCGTGAAGTGCATTAATGTCTTCGATAGAATGGGCTAAATCTACAGAGCCAGGTTTTTTTAAACCTATATAGTAATAGCAAGTACCTAAAGTTGGATCAGTTTGATCACTAATAGGAGTGAATGAATCAAATGCGCTAAACGATATGGAAATGACCGCGCTAAAATATTTATTTGTTATCCTACCGTCATAGATATCCTCAAAATAAGCATTGCGAGCAGCATTAGGTTTCATTATTGAATTAACCATTTCATTTAACAAAGTAGTTTTACCTAACCCGTTCCTCCCAATTATTGTGTGTATGTTAGTTGGAGGCAGTGAATATGGAACCACGTTAAAATCAAGGTATAAATCTGAAAACCTATGATTAACTCTTAAAAACCTAAAGTCAAACTCAGTTAATTGACCTAAACCATTAACTAACCTTTTAAATTGGCCATATACAGTGTTAATATTTACATCTCTTAGAAGGGATTTTTTAAATACTGCCTCTTCCCTTGCACAATTCATAGCCTTATCACTAACGACAACACAATTCAAATCCTGCAATATTTCATAGCTTAACTCTTTACCGCAAGCATAAAGTTTCTGATAAAATTCCGGACTTTCTGCAAGACTGAAGAAGTTGTTTTTTAATCGTGCAAATTGAGTTTGCATTTTCTCGAATGTAGTAACTTCCTCACTCTGCCCTTTAAATCCTATTTTAATCTGACCGATTTGATGAACAGTTCGATGCTCATCAACATATTCTAAATTGAACAGAGTCCGATAAGAATAGTCATTCCAAGTTGAGAAGATAAGATAAACGGTATCACTGCTTTTCATGGCACTTGAAATATTTTTATTTAAAGAAATATACCTAGGCAATTTAAAACTCCTTAACAACTCCCTTCAGAGTAAGCAAAATAATACAGCCTTTAACATAAGAATCTACCTATGGCTAAGGTTGGTATTCTTTAGAGAATCAGGATTCCCTAAGTAATCTTTTTAACTTAATCACCAGTCAAATACCATCACTTTTACCTGCTACGCGATGATTAATATACTGCGATGTCTTTAATGTCCGCTGTTCGCTCATAGTGGACCTTCTGCTCAGTTAGTTTGCCGCGTTCTGCCAATAGCGGAACACGCTAGTGCTGGTGTATAGGTGCTGACTCATTTCCTCCTCCACTTTCATACCGTTATACTGTGAAAAAAAGGAGGTAGGCGTGAAACTAAAAATGCAGGATTTGAGGCTGTTTAATCTCGTGTTTGAGAGCGATCCTGGCTGGATACTGGATTTCTCTAACCGCACCTTGTCTGCTTTTTTTGATGAAGAACTAAACATTGATATTGATGATGAACGTTATCAGGAAGAGGGGACGTCAAAGGCCAAACGAGTTAGATGTTTGCTGAAACAGGCAGATCGTGAGACCGCTCTGCGGGTTCTTGGCGCTCTCTGGCAGTATAAAACGGAATCCATGCCTGAACAGGCTGAACAAAGCCGTAATGACTATCTTGCACTGATTTCCCGCTTAGAAAACGCTGACACCGATGAAGCCAAAGGCGTAAAGCCTGTCCAGGTATGGCATGGCGTTGACTGGCCCTCACTTATCGCTGAAATGAACGAGATGAAATCTCTGCCGCCACATCCACGTGGTTTTCGGTTTGAAGGCTGGCTTGCTGAATTGTTCAGTATCTTTAAGCTCGCTCCCCGTTCGTCTTTCCGAAATACAGGCGAACAGATTGACGGAAGTTTCCGACTGAATGATGAATTTTACCTGATGGAGGCAAAGTGGCATCAGAAAAGAACGTCGGCTGCCGATCTCCATGTATTTGAAGGAAAGCTCAGTACCAAGGCAACCTGGACACGCGGCGTTTTTATCAGCTGGATGGGGTTTACGCCTGAAGGTCTGACGGCTTTTGGTAAAGGGAAGCGTGTTATCTGTGTCAGTGGTTATGATCTTTACCACTCACTGAGTCATGGGATCCCTTTGCCCGACCTTCTGGACGCTAAAATCCGGCACGCAGCTGAAACGGGAGAGCCCTATGCTGAGTTCGACCGACTATATGCACTGAAGAACAAACAGTTGGCACGCTGAAATAACGGGTTGGGAAGCGTGACATGCTCCCCGTTGTTTCACTCAGAATGCTGCTAGTAATGCCCGCATATCCCTCGACAGCGGACACTCAGCTTTAACAGTCCAATACGTTTAGCTCAAGTAGTACTACGGATAAACCATTTTATGATGGCGTGGAGGACGGGGGATTCTGAAAACGGTAAGAAGTGAAAGGGCAAGAAGAGCTTGTTGCAGGTGGACGGACTGGTGAAAATCCCCATGTGAATGGTGGAGGGTGTATGCTGCCTGGTTTCCCCGCTTGCTATTGGGGATTTCCCCACCCTATTCCCCGCGACAAAATCACGTTAAGACCAGCGGATTAAGGAGAAATGATATTCCCCCGTTTTCCCCGTATTTATGAATGATCTGAGAGAAAGGAACCGTAAAGGACCGTAGAAAGACCGTAGCAGTGAGGTTAGGAAAAGGTACATCAGAGGATGTTGAGGTGTCTAAAAGTAACGAATATCAGCGAAAATGGCGAGAAATCCAGCAAAAAAATAACGTGTTGCAACGACCAGAAATCTACCGTAGCCAGAAAAGGAAAAAGCCCCGCTTTGCAGCGAGGCCTTATGAATAGTGGTGCCCGGACTCGGAATCGAACCAAGGACACGGGGATTTTCAATCCCCTGCTCTACCGACTGAGCTATCCGGGCAACGGGGCGCATTAAACCCGATTCGCGGTTTGTCGTCAACGAAATTTGTTGTTTTCGTTACAGACTGCACACTCTCTCACCACCTCGACGGAAACTTAAGCGAAAAAATGCGTCCAGAGCGCTGAAAGCGGCATGGCGAGCAGCAGGGCGGGCAGCATATTCACCACCGCGAACATCTTAATACCACAAATACGCAGCCCGGTTGCGAGCAGCAGCAGCCCCCCGACGGCGGTGAAATCGGCCATCATGGCGGGTGTTGTTAGCGGCAGAATCAGCGTCGCGCAGGTGGCAAGCGCCAGCTGGATGAGCAGCATCGGAACGCTGATTGCAGCTACGGCGACACCGAGCGTGGTGGCAAAAATCGTGGCGGTAAAGAAATCCAGAAATGCCTTAGCAATCAGTATGCTGGGGTCGCCGGTCATCCCTTCCTGCATCGAACCAAAAATCCCCGTGCCGCTGGCACAAAAAAGAATAATTATCGCGACGTAGTTCTGTATAAAGGTTTCATGCGAGCCGTTTTTCGCCTTGCCGGGGCGCGCTATCAGGTTCTTCGCTCTCCCCACCGCGCTGTTAATCCCTTTCTCCAGATAGCAAAACTCACCAATCAACGCGCCGAGCAGCGTCGCCAGCACCATCACCGGCAGGTTGGCGCATTTGATCACCAGTAAAATACCGATGCCTAAGGATGCCAGACCAAAAATGGAGGGCATGGACGAGCGGATGCGTTCCGGTAAGCGCTGGCTGAGTACTGCGCCAAGCACCCCGCCCAGCAAAACGGCACCTGCGTTTATGAATGGCCCGATAACCACGGTAAGCTCCTGTTATTTAATCACTGATATTGCATTATTATGGCATGACATCCGTGCTAAATGGTCAGCTTTGTACGGACGAATGCATAAAGATTGCTTGTTGCACCCCAAAATAAAAGGTGACATGATTGCGCGAATTTTCTCCTTTTCTGATACGGAGCCGCCAACAATGCCACTGTTCACCGCTGCGCAACCGCCTGTCCGTATCGTCCCACGCTCTCCTTGTCTCACCGTGCGGTGAGGGTAACGCTGGCTCATTGCAGGACAACAGTAAAACCAGACGCGTTCTGATTTTACTGATGTCTGGCGGTCGGAGCTGATTCCGAACAGACGCGTTCACGGGGCAGGGGATTTCCTCTGTCCGGGGCCTTTTCTCCCCTGAAACGGGTATTTGCGCTTATGAAATCCTTGAAAATTGCCGTCAGCCGCGAGCTGGTCGCCACTGTGTCTACGCACCGCGAAAAGGTGACGCTGGACAATACTGACTTTACCGACGTGGCGGCAGTCGTCATGACGGTCGCTGAGAGCCGCAGCGGCATCCTCGCGTTACTGAAACGTACGGGCTTTCAGCTGCCGGTCTTTATGTTCTCGCAAGAGCAGACGGATGTTCCTGATGGTGTCACGGGCGTGATATCAGGTAAAGCGCAGGAGTTCCTGGAACTGGAAACCGCCGCCTGCCAGTACGAAGAGAACCTCCTGCCGCCATTTTTTGACACCCTGAGTCAGTACGTGGCGATGAATAACAGCACCTTTGCCTGTCCGGGGCACCAGCACGGCGCGTTTTTCAGGAAACATCCCGCGGGCCGTCAGTTCTATGATTTCTTCGGTGAGAACGTTTTTCGCGCCGATATGTGCAACGCCGACGTCAAGCTTGGGGACTTACTGATCCACGAAGGTTCAGCCAAACACGCGCAGAAGTTCGCGGCCAAAGTCTTTAACGCCGATAAGACCTACTTCGTGCTTAACGGGACGTCCGCCGCCAATAAGGTCGTCACCAACGCGCTGCTGACCCGTGGCGATCTGGTGCTCTTTGACCGCAACAACCATAAATCCAACCACCACGGGGCGTTGATCCAGGCGGGCGCGACGCCGGTCTATCTTGAGGCGGCGCGCAATCCCTTTGGCTTTATCGGCGGCATTGACGAGCACTGCTTCGACGAGGACTATCTGCGCACTCTGATCCGCGACGTTGCGCCGGAAAAAGCGCATGAGGCACGTCCGTTCCGCCTGGCGGTGATCCAGCTCGGCACCTACGACGGCACGATTTACAACGCCCGTCAGGTGGTGGACAAAATTGGCCACCTCTGCGACTACATCCTCTTTGACTCGGCGTGGGTAGGCTACGAGCAGTTCATTCCGATGATGGCGGACAGCTCGCCGCTGCTGCTGGAACTTACCGAAAACGATCCGGGCATTTTTGTAACCCAATCGGTGCACAAGCAGCAGGCCGGGTTCTCGCAAACGTCGCAGATCCATAAAAAAGATAACCACATTCGCGGTCAGGCGCGTTTTTGCCCGCATAAGCGGCTGAACAACGCCTTTATGCTGCACGCGTCGACCAGCCCGTTTTATCCGCTGTTTGCCGCGCTCGACGTGAACGCCAAAATCCATGAAGGGGAAAGCGGACGCCGGCTGTGGGCCGAGTGCGTCGAGCTGGGCATTGAGGCGCGTAAGGCGATCATTGCCAACTGCCACATGATCAAACCCTTTATTCCGCCGATGGTGGCGGGGCGTCCGTGGCAGGATCACGCGACGTCCACCATCGCCAGCGAGCGTCGCTTCTTCAGCTTTGAGCCGGGTGCGAAGTGGCATGGCTTTGAGGGCTATGCCAGCGAGCAGTATTTTGTCGACCCGTGCAAGCTGCTGCTGACCACGCCGGGTATCGATGCTGAAACCGGGAACTACACCGACTTTGGCATTCCGGCGACCATCCTTGCGCACTACCTGCGTGAAAACGGCATCGTGCCGGAGAAGTGCGATCTCAACTCCATTCTGTTCCTGCTGACGCCGGCGGAAAGCGCCGAGAAGATGGCGCAGCTGGTGGCAATGCTCGGCCAGTTTGAACAGCACATTGAGGATGACACCCCGCTTGCAGACGTGCTGCCGACCATCTACCAGAAATACCCGGTGCGCTATCGCGATTACACGCTGCGCGAGCTGTGCCAGGAGATGCACGACCTGTACGTCAGTTTCAACGTCAAGGATCTGCAAAAAGCGATGTTCCGCAAAGAGAGCCTGCCTGTCGTGGCGATGAACCCGCAGGACGCGAATCAGGCGTACATTCGCGGCAACGTTGAGCTGGTGCGCATTCGTGATGCCGAAGGTCGAATCGCCGCCGAAGGCGCGCTGCCGTACCCGCCGGGCGTGCTGTGCGTCGTGCCGGGTGAAGTCTGGGGCGGGGCGGTACAGCGTTACTTCCTGGCGCTGGAAGAGGGCGTTAACCTGCTGCCGGGCTTTTCGCCGGAGCTGCAAGGGGTCTATAGCGAGAAAGATGCGGACGGGATCAAACGGCTGTATGGGTACGTGTTGAAATAACGCGTTCAGAAATGCAGGCCCGGTAAGGCGACGCCGTTACCGGGCACAACACGGCAAAGATTAATGCGCGATTGGCTGCGCGCCGTGCGGCTGGCGCACGTGTTTGTACTTGAACAGCGCGATAAACGCGAAGAACAGCACCAGAGAATAGCCCGCGAAGATAAGCCACACTGGCTGCCAGTCGGTAATGCCGTTGGTGGTGTACATCTCAACCACTTTCCCGCTCACCACACCGCCCAGAATACAGCCGAAGCCGTTGGTCATCATCAGGAACATCCCCTGCGCGCTGGCGCGAATTTCAGGCTTGACCTCTTTTTCCACAAACACCGAACCGGAGATGTTGAAGAAGTCGAAGGCGCAGCCGTAAACAATCATCGACAGCACCAGCAGCACGGTGCCGAACGCGCTCGGGTCGCCGTAGGCGAACAGACCGAAACGCAGCATCCACGCTGCGATACTGATAAGCATCACGTTCTTGATGCCGTAGCGGCTCAGGAAGAACGGGATGGTCAGGATGAACAGGGTCTCGGAAATCTGAGAAATGGACATCATCACCGACGCATGCTCAACGATAAAGCTGCCAGAGAACAGCGGGTTGTTATCGAAGCTGTGCAGGAAGGTGTTGCCGAACATATTGGTGATTTGCAGCTCCGCGCCCAGCAGCATGGAGAAGATAAAGAAGATCGCCATACGCTTGTTTTTGAACAGCGCGAAGGCGTCCAGGCCGAGCATGGTGCTCCAGCTCTGGTTTTTCTGCTGGTTAGAAACCGGAATGGTTGGCAGCGTCAGGGTGAAGATCGCCAGCACCACGGAGAGCGCCGCGCCAATGTAAAGCTGCATATGGCTCAGCTCGAAGCCTGCGAAGCTCACGCCCCACATCGCCATGATAAAGCCGATGGTGCCCCAGATACGGATTGGCGGGAAGTCGGTAACGATATCCAGCCCCGCGGATTTCAGGCGGTAGTAGGAAATGGTGTTGATCAGGCCAAGCGTTGGCATATAGGCCAGCGAGTTAAGCAGGATCACCATAAACATCGCGCCCGGCGTGGTGACCTCTGCCGCCATAAACAGCGTTCCCGCCCCGACAAGGTGGCAAAGCATGTACAGCCATTTGGCGCTGAGCCATTTGTCCGCCACGATCCCCAGCAGCGTTGGCATAAAGACCGCCGCAATACCCAGCGAGCTGTAGACGGCACCGATTGACGCGCCGTCGAACTTCAGCGTCACAAACATATAGGAGCCGAGTGTGGTCAGCCAGCTGCCCCACAGGCAGAACTGCAGAAACGACAAGATTTTAAGCTGCAGCTTAAGGTTCATGTTACTTTCCTCACAAGTGAGCGGGAGATATGTTGTTATAGGAACATTCAGGGTTTGTATTTGGTGCAATTCTATCAGCGGGCAACGATATGTTTTGTTACCTCCCGCAAAAAAATGCAATCCACATTAATTTGCAGTTTGGATTGTGATGCAAATAACATTTTCGTATGGGTGGGGTGAAATGGGGTGCGGCCTGATGCCCTCACCCTGACCCTCTCTCACGGGGAGAGGGAACTTGAACACCCTCTCCCCTTTGGGGAGAGGGTAGGGTGAGGGGTATCGATCACCGGCGACGATAGTTCTTCTGCGCCGTATTCACCTTATACAGATAACGACGGGATTCCGCAGACGGGTGGCGGGTGGTGAGGGTTGAGTAGACATCCCCCGGCGCCATGCTGTTGATGATATTTGCGGCCTGCACTTTGTCATTCGAGAACACGCGCAGCACGCTGCCCGCGCCGCCGTTATAGGCGGTGATCACCGCGTAGCGACGTGACGTTGGGTTATCAATTCCGCCGAGGTAAACGTTGTTCAGCATCGCCAGATAGGCGGTGCCGGTATCAATGTTGCTCTGCGGATCGAACAGATAGCTACGGCTTGGCGTGCCGGATTTCCCCTGTGCCCGGAACACGTCTTTGCCCGCGCTATGCTGGACAACCTGCATCAGCCCCAGCGCGTCGGAACGGCTCACGGCGTACGGGTTAAACGACGATTCGGTCTGCATAATCGCCAGGATCAGCGACTCATCCACGCCGTACTTACGCGACGCCTGACGCACCATGCCCAGGTATTTATGCGCACGCTTGTCGAGGTGGTTCGGGACCAGGTTAATGGTCACGCTGTAGATGATTTTCAGACCGTTGGTGCGGCTTTTCAGGCGCGTTTGCAGCAGGTAATCGGCAAATTTGGTGGCGCGTCCTTCCCAGCGAATCGCCTGGCCGGTCTGATCGACCACCTGACCGTAGAGGAACGGCTCTTTAGAAATCGTGACATCGTCGGCGTCGGAATAGAGATCGATAGTTCCCGGATCGTCACCCATCAGCAGGGTTTTAACGATCGCCTCGCGTAAGCGGGCGGCAGGATCTGTCCCGGCGATAGTTTCAACGGTGATCGTACCGTCATCAAAGTTGATGTGGCTACGGGTCTGATAGGCGTCGGTGTATTTAACGTAGTCCTTTGGGCCTGCAATAAGAACTTCGTTAAACCCCCATATGTTTTCGATGTTATGGGCGAACTGCCCCATCAAAATGTCAAAACCGTTGGTGTCCTTTACCCAGGCTTCATTGTAATCATCGCCTTTCTTAGAGGAACAAGACACAAGCAACGGCGCAACAAGAGCTAGCGCTAAAAGTTTTTTCATTATTCCGGGTATGCGTGTTGTGTTTGCTTTGGGGGTGCTGTTGCCCGGCGGCGCTGCGCCTGCACGGGCCTACGGTTTTGTAGGCCGGGTAAGCGCAGCGCCACCCGGCACCAGCAGCGCGATATTATTTTTCCGGTGGCGTATAGCCTTCGATGTGAACGTCTTTACCCTCGAACAGGAAGTTGACCATCTCCTGCTCCAGCAGCTTGCGGTGCTCCGGGTTCATCATGCTGAGCTTTTTCTCGTTAATCAGCATGGTCTGCTTTTTCTGCCACTGGCCCCAGGCTTCTTTGGAGATCTCGTTGAAAATGCGCTTGCCCAGTTCGCCCGGGTAAAGCTGAAAATCCTGGCCTTCAGCGTCACGCTGTAGGAAGGTGCAAAAAATGGTTCTGGCCATACTCATTCCTCTTTTTGTTGCCGATGCTAAACCAGTGCACCGGCACGTAATTGCTGTAACAGGCGCTCTACGGGAGCCGCCAGCCCGACAGAGGGCGGTTGCGCTAAGTTATACCAGAGAGCCTGGCCTTCATCCATGCACGAGCTGAATGAGGACACGGGAAGCCACATTGGCACAATATCCAGATGGAAATGGCTAAACGTATGGCGAAACGCGGTCTGTTGCTGGAGGTTATCGGCAGCAATCCCGCGCTGTTTAAGCCATTCCCTAAGCGAGGCTTCATCTTCAAACTGTGGGAAGCAGTATAGACCACCCCACAGGCCGCTCGGCGGGCGACGGGCGAGGAACACCTCGTCATTGTGTTGCATCAACAACATATACCCGGTGCGCTCCGGCAGCGTCTGCTTCGGCTTTTTGCCTGGATACTGTGCCCAGGTGCCTTTGGCATACGCCACGCAAATATTATTGACCGGGCACAGTTCGCACTTCGGTTTTGAGCGCGTGCAGACCATCGCCCCGAGATCCATCATCGCCTGATTAAAACGCTCCACGCCGTTGGCCGGGGTAACCGCTTCGCTGATCTCCCACAGCCGTTTTTCCACCTCTTTCCTTCCAGGCCAGCCGTCTACAGCGTAGCAGCGGGCCAGCACGCGTTTTACGTTGCCGTCGAGAATCGGAAAATGCTTGCCGAGGGAAAGGGAGAGGATCGCGCCTGCCGTTGAGCGTCCGACGCCGGGCAGGTCGGCCACTTCGTCGAACGTTTCCGGGAATGTACTCTTATGCAGCGTGGCAATCTGCTGCGCGGCTTTATGCAGGTTGCGCGCGCGGGCGTAATAGCCAAGCCCGGTCCACAGGTGCAGCACCTCATCAACGGGGGCGTTTGCGAGATCGGTGACCGTCGGGAAGCGCGCCATAAAACGCTCGAAATAGGGGATAACCGTGGCGACCTGCGTTTGTTGCAACATCACCTCGGAGAGCCATACTTTGTAGGGCGTTTTTTCAATTTGCCAGGGCAGGGTTTTACGCCCGTATTTGTCGTACCAGTCCAGCACCTGGGCTGAAAATTGAGAGGCTTGCATGGTCATCGATTCGCTTAATCAGGGACGCAGATTGCAGCACAGCGTCCATCTGCTGTAAACCGGATCTTTCCCATGCTTGCATAGAAGCCTTAACTTTGGATAATGCCCGTTTCCCGAACACTCTCACAAGCAGACAACTCTTTTATGAAAAACGACGTCATTTCACCGGAATTTGATGAAAACGGTCGCCCGCTGCGCCGTATTCGCAGCTTTGTCCGCCGTCAGGGCCGCCTGACAAAAGGGCAGCAACATGCGCTGGACAACTACTGGCCGGTGATGGGCGTTGAGTTCAGCGAGCAGCCTGTGGATTTTGCCGAACTGTTTGGCCGCGAAGCGCCCGTGACGCTGGAGATTGGCTTTGGTATGGGCACCTCGCTGGTCGCGATGGCGAAAGCCCGTCCTGAGCAGAACTTCCTCGGTATTGAGGTTCACTCCCCGGGCGTGGGTGCGTGCCTGGCGACCGCGCACGAAGAGGGCGTGGAAAACCTGCGCGTCATGTGTCACGACGCGGTGGAAGTGCTGCACAAAATGATTCCTGACAATTCTTTGAACATGGTTCAGCTCTTTTTCCCTGACCCGTGGCATAAAGCACGTCATAATAAACGCCGTATCGTTCAGGCACCTTTCGCAGAGCTTGTGAAAAGTAAGCTAAAACTGGGCGGCGTCTTCCACATGGCGACCGACTGGGAACCGTATGCGGAACATATGCTGGAAGTGATGTCGTCGCTGGACGGTTATAAAAACCAGTCAGAGAGCAACGACTATGTACCGCGCCCGGACTCACGTCCGGTAACGAAATTTGAACAGCGTGGCCATCGTCTTGGTCACGGTGTATGGGACTTAATGTTCGAGAGGGTGAAATAATGGCAAAGAACCGTAGCCGTCGTCTGCGTAAAAAAATGCACATCGAGGAATTCCAGGAAGTCGGTTTTTCCGTCGCGTGGCGTTTCCCGGAAGGGACCAGCGTAGAGCAAATTGATCAGGATGTTGATGCCTTCATCAGCGACGTTATTGAACCTAACAAGCTGGCGTTTGATGGCAGCGGTTATCTGGCATGGGAAGGTCTGATCTGCCTGCAAGAAGTGGGCAAATGCACCGAAGAACATCAGGCTGCCGTGCGTAAATGGCTTGAAGACCACAAATGCGAAGACGTGCGCATCAGCGAACTTTTCGATATTTGGTGGGACTAAGTAAGCAATACGGGGCCAGCATTAGCTGGCCCATTTTGTCTTAGGGAGTTTTTATGATGCGCAAAACGTTGCTGGCTGTTGCTTTATTAGCAATCGGAACCACCGCCCATGCGGAGTATAAATGTAGCGTCACCCCGCGTGACGACGTGGTATTAAACCCGCAAACCGTTCAGGTCAAAGGCGAAAACGGCAATCTGGTGATCGCCCCGGATGGCAACGTAACCTTTAACGGCAAGCAGCAAACCCTGACCGCCGCCCAGCGCGAGCAGGCGAAAGATTATCAGGCCGAACTGCGTACCGCGCTGCCGTGGATCAACGACGGCGCCCTGACGCGCGTTGAGAAAAGCCGCGTGGCGCTGGATAAAATCATCACCAAAGAGGTTGGGGAGAGCAGCAACATGCGCACTCGCCTGACGAAGCTGGATGCTCAGCTGAAAGAGCAGATGAACCGAATCATTGAGAAACGCTCCGACGGCCTGACGTTCCACTATAAAGCGATCGATCAGGTGCGTGCCGACGGTCAAAACCTGGTGAACCAGGCGATGGGCGGCATTTTGCAGGACAGCATCAATGAGATGGGCGCCAAAGCCGTGCTGAAAGGCGGCGGTAACCCGTTGCAGGGCGTACTGGGCAGCCTGGGCGGATTGCAGACTTCGATTCAGAACGAATGGAAGAATCAGGAAGCCGATTTCCAGCAGTTCGGCAAAGACGTGTGTAAACGCGTGGTGTCGCTGGAAGACAGCCGTAAGGCGCTGGTGGGGACGCTGAAGTAATTAACGTCACCCCTCACCCTAACCCTCTCCCCAAAGGGGCGAGGGAATGATTTGCTCCCTCTCCCTTTCAGGGAGAGGGCCGGGGTGAGGGTTGCAGCGCTCGCAGCGTTTCAAGGATCCTCTCTAACACCGCCTCTTCGTTACTCCAGAGTTCGTTGTTCCAGAAACGAATAACGTGCCAACCCTGTTGATTTAACCAATCCGTCCTTTGGCCGTCGTATTCCTGATTTTCATCATGCTGCCCGCCATCCAGTTCAACAGCCAGACGAGCCGTGCAGCAGGCGAAATCAAGAATGCAGTTACCTACCGGGTGCTGTCGGCGAAATTTATAATTTTCGAAACGGCGACTGCGCAGTAAATACCACAGCCGTCTTTCTTCGTGAGTGAGCTCGCGTCTGAGCTGCTTTGCATAAGAACGAATAATGTTCATCCCCACACTCTGCCAGCCTTTCCCTCTGCCGGCAGAACGGGATGCAAAATCCTGAATCAGCTTTCAGGATCTTCAGCGAGGAACAGCTCAAGAAGGGAGTTTAAGAACAGCTTACCGTGCTCGGTGATCTGCCAGTATTCATCACACTCGGTCAGATAGCCCTGCGCCAGCGCCTCGTCAATTTGCGAACGTATCGCCGACTCCGGCAGCCCGGTATAAAGCGCGAACTCGTTACGCGGCGCGGCTTCCAGCAGGCGGAAGCGGTTCATAAAGAACTCAAACGGCTTGTCCGCCGCCTCAACGTCGTGCTGACGCTCAATGTAGCGCCCCTCCATAAACCCGCGCGGATGGCGCGTCTTGGCGGTACGCAAAATGCGCCCGTCCGGGAAGGTGACTTTACCGTGCGCGCCGCAGCCAATCCCGAGATAATCCCCAAAGCGCCAGTAGTTCAGGTTGTGCTGACACTGATAGCCCGGCTTCGCGTAGGCCGAGGTCTCGTACTGCTCATAGCCTGCGGCGGTCAAAAGCCTATGGCCCTGCTCGAAAATATCCCACAGCGCGTCGTCGTCCGGCAGCACCGGCGGGCGCGAGCCGAACAGCGTGTTGGGCTCGATGGTCAGCTGATACCAGGACAGATGCGGCGGGTTGAGTTCAATCGCCTGACGCAGGTCGTCCAGCGCCTCTTCCAGCGACTGATCCGGCAGGCCGTGCATCAAATCGAGGTTGAAGCTGCGAAGGCCCAGCCCCGTGGCGAGGTTCGCCGCGCGCTTTGCCTCTTCCGGGCCGTGGATACGCCCCAGACGTTTTAACTTGGGCTCGCTAAAGCTCTGCACACCAATGGAGATACGGTTCACCCCCGCGCGCTGATACTCGACAAAACGGTCGGCCTCAACCGTACCGGGGTTAGCTTCCATCGTAATTTCTGCATCCGCTGCCAGATTCAGGCGCGCCCGCACGCCGTCCAGCAGCGTCTGCATCGCCGGGCCTGAAAGCAGGCTCGGCGTACCGCCACCAATAAAAATGGTCTTAACTTCACGTCCCTGTGCGTAAGGTACATCGGCGTCCAGGTCGGCCAGCAGATGCGCAACGTAGTCATCGTGCGGCACTTCGCCCTTCAGCGCGTGCGAGTTGAAATCGCAGTACGGGCATTTCTGCACGCACCACGGGATATGAATATAAAGACTTAGAGGTGGCAAATTAGCCATTACGTAATGCTTCCAGTAACAGTTTGAGCGCGCGCCCGCGGTGGGAAATCGCGCTTTTCTCTTCGCGGGTCAGCTCCGCAGCGGTTTTGCCCTCGGTGGGGACGAAGAAGATTGGGTCATAGCCAAAGCCGCCGTTTCCTGCCGCTTCGCGGGTAATCACGCCCGGCCAGCTGCCGTGGCAGACAATCGGGGTCGGATCTTCAGCGTGACGCAGATAGACCAGCACGCAGTGGAACTGCGCCTTGCGCTGCTCGTCAGGGACATCCTTCAGCGTGTCCAGAAGCTTTTCGAGATTACGCTGGTCGGTCGCGCCTTCACCGGAGTAACGCGCGGAGTAAATCCCCGGCGCGCCACCCAGATAATCCACCGCCAGACCGGAGTCATCGGCAATCGCGGGCAGGCCGGTGACCTGCGCGGCATGGCGCGCTTTAATGATCGCGTTTTCAATAAACGTCAGGCCGGTCTCTTCGGCTGAGTCCACGCCCAGCTCGGTCTGGGCAACCACGTCCAGACCAAAATCATTCAACAGCGAGGCCAGCTCGCGCACTTTACCGGCGTTACCGGTAGCGAGAACCACTTTTTGCATGGTTTATTCCTGTTCTGTCAGAGCCGCGACTTCCGTCGGGATAGATTGCGGATCGAGGATTTTTACCTGTTTATGCCGCCCAAGTTCACCCTTTTCAATGATGACCTGACTTTTTGCAACGCGGAACTGTTTCGCCAGATATTTGGTCAGATGCGCGTTTGCCTGTCCGTCAACGGGTGGGGCGGTGATGGCGACTTTTAACTCGTCGCCATGCAGTCCAACAATGCAGTCGCGGCTGGCTTTCGGCTGAATATACAGCCGTAAAACCAGCCCGTCGGCGCAGGTGCTTACCGCACTCATAGCGCCATCCACAGCCCCGGCAGCAGCATGTTGCCCGTGGCCTGTAATAGCTCGGCGATGCCCATATTTACCACGTACAGCAGCAGCACCAGGATCATCGGTGAAAAATCGATGCCGCCCATTGATGGCAGCAGGTTGCGGATCGGACGCAGAAGCGGCTCGGTAAGCTGGATCAGCGCATATTCTACCGGGCTACGGCCCTGGCTCACCCAGCTCATGATCGCCATCACCAGCAGCACCCAGAAGATGAGCAGGCCGATGGTCTTCACCAGGATCAGCACGGCGGCAATCCAGATAATAGGCTGGAAGGTCACCACCATAAACAGCACGATGGCTTTAATTACGCTCAGCACAAACGCGACCAGCAACGAGGCGCTGTCGATTGGCCCCATCGCAGGGATCACGCGGCGCAGCGGCCCAACGACAGGCTGTGTGATTTTCACCACAAACTGCGAGAAGGGATTGTAAAAATCACAACGAGCCCACTGCATCCAGACGCGCAGCAAAAGCGCCATCGTATACAGCTCAATGACCGTTGAGAGCAGGAAAGTCAACGTCTTCATGGCGTTCCTCAGGTTTCCTTATTTTGGGGAGTAATCGCGCGCACCGAAAATAGCCGTGCCGATGCGCACCATAGTGCTGCCTGCCGCGATGGCGGCTTCCATATCATCCGACATGCCCAGCGAAAGCGTGTCTATCGTTGAGTAGCGAGCCTTAAGCGCCTCAAATGCTACAGCCATTTGCTGTGCCACGGCAAACTGCCTTTCGTAACTTGACTCAGGCGCCGGGATCGCCATCAATCCGCGCAGGGTTAACCCCGGGAGAGCGGCGACCTCAGCGGCCAGCGTATCCAGCTCGGCAAGCTTAATGCCGGACTTACTGTTCTCGTCACTAATATTGATTTGAATCAGCACGTTAAGCGGTGCCAGTTCTGCCGGGCGCTGCTCGCTCAGGCGCGTGGCAATACGCAGACGGTCGATGGTATGACACCAGTCAAAATGCTCTGCAACCAGGCGGCTTTTGTTCGACTGCAACGGGCCGATAAAGTGCCATTGCAGGTCAGCGTGTCCCGCCTCCCGGAAATAGCGAATTTTATCCACGCCTTCCTGCACGTAATTTTCGCCAAACGCGCGTTGACCGGCGGCAACTGCTTCTGCGATGGCGCTCGCAGGTTTGGTTTTACTGACTGCAAGCAACGTAACTTCTTCTGAAGCACGGCCGCAACGCGTTGCAGCGGCTGAGATTTTGTCCCGGACCTGTGCCAGGTTATGCGCAATGTCGTTCATATTCCGAGGAGAGTCGTGTGGTGTTGGAAGAAATGGTGGCCCTTAGTGTAAAGCATAACGTGTCGGATCTACACCTGTGCAGTGATTCGCCACCCCGCTGGCGCAGGTCCGGCCTGCTTGAGCCCGCGCCGTTTCCTGCACCTGACGTAAAGCAGCTTCTGGAAAGCTGGCTCAACGACGAACAGCAGGGGGCCTGGTGGGCAAACGGGCAGGTTGATTTTGCCCTGACGCTTCCCGGCGAACAGCGCTTGCGCGGCAGTGCGTTCAGCCATATCAACGGCGTGTCGGTGGCGCTGCGTATTCTGCCTGTCTCCTGCCCAAAGCTTGCCGCGCTGGGCGCGCCGAAGGCGATACCGGCGCTGCTGGCTGGCGGCAGCGGTTTGATACTGGTCACGGGGGCGACCGGCAGCGGCAAGTCCACCACGCTCGCGGCCATGGTCGATTATCTCAATCAGCATTACGACGGGCATATTCTGACGCTGGAAGATCCGGTGGAGTTTATTTATCAAAGCCAGCGCTGTCTTATCCAGCAGCGGGAGGTCGGCCAGCACTGCCGCTCTTTCGCCGAGGCGCTGCGCGGGGCGTTGCGCGAGGATCCCGACGTCATCCTGCTGGGTGAACTGCGCGACAGTGAAACTATACGGCTAGCGCTGACGGCCGCAGAGACCGGGCATCTGGTGCTGGCGACGCTGCATACGCGCGGGGCGGCGCAGGCGATAGAGCGGCTGGTGGATACCTTCCCGGCACAGGAAAAAGATCCGGTGCGCAATCAGCTGGCGGGCAGCTTACGGGCGGTGCTGGCGCAAACGCTGTGTCAGGATCGTCAGGGAGGCCGCGTGGCGCTGTACGAACTGCTGGTAAATACCTCTGCGGCGGCGAACCTGATCCGTGAAGGCAAAACCTGGCAACTGCCGGGCATTATTCAGACCGGGCAGCAGGCGGGGATGCAGAATTTTGCGCAGAGTCGGGCAGAGCGGTGCGCCCAGGGGCGAATTGCCCCGAGCGCTTAAAAACCCTGCTCGAAGTAGCTTTCGAGAATGATGACGGCGGAGGCGGAGTCGACGCTGCCTTTGTTAAGCGCCCTGAACCCACCGTGTTCAAACAGCCCTGCGCGGGCTTCGACGGTGCTAAGACGTTCGTCGTGCAGCTTAACCGACACGCCAAAACGGCCGTGGATTTTGTTCGCGAACTTACGCGCACGGGCGGTGAGGGGCTGTTCGGTGCCGTCCATGTTCAGCGGCAGGCCCACGATAACGTCATCGGGCTGCCACTCTTTGAGCAGGCGTTCGATAAGCGTCCAGTCCGGCGTGCCGTCGTTAGCCTTGAGCGCCGTCAGCGGGCGAGCCGTGCCTGTGATACGCTGGCCAATGGCGACGCCGATACTCTTTGTGCCGAAATCGAAGGCAAGAAGCGTTCCGCTCATTACGCGTGCCCCGCTACGCCCGGCATGGTCAGGATATCAATGCCAATCAGCTTGGCGGAATCGCGCCAGCGATCGGCGATAGGCGTTTTAAACAGAATGTTCAGATCCGCAGGCGCGGTCAGCCAGGCGTTATCCAGGATCTCCTGCTCAAGCTGGCCTTTTTCCCACGAGGCGTAGCCCAGGGCAACCAGCACCTCGGAAGGCTGGTCAGCGGTGCCCAGCGTTTCAAGCACGTCGCGCGAGGTGGTGATCACGGTGTTATCTGAAATACGGATGCTTGAGGAGAACGCCGGAGGGGTATGCAGGATAAAGCCACGATCTTCTGCCAGCGGCCCGCCTGCCATCACCGGCTTATCAAGGCGGATCTCCGGAAGACGGTTTTCGGTCGTGATTTTCAGCTTGTCCAGAATGCCTTCGACTTGCAGGTTTTCCAGCGGCTTATTGATGATAATGCCCATGGCGCCGTCTTCATTGTATTCGCAGATATAAACGACGGAACGGCGGAACATCGGATCCTGGAGAGCAGGCATGGCAATAAGAAAGTGATGCTGTAAATTCATTGTCAGAGGTACTGTTTCCTGGTTTAAAAAGCGACAGCGCCCAGTATGGGGATAAACCAGGGCGCTGTCACAGGTTATTTCTGTAAACGTTTTTCGATAGCGTCCATCAGCATTCCGGTGATCGAGATTGGGAATTCCGCTTCGATTTCACGAATACAGGTCGGGCTGGTGACGTTCACTTCGGTCAGGCGATCGCCGATGATGTCCAGGCCAACGAAGATAAGGCCTTTGGCTTTCAGCGTCGGGCCCACGCGGCGGGCAATTTCCCAGTCGCTTTCGGACAGCGGACGCGGTTCACCACGGCCGCCGGCGGCCAGGTTGCCACGGGTTTCACCGCCCTGTGGAATACGCGCCAGGCAGTAAGGAACCGGCTCACCGTCCACCACCAGAACGCGCTTGTCGCCATCAACAATAGCTGGCAGGTAGTTCTGCGCCATGCAGTAGCGGGTGCCCAGTTCGGTCAGGGTCTCGGCAATCACACCGATGTTCGGATCGCTCTCTTTGACGCGGAAAATCGACGCGCCGCCCATGCCGTCCAGCGGTTTCATGATGATATCGCCGTGCTTCTGCCAGAATTCCTTCAGCTGTGCTTTGCTGCGGGTTACCAGAGTTTCAGGCGTCAGGTCGGAGAACCAGGCGGTGTAGAGCTTCTCGTTACAGTCGCGCAGACTCTGCGGTTTGTTGACGATCAGCGTGCCTTTCTCTTCGGCGCGCTCAAGGATATAGGTGCAGTAGATGAACTCGGTGTCGAACGGCGGATCCTTACGCATCAGGATCACGTCCAGATCCGCAAGCTGGATATCCTGCTCGGTGCCAAATTCATACCATTTGTCGTAGTTCTGCTCGACGTTAACGAGGCGGGTGCGCGCGCGGGCTTCACCGTTGGTCAGGTAAAGATCGTTCATCTCCATATAGTGGAGTTCATAGCCGCGACGCTGCGCTTCCAGCAGCATAGCGAAGCTGGAATCTTTCTTGATGTTAATGTTTGCGATGGGATCCATCACGATGCCGAGCTTGATCATGTTCTTCTCCATTTATACGTCAACCCAGATCGCCAAACCGCACCTGGAGCGCGGTAATGGCTGTGAGCGCAGTTGTCTCAGTACGCAGAACGCGAGGTCCCAACAGAATATCAGTAAACTGGTAACGTGCGGTCATGGCAATTTCGTCAGCCGACAGGCCCCCTTCAGGGCCAATCAGCAGGCGCACGCGTTCAACGGGCAGCGGCAGCGTATTGATGCTGGCGCTGGCGCGCGGGTGAAGATTGAGCTTAAGCCCGGAATCTTCTTCAGCGCACCAGTCCTCCAGATCCATCGCCGGGCGGATCTCCGGAATACGGTTGCGGCCGCTCTGTTCACAGGCAGCGATGGCGATTTTCTGCCACTGCTGGATCTTTTTGTTCAGACGTTCCGCATCCAGTTTAACGCCACAGCGTTCAGAAAAAAGTGGCGTAATGAGGCTTACACCCAGTTCAATGGATTTCTGGATCGTGAATTCCATCTTCTCACCGCGCGACATCACCTGCCCTAAATGGATGTGCAGCGGCGATTCACGGTCGTCCACTTCGCCGCGCAGCACGTTGACGTGTACGCTTTTTTTATCGGCGCGCGTAATTTCAGCGTCGAAAACCTGATTCGAACCGTCAAAAAGCTGGATCGCCTGACCCGCCCCCATGCGCAGCACGCGGCCTACGTGGTTTGCGGCGTCGTCAGAGAGGGCGATTTCGTGGCCCGCGGTAATCAGTTCAGGGTGGTAGATGCGAGGAATGCGCATAGTCAGAAATTCCATGTGTGATGCAATGTAAGCAAGTTGCCGCTAGTGTAGGTTAGCTCTTTTGCGCCTGGCAAGCCCGCTGGACGTAAGGGTTGTGATTGCCCTGAACCTTCGCGATACGCTCGTCGCGCTGGCATTCCCAGTCGGTGACCGGATACTGCTTATCCCAGACGTTAAACAGCTGCGTCTGCTGACGTGAAAGATTCAGCTCGTAGCGGTCGCGCATATAGAAGTAGGTGCGGGCGATGCTGCCGCGCGCGCGGGCAGGGGGCTCGGCGACTTTCTCTTTGAAATCGACCTTCATGGCGCACTGACCGTACTGGCCCTCGCCACCGTTCCACTGGCTGTACATGAAGTTGCCGCGATCGCCGTTCACTTCGCCCACCGCCGGTTGCAGGTTATGCATATCGCTTTCCATCTGGCGATAAACCGGATCTTTGGAGCAGTTCTGACGTCCGCCGTCCTGCCAGCACTGGCGCTGGTGGCCGAACTGCCAGGCCGGAACCACATGTTCCCATTCGATGCGGCTGGCGCGGTTTTCGTTTTTACGCACCTTATAGCCGCACGATTCGAGGTCCACGACCCCTTTTTTGCCCTGCCAGTTGATTTTACAGCCGCAGTAGAAATCGCCCGGCACGTCGGCGTTGATTTTTACCCCTGCGGATTTTGCCTGAGAGAAACTGTGGATACCGTCGGCCAGCGCCGGGCCTGAGAGAGCGGTCGCCAGAAGGGCAGCCGCGAATGCGAAATTACGGGACATCTTACGCTCCATGTCAAAACAAGCCCGCAACCTAACGAATGTTGTTCTTATATGCAATCAGTCAGATTAGGAAAGCTCCTGATTGTTCAGTCAATTACTCGGCGACCAGCGGTTCACCGCATTTAACGCAGCGGTAGGTGGCTTCCCCGCGTACGACGCGGTTGTGGCGACGAACGGTCAGCTGATGCTGCTGGCACTGGCAGCGGTAGGGGAACGTATTCGTGCGTACCGACGCCAGTTCGAACTGGTGCGTGCGGCGCGCCGGAACGCCGAGCACGGCCTCCATCATCCACTTCCACTCTTTGCCGTGCGGCGCCACGCGACCAAAGTGCTTCCACACCAGTAAATGCGCCAGCTCGTGCGGAACGACCTCGTCAATAAAAGCCTGCTCGTTCTCCAGCATTAACACCGGGTTGAGGCGAATTTCGTATGACTCCAGCCAGGCGGTGCCCGCCGAGGTGCCGCGCTGCTGATAGACCACTTTAGGTTCGGGATAGTTGCGGCCGAGCTTCAGGTTTGCCTGAGCGAGTTTTTCCCGCAGGCTGCGCATGACGGCTTGCTGAATGGCGATAGGGAGGCGGGGCGTTTTCATAGGGGCAGAGCATAAAACGCGAAGCGGGGAGGTGCAAGGGGCACCTCCCACGAGGAGGATCAGTTGCGTGCGCCGATTTCGCGCAGCGGGCGACCTTTCATCAGGTTACGTTCAATATGTTCCAGCGAAACGTGTTTGGTTTCAGGAACCAGCCAGATGGTCAGTACGATGAAGAACAGGTTCAGCGCGGCGTAGACCCAGAAGGTGTTCGCGTTGCCCAGCGTGTTGAGCATCGTCAGGAAGGTTGCACCGACAATCATGTTGGCGATCCAGTTGGTTGCGGTAGAGCAGGTGATACCGAAATCACGCCCTTTCAGCGGCTGGATCTCAGAGCACAGTACCCAAATCAGCGGACCGGCGCTCATCGCAAAACCGACGATAAACATCAGCAGCATCCCCACGGCGAAGTACTGCGCGGTCGGTGAGTGAATGCCCACATGCATCATAGTTCCCAGTACGCCCATGCCGACGGCCATCACCAGGAAGCCCAGCGTCAGGGTCGGCTTACGGCCCCAGCGGTCAACCAGACCGATAGCGATAAAGGTGGCCAGCACGTTGGTCAGACCCACGATCACCGTCCCCCACATCTGCTCGGTGGTGTTGGTATAACCCGCCAGCTCAAAGATTTTCGGCGCGTAATACATGATGACGTTCATCCCGGTGAACTGCTGCATCACCTGCAACAGCACGCCCAGGAATACCGCACGGCGGAAGTTGCTGTTCTCTTTGAACAGCGCCCAGCCGGACTGTTTTACCTTCAGGCTTTCGCGGATCTCTTCCAGCTCGTTTTTCGCCTCTGCGCTGGTATCACGCAGGCGCATCAGCACGCGCTCGGCATCGTGGAAGCGGCGCTTCGCGGCGAACCAGCGCGGGCTGTCCGGCAGGAAGAAGACGCCAATCAGCAGCAGAATGGCAGGAATGATGATCACGCCGAGCATCCAGCGCCACGCGCCGCTGTAGCTGAACGCGGTATCAGAAAGATAAGCGCCGAGAATACCGATGGTGATCATCAGCTGATACATCGAGATCATGCTGCCACGGATTTTTTCCGGTGCGATTTCGGAGAGGTACAGCGGCGCGGTATAGGACGCCACGCCAACGGCCAGGCCGAGCAGCACGCGCGACAGGATCAGCACTTCTACGTTAGGCGCGGCGGCGGAGAAGAGTGATCCGGCCACGAAGAGGATCGCGCCAATCATCAGGCTCTTTTTGCGCCCGAGCTTGAAGGAGAGCCAGCCGCTGCCGACGGCACCGACGGCTGCACCGAACATCATGGAGCTAACAACCCATTCCTGGGTGTGTGCAGTAATCTGGAATTCATCCGCGATAAACGGAAGCGCACCGGCAATGACGCCGATATCCAGGCCAAAGAGTAATCCTGCCAGGGCGGCGAGGAAGCAGACGAAAAAGGTCATCGCCTTGTTGGACGTACGCCCCTGTTTTTTATTGTCAGGCATTATGCCCTCCAGTTGGGTTATCAGTTTTATTGATGTTAAGGGTAAGTGAGCGACCCGTAAAAATATGTGAGATAAATCACAATGGTGTAATCGGTTACACTAATGTGTAATCGTAAATAATATTAAAGCTTTGAAAATATAGAGCTAAATTCATTGATATGCATCGCGAACGAGCACAATTCAGACTTAACTGAAAGGGAATGTAACAGCAGAAGAAATGCGATCATGCAAAGAGAATAGTCTGAAAGCGAGGGATGTTTGGTGCGGTGTAAACGGTATCATTTTATCGCCGGAGCATCGCCGGGTGGCGGCT
>NZ_JAKCMV010000054.1 GCF_021440515.1 Enterobacter asburiae | reverse complement strand
GCGCACGCTGGGCGCGCAGCTCCATCAGGGTCGCCTCCACTTCGCGGATCTGGTTTTCCGCCTGCTCGGGATCGATAACCCCCAGCAGCTGGCCTTTCTTCACCTTATCGCCGATTTCGACCGACAGCGTTTTCAGCTGACCGCTGACCTGCGCGCCCAGCGTGCGCAGGCGCAGGCGGAGCGCAACCTTGCTCAGGTCACGCTGACCCGTCAGCAGGCGCTGGCGAAAACCCAGGCGATCTCGAAGCAGGATCTGGATACCGCGGCAACCGAGCTGGCGGTCAAACAGGCGCAGATCGGCACCATCGATGCGCAAATCAAGCGTAATCAGGCCTCGCTGGATACGGCGAAAACCAACCTCGACTACACGCGCATCGTGGCGCCGATGGCCGGGGAAGTGACCCAGATCACCACCCTTCAGGGCCAGACGGTGATTGCCGCACAGCAGGCGCCGAACATCCTGACGCTGGCGGATATGAGCACCATGCTGGTGAAAGCCCAGGTGTCGGAAGCCGACGTGATTCACCTGAAACCGGGGCAAAACGCCTGGTTTACCGTGCTCGGCGATCCGCAAACCCGCTACGAAGGCGTGCTGAAAGACATTCTGCCCACGCCGGAAAAGGTCAACGACGCTATCTTCTATTACGCGCGTTTCGAAGTGCCTAACCCGCAGGGCGTGCTGCGTCTGGACATGACCGCGCAGGTCCACATCCAGCTGACGGGCGTGAAAAACGTGCTCACCATTCCGCTCTCCGCATTAGGGGAATCGGCCGGTGATGGGCGCTACAAAGTTAAAGTGCTGCGCAACGGCGAAACCCGCGAGCGTGAGGTCTCGATTGGCGCGCGCAACGACACCGACGTGGTGATCGCCAAAGGGCTGGAAGAGGGCGAAGAGGTGGTCATCGGCGAAAGCCTGCCCGGAGCCGCTAAATGACGGCCCTGCTTGAGCTGAATAACATCCGCCGCAGCTATCCGTCCGGCGACGGCCCGGTTGAGGTGCTCAAGGGGATCACCCTGAGCGTGCAGGCGGGCGAAATGGTGGCGATTGTCGGCGCCTCGGGTTCCGGTAAATCCACCCTGATGAACATTCTCGGCTGCCTGGATAAACCCACCAGCGGCAGCTACCGGGTGGCGGGAACGGACGTTTCGACGCTGGACGGCGACGCGCTGGCGAAGCTTCGCCGCGAGCACTTCGGCTTTATCTTCCAGCGTTACCATCTGCTTTCTCACCTGAGCGCGGCGCAGAACGTCGAGGTTCCGGCGGTCTATGCGGGCGTGGAGCGCAAACAGCGCCTTGAGCGCGCCCAGGCGCTGTTAACCCGTCTGGGGCTGGCGGAACGCGTGGAGTATCAGCCTTCGCAGCTTTCCGGCGGCCAGCAGCAGCGCGTCAGTATTGCCCGCGCGCTGATGAACGGCGGGCAGGTGATTCTGGCGGATGAACCCACCGGGGCGCTCGACAGCCATTCGGGCGAAGAGGTCATGGCGATCCTGCACCAGCTGCGGGATCAGGGGCACACGGTCATTATCGTCACCCACGATCCGCTGGTGGCGGCCCAGGCTGAACGGATAATCGAGATCCACGACGGCGAGCTGGTCAGCAATCCGCCGGCGAAACAGGCCGCCGCGCATCCCCTTAAACAGAGCTTGCCGCAAAGTTCCGGCTGGGGGCAGTTTGCCAGCGGCTTTCGTGAAGCGCTGACCATGGCCTGGCTGGCGATGGCGGCCAACAAAATGCGCACCCTGCTGACCATGCTCGGCATCATCATCGGCATCGCCTCGGTGGTGTCAATTGTGGTGGTGGGGGATGCGGCGAAGCAGATGGTGCTGGCGGATATTCGCTCCATCGGCACCAACACCATTGACGTCTATCCCGGCAAAGATTTCGGCGACGACGAGCCGCAGTATCAGCAGGCGCTGAAATATGACGATCTGGTGGCCATCCAGCGCCAGCCCTGGGTCAATTCCGCTACGCCTGCGGTGTCGCAAAACCTGCGTCTTCGCTACGGCAATATTGACGTTGCGGCGAGCGCAAACGGGGTCAGCGGCGACTACTTTAACGTCTACGGCATGACCTTCAGCCAGGGGGCGACCTTCAACGCCGAACAGCTGGCGGGCAGGGCGCAGGTCGTGGTGCTGGACGCTAACTCGCGCAGGCAGCTGTTCCCGAATAAGACCAACGTGGTGGGCGAAGTGATTCTGGTGGGCAACATGCCTGCAACGGTGATTGGCGTGGCGGAAGAGAAGCAGTCGATGTTTGGCAGCAGCAAGATCCTGCGCGTCTGGCTGCCCTACACCACGATTTCCGGGCGGATCATGGGTCAGTCCTGGCTGAACTCCATCACCGTCCGCGTCAAAGAGGGCTACGACAGCGCACAGGCGGAGCAGCAGCTGGAGCGACTGCTCACCCTGCGCCACGGGAAGAAGGATTTCTTCACCTGGAATATGGACGGCCTCTTGAAAACGGCGGAAAAGACCACACGTACTCTACAGCTCTTCCTGACGCTGGTGGCGGTGATTTCGTTAGTCGTCGGCGGGATTGGGGTGATGAATATCATGCTGGTGTCGGTAACGGAACGCACGCGGGAGATCGGCATCCGTATGGCGGTGGGCGCCAGAGCAAGCGACGTGTTGCAGCAGTTTTTAATTGAAGCGGTGCTGGTGTGTCTGGTGGGGGGCGCGATGGGGATTGCCCTGTCGATGATGATCGCCTTTGCCCTGCGGATCTTTTTACCCGGCTGGGAAATCGGCTTCTCGCCCGTGGCGATCCTCACCGCATTTTTGTGTTCGACCTTTACCGGCATCCTGTTTGGCTGGCTCCCGGCACGCAATGCCGCGCGGCTGGATCCGGTCGATGCGCTGGCGCGGGAATAACCCCAAAATAAAAATGCCAGCCGATCGGGCTGGCATTTTGACTGCGGGATGTACACAATGAATCAGAGGGCTACGCAACCACTTCTGCTTCGATGGGCACGATAACGCTGGCATGATTGCCCTTCGGCCCCTGGTGAACATCGAACCGGACAGACTGCCCGGCCTTAAGCGTTCTGTAACCATCCATCTGAATGGTGGAGTAGTGAGCGAAGATATCCTCGCCGCCGCCTTCAGGGCAGATGAAACCAAACCCTTTGGCGTTGTTGAACCACTTAACAGTACCCATTTCCATGCTTCGACATCCTTCGTAAATCTTATAAATTAAGATGGAATGAACCGGTGGTGGAGTGGGGGCTGTTCAAAACCTCGCCATCTCACGCTTGTACAATTTAGATAAACGAAAGAAGCCGTCAAGCGTTTGGCGCTGGAGTTGGGACAATAATCAACCAAAATTTGAAGCAGTTAACGCTATTGCAACGGTTTGTGACGGACATCGCGGATGACAGTAATAGATGATTGTTATCTAACATCTGAGGTAGATTCAAAGTGATTATGCAAAATGGGTAAGAGTAAAGACTGGCTAGATTTTGACCAGCTGGTGGAAGATCAAGTGCGCGACGCGCTAAAACCGCCATCCATGTATAAAGTTATGTTAATGAACGATGATTACACGCCGATGGAATTTGTTATTGACGTGCTACAAAAGTTCTTTTCTTATGATGTAGAACGTGCAACGCAACTGATGCTTACCGTTCATTATCGAGGCAAAGCGATCTGCGGCATCTTTACTGCCGAAGTCGCCGAAACCAAAGTGGCGATGGTGAACGACTATGCAAGGGAGAACGAGCATCCGTTGCTGTGTACGCTGGAAAAGGCCTGATAAGGCATAAAATTGGGGGAGGTGCCTATGCTCAATCAAGAACTGGAACTCAGTTTAAACATGGCTTTCGCCAGAGCGCGTGAGCACCGACATGAGTTTATGACCGTCGAGCACCTGCTGCTCGCACTGCTTAGCAACCCGTCCGCCCGAGAAGCGCTGGAAGCCTGCTCCGTGGATCTGGTCGCGCTTCGTCAGGAACTCGAAGCCTTCATCGAACAAACCACACCGGTGCTGCCTGCCAGTGAAGAAGAGCGCGACACGCAGCCGACGCTCAGCTTCCAGCGTGTATTACAGCGCGCGGTATTCCATGTCCAGTCATCCGGTCGCAGCGAAGTGACCGGCGCAAACGTACTGGTCGCCATCTTCAGCGAGCAGGAGTCACAGGCTGCCTATCTGCTGCGCAAACACGAAGTCAGCCGACTCGACGTGGTCAACTTCATCTCTCACGGAACGCGAAAAGACGAGTCTAACCAGGCTTCGGATTCCAGCAATCAGGTCAATAACAATGAAGAGCAAGCAGGCGGGGAGGATCGTATGGAAAACTTCACCACCAACCTTAATCAGCTTGCTCGCGTGGGCGGTATTGATCCGCTGATTGGCCGCGATAAAGAGCTGGAGCGCGCGATCCAGGTGCTGTGCCGTCGCCGCAAGAATAACCCGCTGCTGGTGGGTGAATCGGGCGTGGGTAAAACCGCTATTGCCGAAGGCCTTGCCTGGCGTATCGTGCAGGGCGACGTGCCGGAAGTGATTGCCGATTGCACCATCTACTCGCTGGATATCGGCTCTCTGCTGGCGGGCACCAAATACCGTGGCGATTTCGAAAAACGCTTTAAGGCGCTGCTGAAACAGCTGGAGCAGGACACCAACAGCATTCTGTTCATCGATGAAATCCACACCATCATCGGGGCAGGTGCCGCGTCCGGCGGCCAGGTGGATGCTGCAAACCTGATCAAACCGCTGCTCTCCAGCGGCAAGATCCGCGTGATGGGCTCCACGACTTACCAGGAGTTCAGCAATATCTTCGAGAAAGATCGCGCGCTGGCGCGTCGTTTCCAGAAAATCGATGTGACCGAACCGTCCGTCGACGAAACGGTGCAGATCATTAACGGCCTGAAAACCAAGTACGAAGCGCACCACGACGTGCGTTACACCGCGAAAGCGGTGCGTGCGGCGGTGGAGCTGGCGGTGAAATACATCAACGATCGTCATCTGCCGGATAAGGCGATTGACGTTATTGATGAAGCGGGCGCGCGCGCGCGTCTGATGCCGGCCAGCAAGCGTAAGAAAACCGTTAACGTGGCGGATATCGAGTCCGTGGTGGCCCGTATCGCGCGTATCCCTGAGAAGAGCGTTTCTCAGAGCGACCGCGACACGCTGCGCACGCTGGGCAATCGCCTGAAAATGCTGGTCTTTGGCCAGGATAAAGCTATCGAGGCCTTAACCGAGGCAATCAAGATGGCGCGCGCCGGGCTGGGGCATGACCACAAGCCTGTCGGCTCCTTCCTGTTCGCCGGGCCAACCGGTGTCGGGAAAACCGAGGTCACGGTTCAGCTCTCCAAAGCGCTCGGCATTGAGCTGCTGCGTTTTGATATGTCCGAGTATATGGAGCGCCACACCGTCAGCCGACTGATCGGTGCGCCTCCGGGATACGTGGGCTTTGACCAGGGCGGCCTGCTCACCGACGCGGTGATCAAGCATCCGCACGCGGTACTGCTGCTCGATGAAATCGAGAAGGCACACCCGGACGTGTTCAACATCCTGCTTCAGGTGATGGATAACGGGACGCTGACCGATAACAACGGGCGCAAGGCGGACTTCCGCAACGTGGTGCTGGTGATGACCACCAACGCCGGGGTACGTGAAACCGAGCGTAAATCCATCGGCCTGATCCACCAGGATAACAGCACCGATGCGATGGAAGAGATCAAAAAGATCTTTACGCCGGAGTTCCGTAACCGTCTGGACAACATTATCTGGTTCGATCATCTCTCTACCGAGGTAATCCATCAGGTGGTGGATAAGTTCATCGTCGAGTTGCAGGTTCAGCTGGATCAGAAAGGCGTGTCGCTGGAAGTAAGCCAGGAGGCCCGCAACTGGCTGGCCGAGAAAGGCTACGACCGTGCGATGGGTGCACGTCCGATGGCGCGCGTGATTCAGGACAACCTGAAAAAACCGCTGGCGAACGAGCTGCTTTTTGGCTCACTGGTAGACGGCGGTCAGGTAACGGTAGCGCTGGATCAGGCGAAGAACGAACTGACGTACGATTTCCAGAGCGCGGCGAAGCATAAGCCGGAAGCGGCTCACTGAGTTAAAAGTTAGTGTTAAAAACCGGGCAAATGCCCGGTTTTTTTATGCCAGCTCAGAATTAAAGCCACAAATAAAAAAAGGCCGGGATAATCCCAACCTTTTAAATATTCATCTGCCATTACAGGCGAAAACAATTAGCGACTACGGAAGACAATGCGGCCTTTGCTCAGGTCGTACGGGGTCAGTTCAACAGTCACTTTGTCGCCCGTTAAAATGCGGATATAGTTTTTGCGCATTTTACCGGAGATGTGCGCAGTTACCACGTGACCGTTTTCCAGTTCTACGCGAAACATGGTGTTAGGCAACGTATCAAGTACGGTACCCTGCATTTCAATATTGTCTTCTTTGGCCATCTAATCCTCTGGGGTATCACTACCAAGTTTTGAATCGGCAAGATAATGCCGAAATTCCTCAATTAAGTAAAGAATTGCGCGTTTAAAACGCAGCAAAACAGTTTCGGCGCATTGCCCAAGCGTCACGGTTTAACCGCACGAGAAGCGCATTCGTAAAGGGGAAACGACTAGAAAACGTCAGGACGTTATCTGAAGCGAAGAAATCCCAAACGGCGGCGGGGCAACAGGCAGAAGCTACTCTGCGGCGTAATTATAACACCCTCATAAAAAATATGCGGTAAAACATTTAGGCATTGGGCATAAAGAGCGTTCTGGGTATCCAAAAGTCGCGCGGGAGCTTCTCCTGACGACAACGCTCCAGATGGCTGATGTAGTCACGCCGGGCGATTTCAACTGCCCCAAGCGAGGCGGTGTGCTCGTTAAGTACCTGACAATCCAGCAGCTGGCCGCCACGAGCGGCGAATTCCTGACAAAAAACCAGCAGCGCGGTTTTTGACGCGTTAACCGCGCGGGAGAACATCGATTCACCGCAGAACAGCGCGCCTTGCGCCACGCCGTACATGCCGCCGACCAGCTCGCTCTTGTCCCACACCTCTATGGAGTGCGCGTATCCAAGCTCATGCAGCTGGTGGTAAGCGGTGATGATATCGCGGGTGATCCAGGTGCCTTCATGACGATCGCCAGCGCACCCTTCAATGACCCGATCAAACGCGTGATTCAGCGTCACGCGGTAGGGGGATTTGCTGTGAAAACGCTTCATGCTGCGGCTAAGATGAAACTGCGTCGGCCACAACACGGCGCGGGGATCGGGCGACCACCATAAGATCGGATCGCCGGGTGAAAACCAGGGGAAGATGCCGCGCTGGTAAGCCATCAACAGCCGGGCAGGGCTGAGGTCGCCGCCCAGCGCCAGCAGCCCGTTAGGCTCACGCAACGCCCCCTCCGGGGAAGGGAACGCAATATTATGACGAGAAAGCTGGACCAGGCGCATGACAGCAAAACTCCAGTACGCGAGTAAGGAACGTTACAAATATAGTCTACAGACGCTGTTTAAACTGGTAGTAGCGACCTTGTTTCGCTAACAGTTCTGCGTGACTACCTTGCTCAATAATGTGTCCATTGTCCATCACAATAATCTTGTCGAAATTCGCCAGCCCGCGCAGGCGGTGCGTCACCATCAGCACCGTTTTACCGGCCATTACGTTCGCCAGTAAATCAAGGATTTGGCTCTCGGTGGTCGCGTCCAGTCCTTCCGTCGGTTCGTCCAGCAGCATCAGCGGCGCGTCATGCAAGAGGGCGCGCGCGATCGCCAGGCGGCGGAGTTCACCCCCCGATAGCTGACGACCCCCTTCACCGAGCCAGCTGTTCAGCCCGTCATCCTCAAGCAGCTTGTGCAGCCCGACCTGTTCGAGCACGGCGTAAAGCGCGTCATCGCTCGCCTGCGGTTTGGCGAGCAGCAGGTTATCCCGAAGCGTAGCGCTAAACAGATGCACGCGCTGCGGTACAACGCTGACCGTTTTACGCAACGCCTGCTCGCTAAAGGCGTTCAGCGGCGTATCGTTGAAGACGATTTCACCCTGCTGGGGATCCCATGCGCGGGTTAAAAGCTGTAACAGCGTGGATTTCCCGCAGCCCGTGCGGCCCAGGATTGCAACGCGCTGGCCAGCAGAAACCAAAAGCGTGATCCCATCCAGCGCGTTTTGCGCCTGCTTGTCATAGGCAAACACCACGTTGCGGAGCGATAGTGAAACCTGCTCAGGCACGGGCGTTTGCGATTCAGAGAACTTCACCTCAGGCTCTTGCTCGGCAATCTGCGTGATGCGTAAAGCCGACGCGATAACCTGTCCGAGATGCTGGAATGCCCCGGTCACGGGTGCCAGCGCTTCAAACGCGGCCAGCGCGCAGAAGACAAACAGCGCAATGAGCGCGCCGGGCTGGGTATCGCCCCCCACGCCGCCGGAGGCCATCCAGAGCATTGCGATGACGGCAAACCCGCCGATCAACATCATCAGCGCCTGTGAAAACGCCGTCAGCTCAGACTGTCTGCGCTGGGCTTCATGCCAGTTCAGCTCGGTGCTTTCCATACGGGCGCGGTAACGCTGGCTGGCACCGAAAATGGTGAGTTCAGCCTGGCCCTGTAGCCACGAGGTCAGCTGCTGACGATATTCCCCGCGCAGACGCGTGAGATTTTCCCCGGTCGGCTTACCGGCACGGTAAAACAGCGGTGGCAGCAGGAAAAGCGTCAGCAGCATGATGCCGCCGAGGGTAAGAGCAATCGTCACATCGAGCATACACAGCCCGAGCGTGACCACCACAATGACGACAAACGCCCCGGTGAGCGGCGAAATGACGCGCAGATAAAGGTGATCCAGCGTATCGACATCCGCAACAACACGGTTAAGCAGTTCACCCTGTCGAAAACGCGCCAGCCCGGCAGGGGAGAGGGGCAGCAGTTTGCTGAAGGTGTAAATACGCAGGTGCTGAAGCACGCGGAACGTCGCGTCGTGGCTGACCAGACGCTCAAAATAACGTCCGGCGGTACGGGTTATCGCCGCACCGCGTACGCCAGCGGCCGGGAGCATATAGTTAAAGCTGTACAACCCGGCGGTGCCGACCACAGCCGAAGCCGATAAAAACCAGCCCGATAGCGTCAGTAACCCTATGCTGGCAAGCAGCGTGATGATGGCCAGCACAATGCCTAGCGTCAGCATCCACTTATGGCGTTTATAAAGGGCAAGATAAGGCAGCAGGGCGCGCATCAGATGTCCTCCTGACGACTGGCCAGCAGGGAGGCAAACGGCCCCTGCGCGGCAACGAGAGAGGCATAATCGCCTTGCTCGACAATATGACCATTCTCCATGACCCAAATCCGATCCCAGTCGGCGATCCCTTCGAGCTGGTGGGTCACCATCAGCGTGGTTTGCTTCAGCGAGGCGGCGTTCAGCGCATCCATCACGCGTTGTTCGCTGTGGGCATCCAGGCTTGCGGCGGGTTCATCCAGCAGCATGAGCTGACACGGATTAAGCAGGGCGCGCGCCACGGCAACACGCTGGGCCTGGCCGACGGATAAACCTGCCGCCTGGTCGCCTACGACGGTATCCACGCCCTGTGGAAGCAGCGGTAAAAACTCGCTAACCCAGGCGCGGTCAAGCACCGATTGCAGCTCGTCGTCGCGGGCATCAGGGCGGGCAAGCAGCACGTTTTCACGAAGGGTAGCAGCAGGCAGCTGCGGGTTTTGACCCACCCAACTGAGCTGCTTACGCCACGCGTCCGGATCAAGCTCGCGCAGTTCAACGTTGCTGATGCGCAGGCTGCCGGTATAGGCCATAAAGCCGGACAGGGCGTTTAGCAGCGAGCTTTTGCCCGAACCGCTGGTCCCGACCAGTACGACGCGCTGTCCCGCTTCCAGCCTGAAGTTCAGCGGCCCCGCGAGCACCTTGCCTTCGGGCGATACCACGGAGAAATCGACGGCTTCAACGGATACGGGTTCGTTAGTGTTCAGCGTCACGTCGCCGCGTTCCGGATGGGCGAGCGGCGTTTCAAGGAAGGTTTTCAGGCTGTCGGCAGCGCCAACGGCCTGCGCCTTCGCATGATAGAAGGTTCCCAGATCGCGCAGCGGCTGGAAGAACTCCGGCGCCAGTATCAGGGCCAGGAACCCCGCCGACAGCGTGACGCCTGTGCCGTAATGGCCGAAATCAAGTTCACCCAGATAGGAAAAACCAAAGTAAACCGCCACGACCGCAATCGACAGCGAGGTAAAGAATTCGAGCACGCCGGAGGAGAGGAAGGCCAGACGCAATACTTCCATCGTGCGCTGGCGGAAATCCTGCGAGGCGAGGCGAATATTTTCGGTTTCAGCCTCGCCGCGTCCGAAGATACGTAAGGTTTCCATCCCGCGAAGGCGGTCGAGGAAATGCCCGCTCAGGCGGCCCAGCGCCAGGAAGTTACGGCGATTCGCATCCGCTGCGCCCATACCCACCATCGCCATAAACAGCGGAATGAGCGGGGCAGTGCAGAGCAGGATCAGCGCCGCAACCCAGTTTGACGGGAAAATCGTGGCAACAATCAGAAGCGGCACGCACACGGCCAGCGCCATCTGCGGAATATAGCGGGCATAATAATCATGCATATCATCGATTTGTTCGAGGATAAGCGTGGCCCAGCTCCCGGCAGGCTTCCCCTGGATCCAGGCCGGACCGGCCTCGTGCAGGTGGTCAAGAACCTGACGGCGGACTTCATAGCGAATGTGCTGTCCGGCGTGAAACCCGACGCGCTCGCGCAGCCAGACGACCCAGGCGCGCAGAATGAAAATCAGGATCAGTACGATAAACGGCAGCAGAAGCGCTTCGCGCGGGATGTTCTCCATGATCATATGATTGAGAATGCGGGCCAGCAGCCATGCCTGGGCAACAATCAACAGACCGCTGATAAGCCCCAGAAGACGGGAAATATTCAGCCAGCGGCGGGAAAGAACGCTTTGCTGTTTCAGCCAGCGTGTTAACTCTTGTTGACGGGTTTTTTCCATTGCGTACTTTGCAGGTGACGTTATTAGAATTGGGCTGCGCAATGGTACAACGGGGAGACAATAAAGGCGACTTATCGCCGCCTTAATTTACGTTTGTTACTGACTTGTAAAGATTATTTACTTTGCTCGGCCAGTCCGTCCAGATAGCGCTCAGCATCCAGCGCGGCCATACAGCCGGTGCCTGCGGAGGTGATCGCCTGACGATAAATGTGGTCCATCACGTCACCGGCAGCGAAGACGCCAGGAATGCTGGTCTGTGTCGCGTTGCCGTGAATACCGGACTGCACCTTAATGTAGCCGTTTTCCAGCTCCAGCTGACCGTCAAAGATAGCGGTGTTCGGGCTGTGGCCGATAGCCACGAACAGGCCCGCCACTTCCAGTGATTCCACGTTGTCGGTGTTCTGGGTATCGCGAAGACGCAGACCCGCAACGCCCATCTGATCGCCCGTTACCTCTTCCAGCGTGCGGTTGGTGTGCAGCACGATGTTGCCGCTCGCCACTTTATCCATCAGACGTTTGATCAGGATCTTCTCCGCGCGGAAGGTATCGCGACGGTGAATCAGGTGAACTTCAGACGCGATGTTCGCCAGATAGAGCGCCTCTTCTACTGCCGTGTTGCCGCCGCCAATTACCGCCACTTTCTGGTTACGGTAGAAGAAACCATCGCAGGTTGCGCAGGCAGAAACGCCGCGGCCCTTGAACGCTTCTTCAGACGGCAGGCCGAGATAACGCGCGGACGCACCGGTGGCAATGATCAGCGCATCGCAGGTGTATTCGCCGCTGTCGCCCGTCAGACGGAACGGACGGTTTTGCAGGTCAACCTTATTAATGTGGTCGAAGAGAATTTCGGTTTCGAATTTGGCCGCATGTTCATGCATACGTTCCATCAGCAGCGGCCCGGTCAGGTCGTTTGGATCCCCTGGCCAGTTTTCGACTTCGGTGGTGGTGGTCAGCTGACCGCCTTTTTCCATGCCGGTAATCAATACCGGTTGCAGATTAGCGCGTGCAGCATAGACCGCCGCGGTATATCCCGCAGGTCCAGAACCAAGAATTAGCAGCTTACTGTGTTTGGCCGTGCCCATGAGATCCCCATTGTTGTTGGCAGACATTGGGCTGGATTGTAGGGAATTTGTTGCCGTAAAAAAAGAGCGCAGCAGTTTTGATATCAATATGTGCAATAGACACGGGCGATGGATTACGCGTTTTAGCATAACGCTTTCTACTGAAAACCGGTTGTTTATAAGGCAATAAAATGAGGATTTACGACCTACCGTAATGAATATCTGGCATGTTGTACTAAAAAACGATGTTTTGCTTTGACAATCCCCTGCGCTTTTGCGAAAACATTCAAGGAAGAAAAAAAACGCATTACGCGTGTGCCGCATAGGTATGCACGTAAATGCCATTTTTACCGGGTCAGTGAAATCTACGCATGGCGTGGACAGACGCCATACGTGATGTCGGTGACTGCCGTTCGGCAACGGTCTTCTTACCATCGAACCCGAATCCGCATCGCGTAAATTACATAAACAGTCGATGCGATGAATAACGGGTACAGGCTCTGAACAGTGATGTGCACAGGGTCCAGGCAGGAGTAGGGAAGGAATACAGAGAGACAATAATAATGGTAGATAGCAAGAAGCGCCCTGGCAAAGATCTCGACCGTATCGATCGTAACATTCTTAATGAATTGCAAAAGGATGGGCGTATTTCCAACGTCGAGCTTTCAAAACGTGTGGGACTTTCCCCGACGCCATGCCTTGAGCGTGTGCGCCGACTGGAAAGACAGGGTTTTATTCAGGGCTATACGGCTCTGCTGAACCCGCATTATCTGGATGCCTCACTTCTGGTATTTGTTGAGATTACTCTGAATCGTGGTGCGCCAGATGTGTTTGAGCAATTTAACGCCGCTGTACAAAAACTTGAAGAAATTCAAGAGTGTCATCTGGTTTCCGGCGATTTCGACTACCTGTTGAAAACCCGTGTGCCTGATATGTCCGCCTACCGTAAGCTGCTGGGTGAAACCCTGCTGCGTCTGCCAGGCGTGAACGACACCCGTACTTATGTGGTGATGGAAGAGGTCAAACAGAGCAATCGTCTGGTTATTAAGACGCGCTAACACGGAACAGGTGCAAAATCAGCGTAGTTTGATTACACTCCTGTTAATCCATACAGCAACAGTGCCGGGGATACCCGGCGCTGTTGTCCGTTTTAGCAAACAGGCAGGAAATGCCTGATACCTGGAGAGCCTTTCTTGAGCCAGGAATATACTGAAGACAAAGAAGTCACATTATCGAAGCTAAGCAGCGGACGTCGGCTCCTTGAGGCGTTGCTGATTGTTATTGCCCTTTTTGCCGTCTGGCTGATGGCAGCCTTACTCAGTTTCAATCCCTCAGATCCCAGCTGGTCACAAACCGCATGGCATGAGCCTATCCATAATTTAGGCGGCGTTCCCGGCGCCTGGCTTGCGGACACTCTCTTTTTCATTTTCGGTGTGATGGCCTACACCATTCCCGTCATTATTATTGGCGGATGCTGGTTCGCCTGGCGACATCGACAAAACGATGACTACATCGATTACTTTGCGGTTTCGCTACGTCTGATAGGCGCGCTGGCGCTGATCCTCACGTCATGCGGCCTGGCGGCGATTAACGCCGATGATATCTGGTACTTCGCCTCCGGTGGGGTGATCGGCAGCCTGCTGAGTTCTGCGTTGCAGCCGATGCTGCACAGCAGCGGTGGCACGCTGACGCTGCTCTGCATCTGGGCTGCTGGCCTGACGCTGTTCACCGGCTGGTCATGGGTGAGTATCGCCGAGAAGATCGGCAGCTTTATCCTTACGCTTTTAACCTTCGCCAGCAATCGTACCCGTCGCGATGACACCTGGGTCGATGAAGACGAGTATGAGGACGAATACGAAGACGACGACGAAGCCCCCGTGCAGCGTCGTGAATCCCGTCGTGCTCGCATTCTGCGCGGTGCGCTGGCACGTCGTCAGCGCGTAGCCGAGAAATTCGCCAACCCGCTTGGGCGCAAAACCGATGCCGCGCTCTTCTCGGGCAAACGCATGGACGAAGAGGAACAGGTGGAATACCGCGCGGCCGGTGCCGCCGTGGATCCTGATGATGTTCTCTTCTCCGGTAACCGTGCGATGCCGGGTGATTTCGACGAATACGATCCGCTATTAAACGGTCATTCAGTCACAGAACCGGTTGCCGCCGCAGCAGCAGCGACAACGGCAGCGCAGGTTTATGCTGCCCCGGTTGAAGCGGTGATGCCTTCTGCGCAGGTGCCCGCACCGGAGTCTGCTATCCAGCAGCCTCAGGTCGACTGGCAGACCGCGCCTGGCGTGCATACGCCGGAGCCTGTTATTGCCCCTGAACCGGAAAGCTACGTGCCGGTGCAGCAGGAACAGTGGCAGCAGCCTTATCAGCCGGAGCCTGCGTACGAACCGCAGAGCCCTCCACAGTACGAGCAACCGGTCGCACAGCCGTATCAGGAATATGTTCCTGAGCACGTTGAACCGGAGCAGCCGTACGTCGAGCCTGAACCAGAAGTGCTCGAGGAAACGAAAGCGACGCGTCCTCCAATGTATTACTTCGAAGAGGTGGAAGAGCGCCGTGCCCGCGAGCGCGAGCAGCTTGCTGCCTGGTATCAGCCCGTACCGGAGCCGGTGCAGGAACCTGTTATCAAAACGCCTTCTGTGTCTGTTCCGCCTGTTGATCCCACACCGACCGTGGCGCCTGTGGCTGAAAGCGTGAAGCAGGCGACGGCTGCGGC